>NZ_JBIVVS010000032.1:0-77633 GCF_044768625.1 Kitasatospora sp. NPDC091207
CTCGACATCTCGAAGCGTGGAGAACGGCCGCCTCCGCCGTCCCGGGAAGAACCGCAGATCAGCAGGTCGGGTGACGTGCGAGGTTAAACGAAAAGTTAAGATACGGGCTGTCTGGTTTTGTTCGATCGGTGCGGTGGGCGGGGTGGTCGTGTGGTGCGGCAGGAGCGGGCGGTGCGGACGCGCCGGCTGATTCTGGAGGCGGCGGCATCGGTGTTCGACGAATGCGGGTACGAGGCGGCGACGATCGGCGAGGTGGTGGCCCGGGCCGGCGTCACCCGCGGGGCGGTCTACTTCCACTTCGCGTCCAAGCGGGACCTCGCACAGGGGGTGGTGGAGGAACAGTTCGCGCCGGATTCCGTGCCGGAACGGGCTTGCAGGCTGCAGGAGTTCGTCGACACCGGCATGGTGGTGGCGCATCTGATGCCGCGTGACACGCTGCTGAGCGCGGGCGCCCGGCTGTCGTTGGGCCAGGACGGCATCGGGGATCCGGGCGGGGGCGCCGTCCCCGGGTGGGTCGCCAGGTTCGAGGCGCTGCTGACGGCGGCGGGGCAGCGCGGCGAACTGCTGCCCCATGTGGTGCCGGCCGATACGGCCTGGCTGGTGACGGCGGCCTGGGCGGGAGTGCAGATCCAGTCGCAGAAGCTCTCCGGTCGTGCGGACCTGGAACGGCGGATCGCGGGCCTCTTCCAGCACGTTCTCCCGAGCGTGGCGGTGCCGGGCGTGCTGGCCTCCTTGGAGATGGACGCCGACCGTGGCGCGCGGGTGGTCGCCGAGGTGGCCGCGGCCCGCGCCGCCGCCGGCCGGGCCGACGGCGAGCACACGCCGGCCGGGTCCCCCGTCCGCTGACATCCCGCCCCGACCGCAGGCCTTCCGGCCCGGGTGTCGCCGGATCGAAAGCGGCAGTCATAAACCGAACAGCTCGTCCGGTTTATGAACCGACAAACCGCTCGTCCCGTTTCCCACGAAGCCGGGCGGCTCCGGCGCGGGCGGGTCATCCGGACGATGCGCGCCGCACGGCGCCGAGGCGGCGTGCGCAGGCCTGCCCGCCCGCCGGACCGGCCGTCCCCGCAAACCAATGTGCCAAGGATGCGTCGGCAGATCACCGCAGGGGTTACCTGGTGACCATCAGTCACGGCATCGTCGACGCGCGGGAGTTCGACCGATCGGTGGGTGCCGACTGCGGATCCTCGGGGGACGGGTGTTCCACCGACGGGTCGGCGGCGGCCCGGCGCGGACCGGGGTGGCTCCGGCGGAGCGGGTGACGAACGGCACGGGCCGCCGTGCCGGTCCTGGCGAGGTGCGGGCGTGAGGAGTGGAGGGCCGGTTGGTGCAGGAGAGATCGGAGCGGACGCGCGGGCGTCTGGTCGCGGCGGGAGCGGAACTGTTCGACCGATCCGGCTACGCGGGCGCGACGCTCGCGGACATCGCCGCGGCGGCGGGGGTGACGAAGGGCGCGCTGTACTTCCACTTCAGCTCGAAGGAGGAGCTGGCGCGGGCGGTGGTCGAGCACGCCGAGGGGGTGCTGCGGACCGCCTGCTGCGCGCTGCGGGCGGAATCCTCGTCGGTGCAGGCACTGATCGACGCGGGCTACTGGCTGGTGGCGGTGCTGGAGTCGGACCCGGTGGTCCGGGCGGCGTTCCGGCTGGGCCGGGAGGAAGGGGCCTGGCAGGGCGGGGACGGGCCGGTCGCCGGGGTCCGGGGCTTCCAAGGGGTCTGGGCGGGCGCCGTCCGGGAGCTGCTGGCCGGCGCCCGCCGGGCGGGCGAGCTGCGCGACCGCTCGGGCGGGGTGGGGCCGGAGTCCCTGCTGATCGCCGCAGCCTGCGGGCTGGAGGTGCTGGGCGGCGCCGCGCGCGACCGGAAGGAGCTGGCCGACCGCCTGCAGTCGTTCTGGGACTGGCTGCTGCCCTGTCTGGTGCCCTCGGAAGCGGTCGGCTCCTATCGCACGGTGGCGCCACCGGCCGGCTGACCGCCGGTCCGGCGGATCTCGGGCCCGGCGGATCTCGGTGCGGGCCCGGAGGACCCCTGAGTGGTCCGGCCGGCCCCGGCGTCCGCCGGGCCCGGGGCCTCGCGCCCACCGGCCGGATGTCAGTGCCCGGAGCCGAAGCGGTCCCGCCCGTCGGCCCGCGCCGATCAACGCAAGGCAGGGTCAGTGCTCGCCGGAGCCGCCGGGCATGGCGCTGGTCTGGGCTGGGCCGGTGAGCGCGGTGCGGAGCAACTGGGCCAGGGCTCCGGCGGAGGGCCGGCGCACTGGCCCAGTCGCGAGCCCTGCCGACAGTGCGTCTTCGAAGGCTGGGAACGGCCAGGGCCGGACGGTGGCGAGTTCGTGCTGCCGGCCGGCGGCGGTGTCGGCCAGCAGTTCGGGCCGGCGGCCCTGCGGGTCGCGGTAGTCAGTGGGCGGCGTGCGGGTCCAGGACCAGAACAGCGAGGCGGCCAGCGACCACACGTCGGCCTCGGGTGTGGTGGTGATGTGGTCGGTCGTGTCGAGGATCAGGGCGGCGGTCTCGGGGGCGGTGGTGTGAGCCAGGCCACCGCGATGGACGTAGAACGGCACCGACACGGGCCCTTGGGCACAAGCCAGGTCGATGATTCGTACGGTCTGGTCCTCGAAGACGAGGTGGTCGGGCTGGAGGTCGCCGTGGATCCAGCCGGCGGCGTGCAGCTCGGCGAGTGCTTCGGCTGCCTTGGCGGCGGCCGTGAGGATCGCCCGGTGCCCGGCGGGGGTGTCGCCGCCGCGGTGGGCGGGTTCCAGCGCGCCCCAGAGGCTGGTGCCGTCGATCCAGCGCATGGCGAGCCAGGAGCCGCCTGCGTGCTGGCCGTGGGCCCGGTAGTGGGCGGCGCCGAGGGCGGCCAGGACTTCGCCCTCGCGGCCGGCCATCAGGCCGTCGGTGATCTTCAGGGCGGTGTCGCCGACCTTGAAGAAGGTCGTGCCGCGTCGCTCGTGGAGCAACTTCGGGTCGCCGTCCAGGCCGAGCTCGGTGATCAGGGGGTGCACGGAAGTCCTTCCGGGAGGGCCCGGTCCTGGGGGCCGGTGCCCAGCCTGCCGGAGTTCGGCGCCGGGCGCGAGTGAGGGGTGCGGTGCCTGGCGGCGGGATGCCGCGCTCGGGGCGCCTGCGTCGGGCGATCTTCAAGTTGCCCTAGGGTGTGGGGAGTTCCCGGTGGCATCTGCCTGCCGGGACTTCGTGCTTCCGGGCGGAGTTGGATCATGCGATACGTGCGGTTGCTGCGGCGCGGGCCGGTGCTCCTGCTGTGGGGAGCACAGACAGCGTCGGTGTTCGGTGACCGCCTGTACGCGATGGCCGTGATGTGGATGGCGTGGGAGCACGCGGGCGCCGGCGCGATGGGCCTCGTGGCCGTCGCGGAGTCCGTGCCGTACATCGTGCTCGGCACCGTCGGGCGCCGGGGCATGGACCGGTTCGCGTCCCTGCGGGCGCTGGCCGCCGTGGACGCGGCGCGGCTGGTCTTGGTGGCGGGGCTGCCGTGGGCGTGGTCGCAGTTCGACACGGTGGGGCTGGTCGCCTCGGCCGCCCTGCTGGGGGTCGGCGGGGCTCTGTTCGACCCGAACCTCGGCGCGATGGTGCCGGACCTGGTCGAGCGGGAGGAGGTCCAGGCGGTCAGCGGCCTGATGGACCTGACTGGCCGGATCGCCCGCGTCGCCGGTCCCGGGGCCGCCGGGCTGCTGCTGGCGGTGATGCCGCTGGCCGGGCTGTTCTGGACGGACGCGGCGACGTTCGCCGTGTCGGCGCTCGCCCTGGTGGTGCTGGGCCGGCTCCGTCGGCCGGTGCCTGCCCAGGTGGCGCCCGGGGCGAGCGCGGCGGGGGTGCGGCCGAGCGCCTGGTCGCTGGTGCGGACCCACCCGGACACCGCTCTGGTGCTGGCCGTCCACGGGCTGGGGATCTTCGCCGGGGCGGTGGCTCTGGCGATGCCCGCCCTGCTGACCGCCCGCCTGGACGCCGGGGCCGCCGCCTACGCGGCGGTGCTGGCCGGTACCGGCGTGGGAGCGCTGACGGGCAACCTGGTGGCAGGGAACGTCCGCCTGCCCGGTCCGCTGCCAGCGCTCTACTGCGGGGCGTGGGCGGTGTCCGGGCTGGTGCTGGCGGCCACCGGACTGGCGGAGTCGCTGGCGGTGCTGCTGGTGCTGTCGGTGGTGTCCGGCGCGGTGTCGCCGTTCCTGCAGATCGCGCTGTCCACGCACTTCGCGCTGTTCCCTCCGGCCGCTCGTAGGCGGCTGTTGACGGTGGACCTGGCCGTCATCCGCACCTGCGGGACGGTCTCGATGCTGTTCGTTCCGGCGCTGGCGGCCACCGATCCGAGGGTCGGGTTCCTGGGCGCTGGCCTGGCGGTCGCGGCGTTGGCCAGTGCGGGCGCCGTGCTGGTGCTGGGGTGGTCGCGCACCCGCAGGCCGCTGCCGGTGGCCGAGCAGGTGTCCGAGCTGGCGGCCCGGGACTGACCCCGGCAGCGGGCCGGGCCCCGCGGCACGGGGCCCGGCCGGTGTGCTGGTGGTGCTCAGGTCAGCTGGTGATCAGCTGCCAGTGGGTGACGGTGATGTCCTCCAGCGGGATCCCGAGGTCCTCGTAGATCCGCTGGTGCATGGCGCCGAACCAGGCGTCGCGCCGGTCGTCGAAGAACGCCCGGTCGTACCAGGCGACGCCGAGCAGGACGGTGCCGCCGCCGTTCGGGTTGCCGGGCTCGGCCTCCCAGTAGGTGCACTGCCAGTCCCAGAGCATCAGCTCCTCGGGGCGGTTGCGCAGGCGCTCGTCGGACTCGCGCAGGGACTGGATGCACCGCTCGGCGGTGGCCGCGTCGGGGCAGTAGTAGGTGCAGTCGGACTTGGCGATGGGGGTCTTGTCGGCGCGGCGGGCCGCGTCGGCGTCCTCCCCGACCAGGACGCGCACCCGGGTCACCAGCTTGTTGCTGGTGCCGAGGTCTTCGAGGATGCTCACCGTTGTGCTCCTCTCGATGGGGCTGGGTTTCCTTGGGTGGTGCTACCAGCCGGTCCCGGAGACCGGGGCCGGGCTGGGGCTCTGGGGGTCGCGGCGGCGAATGGCGCCGGGGGCGACGTAGCGGATGTTCAGGCCGACGCGGGCGCCGCAGGTGGTGTTCGTGCCGGAACGGTGCAGCAGTCGGCTGTCCATCAGCAGGGCGGATCCGGCGGGCAGTGGCAGGGCGGTGGTGGTGTCGGCGGTGAAGCCGGTGGCCTCGTCAGCCCGGCCGCGCTCCGCGCCGGCCTCGGCTTCGGAGGAGTACGGCAGGTAGCCGAAGCGCTGGGAGCCGGGGACGGCGTGCAGGCAGCCGTTGTCCACGGTGGCGTCGCTGACGGCGAGCCAGGCGGAGACCGCGCGGTCGGGGTCGAGTTCGACGCGGGCGTCGATGCCGTCCTGGTGCCAGGGGATCTCGAAGGTGCGGTGGGGCCACTTCACGACCAGGAAGGTGTTCTGCACCGCGACGTCGGGGCCGATGAGGGCTTGGACGGCGGCCAGCAGCGTCGGGGCCCGCACCGCTGCCCGTGCCCACTCCTCATCCAGGTGGGGGTTGCGGGTGATCTCCTCACGGCGGGCGCGGTGGGCGGCGGTGATCTGTGCGGCGCGGGCGTGGGCGGCACCGGGGGTGGACCACGTCACGCCGGTCTTGAGGCCGCGGTGGCCGAGGACGCCGTCGGTAGTGGTCACGCTGGTCATCGGAGCATCTCCCTTCGGGCGGGATGGTGGTCGGCCTAGGCGGTGGTGCGAGGCCAAGAACTCCCGGGTGCACACACGGGTATCCGGGGGCTTGCCGGGACGCGGGAGGGCGCGAAGAGCGGCCCGCACCGCACGGCGGGATGTGGAGAGGATCTGGCGCCGGGTCACGGATTGGGTGGGGATGGCCAGCTCGGCCCAGACCCGCTTGCCCCGCGCAGTCCACTCGGCGCCGTGGCTGGTCGCCGGCTTCCCGATCAGCAGCATTCCCCGGCCGGCCTCCTCGTCGGGGGCGGCGGTGCGGGCTCGGGGCATGGTGGAAGAGCCGTCGTAGACCTCCACCAAGGCCCGCCCCCGGGCCGGGTCGGCGTAGAGGCCGACGGTCAGCAGCGGGTGCTGGGAGTGGCGGACGGCGTTGGTCACCAGCTCGGCGGTGATCGTGTCGAGGGCGAGTTGGGAGTCCTGGTCGAGCCGGATGCCCCAGCTGACGACCCGGGTGCGGACTCTGCGGCGGGCGCGGGGAACGGAGACGGGATCTCGGGTGAAGATGAACGCTGCGGTGTGCACGGCCACGGTGAGGAACCCTTCGGCGTTGCTCGGGGCGGCACCGGCCATCGCGCAAGCGCGGTCGGCTGGGAGGCGTCGCGTCCGAATCCGGGACACCCCGGGGGGTGGGTGTGTTCGGCCTGGTCAGCCGCCTGGTGCCGGATCCTGTTCTCGACTCCGGCGACTGACTCTCAGTCAACAGTCGTGCACGGTGACGAAGAAGGTGCCAGGGTGTAGGCCAGATGTCGGCCAGTTGTGGGCCGGTGTCGGCCAGTTGCAGACCGCCGGGTGGCCGAGGGGGCGCCGTGCCAGGGGAAGCCGTGACGGTCGCAGACCTGATCAGGACCACGCGCAGCAGAAAGGGCTGGTCACAACCCCGGCTCGGCCGGGAACTGGGCCAAGCCGAAGGCAAGGGCGGTACCGGGCCCGGACGCGACCAGGTCTCCCGTTGGGAGCGCGGCGGGCGCATCCCGAAGTACTGGATGCCCTACCTCATCGACGTCCTGGGCCTCGATCTGGCGGAAGTGGGTGACGGGCAGCCAACTGGGCAGGCGGAGCGCCCATCTGGCGATACCGTGGATTCCGTCATCGAGTTGAGCCGGAGGGACGTGGTGGATCGCCGGGGTTTCGTCGCCGCCTCCAGCGCGTACGCGCTCGCGGCCCTGGGTCTGCCCGACCCTGACGCCGTCCTGCGTCGGGTGCGGGTCAGGTCCGGCGGCAAGGTCAACGTCGGGCGGGGCGAGGTCGCCGCGATCCGGTAGATGTCCAAGTCGCTCGGCGACGCCGCGTCCGAGCTGGGCGGCGGACACGCGCGCCACCTCGCGGTCCGCTACCTCCACGAAGACGTCGCCCTCTGGCTGGACGGCACCTGGACCGAGGCGGTCGGCCGTGAGCTGTTCGCCGCCACCGCGCAACTCGTCCACCTGGCCGGGTGGATGGCCCAGGACGAGGGCAACCAGGACGCCGCCCAGCAGTACTACGCGCACTCCTTCCGCCTGGCCAGCGAGGCAGGAGACCCGGAACTCGCCGCGACCGCGCTGCGGGGCCTCGCGGTGCAGGCGATCGACCTCGGCTTCCGGCCCACAGCGGTCCGGATATCCGAACAGTGCGTCGACCAGGCCAAGGGCATCGACGACCCCCGGGCGGTCGCCTACTACCAGGCCACCCTGGCGAACGCCGCTGCCCTCGACGGCGACCGCCGCACCGCCACCGGCTCGCTTGCCGCCTCCCAGACCGCCATCGAACGGGCAACCGGCGCCCCGGGTGAATCGTGGGCCTCGCACTACAGCATCGGCCGGTGGGCGCACGAAGCCGGCATGATCCTCGCCCAGCTTGGCGACTACACAAGTGCCCAGGACCACCTGCACCACGCTCTCGACATCCACGGCCTCGACCGCCGCCGCACCCGCGCGATCGTCCTCGCCGACCTCGGCACCGTACGCCTCCGCCAGGACGACGTTGACGGCGCTCTCACGTCCTGGAACGACTTCCTCGACTGCGCGGACGGCATCCGCTCAGTCAAGGTCCAGGACGCCGTCCACGACATGCGGGCCCGCCTCTACAAGCTCCGCGACGTCCCAGGCGTCGAAGAGCTCGATGATCGGGCTGCCGCCATCGAGGAGCCCCTGGGAGCTTGACCGCCAAATCCGCACGGGAAGTACTGCCGGGGGCCGCGACTCAAGCTTTGGGTACCTGAAGCTTTCAGACGCTTACATCGGCAAGAATCTTCTGCCGCATGTCCGCGGTATTCGTTATGACCACGTTGGCTCTTCGGGCGCAACGACTTTGATCTCCCTTGCCTGGGAGCTGGACATCTTTGAGTTGGCCTACGAGGAAGGTCGACGTCACTCCGGGTTTCTGATGGTAGACAGCCCACAGAAGAATCTCGCCCCAGAGACTCAGATCGACTCGGGGACGGCAGAGCACGGCGACGACGACGGATTTGTTGGGGAGGCGATCGTCCGAAGGATCTACCGTCACTTGAGCCTCTGGCTCGGCGGCCCCGGAGCCGGCGCCCAAGTCATCCTGGTGGACAACGTCCCGCCGCCTTCCGTCGAGGGGGATGTCGTCGGACGCTTCGGCGGCACCGCCGTCACCGTGCCGACCGCGCCCGCCGCGCCCGCCGGGGCCGCCGACGGTGCGGAGCCGCAGGCGGCGGGCAGTGCGGCGGGCGGCCCGCTGGCCGGTGAGAGCGTCGTCGTCACCGGAGCGATGACCGGGCCGCTGGCCGAGCTCTCCCGCAACGCGGTGAACGAGTTGATCGAGCGGGCGGGCGGCAAGGCCTCCTCCTCCGTCTCCAAGCGGACCACCCTGCTGGTCGCCGGGGAGAAGGCCGGCTCCAAGCGGGCCAAGGCCGAGGAGCTGGGGATCCGGATCCTCACCCCGGGGGAGTTCGCCGCCCTGGTCGCCGACCACCTCGGTTGAGCAGCGGTCACGCGGAGGGGGCGGCCGGTCGGGAGTCACCGCCGGCTCGGGCCGGCGGCCCGAAGGAGCGCGGCACGCCGCCGATGTCGAGGAGCACGGCGTCGATGGCGCGGAGCACGGAGTCGAACGGCGGTTCGCCGGGCCGGCCGGAGGTGGTCGTCGCACCTGGACATCAGGCCGGGAGCAGGCCCGCCGCCGGTGCCCTCCGTGCTCGGAGCGTGCGGTAGGGTGGCGGCGCCGAATAGGACCACAAACCTCGGGAGGTGAGACCCATTACCGGTACGACGGAGCGGGTGCTCCCCGGGAACGGCTGTGAAGGCGTGGCGCCGAGCGCGTAGCGGCGCTCTGCCGGTACGGCGACGGTCCCTCTCGGGGAGCCCTGGCGGATCGATCTTTCGCCTGCTTTCTTGATGGGGTTCTCTTGTCTGTTGTCTCTTCAGCGCTGTTGCGTTCCTCGGTGACCTCCCGCCTCCGGGCGGCCGGTTGTGTGTTCGCCGAGGACGAGGCGCGCATCCTGCTCGACGCCGCCGCCACTCCCGCCGAACTCGCGGAGATGGTGCGCTCCCGTGCGCAGGGCCACCCGCTGGAGCACGTGGTCGGCCGGGCGGAGTTCGGGGGTCTGCGGATCTCCGTGGACGCGGGGGTCTTCGTGCCCCGGCGCCGCAGTGAGTTCCTGGTCGAGACGGCGCTCGGGCGGACGCCCGCACACGCCGTGGTGGTCGACCTCTGCTGCGGCAGCGGCGCCCTGGCCGCCGCCCTCGCGGCGGGGGCGGGCCACCCGGTCGAGGTGTACGCGGCGGACATCGACCCGGCCGCCGTCCGGTGCGCCCGCCGCAACCTGGCCGCGGTGGAGGGCCAGGTGTTCGAGGGCGACCTGTTCCAGCCGCTGCCCGCCGCACTGCGCGGCCGGGTCGACGTCCTGCTGGCGAACGTGCCCTACGTACCGACCGCCGACATCGCGCTGCTGCCCGCCGAAGCCCGGATACACGAGGCGCGCCCGGCTCTGGACGGCGGCGCCGACGGGCTGGACGTGCTGCGCCGGGTGGCCGAGGAGGCGCCCCGGTGGCTGGCCCCGGGCGGGGCGTTGTTCTTCGAGACCAGTGAACGCCAGGTGCCCGAGGCCCTCGCCGTCGTCGGCGCGGCCGGGCTGACCGGCGCCGTCTCCTCCTGCCCCGACCGCGACGCGACCGCGGTGACGGCGACGCGACCGCGCCGGCCCTGGTCGGCCGGGGTGCCTGAGACTCGTCCTCAGGCACCCCGGCCGGCTCCGCGGAATTCCGATTGCCTCGCCGCCCCCGGGATGGTGGAGTACCCGCATGAATGTGGATCATGAGAAGTTGCTGGCCCTGCTGGATTCCCGGATGCGCCGCGGCGCCGCGCCCGGGACCCCTGCCGCCCGCGTCGAGCACACCTCGGCCGTGGTGCGCCAGAGCGGCCCCGACAGCGTGTGGAACGGCATCCTCTGGTCGGACCTCGACGCCGCCGGTGCCGACGAGGCGATCGCCGAGCAGGTCCGCCACTACGCCGGCCTCGGCCAGGACTTCGAGTGGACCCTGTACGGCCACGACCGCCCGGCCGACCTCGCCGACCGCCTGACCGCCGCCGGCTTCACCCCGGAAGAGCCGGAGACCCTGATGGTCGCCGACATCGCCGACCTCACCCGCCGGATGGCCGGCACGGGGGAGCCGGCCGGGATCGAGCTGCGCGAGGTCACCGACGAGGCCGGTGTCGCCCAGGTCGTCGCCGTCCACGACGAGGCCTTCGGCACCGACGGCACCCGGCTGGGCCGACGCGTTCTGGCCCAGCTCGCCGAGAGCCCGGAGACCCTCCGGGTCCACCTCGCCGTCGCCCACCACGAGGGCCGGGAGATCCCGGTGAGCGCGGCACGGCTGGAGCTGTACCCCGGCACGGGCTTCGCGGGACTCTGGGGCGGCGGAACGCTGGCCGCCTGGCGCGGCCGCGGTGTCTACCGGGCACTGGTCGCCCACCGGGCCCGGATCGCCGCCGAACTCGGCTACGAGTACCTCCGGGTCGACGCCTCCGACCAGAGCCGCCCGATCCTGGAACGGCTGGGCTTCGCCGTCCTGACCACCATGACCCCGTACCAGTACGAGCGAGGGTCCCGGACGGCCTCGTGACCCCGCTCGTGGCACGAGCTGCCGGCCGGGCGGAGACACGCCGCTCCGGCAGGACGCGGCGGCAGCCACCGCACGGGAACCGGCAGCCGCGCCTTCCGCGGTGACCCGGGAACGAGAGGTGAAGGCGAGCACTTCGCGCGACGACCGGTGGCCGGGAGGCGAGCGGGAAGGATCCGCCTCGCGCGGGTGCTGCCGTTGGTCCCGACTTCCCTCCACGGCAGGCCGCAGCATGCCTGGCGGCGAAAGCTCGCTGCCGGGCTCACCCAACAGCGCCGGGGCGTCGCTTCGGTGCGGGGAGGACGGACCCGGGTGTGCGGGAGGCGGCAGGACTCGGTGCCGGTCCGGAGGGAGCCATCGTCAAGACCCGTGGATCGTGGACCGGTCGTCAGTGGCCGACCGGGCGGCGTGCGTGGCGAATTCGATGATCCGGACCAGGGGCGGTTTCCAGCCCTGTGTGGTGTCCACGACCAGGCAGGGGACGTCGAGCGCGATCGGAACCCACGACTCGATCGGCTGGTTCCCCTCGGCGATGCGGTGCAGGAGATCGGCGTCCGCGTGAACGGCGCGCGAGGGCACTTCGGCGGCTCGGCGGATGATCCGCGCGCGGGCGAGTCCGGGGTCGACGACGCAGCGCACGACGCGGATGTCGGCCAGGTGCGCGAGCGGTGTCAGGCCCGGTCGCCAGAGGCGGTCCTGGAAGGCCGCCTCTGCCACCAGGCTCGTTCCCGATGTCAGGAACTCACCGATGGTACGGAAGAACACCTCCAGCGTCTTCAGGTCCAGGTGATGATCGGTGGGATCGGCCCCGGCGGTGGCCATCCGCTCCTTGATCTCGTCACGGCAGACCGCCGGCCAGCCGAGCGCGGCGGCCAGAGCGTGCGCCAGCGTCGTCTTGCCCGCCCCGGGCGGCCCACTGACGACGACCAGTGTCGGGCGTCGCGTCATGCCGCCGCCTCCCGCTCGGCCAGGACGCCGTTCTCGAACCGGGCACCCCTGCGGACGATCTCGTCGATCAGGGGGCCGGGCCGGGTGGAGCCGTCGTCGGTGACTACGCCGAGCACGGGCGTACCTTCCCGGCCCGCGGCGCGGGCCTACTCGGTGACCATCAGCGGGCCTACGCGGTGACCATCGAAGGATCATTCGGGAAAGGTACCCCCCTCCGGGTGTCCTCCCGGAGCCGATCCACAGGTCCTGAGCCTTGCCCGGCCTGGCTCGCCGCCCCCGGTTCGCAGGGCCGTTCGGGTGATGCGCGGCGTGTGGCGGCGGGAGCGGTGTCGGGTGGGCCCGGATAGTGGGCAGGTCCGTTCGGCACGGGGCCGGGCGCAGGAGGGAGCGGACCATGACCGGAACGTCCGGGGCGCCGGACGGGGGGTACTCCCCGCGGCGGTGGACCGCGATGACCGGGATGTGTGTCGCGGCCGGCATGGTCTGGTTGTCCTTCGCGGACTTCGGGGTCGCGGTTCCGACGATCTCGGACGAACTGTCGGTCTCGCTGCCCGCCCTGCAGTGGGCCAACAACGCCTTCAGCCTCTCCACCGGTGCCCTGGTGCTCGCGGCCGGGAAGCTGGGCGACGTGTTCGGGCGCAAGCGGATGCTGGAGCTCGGCCTGGTGCTCCTGGGCGTGACCTCCCTGCTGACGGCGTTCACGCCGGGGGTGACCGGGATGATCGCCGGGCGGGCCGCGATGGGCGTCGGCGCGGCACTGATCCTGCCCGCCACCCTGGCACTGATCCCGCCGATGTTCCCGCCTGCGGAGCAGCCGCGTGCGTTCGGGGCCTGGATGGCGGTGGCCTGGGTCGGTCAGGCCGCCGGACCGGCCGTCGGCGGGGTACTGACGGGCCTGGCCGGCTGGCGGTCGACGTTCTGGATCAACGCCCCGCTGGCCGTGGTCGCCTGGTGGCTGGTGCGCCGGTCGGCCGTGGAGTCCACCGACCCGAACGCCACCCGGCACATCGACCTGACCGGCCTGGTCATCAGCGCCGCCGCCGCGTTCTGTCTGCTCTACGGCTGCACGGCCGGTCAGGAGGACGGCTTCACCGATCCGGTGATCATCGGTCTGCTGGTCGGGTCCGTCGTCCTGGCGGTGCTGTTCGTGCTGGTGGAGCGGCGGGTCGCGGATCCGCTGCTCGACCTGCGGCTGTTCGCCTCGCGACCGTTCGACGGCGCGCTCGCCGCGAACTCCGTCATGAACATCGTCTTCGCCGGCGTGAGCTTCCTGCTCACGCTCTACCTCCAGGAGGTGCGCGGCTACGGCCCGGTCGCGGCCGGGCTGCTGTTGCTGCCCTCCACGGTGACGATCCTGCTGTTCAACCCGTTCGGCGGGCGGGTGGCGGCCCGGCGCGGAGCGCGGCTCCCGGTGGCCGTCGGGCTGTTCCTGCTGGGCATCGGCACCCTGGTGGCCGCCGTGATCGGCGACACCTACCACTACGCGATCCTGGCCACCGGGCTGCTGGTGCTCGGCGCCGGCCTCGGGCTGATGTCCGTCCCGCTGTCCGACACCGCGGTGGCCGGCCCGCCGGAGGAACTGGCCGGGACCGCCTCCGGGATGTTCAAGGTCACCAGCATGCTGGGCGGCGCCTTCGGGGTCGCCGTGACGGTGGCGGTCCAGCAGGCCGTGGAGACCAACCAGGCGATCAGCCGGGCGAAGGCGGCCGGACTGTCGGAGGCCGACGCCCAGCAACTGGGCAACGCGGTCACGGACTCCAAGCTCGCCGACCAGATCCTCTCCTCGGTCGACCAATCGACGGCGGACGCGATCAACGCGGCCTTCCGCGAGGTTCAGGCGGTCGGCACCGGCCGCGCGATCGGCCTGGCCGGCCTGCTCGCGGTGGTGGCGGCGCTGGCCCTGCCACTGGTGTGGCGACAGCGGGCGGGGCACCGGGAGCCCTCGGTGGCGGGGGAGGAGCAGATGGAGAAGCGGTAGCGGACCGGCGGCGGGGCAGGCGGCTCGCCATCGGCCGACGCGTCGAAGCAGGCCGCGTCGCGGGTGCCTTCCGGTTCGCCCCCACACGCCTCGTGGCTCTGTTCGGTCTGACGTACTGACAGACCACCGCGCGGCATTCTTCGTGGGCCGGTGACCGGGCCGAACTCAGCGCCCGACGGCCAGCTGGGCGCCGGCGCGGCGGAGCCGGTGGGCGGCGGCGGTGCGGGTGGCGCACCGGCGGCCCCGAACAGCCCGTCCTGCTCTTCCACGGCACCGGCGACACCGTCGTGCCGTATGCCACCAGCGCCGAGTTCGCCCGCGACCGGCCCGACAAGGTCACCCTCGTCACCGTCGAAGGAGCGAGCCACACCGGCGCCTGGAACGCCGATCCCGACGCCTACGGCAAGGAACTCGCCGCCTTCCTCGCACAGCACACCTGACGGCGCACCCGGGCATCTCGCAGAGTGGAGCCGGCCGACGGCAGAACCACTGGATGAGCCGGCTGCCGTTGGTGGCCTTGGGCAGAGGCCGAGGCACTTGCCGGAGGGGACGTTCCGGATCTCGTGGGTGACCGGGTTCCACCACCACTTCTGTCCCGCTGGTCGGAGCGTCGCGGCAGGGCGATGACCTCCGCCGCGACGCCTCCAACTACTCACCTAAAGAACCCAGTTCATCCGATGTGGTACCGGCAGCGAACCGCCGAAGACCACTCCTGACCAGACCCCGCACACCACCTCACAAAGCACTACTACTTGGTGGGCACGTAATCGAAGCGGGGCGTGAGGGTGCCGAACATCGAGTCGGCCTTGAGAGCCTTGCCGAAGAACTTCTCGGTCAGCGCGGCGGCGTCCTCTGTGACATGGAACGGCACCCTGTCCAGGGTGAAACCGGTGAAGGTGGGCCGGCCGTTGGCGAGTACCTCGGCCGGGGTGGTGTAGGCGATCAGCGTTTCCTTGCTGACCTCCTGGGTGTTCGTCTTGACCCCAGCCGAGTAGCCGGGCTGGGGCATCACCCGGATCCAGGTGGCCTGCAGCTCGACGAAGGTGCTGCTGCTGTTCTGGGTGAGCGTGATGCCGCCCGGGTAGTAGATCCGGCCCTTGTCGTCCAGGTGGTCACCGGCGGCCGAGCCGATCGGCATGTCGAATCCGTAGCCGTCCGCGTCCAGGGTGAACGGTTCGATCGCGCCCAGCTTGATGCCGTTGGCATCCAGCCATGACTTGGTGGTCTCACTGACCCGGACGCTGGCGCTGCCCCAGGGCGAGATGTAGAGCCCGGGATCCCGCTGCGCCGCTCGGAAGGTCGGCGCGGCGGCCTGAGCGGCCGGAGCGAGGGCGATCGGCGTGGCCAGCGCGAGGGTGGTGGCGGCGATGGCGAGCTTGCGGAGGATACGCACGGTGGTACTCCAAGGAGGGGCGGGGCGGGAGGCAGAGAATGCCGGAGGAGAGGCCGAGCGGGCCGCGTCAGGGAACCGGTCGGCGCTGATCAGTGGATGTGCTCGAAGATTAGCGGCCGGAAACGGCGATCCGTGCACGCATCACACCCGAAGACACTGCCCCCCAGCAGAAGTTGGGCCGGATGGGGGAACTGCACGACTCACCCGGGGAAGTCGGCGGATGTCGGGCACGAGAAGATCCACTCGGGCCTAGGGTTGCCCTGGCCGTCCGCGCAACGGGCCACCTTTCGCTGTCCAACGTCTTTTCTTTCGAGGGCACTTGGGCAGGTCACCCCGCGATCCCTGGAGCCGCGATGTCCGCCGGTGCCCACCGCCCGAGCCGCCGAGTGTTTCTCGGCAGCACCGTCACCATCCTGGCTGCCGCCTCGCTGGGTGGCCCGCTGCTCGGCCGCAGTCAGGCCGGTGGTCACTTCGACTCGCCCGCCGTGCTGGCCGACGGGCAGGCGAACCTCACTGATGTGTACGCCTTCACCAGCCCGGACGACCACGACCGGGTGACCCTCGTGGTCGATGTCCAGCCCGGCCAGCTCCCGGGCTCCGGGCCGCTGAACTACCCCTTCGCCACCCGGGCCAGGTACGAGCTGCACGTCGACGGCCAGGGCACCGGACGGCCGGACACCACCTACCGGTGGACCTTCCGGAACGAGGACCGGCGGCTGTTCGGCGCCGGCCCGATCGCGGTCGGCCCCGTGCGCTCGCTCCAGGACAGCGCGCTGCTGTTCAAGCAGCGCTACACCCTGGAGCGGATCAGGAACGGCCGGACCGAGACGCTGATCTCCGACGGCACCGCCGCGCCCACCCACACCGGCCTGGCCCTGATGCCCGACTACGCGGCGCTGCGCAGCGAGGCCACCCGCACCCTGCCAGGCGGCGGCCGGACCCTGGCTGGCCAGATCGCCGAGCCGTTCGTCGCCGACAGCCGGGTGTTCGGCCTCTTCACGGCCGGCACCGTCGGCCCGGTGCCCGGCGCGCTGCCCGCCGCCGGACCGCTCTCGGCGCTCAACGTCAGCGCCCTGGTGCTCCAACTCCCCAAGCGCGAACTCGCCCTGAACGGCGACCCGGAGCGCAATCCGGTGGTCGGCGTCTGGGCCACCGTCTCCCGTGAGGGCGCCGACCTCGCCAGGGACCTTCGGACCCAGGCAGCGAGCTTCCGGCAGGTCGCCCGGCTGGGCAGCCCGCACATCGTGTTCGCGCTCTGGGGCACCTTCGCCGGGCTCTCCCAGCCGGGCGGGCCGGAGGACCGGTTCAACGCCCGCCCGGCCGACCTCGACGCGCAGGACGAGGAGTTCCTGGCCGCCGCACTCGACCCCGCACCGCCGCGCCGGATCGAGGCGGCCCAGGGGTTCGCCGCCCCGGCCGGACCGCGCACCGACGTCCGGGCGCTGTTCCTCAGCGGCTTCGGCAAGGACAACGGATCGCGCTTCGGCATCGACCTGAACACCCAGGCGATGAACGCGGACGCCGACCCGGCCGCCCTGCGCTGGGCCGACCAACTGCGGCTCAACCTCACCACCCCGGTGAGCCCCGCCCCCCATCCGTACGGCGTGCTGGAGCGGGACCTCCAGGGCTACCCCAACGGGCGGCGGCTGAACGACGAGATCGACGTGCCGCTGCTGCGGATGCTGGAGGGCGAGCCCTCCGAGCGCTCGGCGGCGCACCTGCTGCCGCCGCCCTCCTTCGACTGGCAGCCCAAGCCGGCCTCCGACACCTTCCCGTACGTCAACCTGCCGCACGCGGGCCCGTGATCCGTCATCAGGGGCCGGCGGGAGCGATCGGTGGCGGACTGCTGGTGCTGGCCTGCGCGGCCGGACTGCTGGCCGTCGGGTCGAGCGGTCCGGCCGGGCGCCCGGGCGGCGTCCCGGTGCCGCTCCCGCCCCCGTCGGCCGACCGGCTCGCCGCTGCCCGGCAGGTTGCCGGGCAGCGGCCGGCGGACGCCACCGCCTGGGCAGAGCTGGGCATCGCCGCAGTGGACCGGGCCAGGTCCTCTCTGGACGGCGGGCTGCTGGACGAGGCCGGCCGGGCGCTGGCCCGTTCCCTCGTCCTGCGCCCCGAGCGCAACCACGAGGCCCTGGTCGGCTCCGGCATGCTCGCCAACGCCCGTCACGAGTTCGACACCGCACGGGGGTTCGGGCAGCGGGCGACCGCGATGGCCCCCGACCGCGCCGCCGGATACGCGGTACTGGCCGACGCCGAGCTCCAGCTCGGCCACCTGCCCGCCGCCACCGCGGCCACCCAACGCCTGCTTGACCTCGCTCCCACCACGGCCGCGTACACCCGGGCCTCGTACGACCTGGAGACGCACGGACGGACGGCGGAGGCGGTGCTCGCGCTGGAGCGGGCCCTTGAGCTGGCGGTCACTCCGGGCGAACGGGCCTTCAGCGCACACCGGCTGGGCGATCTGAACTGGGAGCAGGGCCGGCCGGAGCCGGCCGAGCAGTACTACCGGCAGGCGCTCGCGGCGCAGCCCGACGACCACTTCGCTGCCTTCGGTCTGGCCCGATCCGCCGCCGCGCTCGGCCGGACCGACGAGGCGCTGGGCCGGTACGCGGACCTGGTGGCCCGGATGCCGCAACCGCAGTTCCTGCTGGAATACGCCGAGTTGCTGCTCGCCATGGGCCACCAGGGCGAGGCCGCAGCCCAGTTGGCCACGCTGGGCGCCGAAGTCCGGCTCGCGACCGGGCCGCTCGACCTCCAGCTGGCCCGCTACCTGGCCGACCACGGCGATCCGGCCGAGGCGGTCCGGCTGCTGACCGAGGAGTGGCAGCGGCGGCAGAGCCCGCTGGTCGCGGAGGAGCTGGCCTGGGCCCTGCACCGTGCGGGGCGAGATCAGGAGGCGCTGCCGCATGCCCGGTTCGCGGCCACGCCGGGCGGTGCCGGGGCGCTCGGCGCATACCGCCGCGGCGTGATCGAGCACGCCCTCGGACTGCCCGGCGCGGCCAAGCTGCTCAACGAGGCGCTGAGTCGCAACCCGTACTTCTCGCCCCGGTATGCCACGCACGCACAGGAACTGCTGGGGGCCAGCCGCACTGGAGCGGCTCCACGCCACTAGAGTCAATACCGGTGATTTGGGTGGTATTTCGCCTGGTCGGGCCGGTTTTGGTTGGTCCGACCAGGGAGACAGGGGGGCATCGGGTCGGGGTGGGCCGAGGTGCTCGGTGCGTTTGAGTGCCCCGTTGGACATCTTGCGTTTGACGCGGGGGTTGGTGCGCAACTGCCTTGGGGGCAGCAGTCGTTCGTGGATCTCACATGGAGCCTGGGTGAGTGCTCTCGTGAGCCCCGTGGACGAGAACCCCGGTTGGTCGCAGGTGAGGTGAGCCGCCACGCCATGATCACCGAACGCTGGTACCTGTCCGACGCGGCCTTCCTGGTCGGCCTCCAGCACTCCGACCGTGCCCTCCTCGAACGGATCGCCCGCGCACTGGAGCACCCGAAGCGCCTGCTCCGGCTGGGCCGCAAATCGTGCCCGCCCTCGGGCGACCTCTTCGTCGGCATCGCCCCGGGCACCCTGTCGGAGGTCTTCGAGACCCGGGCGTTGCTCCCGTCGGCTGACGACGAGCCGCCGCCGGCCGGACCCGGTGGGCCTGGATCGAGAGCCCGCACCCGCTGCCGGGCGTCGGGCCGGTCCGCGACCAGCCCGAGAGATTCCTCGCGAGCGGCCCCGTCCACCGGCAGCGCAGGTTCGCCCGCCGCCTCCAGCCGGCCGGCGAACCTGCGGTGGCCCCGGACGGCGTGGTCCGGCTCGGCGTCGACTCGGACATGGAACGGCCGGCCCTCCGCATCCTGCCGAAGGTCTCCAGCCAAGGCCCCCACCGCGGCCTGCTCATCAGCCGGGCCGAGATCCGCGGCACCCTGACCGTCACGGACCCACAGGCAGGCGCAGAAGCCGTAGCGGACAGTGGACGGGCGCCGGGCGGCTCGCCGTCCGGGGCGGCCGGTGTGTCCAGGCGCAGTGCGGTCACCGGTGTCCGGTGGAGCCGGCCGTGCCGACCCCCGAGCCGTTCCGCGCGTCGGAGCCGGGTTGGACGCTCGGACATGGAGCTGAGCTCGACGACGATGGCTCCCCGGGGCGGGGCGGACTTGACTGGGTGCCATGACGGATGACGCGCAGGACACCGGAACCACCCAGCAGGCCCCGAAGCCCCGGACCCCCGCCGGGGCCGGCTCGCTCGTCCTGGTGACCGGGGGGACGGGCAAGACCGGCCGGCGGGTGGCCGAGCGCCTGACCGCCCGCGGGCGGGCAGTGCGGATCGGCTCGCGCGACGCCCCGGTCCCGTTCGACTGGCACGAGCGGTCCACCTGGGAGCCCGCGCTGGAGGAGGTCACGGCGGCCTACCTCTCCTACTACCCGGACCTCGCCTTCCCGGGCGCGGTCGAGACGGTCGGCGCCTTCGCCCGGCTGGCGGCCGAGGCCGGGGTGGAGCGGCTGGTGCTGCTCTCCGGCCGGGGCGAGGAAGCCGCCCAGGAGGCCGAGCGGGTGGTGGCGGCGGCGGGCGCGGAGTGGACCGTCGTGCGGTGCGCCTGGTTCGCCCAGAACTTCGACGAGGGATTCTTCCTCGACCCGGTGCTGGCCGGGGAGCTGACGCTGCCCACCGGGGACGCCGTCGAACCGTTCGTCCACGCGGACGACATCGCGGACGTCGCGGTGGCAGCGCTGACCGAGGACGGTCACCACGGGGAGGTCTACGAGTTGACGGGGCCTCGGCTGCTCTCCTTCGCCGACGTCGCGGCGGAGTTGTCCACGGCGAGCGGGCGCGAGATCCGCTTCACCGCGGTCACCGTCGAGGAGTACCGCGCGGTGCTGGCCGCGGCGGGCCTGCCGGGCGACTTCGCGGACCTGTTCACCATGATTCTCGACGGCCGCAACGCCCGTCCGGCGGACGGGGTCCGGCGGGCGCTGGGCCGCGCGCCGAGGGACTTCACGGAGTACGCCCGTGAAGCGGCGGCCTCGGGCGTCTGGAAGGTCTGACCCGGTCCGGGCCCGCCGGGCGCCCGGAGCACGCCCTCGCACCAGCACCACGTCCGCCCCGCCCCGCCCCACCGAAGGAGTCCCGATGCGCCACGACCCGACCACCCTCGCTTCGGCCGCGCCCGCTGCCGTGCCCGTTGCCGTCCCCGCCCCGCCCGCCGTGGGTGGGAGCCGTGCCGCCGGTCCGGTGCTGGCCGTCGGCACCGTGGCCACGGGTCTGATGGCCGGGCTCTTCTTCGCCTTCGACGTGTCCGTCATGCCGGGCCTGGCCGCCAGCGACGACCGCACCTATGTCACCGCGATGCAGCACATCAACAAGGCGATCGAGAACGGCGTCTTCGGCCTCGTCTTCGTCGGCGCGCTCGTGGCGACCGGCCTCGCGGCCTTCCTCCAGTACCGGGCCGGACGACGCGCCGTCGCGCTCCGGGCCGCCGCCGCGACGGTGCTCTACCTTGGCGCGCTGATCGTCACCGCGACCGTCAACCTCCCACTCAACAGCGAGCTCGCGCGGGCCGGAGACCCCTCGGGGATCCAGGACTTCGCCGCGGTACGCGCCGCGTTCGAGAGCACGTGGGTGGCCGGCAACGTGGTGCGTACCCTGCTCTGTACGGCGGGTCTGGCCGCGCTGGTCCGCGCCCTGCTCCTGCACGGCCGGGCCACCCCGCTGACGGGTGCCGCCGGATTCCGGAAGCCCTGACGCACCAGGGTGACCCGCGCTGCGTCAGCCACTCCGCCGGCGCCGGCACCTGACCGTCGAGGAGAAGGCCGACGCCACCTCGCCGTCGCCGGGACGGCCGTCCACCACAGGTCACCGTCACCAAGGACGGGGTGATGGCCTGCCCGGGCGCCTCGCCCAGCGACGGCCTGACCGGGGTGCCGGCAGCCCCGACCACAACAGCGACGCCGTGGTCGGCACCGGTGCCACCTCCTGCCAGGTCCCCCGTCCTCCACTGGACGGGGGACCTGGCCGTCGGCCGCAGCGCGAGCGTCGGCCACTCGGTCACCGTCCGCCGGGGCGGCCCGCACGGGAAGCCCTGAACGCGGTGGTGGCCCCCGACCGCAACGGCCCGCCCGACTCCATCGACCCCACGTGCTGCACCGCCGTCGATCCCGGCGGGCCGAGCCCGAGCCCGAAGCCCGTTCCAAGGCCCATCCCCACACGTGGTCCGTGGCCGCCGCTGCCCGACACCGGGTCCGACCTGCCGACCTGCCCGCTGCTCGGTGGTGCGGGCGTCCTCACGGCGCCCGGCGTCCTGCTCCGCTGCGCGGTGCGCCGAGGGCGGGACAGCTGACCCGGCACCCGGGGGAGTGACCGAGCGGGGCCGGCCCTTGGGGGCGGCCCCGCTCGGCGTGCGCCCTCTGCGCCCCTCGTGCTGTCGGCCAAGTCCGGTGTGATGCCGGTGACTTGGCCACAACCGGCGGTTCTAGAATCATGTCGGAAACGGCAGGCGTTCAGCGAGCACCGGGGAAGAGGCGACAGCCACCGTGAGTCCCGTACTGCGACCGTTCCGTGTCGAGGGGAAGGCCATTCAGCTCGCCAAGTACCTTGCGGAGGAGGAGATCGGCGATCTCGTCGGCTGTTCGTGCATCGGCAACGATGTCACCATCGATCTGTCCGACACCCATTTCCTGATCAACCTGGTCGATCTGGGCGGCGGACTGCGGCTGAACTTCCACATGGCGCACGACGGGCCGGCCCGGGCCCGCTCCTGGAGCCGCCGGCTGCCCGCCGAGGCCGGCCCGCGTGACATCGCCCGGCGCATCGCGCTGGATGTCGCCACGCTGGACCGCGAGATCGCTCCGCTGCGCAACAAGCCGCCGACGCCCCCGGCCGCGCGCTGAACGCGGTCGGGGGCGGAGAAGGAGAAGGAGAAGGAGAAGGAGGAGAAGGAGGGCACGGGGGCCCGGGCGCCGCCGCGCGCCGCGGCTCCCCGGCTCAGCCGGTCGCGTTGCCGTGCAGCACCAGCGCCCAGCAGAGGCAGCCGAGCGCCGCCGTGCAGAGCAGGGCCCGCGCGACGTTCCAGCGGACCCAGCGGGCCTCGAACCGCCCGCGCACCGCTACCGGATCCGGGACCCGTCCGGGCTCCCCGGCGGCGGCCAGGGCGTCGTTCAGCGGAATGTTGATCTTCCGGGTCACCACCAGCGCCGCCGTGTAGCAGACCAGCGCCGCGGCCGCGGTCGGCAGGACCTGGTGGCCGTCCGACGGCAGGTGCAGGGCCACCGCCACCGCCGTGCAGAGCAGGGCCCCGACGAAGCCGAGCAGGAACCAGCCGTTGAGAATGGCCACATTGATGCGCTGCATCACCTCGATGAACGTCCGGTCCTCCGTCCCGCGCAGCCCGGGCATCACCGAGCAGGCGTAGGCGTAGAACAGGCCCGCGCTCAGTCCGGTGGTGATCGTGGCGGCCACGAGCGCGGTCACGCGTGCCAGTTCCATCGGGCTCATCCCTCTTTCCGTCCAACGGCGTTGCCGCGCCGGCCGGCCGCCGGCGGGTCTGGCCTCGCCTGCTCACGACTCTCTCAAATGACGCGGTGTCAATCCATGTCCACGCGTCTACTCTTGCCCCATGGACACTCTCACGGGGCTGCTGGACGGGCCGAAGGCGCGCGGGGCGTTCCTGCTGCGCTCGATCCTCAGCCCGCCGTGGTCGCTGCGGATCGAGGACGGTGCTCCGCTGGCGGTGGTCACCCCGATCCGGGGCGACGCCTGGATCCTGCCCGACGGCGGCAGGCCGGTCCGGCTGAGCCCCGGCGATGTCGCCGTCCTGCGCGGCCCGGAGCCGTACACGGTGTCCGACGCCCCCGGCACCCCGGTCCAGGTGGTGATCGGCCCGGGCCAGGCCTGCTCGCGCGACGGCGTCGACGTCGCCGCCTCGATGTCCCTCGGGCTCCGCACCTGGGGCGAGGTCCGGTCCGGCGACGAGAACTCCGCCGTGCTGCTGTCGGGCACCTACCAGGCCGAACACGAGATCGGCCGGCGGCTGTTGGCGCATCTGCCCGCCCTGCTGGTCCGGCCCGCCGGGCAGGGTGCCGTCGCCACCGAGGACACCCTGGTCCGGCTGCTGGCCGCCGAGATGTCCCGCGACGAGCCCGGTCAGGAGCTGGTGCTGGACCGCCTGTTGGACCTGTTGGTCGTCGGGGTGCTGCGGAGCTGGCTGGCGGCCCCGGACAGCAGCGCCCCCGCCTGGTACCGGGCCCAGCACGACCGGGTGGTCGGCCCGGCGCTGCGCCTGTTGCACGACGACCCGGCCCGCGCCTGGACGGTGGCCGCGCTGGCCGCCGAGGTCGGCGTCTCCCGCGCGGGCCTGGCCCGCCGCTTCACCGACCTGGTCGGCGAGCCGCCGATGGCCTACCTCACCACCTGGCGGCTGGCGTTGGCCGCCGACCTGTTCCGGGATCCCGAGCACACCGTCGCCTCGGTGGCCCGCCGGGTCGGCTACGGCAACGCCTTCGCCCTCAGTACCGCCTTCAAGCGGGTCCGCGGGCTCACCCCGCAGGAGCACCGGCGGCTGGCCGGCGCCGCGCCGCCCGCCCCGCCGGCCACCACCGCGACCACGGTGGTGCTGTCCGGCTGACCGGCCGGGCCCCGGGCGGAGGTCCGCCGGGCTCACCGGTGGCGCAGATACGCCGCGGCCGTCGCGCGCAGCCGGTCGTGCAGGCCGTCGTAGGCGCGGACGCGGCCCGGGAGGTCCTTCGGCAGCTTGGCGACCATCGTGTAGTTGGTGTCGCAGACATTGGCGGCCGGGGCGAGGCCGGTCTGGCTGACGAGCGTAGGCCCCGCACCTGCCCCCGCCCCGCACCCGCCCCGTCCCCGGCGGTGGGCGGGGCGGGGCGACCGGTCGGTCAGGCGTGGATGCCCTGGCCGGGGGTGAGGATGCCGGCCGGGTCGTACCGGTGCTTCGCCGCGGTCGCGGCGGCCCAGTGGGCGCCGTAGTGGCGGCGCCAGTCCGTGGGCGTCATCCCGGGGATCGCGCCGATCAGGTAGCGCTTGCCGCCGAGGGCGACGGCGCGCTCGTAGAGATGACGGTTGCGGCGGAGCATCGCGGCGGTGTCCGCGCCCGGGGCGGGGAAGGACAGGAGGTCGAAGTGCCAGCCGACCGGCTCGTCCGGCATCACGGCCAGCGGCCGGGTCAGGGTGGCGGTGGTGTAGGGGTAGAGCAGCAGGATCCCGGCGCCGAGGTCCGCCGGGGTGAGCAGAGCGGTGGCCTCGCGGACGAAGGTCCGCGCGGTGGACGCGGGCAGGAACAGGCTGAGCCAGGGCTTCGGCTGGGACCAGAGACCGGTGGCCTTGAGGTAGGCGGCGAAGCCGTCGACGCGGAAGGCGTAGTCGCGGGCGCCCTGGTCGGTGACGGTGGTCTCGCCGGGGACGCAGCGCAGCCCGCGCAGCAGGGCGCCCCGGTCCGGAGGCGTGTCGCCGTCGTAGTGGGCGACGGCCTCGATCTTGTACCGCCACGCGGTGCCCTCGGCGTCGCGCACCACCTCGCCGGCCTGGAGGTCGAAGCGGCGCTCGGCCATGATCCGCTCCTGGTCGCCCAGGTAGGCGGCGAGGTCGTCGTAGAACAGGGTGAACACCAGGGCGCGCTCGCGGGCCGGGACGAGCCGCAGGGTGGCGCGGACGATGATGCCGGCCTGGCCGCCGCCGGCCAGGGCGGCCTCGAACAGCTGCCGGTTGGTGGTGGCGGAGGCTGTGAGCAGCTGACCGGTGCCGGTGACCACGTCGACCGACTCGACGGTGTCGGCCTGCAGCCCGTGGCGCTGCACACCCGAGCCGATCCCGCCCACGCTCAGCGTGCCGCCGACGGACAGGTGCAGGTAGTCCGTCAGGCACGGCGGCATCCAGCCCCGGGCGAGCGCGGCGTCGGTCAGCTGCGCCCAGGTGACACCGGCCTCGACGACGGCCCGGCCGGGGGTGACGGCGAGGACGCGGTTCAGGCCGCGGGCGTCGATGGCGATGCCGCCGGGTGCGGCGGCCTGCCCGTAGTTGGAGTGCGACTCCAGCTCCGCCGTCTCGCCGCCGCCGCTCTGGCCGTTCATGGCGACGGGGATCCGGTGGCGGCGGGCGAAGCCGACGACCGCGGCGATGTCGCGCACCGATCCCGGCCGCAGCACGGCCCGGGGCGCGGCGGTCACCAGGTGCCCGAAGTCACCGGCGAAGCGGGTGAGCGCGGTGGGGTCGGTGACCAGGCTGCCGTCCAGCCGGGGCAGTGCGGCCACCGCGTCCTGCGTGACGGCGGCCGCGGTGCCGGGCGCGTCCTGGCCGGTGGTGACGTCCTGGCCGGTGCTGACGGCCCAGGTGCGTCCGGCGGTGTTCCAGCCGATGACCGTGGCCGCCGTGCCGACGAGCAGACCGCGGCGGGGCAGAGCTGACTTGCTCATTACAGATATCTCCGATCAATCGTCATATGAGCAGTGTTGTATCGCAGTCGGCACGTACACACGCAATCCCCCTCCACCCGGCGGCGACGGCCCCGGGGTGTCCCGGCCACCCGGTCCGGCGGTCCGGCGGGCCGGGGCGCGTCAGCCGGCGGCCTCGTCCACCTCCACGATCACCAGGGTGCCCCGGCTGCCCGCCGCCACGGCGTGCGGGACACCGGCCGCCACCACGTACAGCTCGCCGGGGCCGAGCGGGACGGTGGCGCCCGCGACCCGCAGGTCCAGCCGCCCGTCCAGGACGAGCAGTGCCTCCGCGTGCTCGTGCCGCTCCTCCGGGAGCGGCAGCCCGTCCATCCGCAGCACCTTGACGGCGGCCGTGCCCACCCGGCCCAGGACGCGTGAGCTCCAGGCCCGCGGCAGCAGGGCGGCGGTCGCGGGGACGTCGATCCGGTTCATGGCACACCTCTTCCGGCGCGGTCGGCCCGCGCCCGTGGTCACTGGGATGTCCGCACGCTATCGGGGCGGCGGGGTCCGTTGGTCGACCGTTCGGCAAAATCTCCGGCCCGCCCGGGCGGCTGACGGCCGCTCGGGAGCGGGCGCTAGCCTGGGCCCATGTTCGTTCTCGAGTTGACCTACACCGCGCCCCTGGACCGCATCGACGCCGTGCTCCCGCAGCACGTGGAGTGGCTGCGGCAGCACTACGACGCCGGGACCTTCCTCGCCTCGGGCCGCAAGGTGCCGCGCGACGGCGGCGTGATCATCGCCGTGGGCGAGGACCGGGCGGCCGTCGAGGAGATCGCCCGGACCGACCCGTTCAGCCGGGCGGGGCTGGTCGAGTACACCGTCACGGAGTTCCTGGCGACCACCACCGCGCCGGCCCTGGACGCCTACCGCCAGCAGCTGCCGGCCTGACCGGTCCGGGTGGCGGGGGTCGGCCGACCGGCGGGATTGGCGCCCGACGGGCCGGGGGAGGAGACCGGCAGACCACGCGACGGGAGCCAGTCATGACGATCAGTCACCGCACCATCGGCACCGGCGAGCACAAGGTGCTCGTCCTGCACGACTGGTTCGACACCGCCGCGAGCTGGGGCCCGTTCCTCGACCACCTGGATCCGGACGCCTTCGGCTACGCCTTCGTGGACTACCGGGGCTACGGCGAACGGCGCGACGTGGCGGGTGAGTTCACCCTGGCCGAGATCGCCTCCGACGCGCTCGCCCTGGTGGACCGGCTGGGCTGGGGGTCGTTCTCGGTGGTCGGGCACTCGATGGGCGGCAAGGCCGCGCAGCGCGTCCTGGCCGAGGCGCCGGGCCGGGTGCGCAAGCTGGTGGGGGTGACGCCGGTGCCCGCCGGCCGCTACCCGCTGGAGGGCGACGCCTACGACCTGTTCCACGGGGCGGCGTCGCACCCCGCCAACCGCCGGGCCATCCTCGATCTGGTGACCGGGCACCGTGCCGGTGCCCGGTGGCTGGACGCGATGACCGCCCGCTCGGTGGCCGGCTCCCGCCCGGAGGCCTTCGCCGGCTATCTCGACGACTGGACCACCCAGGACTTCGCGGCCAAGGTCGCCGGCAGCACGCTCCCGGTCAAGGTCTTCGTCGGTGAGCACGACCCCGCGCTGTCCGCCGAGCTGATGCGCGGCACCTGGCTGGTCCACTACCCGAACGCGGAGCTGGAGGTCCTGGCCAACTCGGGGCACTATCCGATGCACGAAGTCCCGGTGGCGCTGGCGACGGCGCTGGAGGCGTTCCTGCGCGCCTGACGTGCGCCTGACGTGCGCCTGACGTGCGCCCGGTGAGGTCCGGCTCCGGCGTGGAGCCGGACCTCACCGGGTGTCAGGCCGGCGGTGGCAGCCGCTCGGCCAGCAGCCGCACCAGGCGGTCCAGCCAGCCCCGTACGGTGGCCTCGTCGAAGAGGTCGGCGTCGTACTCGGCCAGGCCCGCCAGACCGCCCCCCTCGGGGGTGAACATCAGCAACAGGTCCGACCGGGCGCCGCTGCCCGGGATGTCCTCGACGAGAACGTCCAGTCCGGTCAGTTCCAGGACCGGTGCCGGAGTGGTCTGCACGGCCAGCAGTACCTGCGGGAAGGACGGCGGAAGGGCCAGCCCCAGCGCCCGCAGGTCCTCCGTGACCAGGCCGAACGGGACGTCGGCCTGGTCGAGCGTGGTGGCCAGTGCCTCGCCCGCCCGGTCGATCAGCGCGGTGAAACCGCCCGGCGCGCGGCTGGGCAGCCGGACCGGCAGGTTGGTGGTCAGCAGCCCGACCAGCCGCTCGTGCTCCCGGCGCCGCCGGTTGGCGGTCGAGAGCATCACCAAGGTCTCCTCGGCACCGGTGAGTTCGCCCAGCAGGGCGCCGAGGGCGGCCAGCACCACGGCCGCCGGAGTGGTCGAGCGGCCGGCCGCGCACCGGTTCAGCGCCGCGGTCTCCCCGGGGGTCAGCGCGAAGCGCAGGATGCCGCCGTGCCCGGAGCGCCGTTCCGGTCGGGGGCGGTCGGTGGGCAGCGGCACCGTGAGGGGCAGCCCGGCGAGGCGCTCGGCGTAGCGGGCGGTGGCCCGGCGGACCGCCTCGCGGGTCACCACCGTCCGTTCCCAGCAGGCGTGTTCGATCATCGATCCCGGTTCGGGCAGTGGGGCCCGGTGGTCCCCGTACAGGGCGCCGAAGTCCGCCAGCAGGGTGGCCAGCGACCAGCCGTCCAAGGCGATGTGATGGATCGTCAGCAGGAGGACGTGGTGGTCCGGGCCGAGGCGCAGCAGCCGGGCCCGCAGCAGGGGCGGCGCGCCGAGGTCGAACGGCGTGGCGGTCTCCGCGCGGGTGGCGGCGGCCACGGCCTCCCCGTCGTCGCCCACCGCGGTGACCGGCAGCGGCAGCGCGTCGGGGCCGGGCAGGACCTGTTGGAGCAGCCCGAGGTCGGTGGGCGTGTAGCGGGTGCGCAGGCTGGGGTGGCGGGCCGTCAGGGCGGTGAGGGCCCGTTGCAGGCGGGCGGGGTCGAGCGGGCCGCGCAGGGTGATCCGCTGGGTGATGTTCCACAGGCTGGGGTCGGCGGCCCGGCCGTGGCCGCGGTGCATCCGGGCCTGGGCGATGCCGGCCGGCGCGGCGGCCTCGGCGGCGCCGCCGCCGGTCAGGACGGTGAGCAGCCGCTCCCGCTCGCCCTTGACCAGGGCGACCAGCCGGCCGTCCATCGCCCCGGGGGGAGCGAGGTACTCCAGTCGGTCGCCCGCGGTGGAGAGGACGATCTCCCGTTCGTCCAGCAGTCGGACGAGGTGCTTCCAGTCCTCGGTCACCTCGGGCACGGCGGTCACCTCGGGCACGGCGGGCACGGCGGTCGCGTCGGGCAGGCCGGTCACAGCGTCCCCCGCTCGAAGGTCTCGGCCGGCTCGGCGGCGCGGGCGCGGTCGGCCATGCCGCGGATGGTGGGGCGGCGGAAGAAGTCGAGGATGCCGATCTCCAGGCCGGCCTCCTCACGGACCAGGTTGAGCAGCCGGGTGGCGGCCAGTGAGTGCCCGCCCAGATCGAAGAAGGAGGTCTCCACGCCCGGCGCGGGGACGCCGAGCTCCTTCGCCCACAGCTGTTGGAGGAGTTGCTCCAGCGCGCTGGCGGGGGCGGTCTCGGTGACGGCCCCGAGCGGCCCGGCCGGGGGCAGCGCGGCCCGGTCCAGCTTGCCGTTGCGGGTCAGCGGCACGTGCGTCACCCGGGCCCAGAGCCGGGGCACCATGTGCTCGGGCAGCCGGTCGGCGAGCGCGTCGCGCACCTGGGCGAGCCGGGCGTCGGCGGCGCCGCCGGGGACACCGTCCGGGGTGGCGCCCGCGTCCGGGTCCAGCACGACGTACGCGGCGAGCGCGGTGCCCTGCGGGCCGTGCTGCGCGGCGACGGCGGCCTCCCGGACCCCGGGGACGGTGCGCAGCACGTTCTCCACCTCACCGGGCTCGATCCGGTAGCCGCGGATCTTCACCTGCTCGTCGATCCGGCCGAGGAAGTCCAGCGTGCCGTCCGGCCGCAGCCGGCCCAGGTCGCCGGTGCGGTAGCGCAGGCCCCCCGGGGTGGGGACGAAGGCGGCGGCGGTCTCCTCCGGGCGGTTCAGGTAGCCGAGGCCGACCGAGTCGCCGAGGATGTGGATCTCGCCGGCCGCGCCGTCCGGCACCGGGCGTCCGTGCGGGTCGAGCAACTGGACGCGGCTGCCGGGGACCGGGCGGCCGATCGGGGCGTGGTCGGGGCCGTCGGCGGACAGCTCGACGCTGGTCATCGCATGGGTCTCGGTGGGCCCGTAGTGGTTGAAGAGCCGGCACCGCGGGTTGTCCCGCAGGAAGGCGCGCAGCGCCGGGGTGAGCAGCAGCTGCTCACCGCCGGAGACGATCTCGCGCAGGTCGGGCACCGGGGCCTCGGCCAGCGCGCCGAGCAGGCCGGTCAGCGTGGTGTGCGGGAGGTGGATGCGTTCGGTGCGGGTGCGCCGCAGGTGCTCGGCCAGGGCCCGGGCGTCGTAGCGGGTCTCCTCGTCGACGAGGACGAGCGTGCCGCCGCCGGCGAGGGCGGTGAGGACCTCCTGGACGGAGACGTCGAACCCGCAGGAGGCGTACTGCAGGGTGCGCAGCGGGCCGTGCTGGTCGGTGTTCCAGTCGACCAGTGACCGCAGGCCGCGGTAGGGCATCACCACGCCCTTGGGCCGGCCGGTGGTGCCGGAGGTGTAGAGGCAGTAGGCGGGCGACTCGGGGTCGGGGTCGACGGCGGCGGGCGCGGGCGGCACCGGGCTGTCGTCGTCGGTCAGGACGGCGGGCAGGGTGATGCCGAGGCGGTCGGTGCCGGTGCGGGTGAGCAGCAGCGGGGCGCCGCTGTCGGTGGCGATCAGTCGGCAGCGCTCGGCGCCGTGCACCGGGTCGATCGGTACGTGGACCGCGCCGAGGCGCACCACGGCGAGCAGCGCGGCCACCTGGTCGGTGGAGCGGGGCAGCAGGGTGGCGACGGGGGTGCCGGCGGTGACCCCGGCGGCGGCCAGCAGCGCCGCCACCCGCTCGGCCCGGTCGCCCAGTTCGCGGTAGCTGACCTCGGTCCCGTCGGGGGTGAGGACGGCGGTGCGGTCCGGGTGCTCGGCCGCGGTGCGGGCCAGCCGTTCGCGCAGCGGCGGGGTGCCGGGCAGCGCGGGGGTGGCCGTCTCGCGGCCGGCGGGCAGCAGCTCGGCCACCGGCCGGGCGGGGTCGGTGACGGCGGCGGCGAGCAGCTGCTCGAAGGCGGTCAGCAGGCGCTCGACGGTCTCCCGGTCGAACAGCGCGGTGGCGTACTCGACATGGCAGCGGATGCCCTCGGGCAGGTTGGTGAGGAAGAGGGTGAGGTCGAAGCCGGCCTTGTCGACGACGTCGTCCAGCGGGCGGGCGTCGATGCCCGGCAGGTCGAGTTCGAACAGCGCGTGGTTCTCGAACTCCACCATCACCTGGAAGAGCGGGTTGCGGCTGGTGTCGCGCGGCGGGTTCAACTCCTGGACCAGCACCTCGAACGGGAGCCGCTGGTGCTCGTAGGCGTCCAGCGCGGTGGCCCGGACGCGGGCGAGCAGCCGCTCGAAGTCCGGCTCCCCGGAGAGGTCGAGGCGCAGGGCGAGGGTGTTGACGAAGAACCCGACCAGGTCCTCGGTGCCCTCGTCGCGGTTGGCGACGGGCGTGCCGAGCACGATCTCGTCCTGGCCGCTGAAGCGGTGCAGGACACCGGCGAAGGCGCTGAGCAGCACCATGAACAGGGTGGAGCGCCGTGAGCGGGCCAGCTCCCGTACCCGGCCGGAGAGTTCACCGTCCAGCAGGCGGACGAAGGCCCGGCCCCGGCCGTCCGGCAGGGCCGGGCGCGGCCGGTCGGTGGGCAGCGCCAGGACGGGCAGCTCGCCGCCGAGGACGGTACGCCAGTGCGCCAGGCTCTCGGTGTGCGCGCCCTCGGCGACCAGTGCCCGCTCCCGGGCTGCGAACTCGGCGTAGCTGGTCGGCAGTTGCGGCAGCTCGGGCCGGCGGCCGGCCTGCGCGGCCCGGTAGAGCTCGCCCAGCTCGCGGGTGATCACCACGGCGGAGAGGGTGTCGATGACGATGTGGTGCATGGCGAGGACGAGCACGTGCCGCTCCTCGCCCAGGCGCAGCAGTCGGGTGCGCAGCAGCGGGCCGGCGGCCAGGTCGAAGCGGTGGGCCCCCTCCTCGGCGACCAGCGCGCGCAGGGCCTCCCCGCCGTCCCGGCCGGCCGGGACGTCCTCGACCACCAGCGGCGTGCCGGCGGCCGGCAGCACCAGCTGGTACGGCTCGCCGTCCTGCTCGCGGAAGACGGTGCGCAGCGCCGGGTGCCGTTCGGCGAGGGCGTGCAGGGCGCCGGTCAGCGCGCGGTGGTCGAGCGGCCCGTCCAGGGCGATGGCCTTGACCTCGTTGTAGCGGGAGCTGTCGGGCAGCATCCGGTGCAGGAACCACATCCGCTGCTGGGCGTACGACAGCGGCGCGCGCCGTTCGCGCGGCCGCTGGGCGGTGCGGCGCAGCTCGTCCAGGTGCGGCAGGCCGCCGGCGACCAGATCGGGGGAGAGGCCGAAGTCGACGAAGGCGGCGATCTCGTCGGCGCCCGCGGCGCGCAGCGACGCCAGGACGCCCCGCACGCTCTCGGGGGTGCCGATCAGCGCGCGCGAGGCGCAGTACCGCTCGTAGGCGCGCTCCAGGACGAAGTCCAGGTCCTCCTCCGGGGTGTTCTCGTAGTCCAGCGTGAGGCCGAGGCTGTTGGCGACCTGCCCGAAGAGGGAGAGCGAGGAGCGCAGGTAGCCGCAGAACGGGCGGAAGGCCTGCTCGCGGGCGGTGGCGAGGTCGGCGCCGAGGTAGGTGTGCACCAGCACCACGACCCGGCCGGCCTCGGGGTCGAGGCCGTGCTCGGCCCGGGTGCGCCGGTAGAGGGCGACGTTGGCGGCCAGCTCCTCGACGCTCTGGGTCATCAGGTTGGTGATCACACCGAGGTCGTGGCGGGCGGCCTCGCGGAAGCTGTCCGGGTTGCCGACGATCGCCGTGTACATCGGCGGCAGCTCCTGGAGCGGCCGGGGGTGCAGGTGCACCTCGATCTCCTCGCCGTTGCCGCCGCGGCCCCGGTAGGGCTCGCCGCGCCACAGCGCCCGGATCGTGTCGACCTGCTGGTGCATCAGCTGCTTGTGGGTGCCGTAGCGGTCGGGGAAGAAGAGGAAGTCGTTGGGGTGCCAGCCGCTGGCGCAGCCGAGGCCCACCCGCCCGCCGGACAGGTTGTCGACCACCGACCACTCCTCGGCCACCCGGACCGGGTGGTGCAGCGGCAGGACGGCGCAGCCCGCGTTCAGCCGGACGCGCTCGGTCTCCCGGGCCAGGGCGGCGGCCAGCACCGAGGGGTTGGGGAAGATGCCGCCGAACGAGTGGAAGTGCCGCTCCGGCAGCCAGACGGCGTGGAAGCCGTTGCGGTCGGCGAACCGGGCGCTCTCCAGGACGATCCGGTAGCGGTCCTCGGGCCGGGTGTCGAGCGGGTAGTCGCCGAAGAAGTACAGGCTGAAGTCGACCGCGCGGTCCGGATCACCGGCGGGCGCGGGCGGCGCGGGCTCGGGCTCCGGCCGCGCGGTGGCGATCGGCGCGGACACCGGGCCGGCCTGCGGCGGTAGTTCACGGCGCGGCTCGGGCACGGCCGGGACGGCGACCGCGCGGGTGGCGGGGAAGAACCCGCCGCGCCGCATGTCCCGCAGGGACGTGCGGACGGCGTCGGCCACGAACTCCAGGTCGCCGTCGCTGTGCGCGGTGGAGAGGAAGAAGTTGCGCCACTCCCAGACGTAGACCCCCTTGACCAGCAGGTGGTGGAAGAGCAGCTCCATGTCGGCGCGCGGCTCGAAGCGGAACAGCGAGCCGAAGTGCGCCAGCCGGAGCGGGAACTCCTCCTCTTCGAAGAAGCCGTTGAGGCCGGCGGCCAGTTCTCCGGTCCGGGCGTTCAGCCGCTCCTGCAAGCCCGGCCCCTGCTCCTTGAAGTGCCGCAGCACGGCGCGGCAGGCGGCCATCGAGAGCGGGTGCTGGATGTAGGTGCCGCCGAAGAAGGTGGTGTCGTTCGGCGGGTAACTGGCGTCGCCGTACTGCCAGAAGCCGCCGTCGATGCCGTCCATCACGGCGGCGCGCCCCGCGATGGCGCCGATCGGGTAGCCGCCGCCGAGCACCTTGCCGTACGTCGACAGGTCGGGCTCCACACCCCAGAAGCCGCGGGCGCCGCGCAGGTGCGGGCGGAAGCCGGTGAGCATCTCGTCGAAGATCAGGACGATGCCGCGGCGCGCGGTCAGTTCGCGCAGCCCGCGCACGAACTCGGCCGGCTGCCGGGAGGGGTGGCGGCTCTGCACCGGTTCGACGAGCACGGCGGCGATCCGGTCGCCGAGGTCGTCGATGACCCGCAGGCTGTCCGGGTCCCCGTAGGGCAGGACGATCAGATCGGCGACCGCGCTGCCGGGGATGCCGATCGACACGGGCACCGTATCGCGCTCGGCCCCGTGGCCCACCGGGCGGCCGAGCGTGTGGTCGAAGTGCCCGTGGTACGAGCCTTCGAACATCACGATCTTGTCCCGCCCGGTGTACGCGCGGGCCAGCCGGATCGCCCCGGCGTTGGCCTCCGTCCCGGAGTTGGCGAACGCGACGCGCTCGGTGCCGGTCAGCTCGGCCAGCAGCTCGGCGGCCTCACCGGTCTCCTCGCCGCGCGGGCCCAGCCGCAGGCCGCCGGCCAGGTGCTCGCGGACGGCCTCCTGGACGAAGGCAGGCTCGTGGCCGAAGAGCAGCACCCCGAAACCCATCGTGATGTCGACGTAGGAGTTGCCGTCGATGTCCTCCAGGCGGGAGCCCTGTGCCCGGCGGGCCGCGAGCGGGTAGAGCATCTCCTTGGTGGCCGAACGGAAGCCGACCACCGCCCGGCTGTCGGCGAGCACCCGGCGGTGGCGCTGGGTGAGCGCCTTGGAGGCGGCGGTGCGGGCGGTGAACCGCTCGACCAACTCGTCCAGGTGACGGCGCTGTTCACCGTTCAGGCCGCCGCCGGCCATCCCGGAGTCGCGGGCCACCGTGACGCGCGGGCCGTGCACCCGCGGTGCGGCGGTGGCGGCCCCGGCTGCGCTGGGCCGGACGGGAGCGGGCTCCGGGGCGGTGGGCTGTGCCGGCACGGCCGTGGTGGGGAGGGCCGGCGCGATCGCGAGGTCCGGCGGCGTCGGCCCGGCCGGGAGCGCGGGTGTGGCGGGCGCGCCGGCGAGCAGGCCGAGCTGGTCGGTCATGAGCTGGGAGAACTGGCCCATCAGGGCGAGCTGGCGTTCGATCACCGCGCCGGCTCCGGCGGGCGCCGCGGTGGCGACGGGCATCGCCGGGGCAACGGGCGGCACGGCGGCGGGTGGCGGCACCGCGACCGGGGCGACGGCGGCCGGGACGGCGGCGGTGGCCGGGACGGCGTTCACGACCGCCGGGGTGACGGCGACCGGCGCGGGCACCGCGACCGGCGCGGGTGCGGCCGGAGCCACCGGAAGCGGGACCGCGACCGGAACCGCGGGAGGGGCCGGCTCCGGCGCGGGTACCAGTCCCGCCAGCGCCTCGGCGCTCATCCGCCCCGCGATCAGCCCGGCGAGCCGCGCCGGGGTGTCCGCGTCCTCGAACAGTTCACGCATCGGCACCCGCACCCCGAAGGCCCGCTCCAAGTCCCGAATCATGTTGATCATGGACAGCGAGTCGGCCCCGAGGTCGAAGAACGGGTCCTCGGCGCCCACCGCCTCCTCGGCGACGCCGAGCTGACGCGCGGTCTGCGCCACCACCCGGCTCAGGATCAGGCCGGCCGCCTCCTCCACCGGGTCCGGTGCGGGGGTGTCGGTCATGACGGGCTCCTCCAGAACGGTGCGGTCGGTCGTGGGCAGGGTGCCGGGGCCCGGACGGGCTCCGGCCACGGGCAGCGCCGCGGGCCCGTTGTCGGTCAATGGCGCCGGCGCGGACGGCGGTTCGGGCATGTGCAGGGGTGCGGAGGGCGGTTCGGGCGACGGGACCGGCCCGTCCTCGGCTCCGGGTGACGTGACCCAGTGGTAACTGCGCTGGAACGGCCGGCCCGGCAGCGGTACGCGGCGCGCGGGCCCGTCCGGCCAGTGCCGGGCCGCCGTGGCCGCCGCCCAGTCCACCGGTACCCCGTGCGTCCACAGTGTGCCGAGCGCCGTGAGCAGTTGGCGCTCCGGCGCGCGCCCGCGCCGCCCGCTCGGCACGAACACCGACCCGGCGAGCTCGCGCCGGCCCAGCCCGCTCAGCGTGTGGTGCGGGCCGACCTCCAGGAACAGTCCGTGGCCGAGCCCGTCCAGCGTCGCGAGCACCCGGTCGAAGCGCGCGGTCTCCCGGGTCTGGCGGACGAAGTGCCCGGGGTCGGGCACCGTGCCGGGCGCCAGCAGGACGCCGTCGAGGTTGCTCACCAGCGGCACCCGCAGCGGTCGGAGGTCGATCTGTGCCAGCCGGCCCCGGAAGGCCGCCAGCACCGGGTCCATCAGCCGGGAGTGGAAGGCCCGGTCGGCGGCCAACCGCTCGGTCGCCACCCCCTCCAGGGCGAGCACCGCCTCCGCCGCGGCCACGTCCCCGGGCCGCCCGGCCAGCACGCACTGCCCGGCGCCGTTCACCACGGCCAGGTCCACCCCGGGCAGCCACCCGGCGAGCGCGCCCAGCCGTTCGGCGGACGCGGTGGCCACCGTCATCGCCCCCGGCTCGGTCGAGCGGTGCATCAGCCGGCCGCGCACCCCCGCCAGGAAGAGCCCGTCGGCCAGCGAGAACGCCCCGGCCGCGTACGCCGCCGCGTACTCGCCCGCGCTGTGTCCCGCGACCGCCGCGGGCCGCAGCCCGAACTCCTCCCAGAGCGCGGTGTACGCGGCCTGCACCGCGAACAGCGCCGGCTGGGCGGCCTCGGTGCTCCACACCGGCTCCTCGCCGTCGGCGGCCGGCTCCAGCAGCAGGGGCAGCAGCGCCTCGCCCCAGGCCTCGCGGTGCAGCCGGTCGCAGGTGTCCAGCACCTCCCGGAACACCGGGTACGCCTGGTACAGCCCGGCGGCCATGCCCCGGTACTGCGCGCCCTGCCCGGTGTACAGCAGGACGGGCGCCGGTGCGGCGCGCCCGGCGTCCCGGGCCGAGTGCGCCGGGCCGGAGGCCCGCCCGCCGACGAACGAGGCGAGCGCCTCGGCGAGTTCGGCCGGCCCGGCGCCGGTGGCGGTGAGCCGGTGGCGCAGCGGGCGGCGGCCCGCGCCGAGGGTGAGCAGCAGGTCGGCCGGGCGCGGCGGGTGTTCGCCGCGGAGCCGGTCGAGCACGGTGGCGGCGAGCTCGGTCAGGGCCTGCGGGCTGCGGGCGGACAGCGGCAGCAGGGCGACCGGAGGCCCGTCGGCGCGGGCGCCGGCCGGTTCGCCGACCGCCGTGCCGGCCGGTGCCTCCTCCAGGACGAGGTGCGCGTTGGTGCCGCCGACGCCGAGCGCGCTGACCCCCGCCCGGCGCGGGGCGTCCCCGGCGGGCCAGTCCGCGGCCTCGGTGGGGAGCACGAAGGGGCTGCCGGCCAGGCCGAGGGCCGGGTTGGGCCGGGTCAGGTGGGTCAGCGGCGGGATCGCCCGGTGGCGCAGGGCGAGGACGGCCTTGATCAGGCCCGCCATCCCGGCGCAGGTGTCCAGGTGGCCGATGTTCGGCTTGACCGAGCCGAGGGCGCAGAAGCCCACCGCCTCGGTGCGGGCCCGGAAGGCCCGGGTGAGGGCCTGGACCTCGATCGGGTCGCCGAGCGGGGTGCCGGTGCCGTGGGCCTCGATGTAGCCGATGCTGTCGGCGGGCACGCCCGCCACGTCCAGCGCCCGGCCGACCACGGCGGCCTGGCCGTCCGCGCCGGGCGCGGTGTAGCCGACCTTGCCCGCGCCGTCGTTGTTGACGGCGGAGCCGAGGATGACGGCGTGCACCGTGTCGCCGTCGGCCAGCGCCCGGTCCAGCCGCTTGAGCAGGACGGCGGCGACGCCGTTGCCGCCGACCGTGCCGCCGGCCCGCTCGTCGAAGGCCCGGCAGACGCCGTCCGGCGCCAGGATCGAGCCCTCCTGGTAGCGGTAGCCGGCGGCCTGCGGGATGTGCAGGGCGGCGGCGCCCGCGAGGGCGAGGTCGCTGTCACCGGTGAGCAGCGACTGGACGGCCAGGTGCACGGCGACCAGCGAGGTGGAGCAGGCGGTCTGCACGCCGACGGCCGGGCCGGTGAGGCCGAGCCGGTAGGCGACCCGGGTGGCGGCGAAGTCGGCCTGGTTGCCGATGGCGACCTGCAGCGCCTCGACCGGTCGCGCCGGGTCGGCGGTCGTGCCGACGGCGTGCTGGAGGTAGGTGCGCAGCGAGTACAGCGTCATCCCGGTGCCGGCGAAGACCCCGATCCGGGTGTCGGGCGCGGTGTCGCCGTAGCCGCCGTCGTCCAGGGCCCGGGCGCAGGTCTCCAGCAGCAACCGCTGCTGGGGGTCGGTCAGGGCGGCCTCGGCGGCGCTGATCCCGAAGGCCTCGGCGTCGAAGTGCCCGATGTCGGAGATCGGCGCGGTGACCGGGACGAAGTCCGGGTGGGTGTACTCCTCGGCGCGGATGCCGGCGGCGGCGAGCTGCTCGGGGGTGTACCGGGTGGTGCTGACCACACCGTCCACGATGTTGCGCCAGTACTGCTCGGGGGTGTCCGCGCCGGGCAGGCGCAGCGCCAGGCCGATCACCGCCACCCGTCGGTCGGCGGGTACCGGTTGCGTCGCGTCGGGCGCGGCCCGGCGGGCCTCCTCCGGACCGCCGGCCAGGTGGGCCGCGAGGGCGTCCACGGTGGGGTGGCGGAACAGCGCGGTCGGGTCGAGGCCCGGCGCGGGACCGGCCGCCAGCGCGGCCTGGACCCGCATCAACTGCACTGACCCGAGGCCGAGTTCGTGGAAGGCCCGGCCGGGGTCGACCGACTCGCCGAGGACGGCCTCGAAGGTTTCCAGCACGGCGCGGCGCAGCTCGGTCGGCGCGGGCGCCGCCGCGACCGGCCGGCGGGCGGGTTCGGCGGCGGGCGGCCCGTCCGCCTCGACGACCAGCCGCGGCTCGCCCGCCAGCAGCCGGCGCCGGGCGGCGGGCCGGGTGACGTCGGGTCCGGCGTAGTAGTGACCGGGCGGGGCCGCCAGCAGCGCGGTGGCCAGCCGCCGGCCCTGCGCGGCGTCGAACACGGCGATGCCGCGCTCGGCGGCGGCCTCGTCGTGGGCCGTCTCCCGGTTCATCCCGATGCCGCGCCACAGGCCCCAGGAGACCGTCCAGGCGGGCACCCGGTGCTCGCGGCGCAGCCGCTCGACCGCCGCCTCCAGGTAGCGGTTGGCGGCCGCGTACCCGGCCGAGCCGACCACTTCCTGGAAGCCGATCATCGAGGAGTAGCCGACGAACTGGGCGCCGGGGCGGGCCGCCACCAGCTCGGCCAGCGCGTCGGTGCCCTCGGTCTTGGCCCGGACGGCGTCCTGCCACCGCTCGGGGCCGAGCTCCTCCAGCAGGCCGATCCGGTAGTCGCCGGCCAGGTGCAGGACGCCCTCCAGCGGCGCGCCCCAGCCCTGTTCGGCCTCGGCGACGGCGGCCGCGAGGGCCCGGCGGTCGGTCACGTCCGCGACCCGGTGGTCGACCCGGCCGCCGGCCCGTGCCAGCCGCTCCAGGGCGGCGCGCCGGGCGGCCGCCGCCGGACCGTCCGCGTACGGGTCGGTGCGCCCGACGAGCAGCAGGTGCGGGGCGTGCCGGCGGAGCAGCTCCGGGAGCAGCTCGCCGGCGAGGCCGCCCAGGCCGCCGGTCACCAGCCAGCGGGCCCCGGGGGAGAGCAGCGTGCAGGCGGGTGCGGGCCCGGCCCCGGGCAGGGGTGAGGGCGCGGCGTGGTCCGGCGGGGTGAGCGGGCCGAGCCGGGGCAGGTACGCCCGCCCGTCGCGCCAGGCGGCCTCGGGTTCGCGCCGCGGGTCGGCGAGGAAGGCCAGCACGGCCCGCGGGTCCGGCGGCCCGGCGGGCAGGTCGAGGTGGCGGGCCCCGGCGAGCAGCCGCTCGGCCCGGACCCCGGCGGTCAGGGCGGCGGTCAGCGCGGCGACCGGGCGCGGCACCTCACCGTCGGCGAGCGCGTGCAGGCCGGTGCTCACGGTGGTCAGTTCGACGCCGCCGGCTTCGCCGCCCGCCCCGGCGTCGTCGGGCGCCCGGCCGGCCGGCCCGTCGCCGTACCGGTCGGCGAGGGCGCGGACCAGGCCGAGCAGGGCCGGGCCGCACAGCACCTCGTCCGGCTCGGCGTCCTGCGCCCACAGGTGCAGCACCCGCCGCGGCCGGCGGCCGGCCGCCGCCAGGTCGTCCAGCAGCCGCGGCCAGCTCTCGGCGCGCCGCTGGTCGAGCGCGTAGCCGTCGCCGAGCCGGGCGTAGGAGTCCGCCTGCCGGGCCTGGACGGCGTCCGGCAGCAGGGCGGCGAGCGCGTCCGACAGGGTGCCGGGCCCGACCGGACCGAGCAGCAGGACGGTCTCCCGCGGCGCCGGGGCGGGGGTGGCCGGCACCGGCCTGGGCTCCCAGGCCGGGCGGCGCACGACGTCCGGCAGGGTACGGGCATTGCCCTCGGCGAGGTCCAGCCGGGTGAGCGCCGCGTCGAGGCCCCCGTCGAGCAACCGGGCCCGGATGGCGGTGCGTTGGATCTTGCCACTCGTGGTGCGGGGGAAGTCGGCGGCCGGGACCGGGAGCACCAGCGCGGCCGAGAGCCCGAACCGCTCGGCCAACGCGGCCCGTGCGGCGCCGGCCGTCCGGTGCGGCTCGCCGGCCCCGGGGGCGGGCACGAAGAAGACGGCCAGCTGCTCGCTGCCGCTGCGCTCGTCGGGCACACCGCAGGCGGCGACGTGTCCGGACCGCACCCCGTCGACGGCGGAGACCACGTCCTCCAGGTCGTGGCAGAAGTGGTGGACGCCGTTGATGATGATGATCTCCTTGCGCCGGCCGGTGAGGATCACCTCCCCGTCGCGCAGATAGGCGAGGTCCCCGGTGTCGAACCAGCCGTCGGCGGTGGCGGATTCGCGGTCCGCCCGCGGGTTGTTGAGGTAGCCGGGGGTGACCCGGCCGGAGGAGACCTGGAGGCGCCCGATCCGCAGCTCGGGCAGCACGGCGCCCCGGTCGTCGGCGACCCGCAGCCGCGCACCGGCGGCCGGGCGGCCCATCGAGAGGAAACGGGTGGCGGGCTCGGCCGAGCCCTCGGGCAGCGGCCGCAGGCCAGCGGTGAGCGAGTCGGTGGCCAGGACCTGGACGGCGCCGGCCTCGCCGTAGCGCTTGTAGGCGATGATGGTGCAGGTCTCGGCCATGCCCCAGCCGAGCAGCAGGTGTTCGGGCCGCAGCCCGGAGGGGGCCAGCCGGGCCAGGAACTCGTCGGCGACGCCCTCGGTGCACTGCTCGCCCGCGTTGATCAGGGACTTGACGGCCGAGAGGTCCCAGCGCCGCTCGGGGGCGGCCCGCAGCGCCTCGGCGACCAGGCGGTAGCCGAAGTTGGGCGACCAGGAGTGCGCGGCGCGCCGCCGCTCCAGCGTGTCCAGCCACAACAGCGGGTCGGCGAGCACGAGTTCGGTGGGGATGTGGGTCTGGTCGCAGGCCGCCACGACGTCCCGCAGGTGGAACATCAGCAGCCCCGCGACATGGTCGAGCGGCAGCCAGTTGACGGTCGGGTCGCCGGGTGCGAAGCCCTGCTCGCAGGCGCCCGCCACGTACTCCAGGACGCCCCGGTGGCTGACCTGGATCGCCTTGGAGCGTCCGGTCGAGCCGGAGGACAGCTGCAGGAACGCGACGTCCCCGCTCGCGCCGTGCGGTGCGGCGGGCGGCTGGGTGGCGGAGCGGTCGACCGGGACCACCCGCAGCCCGGCCGCCCGCGGGTGGACGGCGGCGATGCCGGCGAGCCCGGCCACGGCGTCGCCGGCGGCCAGGACGGGCGGGTGCTCCAGCGTCTCCCAGGCGTTGACCAGCTTCTCCAGCACCGGGTTCGGCCGGTCGTAGCCCGGCGGGCGGGCCACCGTGACGGGCAGCACGCCGCCCAGCAGGCAGGCCCAGAGGGCGGGGAAGTAGTGCTCCAGGTCGGGGACTTGGAGGATCGCGCGATCGCCCGGGCGCAGGCCCGCCGCGGTCAGGGTGGCGAGGACGCGCAGGGCCCGGTCCAGCAGCTCGGGGTAGTGCAGGGTGGTGGTGCGGCCGTCGGCGCGCACCAGGTGCAGCCCGCGCCCGGGGTGGAGTCGGGCGGCGCGCAGCAGGGCGTCGGGCAGGTCGGCGGGGCCGTCGGGCAGCGTCACCGCGGGAGGTCCGACGGCGACGGCCGGTGCGCCGGTGGCGGGTGCCGGCTCCGCCGCGGGCTCCGGCCCGGTCGCTGCCTCGGCGGCGAACGGGCGCCACCGGTCGGAGAGTTCGCTGAGGTGCTGCCGGGTGGGCCGGGGGTGCTCACGCGGATCGCGGGCGGCGGCCAGGGCGGCGGCGTCCGGGGCCCCGTCGGCGGTCCGCGGGATGCCGTCCACCAGGCGGATCTCGGCGTCGGGGGCGTCGATGAGCAGCTGTGCGGCGGCCCAGCGGCGCAGCCCGGCCGCGCCCCGGTCGTCGGCGGGCACCAGGTAGGCGATCAGTTCGGCACCGCCCGGAGCGCCGCCGGGGACGAGGGCGCAGTCGGCCAGGCCGGCGTGCCGCAGTAACCGGCCCTCCACCACGTCGAGTCGGGGGCGGGCGGGGCCGTTGACGCTCATAGCGGGCGTACCTTCCTGGGCTCTGCGGGCGGGAACGAGGTACAGCGGGCGGGGCAGGGCGGGGCAGGGCGGGGCCGGGCGGGGGTGCCGCGGCCGGTCCGGGCCCCGGCGGGCGGGACGCGGACGGTACGGGGCAGCCGGTGCGGGGGGAGCCCGGGGCGCCGGGGCCGACGCCGGTCAGCTGTCGGCGGCTACCGGCAGGGTGGCCGGCCCGCGCCGCCGCCGGCGGGCGCCGATCCCCACCGTCAGCAGGAATCCGGCGGCCAGCACGATCGGCACGGCGTGCGAGAACCCGACCACCGTGAGCGGGCTGAACCGCTCCATCAGCCCGGCGCTGAGCAGCATGCCGACGCCCATGCCGAGGCTCTCCGCGCTGGCCACCAGGCCGAACGCCTGACCGCGCCGGTCGTCGTCGACGGACTGGATCCGGGTGGTGTAGGAGATCTCGGTGAAGCCGTCCGCCAGGCCGGCGCCGAGCGCGACGACGAGGAAGAGCGGGGTCGGCAGCCCGGTGAAGGCGAGGATGAAGCAGGCCGACATCAGCGCGGTGCCCACCGCGAAGGCGCGTTCACCGGGCTCCCGGCCGCGTTTGACCAGCAGTCGGGAGACCAGTTGGTGGGCGCCCAGGCTGCCGACCGCCCAGGTGGCCCAGAACAGGCCGAGCACTGCGGCCGGGTTGTCGGGCGAGGTCCGGGTGGCGAACACCGGCAGGCCGATGTTGTGCGCGGCCGAGCCGAAGGCGTCGACCAGCCGGATGGCGACCATCGCGCCGATCACCGGCAGGGTGCGCAGCAGCACCAGCCCGGCGAGGCGCCCGCCCGGTGCCGCGCCGGCCGGCCCGGCTCCGGTGTCGCGCTCGGCGCGGGTGCGCAGCGGCAGCCGCAGCACGACGGTGCCGAACACGACGAAACTGGCCGCGTCGGTGAGCAGCGCGGCCTGGAACCCGGCCCAGGCCACCAGCACCCCGGCCGAGGCGAACCCGAGCACCATCGCGGTCGAACGCCCGGTCACCAGGACCCCGTTGGCGCGTGCCCGGTGCTCCGGGCCGACCATCTCGGGCACGCTGCTGCGCAGCGCGACGGCGCTCAGCGTGCCGGCCGCGCCGAAGAGCAGAGCGAGCGGGTAGAGCACCGGGATCCGCAGGTGGTCGGGGACGATCGCGAGCGCCATCAGCCCGGTGGCCTGGGTGAACGCGCAGCCGACCATCAGCAGTCGGCGGTCGAGTCGGGTGACGACGCGGCCGGCGAGCATGCCGGCGCCGAAGCCGCCGAGCAGACGCAGCGTCAGGTACCCGGCCGTACCGAGGGCGTTGCCCGCGGCCTCGTAGGCGAAGAGGCTGAGCGCGACCATGTTGAGCTGGCTGCCGTAGCTGGAGACGGCGTCCCCGACGGCGAGCCGGTAGAACGGCCTGGGCAGGGCGCTGGTGGCGGTACCCCGGCTCGGAACGGTGTGATCCCCCACGACGGCTCCATTGCCATGTGACATTTCATGTGGATCCTAGGGCGGCGCCGGCGGCGGGATCAAGGGTTCGACCGCCCACGGCGCTACGACCATACGACAGTACGCCGTCAAGCCGGACCGGAACGTTCACTTCCGGCCACCTCGGCGACCAAGCCGGGCCGATCAGGCCGATCGGGCCACCGGGGCGCGACCGGGCCGCTGTCGCCGGACGGTTCGCGGGCGTACGGTGGCCACACGGTGGTGCGCGGCCGGCGGCGCGCCCGCGGCGCGGCAGGGCGGCGGCGCCACCGTCCCGCGTCGGTACGCTCCGCCGGAGACCGCGATGGCTGATCCCCTGGCCGACCGCATGGCCTTCTTCACCACGCCCCGGCTCCCCCGCGAGCGGCGGGACCCGCAGGAGCGGCTGGGGGACCACCGCGAGGTGTACCGGGAGGGCGCGCTGCTGCCGGTCATCGCCGGCCAGGCGGCCCGCTGCATGGACTGCGGCCTGCCGTTCTGCCACCACGCCTGCCCGCTGGGCAACCTCGTCCCGGACTGGAACACGCTGGTCGCCCGCGACGACTGGCGCGCCGCCGCCGCGCGGCTGCTCGCCACCAACAACTTCCCCGAGTTCACCGGCCGGCTCTGCCCCGCCCCGTGCGAGAGCGCCTGCGTGCTGGCGATCGACGCCGAGGCCGTGACGATCAAGAACGTCGAGCTGGCGATCGCCGACCGGGCCTGGGAGAGCGGCTACGACGCGCCGCAGCCGCCCGAGCGGCTGACCGGCCTGCGGGTGGCGGTCGTCGGCTCCGGCCCGGCCGGGCTGGCCGCCGCCCAGCAGCTGACCCGGGCCGGCCACACCACGACCGTCTACGAGCGCGCCGACCGGATCGGCGGGCTGCTGCGGTACGGCATCCCGCCGTTCCGGCTGGAGAAGCACCGGCTGGACCGGCGGATCGACCAGATGCGGGCCGAGGGCACCGTCTTCCGCACCGGGGTCGCGGTGGGCCGCGACCTGCCGGCCGACGAACTGCGCGAGCGGAGCGACGCGCTGGTGGTCGCGGTCGGCGCCACGCGCTGCCGGGACCTCCCGGTGCCCGGCCGCCGGCTGTCCGGTGTGCACCAGGCCATCAGCTATCTGACCCTCGCCAACCGGGTCGACGAGGGCGACTACCCGGACTCGCCGCTGTCGGCCGAGGGCTGCCGCGTGGTGATCGTCGGCGGCGGTGACACCGCCGCCGACTGCCTGGGGACCGCCCTGCGCCAACGGGCGGCGGCCGTCACCCAGTTCGACATCAACCCCCGGCCACCCGGGCGCCGCGCGGCCGACCAGCCCTGGCCCGTCCACCCCAAGGTCTACCGCGAGACCACCTCGCACGAGGAGGCCGGCGGCGCGGCCGCCGAGCCCAGGGTGTTCGCGGCGACCACCGTGGGGTTCGAGGCGGGCACGGACGGACGGCTGGCGGCCGTCCGGTTCGCCGAGGCGCGGCGGGGCGACCGCCGCCCCCGGCCCGGCACCGAGCGCACCCTCCCGGTCGACCTGGCCCTGCTGGCCCTGGGCTTCTCCGGCCCCGGCCAGAACGGCGCGCTGGTCGGCCAACTGGGCCTGTCCGTCGAACCGGGCGGCAACCTCGCCCGTGACGAGGACTTCGCCGGTGGGGCGGACGGCGTGTTCGTCGCGGGCGATGCCGGGCGCGGCCAGTCGCTGATCGTCTGGGCGATCGCCGAGGGCCGCGCGGTGGCCGCCGCCGTCGACCGCCATCTGCGCGGTCGCACCGAGCTGCCGGCCCCGGTCGCGCCGTCCGACGGGCCGCTCACGGTCTGAGCCCCGCGGCCGGCCGGCTCACGCTCCGGGCGCCGCGGCCGGCCCGCCCCTGCGGATGCTCCGATGGCTGTCAGACGAGTTCGAGCACCAGCTTGCCGGTGTTTCCGCCCCGGAAGAGCATCTGCAGGGTCTGCGGGAAGTCGTCCACCGTGCCCCGGACCACGTGCTCCAGCACCTTGATCCGCCCGTCGGTGATCCAGCCGCCGATCTCCCGGGCGGCCTCGGCGAAGCGCGGCGCGTAGTCGAACACCACGAAGCCCTCCATCCGGGCACGGCGCACCAGCAGCGACAGGTAGTTCGACGGGCCCTGGACGGCGGTGGCGTTGTACTGGCTGATGGCGCCGCAGACGACCACGCGGGCGCGCATCGCCAGGCAGGCCAGGGCGGCGTCCAGGATCTCCCCGCCGACGTTGTCGAAGTACACGTCGATGCCGTCCGGCAGTTGGGTGCGCAGCGCCTTCCGGACGTTCTCGGCGCGGTAGTCGATCGCGGCGTCGAAGCCGAGTTCCCCGGTGAGCAGGGCGCACTTCTCGGCCCCGCCGGCGATGCCGACGACCCGGCACCCCTTCGCCTTGGCGATCTGGCCGACCATGGTGCCCACCGCGCCCGCGGCGCCGGAGACCACCACCGTCTCGCCCTCCTTGAGCGCCCCGACGTCCAGCAGGCCGAAGTAGGCCGTCATGCCCGACATGCCGAGCGCGCCGAGGAAGGTCGACGGGGAGGCGGTGGCGGGGTCGATCCGCAGCGCGCCCTTGCCGTCGGAGATCACGTGCTCCTGGACGCCGAACATGCCGACGACCAGGTCGCCGATGGCGAAGCCGGGGTGGTTGGACTCGGTGACCTCGACGATCGACCCGGCCCGCATCACCTCGCCGAGCCCGACCGGCGGCAGGTAGGACGGGCGGTCGTCGAGCCAGCCGCGCATCGCCGGGTCCAGCGAGATGAAGCGGGTCCGTCCGGCGAACCGGCCCTCCCCGGGGGCGGCGGCCGGCTCCGTGACGTGCTCCCAGTCCTCGGGGCCGAGCTCGCCCACCGGCCGGCGGGCGAGGCGGATCTGACGGTTCTCTGCGGACAACATGGCGGCTCCCGTGGCTGGACTGCGGTGCGGCTGACCTCCCGCGACGAGGAGAGTCTAAGCAAGCGCTTAGTCACGACGCCAGGGGCGCAGCCGCTCAGGGGGTGCCGGGCTTCGGGCGTTCTCCTCGGCCTCGCCGATCCCGCCGATCCCGCCGATCCCGGCGATCCGGTGCCGCGGCGCGTCGGCCCGGGCGCGGGCCGCGTGCCCGGGCCGGCCGGACGCTGCCGACCGGGTCGGGCCGCGGGCTGTTCGGGCGAGGCGCGCCGGGCGGAGCGAGGGCGGCGGCTACCTTCTGGCGGGGGCGGGACGACCGGACGACGCGCACGGGAGAGCCATGACTTCGAATCGGCCCGAGGGTGGGGTGCGGGCCTGGCAGGTGCTGCGCAACCCCAAGGTCTGGATGGTCCCGACCGTCATCGTCGGGACGGTGGCGTTCCTGCTGTCGCTGCTCTACCTGGGCGGCATCATCAACCCGCGGGACGACCTGCACCGGCTGCCGATCGGCCTGGTCAACGCCGACCAGGGGGCCGTCGTGGCGGGGGTGCCGCAGAACCTCGGGGCGCAGATCACGGCCGGCATCGCGGCCGCGCCGGACCCGCGGGGGCAGATCTCCTGGCGGCTGCTCGACCAGGCCGCCGCCGACGACCAGCTCGGCTCGGGGAAGCTCGCGGGCGCGCTGGAGGTCCCGGCGGGCTTCACCGCCGCCGTGGCGGCGCTGGGCACCCCGGCGCAGCCGACGCCGCCGCGGCCGACGATGACGGTGCTGACCAACCCCGGGGTGGGCAGTCTGGCGTCCTCGCTGGCCTCCTCGATCGCCCAGGCGGCCGCCCAGCAGGCCTCGGCGCGGCTCGGCACCTCCCTCGTCGCCCAGGCCCAGGCCCGGCCGCCGGCCGCGGGCGGTGCCGCGAGCAACGCGGCGCTGCTCCAGCTGGCCGACCCGGTGACGGTCGAGGTCCGGGTCGGCCACCCCATCGGCCCGCACAGCGGGCTGGGTCTGACGGCGTTCTACTACACGCTGCTGCTCGTGCTCGCCGGCTTCCTCGGCGCGAACGTGATCAGCAACGGGGTCGACGTGGCGCTCGGCTACGCGGCCAGCGAGCTGGGGCCGCTGCGGACCCAGCGCCCGCTGGTGCCGATCACCCGTACCCAGACGCTGGCCGTCACCTGCGTGATGTCGGTCGCCCTCGCGGTGCTGACCTCCAGTCTGGTGATGCTGGCGACGGTGGTGGTGCTCGGGATGGACGCCTCGCACCTGCCGCTGCTCTGGGTGTTCTCGGTCTGCGCCACCGCGGCGGTGGGGCTCGGGGCGCAGGCCCTGATCGCCGCGTTCGGCGGGATCGGGCAGCTGATCGGCATGTTCGTCTTCATCGCCCTGTCGCTGCCGTCCTCCGGGGCGACCATCCCGCTCCAGGCGCTGCCGACCTTCTACCGGGGCCTGGCCGTGTTCGAGCCGATGCGCCAGCTCAGCGACGGTGTGCGGGCGATCCTCTACTTCGGCGCGCAGGCCGACGCCGGGCTCACCCGGGCCTGGGTGATGATCGCGATCGGCGTGGTCGCGGCGCTGGCCTTCGGCTTCGGGATGACCACGTACTACGACCGCAAGGGCCTGCACCGGTTCCACCCCGAGGTGAGCTGACCCGGTGGGCAGGCGCCCGCGCGCCGGCGGGCCCGCCCACAGAGTGTCCCGCCGGGACTCATGTCCCAGTGGGACATTTTCGGGTGTACGGTGGACGGCGTGAGCATCGAAGAGGCGGCGGGATCGGCCCCCGAGGGGCGCCGCGGGCGCAAGGCGCGCCGCACCCGGGAGTCCCTGGCCGCCGCCGCCCTGCGGCTGGTCCTGGAGCGGGGCCTGGCCGCCGTCTCCGTGGAGGACGTCACCGACCTGGCCGACGTCTCCCGGCGCACCTTCAGCCGGTACTTCCCCTCCCGGGAGGACGCCGTGCTGGACTGCCTGCGGGCCGACTTCGGCCGGATCAACGCGGCCCTCGCCGCCCGCCCCGCCGCCGAGACCCCGCTGACCGCGTACCGCGCGGCCCTGCGGGTCTGGCTGCGGGACGACCTGGACCCGGCCTGGCACCGGCGCCCCGGCGTACGGGAGCTGTTCGGCCTGATCGCCGCCGAGCCGGCGCTGACCGCCGCCTACCGGCGGATCTGCGTCGACGAGGAGGAGGCGTCCATCCGGATCGCCGCCGCCCGGCTGGGGCTGGACGCGGAGCGCGACCTGCGCCCCGCCGTCGCCGTCGGTCTGGGCGTCGCCGCGCTCCAGGCCGCCTCCCGCGCCTGGGTCCGGCACCCCGCGACCGGCGCGGCCCCCGACCTGCCCGAACTGCTGGAGCAGGCCTTCGATCTGCTCACCGCCGAGCCGCCACCCGACGGCGCGACGGTGTGAACGAGCGCGCCCACCCGGCGCGCACCGGTACGAGAGGAACGACCGCCATGACCGGCATCGACTACACCCAGGAGTTCACCGGCAGGACCGCCCTGATCACCGGCGGCGCCTCCGGCATAGGCCTCGCGGTGGCCCGGCGGCTGGCGGCCGGTGGCGCGGCGGTCGCGGTCGCCGACTTCGACCTGGCGGGCGCCCGCGAGGCCGTCGCCGAGCTGGCGGCCGGCGGAGCCCGCGCGCTGGCCGTCGAGGTGGACGTCACCGACCCGGAGTCGGTGCGCGCCGCCGTCCAGGCCACCGTGGACGGGCTCGGCGGCCTCCACCTGGCCGTCAACAACGCCGGTATCGCCGGGGCCGCCGCCCCCACCGGCGCGTACGAGCCGCAGGACTGGCGGCGGGTGCTGGCCGTCAACCTGGACGGCGTCTTCTACTCGCTGCGCTACGAGATCCCGGCCATCCTCGCGGCCGGCGGCGGCGCGGTGGTCAACATGGCGTCGATCCTCGGCACCAACGGCTTCGCCGGCTCGCCGGCCTACGCCGCCGCCAAGCACGGCGTGGTCGGCCTCACCAAGACGGCCGCCCTGGAGTACGCCGCGCAGGGTGTGCGGATCAACGCCGTCGGCCCGGGCTTCATCGACACCCCGCTGCTGCGCGACGCCGACGCCGCCGCCCGCGACGCGCTGGTCGCGCTGCACCCGGCCGGGCGGCTCGGCCGCGCCGACGAGGTCGCCGAGCTGACCGCCTTCCTGCTGTCCGACCGGGCCTCCTTCGTCCACGGCAGCTACCACCTGGTCGACGGCGCCTACGCGGCGCGCTGACCGGCGACCGACACCCCGGGGGCCACACCGCCAGGCGTCCGGTCGGCGCGTACCGGACGCACGCACGAACGCGCGGACCGAACGCGCGCAGCGAAGGAGTGACGACGATGAAGGCAGTCCAGTACCGCACGGCCGGTGGCGCCCCCGAGGTGGTGACCGTCCCCGATCCGGAGCCCGGCCCCGGGCAGGTCCTGCTGAAGGTCACCGCCGCGGGCGTGTGCCACTCGGACATCGCCGTGATGAGCCTGCCCGCCGAGCAGTTGTCCTTCCCGCTGCCGCTCACCCTCGGCCACGAGGGCGTCGGCACCGTCGCCGGGCTCGGCGCGGGAGTGACCGGCTTCGCCGAGGGCGATCCGGTCGCCGTGTACGGCCCCTGGGGCTGCGGCAGCTGCGCCAAGTGCGCGGAGGGCAAGGAGAACTACTGCCTGCGCGCCGCCGAACTCGGTATCCGCCCGCCGGGTCTGGGCGCCCCCGGGGCGATGGCGGAGTACATGATCGTCGACAATCCGCGCCACCTGGTGCCGCTCGGCGGCCTCGACCCGGTGCGGGCCGTGCCGCTGACCGACGCCGGTCTGACGCCCTATCACGCGATCAAGCGCTCGCTCGGCAAGCTCGTGCCGGGCAGCACCGCCGTGGTGATCGGCACCGGGGGCCTCGGCCATGTCGCGATCCAGCTGCTGCGCGCGATGACGGCGGCCCGGGTCGTCGCCCTGGACGTGAGCGAGGAGAAGCTGGCGCTGGCCCGCGCCGTGGGCGCGCACGAGACGGTGCGCTCGGACGCCTCGGCACCGGCGGCGGTCCGCGCCCTCACCGGCGGCGTCGGCGCCCAGGTGGTGCTGGACTTCGTCGGCGCCCCGCCGACGGTGGCCTCGGCCGGCGCGATGGCCGCGGTGGAGGGCGATGTGACGATCGTCGGCCTCGGCGGCGGCGCGCTGCCGGTCGGCTTCGGCGCCCTCCCGTACGAGGTGTCGGTGGCATCCCCGTACTGGGGCACCCGCGCCGAGCTGATCGAGGTGCTGGACCTCGCCCGGGCCGGCGCCGTGGAGGTGCACGTCGAGACCTACGGCATCGACGAGGCCCCGCTCGCCTACGAGCGGCTGCACGCCGGCCGGATCAACGGCCGTGCGGTGATCCTGCCGAACGGCTGAGCCACCGCCTCACCCCCCGGGCCGCTGTTCCGGCGCCCGGCCGGGACCTGAGGCGGCCCGGGGGCGGGGCGTCAGCGGGCGGGCCCGGTAGGAGTGGCCGTCAGTGCGACCGTGCCCGGCGGGCCGGCCCCCGATCGAGGCCCGGACGGCCGTCCGCCGCGGCCCCGAACGCGATGTGCTGACCGTCGTGGCGGGGTCCTTCCCGAGGGGAGCCGGAGTCCGTTCCGGCTCCCTGCCGGCCCGCCCGCGGCCCGCCGGCGAGATCCTCCGCCGGAGGTGCCGACGGTTCCCCCGGGAGCGCCGTTCCCGCTCCGCCGGCCGGTGGGCGCACCGGATTCCCCGTACAGCGCCCGGCCGGGCCGGAGCGCCGGACCGTCAGCGGGGTTCGACCAGCCCGAGCAGCCAGAAGTTGGCGTACGGGCCGGCGCTGGTGGCGGTCGGGTCGACGGGCCGGCCGTTGCGGCCGAGCCGGACGGTGACCCGGTCCAGCGAGACGGAGGCGCCGCAGCTGTAGCCGAGCGGCGCGTACGTCTCGTCGGGCCCGCAGAGCACGGACACCACCCGGCGGGCGGGCGGGAAGCGCAGCACGATCTGCTCGTGATCGGCGTACGAGACCTGGAGGTTGAGGACCAGGTGAGCGCCGCCGACGAGGTACCAGCCGGTCCCGGGCCGGTCCTGGCGCAGCACTCCGGCGAGGGTCCGCAGGCGGCCCCCGCCGATCCCGGGCTCCGGCCACTGCCGGTCCGCGGCGCCCGCCCCGGCGTCACCCGGCGGCGCGGCGGGCGCGACGGAGGCCGTCGCCAGGACCGCCGCCGAGACCAGGGCGGACACCGTGCCGAGGCGTCGGCGCCGCCGCGTTCCGGTGCCCGTGGGCCGCTGCCGCATCATCCTCCGTCCCCGCCCGGCCCTCCCCGGGGCCGGCTCCCGGACATCCGAGCACGCCGCCGGCCGCGCACCCGCCGTACGCCGCCGCGCCGTCCCGAGCATCACCCGCCCGGGTGATGGCCGGTCGGCGCCGCGCGGTACCCGGGAGCCGTCGGACCTTGGAGCCGCCGGACCTGGAGGAGCCGGACCGGGCGGGGCCGGACCGGCGCCGGCCCCGCCCGGTGGTGCGCGGAGCCGTTCCCGGTACGCCGCAGGTGGGAGGCCGGCGGGGCCGATGCCGTCCTGCGGGCGGATGGCGGCCGGGGCGGTGCGCCGTATCGTCGGCGGTATGAGCCGACCGCTGCATCTGGCCGCCTACCTGCTGGCCTTCGACACCCGGGCCCAGGCCCTCCAGGACCGCACCCGGGCCGGCTTCCTGCTGCGCGCCGCCGCGCTGGCCGAGCTCGCCCACCGGGGCGACCTCGTCGAGGACGGCGCGGGCCGGGTACGGGTGGCACCGGCGGCCGGTCCGGCCGGGGATCCGGTGCTGGACGCGCTGCTGGCCGAGGTGGCCGCGAAGCGGCGTGGCTGGAAGTCGTGGATCAAGCGGGGCCGCGAGGAGACGCTGGACGGTGTCGAGCAGCGGCTGGCGGTCCTCGGTGTGCTGACGGTCCAGGACCGCGATCCCTACGGGCCCGTGGTGCCGCGGCGGCCGGTGCTGATGCCCGATCCCCGGGAGGCGCTGGACCAGCAGCTGCGGGTGGCGCAGGTGATCCGCGGCGACGGCCCGGTGGACCACGTGGCGTTCCCGGACGCGGTCCTGGGGGCGTTGGCCGCGCACGGGCAGCTGCGGCTGGTGCTGTCGCGCCAGGAGCGGCGGGAGCGCGCCGACCGGATCGCGGCCCTCACCGATCGGCTGGCGGAGCGGGCGCCCGGCCTCGCCCGGGCGGTCGGCGGGCTCGGTACGACGATGGTGGCCGCGCAGGGCGGCATGGGCGGCGGCTGAGCGCCCGGGCGGGCACGACCCGGCGGTGGTCGGTTCCGGACCTCCGTCGTGGCCGCCCCCGGGCGCGGCGCCGGTTCGTCGACGCAGCGAGTGGGCCGGAGTTGCGCGTGCGCTTGCTTTGACGTCGGCGTCAATGTCTACCGTCGTCATCGCGTACCGGCGCCGAACGGGCGGCGGGAACGCGTCCGGGGGGGCCTGGCCGAGGCTGTGGCCATGACCACCCGTGGTTCGACGGCACCGGCGACCGCGTCACACCGCTGACGCGGCCGGCCGGTGGCGAAGCTCGATTCGCCCCTGATACAACCCGAGGTCGCATACATGTCTTCCCTGCTGCACATCGACGCGAGCATTCGTCACGACGGCTCGGTCTCCCGTGAGCTGTCCGCCTACTTCGCCAGCCAGTGGCGTGAGAACCACCCCGAGGGCGGTTACGTCTACCGCGACCTGGGCGCCGAGCCCGTCCCGCACATCACGCACGCCGTCCGCGAGGCCCTGATCGACCCGAGCGGCGAGCACGGCGAGACCCCGGAGGAGCGGGCGCTCAGTGAGGCGGTCACCGCCGAGGTGCGCGAGGCGACCACGCTGATCATCGGTGCCCCGATGTACAACTACACGATCCCGTCCACGCTCAAGGCGTGGGTGGACCGTCTCGTCACCCCGGCCCACATGGTGGCGCCGGGCGGCGACCCGGGCCTGCTCAGCGGCAAGTCCGTCGTGGTGGTCACCGCGCGGGGCGGCTCCTACGCGCCCGGCACCCCGCGTGAGGGCTGGGACTACCAGGAGCCGTACCTGCGCGCCGTCCTGGGCGCGATCGGCCTGGCGGACGACCTGACCTTCGTGCACGCCGAGCTGACCCTGGCCGCGATCGTGCCGCAGATGGCCGCGCTCAAGCCGCTGGCGGAGAAGTCCCGCGACACGGCGTTCGAGACGCTCAAGACGCTGGCGGTCTGACGGTCCGTCACGCCATGATGAGCGTCGGCAGTTTCGCAGTTCTGTAGTCCGTAGGTGGGCTCGGGGCCGCGTCCGGGTGGTTCCCGGGCGCGGCCCCGTTCGCGTCGGTCGGCGTGCCGCCCCCCGGCTGCTGTGGGGCCCGGGGTCAGCCCGGCGTCGTGGGCCGGGTGAGCCCCGCGCGCTCGGGGACGTCCAGCGCCGGCTTCAGCAGGAGCGGACGGCGGTCCGCGTGCTCGGGGCCGGCCGCCGCCAGGAGGTCGGCCACCACCGCGGTGTCCACGGTGCGCGCCTCGGCGTGCCGGGCGAACCGGGCGAGCGCGCCGGTGAACGCCGCCGCGTCGGCGGGCCGTACGGCGGCGAGCGCCTCACCTCCCGGGCCGGACTGCGGCCCGCCCTGATCGCCGGGTTCGTGGCGGGCGCCGTCGGCACGGGGGCGCTGGCCTTCGGCTTCGACGCGGCGGCCGGCTATCCGGCGCTGCTGCCGGGCCTGGTGATCTCCGGCGTCGGACAGGGGGTGGTCTGGACGGCGATGTGGATCGCGGCGGCCGCCGGCACCGCGGCCCATGAGCAGGGAGTCGCCAACGGCGCCGCCTCCACCACCCTCAATCTGGGCAACGCGATCGGTCTCGCGGTCTTCACGGTGATCGCGGACGCCGGTACCGGGGGCCTGGGCGGCACGGACCTCGCCCGTGCCACCGCGGACGGGGAGTTCCTGGTCGTCCTGCTCACCGCCGCCGGCATGCTGCTCGGCCTGCTCGTCGCCCTGACCCTGCCGCGGGCCCGGAGGGCGGGCCGGGGCCCGGACGCCGGGCCCGAGGATCCCAGCGGTCTCAGCGGTTCCACCGGCCCCACTGGCCGCGCCTACGCCGATCGCTGACGGTCGCCCGACGCGCCCGGACCTGCCCCGGCCGAGGGCGGGGAGCCGGGCATGGGGAGCCGGGCGCGGGGAGTCAGGCGCCGACAACGGCCCCGGCCCCGCGCGCCGGGCAGCAGGTGGGGCCGGCGACCACCCGGTCACCGGCCCCACGGGTGCGAGTCGCTCAGGCGCCGCTGGCGACCTTGCCGAGCATGGCCCAGCCGCCGTGGCCGTCCCCGCCCTTGTTGGCGGCCGCCTGGGTGCTGCCGTCACCCGGGTTCCACAGGTAGTCGGCCTTGCCGTCGGCGTCGAAGTCGGTCAGGAAGACGTTGCCCCGGTCGGAGGTCATACCGTTGGCGATCTTGCCGAGGCCCTGCCAGCCGGCGCCGCCGGCCGGGTCGCCGCCGCGGTTGGCCCAGACCGAGACCGAGCCGTCGGCGTCGAACAGGATGTAGTCGGCCTTGCCGTCGCCGTCGAAGTCGGCGAACCGGACGCGGCTGCGGTCGGTGGTGATGCCGGTGGCGATCTTGCCCTGGCCCTGCCAGCCGGCGCCGCCGGCCGGGTCGCCGCCGCGGTTCAGCCACACCGACACGGAGCCGTCGTCGGCGACGACGAGGTAGTCGCTGCGGCCGTCGCCGTCGAAGTCGGCGAAGCGGACCTGGTCCTGGCGGTTGGTGACACCGGTGGCGATCTTGCCGACGCTCTGCCAGCCGGCGCCGCCGGCCGGGTCGCCGCCGCGGTTCAGCCACGCCGACACCGAGCCGTCGGGGTTGATCACCAGGTAGTCGGCCTTGCCGTCGCCGTCGAAGTCGGCGAACCGGACGCGGCTGCGGTCGGTGGTGATGCCGGTGGCGACCTTGCCGAGGCCCTGCCAGCCGGTGTTGCTGACCGGGTCGCCGCCGCGGTTCAGCCAGGCCGTCACCGAGCCGTCGTCCTCGACGGTCAGGTAGTCCGGCCGGCCGTCGCCGTCGAAGTCCGCCCAGCGCAGCCGGCCGCTGCCGACCTCGTTCACGGCCGTCGAGCGCCGGTCGCACAGCTGCCGGATCCAGCCCGCGAGGTCATCGGTGCGGCTGCTGACGGCGCCGGTCCGCGTCTCGGTGGCCGGCGTGCCGTAGCAGCCGCCCTGCCAGGACAGGCTGCTGACCGCGACCAGCTCGGCCTTGCCGTTCTTCTCCCGCACGGCGGGAGCGCCGGTGTCCCCCTTGCAGACGGCCGCGCCGTTTACGCCCGTGCTGGCGACGGAGGTGGTCTTCACGGCGTCCACCGTGAAGAGCCCGGAGCGCAGCTTGGTCGGCGACCACTCGTCCGCGCTGCGGCCGAAGCCGGGGACGCGCAGGCTCTCCGCGGCCACCGGCGCGGTGGTCGCCACGGCGAGCGGCGTCACCCCGTACACGGGGGTGGCCAGCCGCGCCATCACGAGGTCCCGGTCCTGGCGGGGCACCAGCTCGACGACCTGCGAGACCTGGCCCGCCGTCGTCGTCAGGTCGCTGCGCCCGACGGTGGCGGTGGTCGTCCACTTCGGCGCGCCCGCGGCGAGCGCGGTGGGCTGCGCGGGGTCGTCCGAGAAGCAGCTCGCCGCGGTGACCACCCACAGCCGGTCCACCAGCGCGCCGGTGCAGGCGCGGGTATTGGCCCCGATGTCCAGGCGGACGGTGAACCCGTAGGCGCCGTCGGCCGTCGGGTCACCCACCACCGCGCCGGCCGGAGCGCCGGAGGCGACGGTCAGCGCACCCGCGGTCACGGCGGAGGCGACGAGCCCCGCCTTCCGGCCCGGGCGTTGCACCTTGCGAATCATGTCCAGTCCTTGGGATCGATCTGTCAGAAGGTCGGGACGGCGCGGGACGTTCCGGATATCACCGCGTCACCGTCGAACCGGCGCGACGCGTCACCACAGAGCCCCATCCCACGTGATGGAAAGGGGAAGTGACGCCGACACACATCCGCCCCGCCCCAGATGTGAATCAACAACGAAGATCGGTACGGAAACTACCGGCCAGCCGGACTGCTCCCAAGGTGACCTGCGTCACACGGGATCGTTTTCCGCCACGGCCCCGCCGGGGCGGCGCGAGCCCGGTGCGGGCCCGCCGAGCCGGCCGGAGTCTCCAAGGCCGCTGGGGAGCAGTGCGGTTGGGTGCGGCCGCGGCGCGGCCGGCCCCTCGCGGCCCGGGACGCGACGGGACGGAAGGATTTCCGGTTTTGCCCCCGCCCGGCCTCCGCCCCCGCCCGGCCTCGCCGTCCTTGCCGGTCGGGCTCCCCGTCGGCGAGGGGGCGACCGGGCGGAGCACACCGGCGGCGCGGTCCCGCCAGGACTTAGGCTCGGACCGAATCCAACGGTGTCCGAAGGGCGGCACGGCATGCAGTCGGGACTGACTTTCTCCACGGCCGACCTGGCGCAGACCCGCTTCGCGGTCTCCCCGATGTGGGAGGTCGTCACCAGCTTCCGGCTGCTGCGACGGGAGAAGGAGCCGCCACTGCACCGCCGTTGGGCCGAGCAGGTCCGGCCCCGGCTGGCACACGCGGGGCTCGACCGCGGCTGGCTGGCCGAGCTGGTGCCCGCCGGCGGCTATCTCGCGGACTTCCTCAACCCGACCCCCGCCACCTCGTTCCCCGCCCTCGCCACCGAGCTGGACGCGATCCGGCGGACCGCGCCCGCACGCGTGCGCACCGAGCTCGGCATGCTGGCCGCCGAGCGCGACCACGGCCCGTCCGCCCGGTTCCGGGTCCTGTCCGAGGCTCCCGAGGAGGCGCTGGAGAAGGTCGTCGCCGAGATCGAGACCTACTGGGAGCTGGCCCTGGCGCCCTACTGGGACAGGATCCGGCGGCTCCTCGAAGCCGATCTGGTCCACCGGGCCCGCCAGGTGGCGGAGCACGGCTCGGCCCATGTCCTCAACGAACTGCACGACTCCGTCCGGTGGGACGACGGCACCCTGCGGTTGGTCTGCCGCCACTGCGCGCTGACCCGGGACCAGACGGGCTCCGGGCTCCTGCTGGTGCCCTCCGCGTTCGCCTGGCCGCGGGTGCTGACCCGCTCGGTGGCGCCCGATCCGCCCCAGCTCGCCTACCCGGCACGGGGGATCGGCAACCTGTGGGAGCCCCGCGCCACCACCTCACCGGACGCGGTGGCCGCCGTCCTCGGCCGCTCCCGCACGATGCTGCTGACCGAACTCGACACGCCCTCGTCGACCACCCGGCTCTCCCAGCGGTCCGGCCTGTCCGCGGCCGGCGTCTCCCAGCACCTCACGGCCCTGCGCAACGCCGGCCTGGTGACCGCCCACCGCAGCGGCCGCTCCGTCCTCTACGCCCGCACCGCCCTCGCGGACGCCCTGCTGGCCCCCGCCGACCCCCTGCTGGCCCCCGCCGACCCCCTGCTGGCGCCTGCCGGGACCTGACTCCCGCCGGGAACCGACGCCCGCCGGTGCCCCCCCGGGGGGTGCCGCCCGTGACGCCCCGGCCCGCGACCGGTTCAGCCCAGCACGAGCTGGGCGACCAGGCTGATCGTGGTGGCCAGGATGCTGGCGCCGAAGACGTAGGACAGCAGGCAGTGCCGGAGGACGACCGCCCTGAGCGGGCTGCTGGAGACGCTGGTGTCGGAGACCTGGTAGGTCATGCCGAGGTTGTAGCTGAAGTAGAGGAAGTCGCTGTACCGGGGCGGATCGTCGGTGTTGAAGTCGATCCCGCCCCCGGGCCGGCCGTAGTAGATGTACGCGTAGCGGGTGGCGTACATCAGGTGGAGCGCCGCCCAGGCCGTGAACACGCCGCAGAGCGCCGTCGCGGCCACGGCGTGGCCCGGGTCGGACTTGCCGACCAGCAGCAGGACCACGATGCCGACCAGCCCGCACAGCGCGGACGCGACAACGGCGAGCTCCTCGACGACGGGCCGGAACTCCTCGCGCCGGACGTTGCGCCGGGTGGTCTCCGGGTCCATGGGCCACAGCACGATCCACCCCGACACCACGAAGATCGTCTCGACCCCGGCGATGCCGACGAGGACGCCCAGGGGCGCGCCGGCCAGGACGCCGACGACCGTGCCGAGGGCCGCCCCGAGCACCGTCGAGCCGGCGAGCCGGGGGACGGCGGACAGCAGGAACCACGGGGTCATGAGGACCTCAAGGGCGAACGGCGGCGGCGACGGCGACGGCGACGGCGCCAGCGTAGCCCCGGACGGCCGGGACCGCGCCCCGGGGCCCGGCCGCCGCACCGGGGCTTCGGCCCCCCGCGCCGCCGTCGTGGAGGAGCGCCGTGGACCGGGGGAGGGGCAGGGGGAGCGGTCGGGGCGATCAAGGCTATGGTTCCTTGGCGGTCCACGGACACCGGGGTACGAGGGAGAGTGCTGTGAAGCTGGTTGGTCGCACGATGACGGCGGCTGCGGCCGGGGTGCTGCTGGGCGTCCTGACGGCCTGTGGCTCCAGTGGTTCCGGGACCCCGGCGGGCGGGACCGGTGGTGCCGCGGCCGCGGCCGGCCAGGGCGGCACGGCGAGCACCGGTCCCGGCGCGGGCGCGGGCGCTCCGTCCGCCCAGGCCTCCGCCGGCGGCACCGGCTCATCGCCCGGCGCGGCCACCGGCTCCGCCCCGGCGCCCGGCGCCGTGCCGCCCGGAGCCGGGGCCGCGACCGGTGGCGCGGCCACGCCCGGTGGCGCAGGCGCGCCGGCCGGCTCCGCCCCGGCGCCCACCTGGAGCGACGCCGCGACGCCGCTGCTCGACTACAAGGCCGTCCTGCAGCTGATGCCCGACCAGGCGGCGATGACCGGCTGGGAGCAGGAGAAGCGGCGGGTCGACCCCACCGACCACTCCTCCACCTGCCAGAACACCGACGCCTGCAACGGTAAGCCGCTCAGCGGCGAGGCGCGGTTCAGCTCCGGCGATGTGGTCGCGCGCTTCCTCGTCGACACCCTGCCGACGAAGGCGGCCGCCCAGGACAAGCTCAAGGCGGCGTACGCGGCCTACGGTGACGCCACCCGCTACCACACCGTGGAGCTGCCCGCCATCGGCACCGAGAGCCGCGCCTGGCAGGGCGAGCCCGGGGGCCGGGACGGCTGGGGCATCGTGATGCGCGCGGGCACCGTGGTCGCCACCGTGACCACCGAGGACGGCGCGGTCGACACCGCGACCGCGCAGCGCCTCGCCGTCCTGCTGGCCAAGCGGATCGAGCAGGCCCAGTCCGGCCGGCCCGCGGACGCCGTGCTCGGCGGCTGACCGGCCGGGACCAGGAGGTCCGTGCGCCGAGGGGTCACCGGGCCGGCCCGGTGACCCCTCGGCGCACGGGAACCGGCCCCGGGGCCCGGACGATCCCCTGCGTGTGCCCACCATCGCGTCGTCCGCCTCCGGGGACGGGGACCTCCTGCTCCTCGTCGAGCTGCTGCCCTTCGTCTCGCCGTTCGTTCTGCCGGTCGTCGCGCTCGTGCTGACGGTCCGGCTGCTCCGGTCCCGCCGGGACGGAGCGCCGGCCGCCGCCGGCGCCACGTTCGCGGTCTCCTGCGCCTACGTCACCGGCCGGCCGGCCGGGCCCGGAACGGCCTGGATCACGGACGAGAAGTGGTGCGGACGGCACGGCTTCGCCGCTGCCGTCGTCGAGCGGACGACCTTCCCGATGAGTGCGCGCCGCGCGCCGGGCGGCGCGCACTCGTGCCGGCCCGGGGCAACCCGGTGCTGGTCGCCGGCACCCTCGCGGCCGTCGTCGCGCTCGCCGCCGGCCTCGCCGCGCACCTGTGCGTCCGGGCCCGGTCCAGGGCGCCGGGCGGGCACTCCTGACCACGTGGCCCGGGGCGTTGCGGCCCCGGCCGCCGCGACCGCCGGCACCGATGTAATGATCATGTCTATGAAGCACATCATCAGGGCGGTGGAAGCCCACGACTGGCCGAAGACCAAGCAGCTCCGGCTGGACGCGCTGCGGGATCCGGCCGCGCCGATCGCCTTCCACGACAGCTACGAGCTGGCCGTCGCCAAGCCCGACGCGTTCTGGCAGGAGCGCGCGGCCGCGGCCGCCGAGGGCGTCGCCGCCCGGCAGTTCGTCGCCGAGACCGCCGACGGGAGCTGGCTCGGCACCGTGTCGGTGCTGGTGGAGCGGGCCGGTACGGCGACCTTCTTCGGTGAGGTCCCGGAGCGGTCGCAGACCCATGTCGTCGGTGTCTTCGTCCGGTCCGAGGCACGCGGCAGCGGTGTCGCGAAGGACCTCTTCGAGGCCGCCCTGGACTGGTCGTGGTCGCTCGCCGAGCCGAGGATCGAACGGGTCCGGCTCTTCGTCCACGAGGCCAACGGCCGGGCCGAGGCGATGTACCGCAGGACGGGGTTCGAGCCGACCGGCCACACGCTCCCCGCGCCCGGCGACGAGACCGCCCGGGAGCTCGAACTGGCCGTCCGGCGCGGCTGAGCCCCGCCGCGCACCGCGGGCCGGCCCGGCCGACCGGGCCGACCCGCGTGCCTGCCGCCCACCGGGGAGCGGCCCCCCTACAGTGCAGCCATGAGCGACCGGGGCGGCCGTCCGGGCCGACGTACCGTACTGGCCCTGGGCGCGGGCCTGGCCCTCGCCGCGCGGCCGACCGCCGCACCGGCCCGGACCCGGACCGGGCCCGACTGGCCGGCCCTCGCCGCGGGCCTGGACGGTGTGCTGCTGCGCCCGGGCTCGGCCGACTACGAGAGCGCCCGGCTGCCGCGCAACCTGCGGTTCGCCCCTGCGGCCCACCCGGAGGCGATCGCCCGCTGCGCGCACAGCGCCGACGTCGCCGAGTGCCTCCGGTTCGCCCGCCGTTTCGGCGTCCGGTTCGCGGTCCGCAGCGGTGGCCACTGCTACGCGGGCTGGTCCAGCGACACCCCGCTGGTGATCGACCTGGCCCGGCTGGACACCGTCCGGGTCGACCGGGACCAGGCCGAACTCGGCGCCGGCACGCCCCTGATGACCGCCTACGCGGAACTCGCCCGGCACGGCGTCACCGTCCCCGCCGGCACCTGCCCCACCGTCGGCCTGGCCGGTCTGGCGCTCGGCGGCGGACACGGCGTCACCAGCCGGGCGTACGGCCTGACCTGCGACAGCCTGGTCGAGGCGGAGGTCGTCCTGGCCGACGGACGGGTGCTGCGCTGCGACGCCGAGCGGGAACCGGAGCTGTTCTGGGCCCTGCGCGGCGCCGGGAACGGCAACTTCGGCGTGGTCACCGCGCTGCGCCTGCGCACCCACCCGGCGGTGGACTGCACCGTCTTCACGTACTCCTGGGACTGGCCGGACGCCGGCCGGGCGCTGGCCGAGTGGCAGCCCTGGGCCTTCACCGCCCCGGACCGGCTCTGGTCCAACTTCCACGTCTGGGCCCGCCCCGGCGGCGCGTCGGTGGACGCGGGCGGCGTGCTGCTCGGCGACTCGGCGGAGCTGGAGCGGCTCGTCGCCCCACTGCTCGCCCGCACCGGCCCGACCACCTCCGCCGCCGTCACCACCCGGCCGTACCTCGACTCGATGCTCGCCTACACCGGCTGCCGCACGGTGGAGGCCTGTCTGCGGACGGGCGGCCAGGCCTTCAGCGCCGCCTCCCACTTCTTCGACGGCTTCCTCCCCGAGGCGGCGGTCGGCGCGCTGCGCGGTTTCGCGGACCGCCGGGACCCGGTGGCCGGCGCCGTCACGTTCACCGCGCTCGGCGGCGCGGTCAACCGCGTCCCGGCCGACGCCACGGCCTTCCGGCACCGGAACTCGACGCTGCTCGCCCAGTACTACGCCGGCTGGCCCGCGGACAGCCCGGCCGAGCCCCGGCTCCGCTGGGTGGCCGACGCCCACGCCACCCTGGCGCCCTACGCCAACGGCCACGCCTACCAGAACTACCGCGACCCCCGGCTCGCCGACTGGCGCACCGCCTACTACGGCGAGCACCTGCCCCGGCTGGAGCGGGTCAAGGCCGCCTACGACCCGGACCGGGCCTTCGACTTCCCCCAGGCCCTCTGACCGCTCCGCCGTCCTGGCCCAGCCGGCGGGCGCCGTGCCGGGCACGGCGCCCGCGCTGCTCAGGGCCGCGACGGGCCCCCGGCGGCGACGGGCCGCACCGGGGCGGCCGCGCCGATGAGGACCACCAGCTCGCGGCCGCCGGGGTTGGTCTGCAGCGGCACCGTCTGCCAGTTGTTGGCGAGCCAGACATTGCCGGACGGGTCGATCTGGATCCCGGTGTTCCGGCCGAGCCCGTCGCTGGTGTACCCGGTGTCCGGCGGGGAGATCGGCTGACCGGTCCGGTGGCCGGGCGGGCAGGCCGACAGCCGGACGCCGCACAGCCGGGCGAGCCGGTGGCCGCCGAAGTTCGCGACCCAGACGGTGTCGTCGCCGTCGACGGCGATGCCCCAGGGCAGGAAGAGACCGTCGTTGGTGAAGGGCCCGTCGGGGGTCGACCCTTCGGGGCGGATCAGGGTGACCGAGGCACCCGGGTGCGGGGCGGTGACGCCGGTGACCGCCTCGGCGGTGTCGGCGGGAGTCGTCCCCTCGCAGGGCAGCGGGACGATGCCGCTGTTGGACACCCAGGCGTTGCCCTCGCTGTCGGTCGCGACGCCGAGCGGCCGGCGCAGACCCCCGCCGGTCACCGAGCGCTCCGGAGTGCCGTCCGGTGCGAGCACCTGGACGCTGTCGCTGTCGCTGCCGTTGCCCGTCACCCACGCCCGGCCCGCCGGGTCGACGGCGACGCCGAAGGGCTTGTGCAGCGACTCCGTGGCGACGGCACGGGCCTGGTCGGCCCGCCCGTCGGGGATCCGCGTCACGCTGCGCCCGCCGCAGTTGGCGATCCAGACGTTCCCCGCCCGGTCGGCGACGACGCCCTGCGGCTGCACGATGCCGCCCCCGCGCCAGCCGGTGTCGGGGGAGAGCGCGGTACCGTCGCCGGCGAACTGCGAGACGCTGCGGTTGAACCGGTTCTGGTCCAGCTCGCAACCGGCCCCCTGGAAGCCGAAGTTGCCGACCCAGGCGTGGCCCTTCGGGTCCACCGTCACACCGAAGCCGGCACCGTAGAGGCCGCCGCCCCGGAAGGGCGCCCCGGGCGCGTCCTCGCCGGTGGGCGTGAACTTCAGGACGGCCCGGCCGCCGCAGACCGACTCCCGCGGGTCGGCGGCGAATTGGTAGTTGTTGGCGACCCAGGCGTTGCCCTCCGCGTCGAAGGCGATGTTGCCGGGCCCGTCGAGTTCGTGCCCGTTGCCGCTGTAGCGCAGTGCCAGGGTCCAGGCGTCCGGCGCCGAGGGCAGCGACGGCTGGTAGCGGGGGGCGGCGGCCGCGAGCGCGAAGAGCTCGGCGGCGTGCCGGCCGGGCGCGTGCGCGATGGCCACGGCGGCTTGGAAGGTGTCGCGCACCTCCGGCTGTCCGGGCTGCCGGGCCAGGGCGAACAGCGCCGCGCAGGTCCGGCCCTCGACGCACCCCGCCAGGATGTCGGCCAGCGTGTTGAAGGCCGCCAGGGTGCTGGTCAGCGAGCCGTTCGGGGGCGTCGCGAGGACCCGCGCGACCTCCCCGGTGCCGACGTCGGCCAGGTTGTGCGAGATCGCGGCGGCGTTCCGCAGCCCCGGGTTCGTCCCCGCGATCGCGTGCCGGTCGGCGAACCGGGCCAGCGCGTACGCGGCCGCCACCGTCGTCCGCTCGTTGACGACCACCTGCGGCAGGGCCGGCCCGTTCCCGAGGACGGCCGCGAGCCGCACCGCCTCGCCCGGCCGCCCGGCGGACCGCTCGGCCGGGTCCGGGGCCGCGTCGGCGAACAGGTAGAGGACGGCGGCGGGATCGGACGGCCGCTCGTAGGAGAGCCGGAACGCCCCGTCCGGACCGCTGCGGGTCCTCGCCAGGACCTGGGGCTCGGCGCCGGGTTCGTCGCCCGCCCGGTAGAGCGTCACCTCGGCCGAGCCGACGGGGGAGTCGCCGCTGCGCACCACCCCGCACTGGCCGGCCGCGTCCGGCCCGGGCGGGCCGCCGGCGGTTCGCGCCTGGGAGGGGACGGTGGCGAGGGAGGCGAGAATGGCGGCGAGAAGAAGGACGCCGCGGCGTCGGCGCATGGTGGCTCCGTTCCGTCATCGGTCGTGCGTGGCCCGGGGCGGGCCGCGGCCGACATACGTCCCGTGGCGGGCGGCGGCGTAAGCGTGACCGGCCGCCGGGGTGGACCGGATGGCGCAGAGCGGGGGACGGCGGGGCGGGGCGGGTCCGGTTCGGGTTCAGGCGAGGTGGACCTTGACGCCGTGGTTGGTGATGGCTTGCTTGTGGGTCTCGCTGAGGTCGGTGTCGGTGACGAGGTCGTGGACGTCGGTGAGGGGGCAGATGCGGGCGAAGGTGATCTTGCCGGTCTTGGTGCTGTCGGCGAGGACGATGGAGCGGGTGCTGTTGCGGAGGAAGGCGCGGTCGGTCTGGGCCTCCATCTCGTCGTGGGTGGTGCAGCCTTCTTCGGGGGTGAGGCCGTCGACGCCGATGAAGGCGATGTCGAGGTGGTAGTGGGAGAGCATGCGGTCGGCGGCGGGGCCGACGAGTTCGTAGCTGGCGGTGCGGGCGATGCCGCCGATGACGACGAGGTGGATGTCGGGGCGGACGATGAGTTCGGCGGCGATGTTGACGGCGTTGGTGACGATGGTGAGGCCGCTGCGGTCGGCGAGGGCGCGGGCGAGTTCGCTGGTGGTGGTGCCGCCGCTGAGGCCGATGACGGCGTTGTCGGGGACGAGCCGGGCGGCGGCGTGGGCGATGCGGCGCTTCTCGTCGCGTTGTTTCTCGCCGCGGTGGCGCAGGGGGAGTTCGAGGTTGACCGGGCCGGTGACGGCGCCGCCGCGGGTGCGGTGGAGGAGGCCCTGGTCGTGGAGTTCCTGGAGATCGCGGCGGACGGTCGCGGTGGAGACGTCGAGGAGTTCGGCGAGCGCGTGGACGTCGGCGCTGCCGGCTTCGGTGACGTGGGCGAGGATCCGGGCGGTGCGATCAGCTTTGAGCATGGGGTGAGTCTAGCTCTGTCGGATGTCGATTCGCCTGGGTGTCAACGGTGGAGGCGGTCGGTCCGGCCGGTGGCAGACCGAGATCGGAGTTCGAATATGACCATGACAGCCAACGAACAAGCAGTTTCACACAGCCTTTCCCGGCGGTGACGGATTTCCCCCGCACCCGGTGGTGCGGGGGACCTCCGCCTTCGCGCGCGCGGCCGGGCCGCCGGTCGCTCGCGCCCGCGACGCCCTACCGGCCCGGAGTCAGCCGATCGTCCAGCGTTGCAGCGCCGATCCGCTGTCGGCCTGCTGGGTGACCCGGGCGCCGTTGGCGGCCGAGGCGGTGGTGAGCAGCAGCCCGCTCTTGCGGGAGACGATCCGGTAGCCCCCGGAGACCGGGGTGACCAGCCAGCGCTGGTTGTCGCCGCCGGTGCAGGCCCACTGGATCACCTGGGCGCCGGCGCTGGTGGAGCCGCCGCTGACGTCCACGCAGAGCCGGGACTCGCCGTTGACGATCTGGTAGCTGCCGTCGGCCTGCCGGGTGAAGGCCCAGGTCTGGTTCGCGCCGCCGCCGGGTGTCCAGGTGATCAGCTGGGTGCCCTGGGCGGTGGAGTGGTCGGGGTCGTCGAGGGCCTTGCCGGCGGCGGTCAGGGTGTGGGTGCCGTCCAGCGGCGGGTCGGGGACGGTGCCGGTGGCGGTCAGGGTGAGGGTCTGCTCGCCGGCGCTGCGGGTGCCGCCGACGGCGTCACCGGTGGCGTTGGTCCAGCTGCGGGCCGGGATGGTCTCGGCGAGCCGGCCGCCGGCCGAGGAGAGGCCGAGCACCAGACCGCTGTAGCGGTTGACCAGCTTGACGGTGCCGGTGGCCGCTCCGGAGGAGGTGGTGCCGCGGACGACGAACCACTGCTGGCCGACGCTGGGGCCGCCCGCGCCGGCGGCGGTGGCGGTGGGCTGCGTGCCCCAGGCGCGGCCGGCGACGGCCGAGGAGTTCACGCCCAGCAGCTGACCGGTGGCGGCGTTGGCGATCCGGTAGGAGCCGTCGCCGTTGGCGGCGAAGCTCCAGGACTCCAGGGCCGAACCGGTCCCCGCCGGCACCGAGGTGACGGCCGCTCCGGTGGCGGCCTGGGCCAGCACCCGGCCGTCGGCGTTGCCGATCCGGTAGGTGCTGCCGAGGTCGACCGGCGGCGCGGCGGGCGCGGAGGACCCGATGGTCACGTCGACGTACTCGCCGGACGCGCCGCCCGAGCAGCCGAAGGCGCAGTAGGAGCGGAAGGTCCGGCCGACGATCGTGGAGCTGGTCCGGTTGGCGCCGTCGAGGAACCAGCGATACCAGGAGGCGGTGTGGTAGCCGCCGCTGTCGCCGATCGGAAACCACTTCTGGGACGCGAGGTCGTCGGTGGCGTAGTACTGCTGGGGTGCCGATCCGCTCTGGTCGACCGCCTGCGGCTCGCCGATGTACAGGCCCAGGTAGGCGTTGTAGGTGATGTCCATGACGAACAGCGGTGAGGTCGCGGGCATCGTGCCGGCCGCGACCTGCTGGGCCACCGTGCCGGCGTTCGACGGGTCGTACTCGCCGGAGACCGGGGTGTACCCGCCGGGGTGGGCGGCGTCGACGGGCACCATGTTGCTCTCCCGGCCGCCGACGCCGGGCTGGGACCACGCGCCGTCGTACCACTTCTGCCACGAGCCGGGCGCCATCTTGCCGGAGATCGGCGCGCGGGCCACGTGCTCGTGGAAGGCCTTCCAGCCGCCGCCCTTCTCGACGATCCGCGAGCCGTAGAAGACGTAGAAGTAGCCGGACGCGGTGTCGGTGAACAGCCGCTGGTCGCCGTCGCCGTAGTCGTAGGTCTGGTTCGGGAAGGCCGCGGTGTCGCCCCGCCCGGTGCTGTAGGGCGAGGTGATGACGTGGTCCTTGATGGTCCAGGTCCGGCCCTGGTCGGTGGAGACGGCGTAGTCGACGGCGTCGTAGTGGAGGCCGTCACCGAAGGGCTGGGGCGTGAACTCGTTGTGGACCAGGCCGTACCAGTGGCCGGTGTCCGGGTCGACCCAGACCCCGGACAGGTCGCAGTAGTTCTTCTGGGCGTAGCCCGATCCGGCGGGGGCGTTCGTCGCCTCCCGGCCGGTCGGGCTGTTGTTGCAGCGCCAGGTGGTGTCGTTGTTGCGGTCGTCCGCGTTGGCCGGGTCGACCGCGTCGCTCACCGCGGCGGACCGGGTGGCGGTGTCGAAGTCCTTGCCGGTGAAGAAGTCCCAGTACCGGGGGTCGGTCGCGCCGTAGAGCGCGGCGGACTGCTGGAACCAGAAGGTGCCGTCCTTGTCGAGGTACGGCACGGCCGGGGTGTCGGTGGGGTGGGCGTAGCGGGTGGGCGCGCCGACGCTCACCGTGTAGACGGCGCCGGCCGGGGTGGCCGTCGGGGTGGCCGACGAGGGCGGGGCGACGCCCAGGCCGAGCGCCAGGAGGGCGGGGGCGAGGGCCGCCGCGAGGGTCCTGCGGGGTGGGGCGGACACGAGGTCTCCTTCGGTGCTGCACCGCTGAGGGGCGGGGGATCGGTGCCTCCGGGGGCCGGCGGTTCTCGATGGGGGCACGACCGCCGGGCCTGCAATGGCATGCAGTATCCGGGCCCCTTGTACGCAACTGTCAACACCTCTGCCGCAACAAATTGCGCACACGGGTTCCTTTGACTGTTCAAAAGTGCTTGAATCTGGCCAGAAAGAAGCACCTGTCAGCAATCAACATGATGGAGGTGGCCGATGGCGACCCACGTCGAGGCCGAGATCACCAGCCAGCCCGACTGCTGGCGCCGTGCGGCGGAGCTCGCCGCGGCGGACTGCGCGGCGCTCCCGGAGGCCGGCGAACGGGTCGCGGTGATCGGCTGCGGGACCTCGCTGTTCATGGGCCAGGCGTACGCCGCGCTCCGGGAGTCGAGCGGGCAGGGCATCACCGACGCCTTCGCCGCCTCCGAGTTCCCCGGCATCCGCGCCTACGACCGCGTGATCGCGCTGACCCGCTCCGGCACCACGACCGAGGTCCTGGCCCTGCTGGAGCAGGTGCGCGGCAAGGTCCGTACCTCCGCGATCACGGCCGACCCGGACACCCCGGTGATGTCCGCCGCCGACGACCTCGTCGTGCTGGACTTCGCCGACGAGCGGTCCGTGGTGCAGACCAGGTTCGCCACCACGGCGCTGACCCTGCTCCGGGCCCACCTGGGCCTGCACAGCGGGGCGGTGGAGCGCGACGGCCGGACGGCCCTGGCCGAGCCGCTGCCCGAAGGCCTGCTGGAGTGCGCCCAGTTCACCTTCCTCGGCACCGGGTGGACGGTCGGCCTGGCGAACGAGGCCGGCCTCAAGCTGCGCGAGGCCGCGCTCGCCTGGACCGAGGCCTACCCGGCCATGGAGTACCGGCACGGGCCGATCAGCATCGCCGCGCCGTCCACCGCCACCTGGGTGCTGGGCAGCGCGCCGGCCGGGCTGGCCGACCAGGTACGGGGGACGGGCGCGCGCTGGATCGAGGGCCGGCTGGACCCGCTCGCGGAGCTGGTGCGCGTCCACCGGCTGGCGGCCGCGCTGGCCGCCGCGAAGGGCCTGGACCCGGACCGGCCGCGCAACCTGACCCGGTCCGTGGTCCTCGCCGGCTCATGACCGGGGAGCGTCAGGTCGTCGCCGTGGACGTCGGCGGCACCGGCATCAAGGCGGCGCTGCTGGACCGGGAGGCGGCCGTCCGGCACCGGGAGTGGCGGGCCACCGGGCGCGAACACGGCCCCGGGGCCGTCGTGGCCACCGTCGTCGGGGTGGTCACCGACCTGCTCCGGCAGGCCGAGCGGCAGGGCGTCGGGGTCGACGCCGTCGGCGTGGCGGTCCCGGGCATCGTCGACGAGACCACCGGGACCGGCGTCCACTCCGCCACGATCGGCTGGCGGGACGTCCCGTTCCGGGACCTGCTGGCCGAGCGCACCGGCCTGCCCGTGGTCGTCACGCACGACGTGCGGGCGGGCGGCGTGGCCGAGGCCCGGCTCGGCGCCGGGCGCGGCGAGGAACGCTTCCTGTTCGTCCCGATCGGGACGGGCATCGCCGCCGCCGTCATGACCGGCGGCCGGGCCGAACCCGGAGCACACCACCGGGCCGGGGAGATCGGCCACCTCGTGGTGCGCCCCGGCGGCGAGCCGTGCGTCTGCGGGGCGCGCGGCTGCGCCGAGACCTACGCCTCGGCCGCCGCCGTGGCGCGGCGCTACACCGCGGCCACCGGCCGGCCCGCCCCCGCGCCGGAGGTGGCCCGGCTGGCCGCCGAGGGCGACCGGGCGGCCCGCGCGGTCTGGGACGAGGCGGTCGACGCCCTGGCCGACGCCCTCCTGACGGCCGCCCTGGTGCTGGACCCGCCGCTGGTCGTGCTGGGCGGCGGGCTCGCCGAGTCCGGCGACCTGCTGCTCACGCCGCTGGCCGCGGCCCTGGCCGGGCGCACCCGGATCCAGGTGGCCCCGCGGCTGGCACCCGCCGCGCTCGGGGACCGCGCCGGCTGCCTGGGCGCCGGACTGCGCGCACTGGACGCGACGGCCGGCCGGGCGGCCCCGGCGGGGAGGCCGGCCCCGTGATCGTCACCGTCACCCCCAACCCGGCCCTGGACCTCACCTACGACCTGCCCGCCCTGCGCCCGCACACCAGCCACCGGGTGGCCGCCGTCCACGAACAGGCCGGTGGCAAGGGGGTGAACGTGGCCCGGGTGCTGCACGGCCTGGGCCGCCGCAGCACCGCGGTGCTGCCGCTCGGCGGGCCCACCGGCGCGGCCGTCCGGGCCGACCTCGACCGGTCCGGCCTCGCCCACCTGGCCGTCCCGCTCGCCGCCCGGTCGACCCGGCGGACCGTCGCCCTGGTCGACCCCGTCGACGCGACCCTGCTGAACGAACCCGGACCGGAACTCCGCGCCGAGCACTGGAGCGCGCTCCGCGCCGCGGTCCGAAGCCTGCTCCCCACCGCCCGGGCCCTGGTGCTCTCCGGCAGCCTGCCCCGCGGCGCGGCACCCGGGGCCTACGCCGACCTGGTCCGCCTCGCCCACGCCGCAGGCGTCCCGGTCCTCCTCGACGCCGACGGCCCGGCGCTCACCGAGGCACTCGCGGCCCGCCCCACCGTCGTCAAGCCGAACGCGGTCGAGCTGCGGCGGGCCACCGGAATCGCCGACCCGCTCGACGCGGCCCGGGAGCTGGTCGGCGCGGGCGCGCGGACGGTGGTCGCCTCGCTCGGCCCCGACGGGCTGCTCGCCGTCACGCCCGACGGCAGCTGGCGGGCCCGTCTGCCACCGGCGGTCACGGTGCGCGGGAACCCGACCGGTGCGGGGGACGCGGCGGTCGCGGCGCTGGCGGCGGCCCTCGCGGACCGCGCGCCCTGGCCGCGGGCGCTGGCCGACGCGGTGGCGCTGTCGGCCGCCGCGGTACGGGCCCCGTACGCCGGCCGCTTCGACCGGCGGGCCTACCGCACCTACCTGCCACTGGTCGACGTCAGGCCGGTCGGGGCCGCCCCGACCGGGCCCGCCGTCGCTTCGGATCCCCCGGCCGCACCCGCCGGCCCGTCCGATCCCTCGTCCTGACGTGCGCGCCCCCACCCCACAGGAGACCTCATGCCCTTGGCAGCCACCGGCGAACTGGTCGCGCGGGCCGCGGCCCGGCACGGCGCCGTCGCCGCCTTCAACGTCATCACCCTGGAGCACATCGAGGCCGTCGTCGCCGCCGCCGAGACCGCCGGCACGCCGGTGATCCTCCAGGTGAGCGAGAACGCGGTGCGGTTCCACGGCGGGCGGCTGGCCCCGCTGGCCGCGGCCGCCGTGCGCTCCGCCGAGCCGAGCACCGTCCCGGTCGCGCTCCACCTGGACCACGTGAAGAGCGGCGACCTGCTGCGCCGGGCCGCCGACTGCGGGTTCAGCTCGGTGATGTACGACGCCGCGCACCTGCCCTACGCGGAGAACGTCGCCGCCACCCGCGACGCGGCCGCCTGGGCGCACGCCGCCGGGCTCTGGCTGGAGGCCGAACTCGGCGAGGTGGGCGGGAAGGACGGCCGGGGACCGCTGGCCGCCCACGCGCCCGGCGCCCGCACCGAACCCGCCGAGGCGCGGCGCTTCGTCACGGAGACCGGCGTGGACGCCCTCGCCGTCGCCATCGGCAGCTCCCACGCGATGACCTCGCGCGACGCCCGGCTCGACCACGACCTGCTCGGCGCGCTGCACGAAGCGCTCGACGTCCCGCTCGTCCTGCACGGCTCCTCCGGAGTCCCCGACGACGAACTGCGCCGGGCCGTCGCGGGCGGTATCACCAAGGTCAACATCGGCACCGCCCTGAACATCGCCATGACGGCCGCCGTCCGGGCCCACCTGGCGGGCGACGAGCGGACCGTGGACCCCCGTTCGTACCTGGCCGCGGGCCGCCGCGCCGTCACCGAGGCCGCCGGCCGGCTGCTGCCGACCATCGCGGCGGCCCGCGTCGGGTGAGCCGGCCCGCCCTCCCCGGGCCCGTCGTCACACCCTCGCCCCCACCCTCCCGAGGACCAGCCATGATCCAGATCTCCCCGACCGGGTTCACGCTCGACGGACGCCCGCTGCGCGTGCTGTCCGGAGCCGTGCACTACTTCCGCAGCCTGCCCGAGCAGTGGCCGCGCCACCTGCGCATGCTGCGCGCGATGGGGCTCAACACCGTCGAGACCTACGTCCCCTGGAACCTGCACGAGCCGACCCCCGGGGCCTACGACTTCTCCGGCATCGCCGACCTGGAGGCCTTCCTCCGGGCCGCCGCGGACGCCGGGCTGTACGCCATCGTGCGCCCGAGCCCCTACATCTGCGCCGAATGGGAGAACGGCGGCCTGCCCTGGTGGCTGCTGGCCGACCGGAACACGCGGCCGCGCACCAGCGACCCGCGGTTCCTGGCCCGGGTCGACCGCTGGTACGACACGCTGGTCCCACGGCTGGCCGGGCACCAGACCACCCGGGGCGGGAACGTCCTGATGGTGCAGATCGAGAACGAGTACGGCTCCTACGGCACCGACCGGGACTACCTCGCCCACCTCGCCGACGGTCTGCGCGCCCGGGGGATCGACGTTCCGCTGTTCACCTCCGACGGGCCGGAGGACTTCTTCCTCACCGGCGGCACGCTCCCCGGGCACCTCGCGACCGTCAACTTCGGCAGCCGCGCCACGGAGGCCTTCGCCGAACTGCGCCGCCACCGCCCCCAGGACCCGCCGATGTGCATGGAGTTCTGGAACGGCTGGTTCGACCACTGGGGCGAGCGGCACACCACCCGCTCCGCCGAGGACGCCGCCGCGGCGCTGCGCGAGATCCTCGAAGCCGGCGGGTCCGTCAACCTCTACATGGCCCACGGCGGCACCAACTTCGGGACCTGGGCGGGGGCCAACACCGCCGACCCGCGCACCGGCCGGGGCTACCAGCCGACCGTCACCTCCTACGACTACGACGCGCCGCTGGACGAACGGGGCGCCCCCACCGCCAAGTTCCGGGCGTTCCGCGAGGTCCTGTCGGCGTACGCGGACGGCCCGCTGCCGGAGCCCGAGGAACTGCCGGCGACGCTGGCGCCGCGCCTGGTGGAACTCGACCGGTACCTGCCGCTGTCGGACGTCGTGGACCACCTGTCCACCGGAGAGGTCCGCTCCCCGGTCCCGCTCTCCTTCGAGGAACTCGGCCTCCCGCACGGCCTGGTCCGCTACCGCACCACGATTCCCGGCCCCCGCGCGGAGCACCCGCTGACCGTCGAAGGGCTCGCCGACCGGGCCCACGTCCGTGTCGACGGCGCCCACCTCGCCACCCTGGAGCGCGACACCGCGTACGAGCCGCCGCTCGTCCCGGTACCCGGCGCGGGCGCCCGGCTGGAACTCCTGGTCGAGTCGATGGGCCGGATCAACTACGGCGCCGGGATCGGGGACCGCAAGGGCGTCGCCGCCGTCCTGCACACCCAGCAGCACCTGCACGGATGGACCGCCGACCCGATGCCGCTGGCCGACGGCACGCCCGACCGGCTCCCGTGGGACACCGCCGGCGCCCCGGCCGGCGGCCCCGCCCCGGCCTTCCACCGCGGCACCTTCGAGATCGAGGAGCCGGCCGACGGCTACCTGGCGCTGCCGGGCTGGACCAAGGGCTACGTCTGGGTCAACGGCTTCCTGCTCGGCCGCTACTGGGACCGGGGCCCCCAGCACACGCTCTACCTGCCCTGGCCGGTGCTGCGCGGTGGGTCGAACGAGATCACCGTGCTCGAACTCGACCGGTGCGGCGAACCCGCCGTGCACCTCGTGGCCGGGCCCGACCTCGGCTGACGTGAGCCGCGTCAGCGGCCGTGGCAGCGGCCGCGATGCGGCGCGCGACACGGCTCGCCGGACGGCGGGCCGTGTCGAAACCGAAACCGCTTCGTGCTCCGTTCCCTCTAGGAAGATGCTCGATATTGAGCAATACTCCTCGATACTGAGCACCTGAGAGCATCTGTAGCGCAACGCGAGGCTCTGACGGGCAGCGCGACCACCCAGTCGGAGACTGATCCGGCCCTCGCCCGGCGAGGACGCCGCCGACGCGGCGACAACTCCCGGCCGGCTCCGGCCACCGAATCGGCCCCCGCCGACCCCCACCGCACCCGGACCCGCCCGCGCCGGCCGCTTCCCACCCGACGCCGCGCCGCGACGACCGAGGGCCCGTACACGTAAAGGACCACTTCCATGGCGAAGACACGAATCCGCACCCGCATGCTGGCCGCCGCCGCGACGCTGCCGCTGCTCGCCGGCGTCGCGGCCTGCGGATCGGGCGGCGACGGCGGATCGAGCGGCGCGGGGGGCTCCGAGGTCACCTTCTGGGGCTGGGCGCCGGGATACGAGGAGGCGGTGGCCCAGTACAACGCCGGCCACCAGGACGCCCAGGTCAAGTTCGAGAAGATCGTGCCGGGCAGCAAGGGCGGCTACGCCAAGATCTTCGCGGCCGTCAAGGCCGGCAACGCGCCCTGCCTGGCCCAGGTCGGCTACGAGTCGCTGCCGAGCTTCGTCGTGGAGGGCGCCGTCCAGGACGTCGGCAAGGAGGCCGCCCAGTACCAGCCGCAGTACGGTGAGGCCGCCTGGAACGCCGTCAAGGTCGGTGGCCAGGTGTACGGCATCCCGGTCGACATGGGTCCGATGGCCCTCTACTACCGCACCGACCTCTACGCCCAGTACGGCCTCAAGCCGCAGGCCACCTGGGAGGAGTTCGCCGCCGACGCGGCCAAGCTGCGCGCCGCGAACCCGAACGGCTACCTCAGCGTGTTCAACCCGGACGACCCCTGGTGGTTCGCGGGCATGTCCGCCCAGGCCGGCGGCGGCTGGTTCGGCACCGACAGCAAGGGCTGGAAGGTCTCGCTGGCGAGCGACCCGGGCACCGCCAAGGTCGCCGGGTACTGGCAGGGCCTGGTCGACAAGGGTCTGGTCAAGTCCGAGCAGAGCTACACCCCCGACCTCTACAAGGACATGCAGGACGGCACGCTCGCCGCCTACCCCGGACCGGTCTGGTTCTCCGCCATCCTCGAACAGAACGCGGCACAGGCGGCCGGCAAGTGGGCGGTCGCCCCGATGCCGCGATGGCAGGGCGGCACCAATTCGGTCGGCAACGACGGCGGTTCGTCCACCGCGGTCGTGAAGGGCTGCAAGAACACCGCCGCGGCGCTGCGGTTCGCCAACTGGATGAGCACGGACGCCGCCGCCGTCGGCACGCTCGTGGAGAAGGCCGGCATCTACCCGGCCTCCACCAGCGGCACCTCGGTGCCGGCCCTGGCCAAGCCGAGCGCGTACTTCGGGGGCCAGCCGATCTTCGACGTCTTCAAGCAGTCGGCGGCGCAGGCCGCCCCGTGGAGCTGGGGCCCGACCATGACCCAGACCGCCAGTGACCTCACCGACGCCTTCGGCGCGGCGGTCGCCTCGCACGGCGACCTGACCGCGGCCCTGGGCACCGTCCAGAACAAGACCGCCGACGCGATGAAGGCCAAGGGGCTGACGGTCACCACCGGCTGACCCGGACCGCCGGCGGGCCCCCGCGGACCGCCGGCCCCGGGACCGACCGACGCCCGTACGAAAGAGAAACCCAGATGAGCGCAGCAACCCCGGTGGTGACGGGCCGTACCGGCCCCGGCACCGCCGCCACCCGACGGGGGCCGGCCCGCAACCGCGCCGCCCTCGGCTTCCTGCTCCCCTTCGGCCTGCTCTTCACCGCCCTGTTCCTGCTCCCCATCGGGTACGCGGTCTGGCAGAGCCTGTTCCGGATCGAGCGCTCCGGCCTCGGCTTCGGCCCGGCCCGGACGGTCTTCGCGGGGATCGACAACTACACCGCGGCCCTGGGGGACGGCTCGTTCCTCGACGGTATCGGGCGGGTCCTGTTGTTCGGCGCCGTCCAGGTGCCGGTGATGCTCGGTCTGGCCCTGGGCCTGGCCCTGCTGATCGACGCCAAGGGCGCCCGGTTCAAGAAGTTCTTCCGGCTCGCCTACTTCCTCCCGTACGCGATCCCCGGTGTCGTGGCCACCGTGCTGTGGGCCTTCCTCTACCTCCCCGGCACCAGCCCGCTCGTCGCCGGGCTGAGCGACATCGGCATCGAGGCCGACTTCCTCTCCTCGGAGACCGTCCTGTGGTCGATGGCCAACATCGTCACCTGGACCTGGACCGGCTACAACATGCTGGTCATCCTCTCCGCGCTGCAGGCCATCCCGAGCGAGCTCTACGAGGCCGCCGACCTCGACGGGGCCGGCGGCTGGCGGATCGCCTGGCACATCAAGATCCCGCTGGTGGCCCCCGCCCTGGTGCTCACCGGGATCTTCTCCATCATCGGCACCCTCCAGCTCTTCACCGAGCCGATGGTGCTGCACTCGCTGACCTCGACCGTCTCCGCCGACTACACGCCCAACATGGCGGCGTACAACGCGGCCTTCGGCAACAACGACTACGGCAAGGCGGCGGCGATCGCCGTCCTGCTGGCGCTCGCGACCTGCGTCCTGTCCTTCACCTTCCTGCGCCTCTCGGTGCGCATCACCGGAAACCGGGTGACCGCATGAGCACCGCCGACCTGAAGCGCCGCCCCACGAGCGCCGGAACGGCCCCGGCCCGCACCCGCCGGCCCGCCCCGCGGGGCCGGCCGGCCGGCCGGCGCCGGCCCAACGTCCTGGGCACGGCCGTCCTGTTCGTGCTGTCCGCCTACTTCCTGCTGCCCGCCTGGTGGCTGCTGGTGGCCTCCACCAAGAGCAGCAGCGACCTCTTCGGCAGCGGCGGCTTCTGGTTCTCCGCCCTCCACCTCGACGACAACCTCCACGAGCTGGCCACCGCCAACAACGGCCTCTACTTCCGCTGGCTGCTGAACACCGTGCTGTACGCGGGCGTCGGCGCCGCGGCGGCCACCCTGCTCGCGGCGATGGCCGGGTACGCGCTCACCAAGTACCGGTTCCGGGGCCGCGAGGCGGTGTTCAACACGATCCTCGCCGCCGTGCTCGTCCCCGCGCCGCTGCTGGCCCTGCCGGTCTACCTGCTGCTCTCCGAGGCCCACCTGGTCAACACCGTCTGGGCGGTCCTGCTGCCCAGCACGGTCAGCCCGTTCGGCGTCTACCTCAGCCGGATCTACGCCGCCGCGTCCGTCCCGGACGAGATCCTGGAGGCCGCCCGGATGGACGGCGCGGGGGAGTTCCGGATCTTCTTCACGGTCGTCCTGCGGATCTTCTCGCCGGCGCTGGTCACCGTCTTCCTGTTCCAGTTCACCACCATCTGGAACAACTTCTTCCTGCCGCTGGTCACCCTCTCCGACCAGAAGCTCTGGCCGGTCAACCTGGGCCTCTACTACTGGAACGGCCTCAAGGACCACACTCCGTACAACCTGGTCGTCACCGGCTCCCTGGTCTCGGTCGTCCCGCTGGTCGTCGCGTTCCTGCTGCTCCAGCGGTTCTGGCGGACCGATCTGACCGCGGGCGGCGTCAAGGCCTGAGCCAACGGTGGAGACGGTCGGGCCGGCCGGCGGCACCTCGGGATCGGAGTACGAAGGATGACCATGACAGCCACCGGACAGGCGGTTTCACAGCGGCACCGGGGACGGCTCCCGGCCCCTGGGGCGGTGACGGCGTGAGAACCGCGCGAATCGAATCGGCGGCCCGGCCCGCGGGCATCGCCCTGACCGGTGCCCGGCTGGTCCTGCCGGGCGGTGTCGTCGAGGGCGACCGCCT
>NZ_JBIVVS010000033.1:0-77236 GCF_044768625.1 Kitasatospora sp. NPDC091207
GGCGCGTCCGGCGCGTACGGCGGGCACGGTCGTCAAGGACGAGGGCGAGGGCGGCAAGCAGCTCGCCGCGTTCCTCGCCGACCAGAAGTTCATCTAATCCACGCTGTTTGCGCTTCCAACGATCGATCAGGAGCAACGAATCATGGCTGAGATCCTGGTTCTCGTGGACCACGCCGACGGTGTGGTCCGCAAGCCGGCCCTCGAACTGCTGACCCTGGCCCGCCGGATCGGTGAGCCGTCGGCGGTCGTGCTGGGTGCCGGTGCGGCCGCGGCCGGCATCGCGGCGAAGGCCGGCGAGTTCGGTGCGGTGAAGGTGTACGTCGCGGACGGCGCGGAGTTCGCCGACCAGCTGGTCGTGCCGAAGGTCGACGCGCTGGCCCAGATCGCCAAGGCCTCGGAGGCCGCGGCGGTGCTGGTCACCTCGTCCGGTGAGGGCAAGGAGGTCGCCGCCCGCGTCGCGCTGCGGATCGGCTCCGGCATCATCACCGACGCCGTCGACCTGGAGGCCGGTGCCGACGGTCCGGTCGCGACCCAGTCGGTGTTCGCCGCGTCCTTCCAGGTGAAGTCCAAGGTGTCGCACGGCGCCCCGGTCGTCACGGTGAAGCCGAACGCGGTGGCCCCCGAGGCCGCCCCGGCCGCGGGCGCGGTGGAGAACGTCGCCGTCGCCTTCACCGGGAACGCCGCCACCGTCACCTCGCGCACCCCGCGGGTCTCCTCCGGGCGTCCCGAGCTGACCGAGGCCGCGATCGTGGTCTCCGGCGGCCGCGGCGTCGGTGCCGCCGAGGGCTTCGGCGTGGTCGAGGAGCTGGCCGACGCGCTGGGCGCGGCCGTCGGTGCCTCGCGCGCCGCCGTCGACGCCGGCTGGTACCCGCACAGCAACCAGGTCGGCCAGACCGGCAAGCAGGTCTCCCCGCAGCTCTACATCGCGGCGGGCATCTCGGGTGCGATCCAGCACCGGGCCGGCATGCAGACCTCGAAGACCATCGTGGCCGTCAACAAGGACGCCGAGGCCCCGATCTTCGAGCTGGTCGACTACGGCGTGGTCGGCGACCTCTTCGCCGTGCTGCCGCAGCTCACCGGCGAGGTCCAGGCCCGCAGGGGCTGACCGGACGCGGTCGGACAACGCGCGGGGCGTGCCCGGGAGCCATCCCGGGCACGCCCCGCGCGCTGTGCGCGAGGGCGCCCGGGGCGGCGCGGTGCGCCGCCGCGGGCTCTGCGGGTGCCCGGCACCGGGCCCGTAGAGTCGACGCCGGACCGGCGGGTGACACGGCCGGGTGACAGAGCGCCACACCGCGACCAAGGGCGAGGGCAGACGCATGACACTCTTGACGGCACTTCAGGGCGACTTCGGCGACTCCGGCGACGCGCTGCGGATCGACGGGCGGGAGCTCTCCCGCGAGCAGCTGCTCGGCGCGGCGACCGCGGTGGCCGACCGGGTGGCCGGCGCCCCCGCGCTGGCGGTGCTCGCCCGGCCCACCGCCGAAACCGTCGTCGCCGTGGTCGGCGGACTGCTGGCCGGGGTGCCGGTGGTGCCGCTGCCGCCCGACTCCGGGCCCAAGGAGCGCGCGCACATCCTGCGCGACTCGGGTGCCGCGCTGCTCGCGCACGCCGTCGGGGACACGGTGCCGGAGGCCGGCACCGTGTCGGCGCTGCCCGTCGACCTGACGGAACGGTCCGCCACCGGCCACGCCGAGCCCGCGCCGGACGCCACGGCGTTCGTGCTCTACACCTCGGGGACCACCGGCGCGCCGAAGGGGGCGATGATCCGCCGCTCCGCCGTCGCCGCCGACCTGGACGCCCTGGCCGAGGCCTGGCGGTGGACCGCCGACGACACCCTGGCGCACGGTCTGCCGCTCTTCCACGTCCACGGTCTGGTCCTCGGCGTGCTCGGCGCCCTGCGCACCGGCAGCCGGCTCGTGCACACCGGGCGGCCCACGCCGGCCGGCTACGCGGCCGCCGAGGCCAGCCTGTACTTCGGCGTGCCGACGGTCTGGTCCCGGCTGGCCGCCGACCCGGAGGCGGCGGGCCGGCTCTCCTCGGCCCGGCTGCTGGTCTCCGGCAGCGCGCCGCTGCCGGTGCCGGTCTTCGAGAGGCTGGCCGCGCTGACCGGGCACGCCCCGATCGAGCGGTACGGCATGACGGAGTCGCTGATCACCGTGTCCACCCGGGCGGACGGCGAGCGCCGCCCCGGCAGCGTCGGGCTGCCGCTGACGGGCGTGCGGACCAGGCTGGTCGGCGAGGACGGCGGGCCCGTCCCCCACGACGGGGAGAGCGTCGGCGAGCTGCAGGTCGCCGGGCCGACCCTGTTCACCGGCTACCTCAACCGGCCGGACGCCAACGGCGAGGCCTGGACGGCGGACGGCTGGTTCCGCACCGGGGACGTCGCCGTGATCGGCGAGGACGGGTTCCACCGGATCGTCGGCCGTGCCTCGGTGGACCTCATCAAGAGCGGCGGCTACCGGATCGGCGCGGGCGAGGTCGAGGCGGCCCTGCGGGACCACCCGGCGGTCGCGGACGCCGCGGTGGTGGGCGCGCCCGACGAGGACCTCGGCCAGGCGGTGGTCGCCTACGTCGTCCCGGACGGCGCGGTGACGGGGGACCAGCTGACGGCGTTCGTCGCGGAGCGGCTCTCGGTGCACAAGCGGCCCCGGCGGGTGGTGCTGGTGTCCGAACTGCCCAGGAACGCCATGGGAAAGGTGCTGAAGAAGCAGCTGCTGGCGGAGTCGGCACTCGGGTGACGGGCGGTCATCCGGTGACGGTCGCTCATCTCCTCGACCGTCACCCCGCCCGTTCTCCTCACCTTCCGTGAACCCTTCCTTTGGCGCACTCCACTGCGCGCTGTGAGCGGCCGCGTGCCTAACGTGACACGCAGGCAGAACTGAATCCCAGGGTGACAAGCGGCGGCTTCCGGTCGCAGGACCGGGAGCCGCGGCATGTCGGCGGGAACCCCTCTGCCCTCCCGTTCAGTGTTCAGCCGCGGTTCAGCAGCGTCAGCGGTGCTGGGCAGAGCTGAGCCGCGTTCAGCAAAGGAAGACAGCAGGATGACGACCGTCAACACCGGCGCACCGGGTGCAGCCGACGAGCCGACCGGGCAGACCGCCGCCACCACCGACGGGCCGGCGCGCGCCGCCCGACCCTCCCGGGCGGCGCGGGTCCGCCGGGGGATAGGCATGGTGGCCGTGATCGCGGCCGGTGCCGGCGTGATCGGCCTCGGTACCGGCGTGAGCAGCGCGGCCGCCGAGCCGGCGCCGGCCCACGCGGGCTGGGACGGTTCGCGGTACTGGTTCAAGAACAGCCAGGGTCAATGGCGCTGGACCACCCACTACGACGTCTACCAGGCCCGGAGCGGGGGCGGTTCGGCGGCCGCCGCGCCGTCGTCCTCGTCCTCCCCGTCGTCCTCGTCCTCCCCGTCGTCCCCGTCGTCCTCGTCCACGGGGATCACGCAGGGCTGGGACGGTTCGCGGTACTGGTTCAAGAACAGCCAGGGCCAGTGGCGCTGGACCACCCACTACGACGTCTACCAGGCCCGGACGGGTGACGGTTCCGCCGGCGGGTCGTCCTCCGGTTCGTCGTCGGGCTCCTCGTCGGGCTCCTCGTCGGGCTCGGCCGGTTCGTCCGCCGGGTCCGTCGCGTCGGCGGCCGACGGGGACGTCGAGACGGCGGTGCAGTTCGCGCTCGCCCAGCTCGGCAAGCCGTTCCGGACGGCCGGCAACGGGCCGGACGGGTACGACTGCTCGGGCCTGGTGCAGCAGTCGTTCCGGCGCGGCGGCATCGACCTGCCACGGGTGGCCAACGACCAGTACGCCGCGTCCACGCCGGTCCGCGCCAGCCAGCTCCAGCGCGGTGACCTGCTCTTCTGGTCGGACGACGGCAGCGCCCGGGGCATCCACCACGTGGCGATCTATCTGGGCGACAACCAGTACGTGGAGGCCGCCCGGCCCGGGACCAACATCCGCGTCTCGCGGATCAGCAGCGGCTACTACCCGACGCACATGGGCCGCCCCTGAGGCCTGCGCCCGCCGGGGTGACGCCCGGCCGGCTGGACGGCGGTCCTGTCGCCGTCCGGCCGGCCGGGCGCTCGGGGGTTCGGGGCCCGGTGCTCTGCCGGTTCGGCGTTCTGTCGCTTCGGCGGCTCGGCGCTATGGAGCTTCGGCGCCATGGAGCTTTGGGGCTTTGCTGCCTCGGCGCTTCAAGGATTCGGCGCTTCGGGGATTCGGGGATTCACCGCTTCGGGGATTCAGCGCTTTGTCGCTTTGTCGGGGCCGTGGTGGTCGTGGGGCGGGTGGGGGCGCGAGAGGTGTGTAAGGGGGCGCGCGTAAGGTAGGTGGCCGCCGGTTATCAGGGGCGTGCGGACCGGCGTCCGGGCAGGCGCGCGTGCTGTGGTGCGGGGTGCCTGGCCTGGGCACATGCCCCTGTCACACGGCGGGGCCGGCTACGGCGGCCGAGCCCGGTACGGAGGTATGGGGACCGGCGCGGCGGGGGTACCACCTCGGGTGGCGCTGGTTCGGCTGACGGGGGCGCCGCCCGGTGCGAACGGCATCGGGGGAAGTCGAGGGGCAGGGGACGTTGTGATCGTCTGGGTCAATGGCACATTCGGGGCGGGCAAGACGACTGCCTGCCGTGAGTTGGTGGAGCTGCTGCCGGGGAGCACGCTGTTCGACCCCGAGCTCGTCGGGTTCGGGCTGCGGAGCCTTCTGCCGGCCGACCGGCTGGCCGCGGTGTCCGACTTCCAGGACCTCCCGGCCTGGCGCCGGCTCGTCCCGGAGACGGCGGCCGCGCTGCTCGGTGAGGTGCCGGGCCCGCTGGTGGTCCCGATGACGCTGCTCCGGGAGGACTACCGGGACGAGATCTTCGGCTCGCTCGCCTCGAACGGCATCACGGTGCACCACCTCGTCCTGGACCCTGAAGAAACGATCCTGCGTGCGCGGATCGCCGAGCGTGACGAGTGCCCCGGCGATCCCGAGCGCAGCGAGCGCGTCCGGCAGTGGTGCCTCGAGCACCTGCCGCGCTACCGGGCGGCCCGCCGCTGGCTCATCGAGGACGCGCGGATGGTCGACAACGGCGAGCTGACCCCGGGGGAGACCGCCGCCCGGCTCGCCCAGCTGGTCCGGGAGGGCTCGGCCCGCTGCCCGATCGTCCAGACCCCGGACCCGACCGGGGACACGGTGGCCTCCGCCGTCCTGCTCTTCGACGAGCAGGACCGCGTCCTGCTGGTCGACCCGGTCTACAAGCCTGACTGGGAGTTCCCCGGCGGAGTGGTCGAACGCGGCGAGGCGCCGACCGACGCCGCCCTGCGGGAGACCGCCGAGGAGCTGGGCCTGCGCCTCGACCCGGGCGCGCTGCGGCTGCTCGCCGTCGACTGGGAGCCGCGCACCGGTCCGCGTCGCGGCGGCCTGCGGCTGGTCTACGACGGTGGTCTGCTGGACGCCGCCGCCCGGCAGGGCCTGCTGCTCCAGCAGGAGGAGCTGCGCGGTTGGCGCTTCGTCAGCCTGGACGAGGCCGCCGGTCTGCTGCCCCCGGGCCGGTACCGGCGACTCGCCGCCGCCCTGGACGCCCGCCGCAGCGGTGAGTTGCGCTATCTGGAGGCCGGGCGCCGGGCGGGGCTGGGCCTGGCCCGGGCGGCCGACGCGGCGTAGCCGGCCCGGGGGCGGCAGGATGAGGGCATGCCGTTCACACTGAGCCACCCGGCCGCCGTCCTGCCCCTGCTGCGTGCGGCGGGCGCGCGCGGGCCGCTGGTGGCCTCGGCGCTGGTCGCCGGGTCGATGGCGCCCGATGTGCCGTTCTTCCTGGAGTCGCTGCTGCCCGGCGTCTACGGGCAGGGCGGGACGACCCACCGCTGGTGGGCGGTGCCCACCGTGGACGTGGCGATCGCCGGCGTGCTGGTGGCCGGCTGGCACGGGCTGCTGCGCGCTCCGCTGGTGGCCCTGCTCCCCGAGCGGTGGGCGGGCGCCGCCGAGGCGCTGACGGTCCGGCGGGGCGGCGCCGCGAGCGCGGCCCGGTTCGCCGGCTCTGCGGCGCTGGGCGCGGCCACCCACATCGGCTGGGACGCCTTCACCCACGAGGGCCGGCTGGGTGTCCGGCTGCTGCCGGTGCTGGACCGGACGGTCGCCGGGCTGCCGCTGTACACCGTGCTGCAGTACGGCAGTTCGGCACTGGCACTGGCGGCGCTGGCCGGGCACCTGGCGCGGGCGGCCCGCGCGGTGGAGCCGGTCCGGCCGGCCGGGGTGCTCCCGACCGGGGCCCGGCGGGTCGCCGTGGCGGTGCTCGGCGCGGCCACGGCGGCCGGGGTGGCGCACCGGCTCACGCCGCTGCGGCGGAACCTGATCCCGGAGTTCTGCTTCGGGGCCGGTGCGGGCCTCGCGGTCGGCGCGGTCGGGTACGCGCTGGCGCACGCCGCCGCGGCACGGGTGGCGGGCCGCGGCGGGCGCCGGGTACCCGGCCGGCTCCCGGGCTGACGGCGGTACGCGCTTCCGGTGTCACGGCCGGCCGCGCTCCCGGGGTGACGGCGGTACCGACGGCCGTCACCCCGGGAGCGCGGCACCGGGCCGGCGGCCCCGGCCGGACCAGGGGCCGGCTCAGGCGGAGCGCAGCTCCGCGTACCGGCGCAGGAAGAGGGCCTCGGTGAGGGCCATCAGCTCCAGCTCCCGCGGGTCGACGCTCTCGTTGACCGCGTGGATCTGGGTGGTCGGCTCCTCGACGCCGATCAGCACGATCTCGGCCTGCGGGTAGAGCGACTGCAGCGTGTTGCAGAGCGGGATCGAGCCGCCCTCGCCGGAGGCGACCATCGGCGTGCCGAACGCCTCGGCCATCGCCGCGCCCATCGCCTCGTACGCCGGGCCGGAGGTGTCCGCGTTGAACGGCGAACCGACGCCCTGCCGTTCGATCCGGAGCCGGGCACCGGCCGGTGCCTGGGCCTCCAGGTGGGCGATCAGCGCCTCCTGGGCGGCGAGGGCGTCGGTGCCCGGCGGCACCCGCAGGCTCACCAGTGCCTTGGCGGCGGCCTGGACGGAGGAGGTGGCGCCGATCACCGGCGGGGCGTCGATGCCGTGGACGGTGACGGCCGGGCGGGCCCAGAGCCGGTCCGCGACGGTGCCGGTGCCGGTCAGCGCCACACCGTCCAGGACCTTGGCGTCGGTGCGGAACTGCTCCTCGGGGTACTGCACTCCGGGCCAGGTCTGGTCGCTGGTCAGGCCGGCCACCGCGACGTCGCCGTGCTCGTCGTGCAGCGAGGCCAGCATCCGGACCAGGCCCTGCAGGGCGTCCGGGGCGGCGCCGCCGAAGGCCCCCGAGTGCAGGTTGCCGGCCAGGGTGGTGAGCGACACCTCGACCATCGTCATGCCGCGCAGGGTGGCGGTGACGGTGGGCAGGCCGGCGGCGAAGTTGCCGGTGTCGCCGATGACGATGACGTCGGCGGCGAGCAGCTCGGGGTGCGCCTGGGCGTACTGCTCCAGGCCGCCGGTGCCCTGTTCCTCCGAACCCTCGACGATGATCTTCAGGGCGACCGGGTACCCGCCGTCGACCTGGCGCAGCGCCCGCAGGGCCGTCAGGTGCATCAGGATGTTGCCCTTGCAGTCGGCGGCGCCGCGCCCGAACCAGCGGCCGTCACGCTCGGTCAGTTCGAAGGCGGGGCTGAGCCAGGCGGCCTCGTCCAGCGGGGGCTGCACGTCGTAGTGGGAGTAGAGCAGCACGGTCGGCGCGCCCTCGGGGCCGGGCAGTTCGGCGTAGACGGCCTGGGTGCCGTCGGGGGTGTCCAGCAGCTGCACGTCCGTCAGGCCCTCGGCGGCGAAGGCGTCGGCGACCCACCGGGCGGCGCCCCGGCACTCCTCGACCGGGAACTGGCGCGGATCGGCGACGGAGCGGAAGGCGACCAGTTCGGCGAGGTCGGTGCGGGCACGGTCCATCAGGGACCGGACGGCGTCGGCCAGGGGCTGCTGCGGCATCGGGGTGCTCCGGAGGTGGAGTGGTCCGGGTCCGGGGGGTGGCCCGGGCGGACGGCGCTGACAGGGGGATATGTCGATCATAGGCTGAATCGAACGGGCAGTCCGGAGGGTCGTGCGGACGTTCGGGGCGGCGCGACGGACGAGGGCTCCGGGGGACGCATAGGATGGCTCGACGTGACTGACTCCGGAAGCTCCGATTCCCGTAGCCCGCTCGATGCCGAGGCGCCCGGACAGCCGTCCGAGCCGCGGCCCGCCCCGTCACCGGACGGGTCCGACCGGTTCGAAGGCGTCTGGGACGTCGTCGTGGTCGGCGCCGGTCCGGCCGGGGCCTCGGCCGCCCAGGCCGCCGCCGCCCAGGGCCGCCGCGTCCTGCTGCTCGACAAGGCCGAACACCCCCGGTACAAGACCTGTGGCGGCGGCATCATCGGCCCCTCCCGGGACAGCCTGCCGCCGGGCTTCCGGCTGCCGCTGCAGGACCGGGTGCACGCCGTCACCTTCGCGTACGGGGGCCGGTTCACCCGGACCAGGCGTTCGAAGCGGATGCTGTTCGGGCTGGTCAACCGCGACGAGTTCGACCTGCGTCTGGTGCAGGCGGCCAAGCAGGCGGGGGCGGTGCTGGTCACCGGAGTGACCGTCACCGGGGTCGAGCAGCGCGGCGGCGAGCACCGTACGGCCGTCGTCACCGCCGCCGACGGGCGCACCTTCGAGGCGCGGGCGGTGGTCGGGGCGGACGGCAGCGCCAGCCGGATCGGCCGGCACGTCGGGGTCTCCTTCGACCAGATCGACCTCGGGCTGGAGGCGGAGATCCCCGTCCCGGCGGAGGTCGTGGCCGACTGGGCCGGCCGGATCCACCTCGACTGGGGCCCGCTGCCCGGCAGTTACGGCTGGGTGTTCCCGAAGACGGAGTCGAACAGCCTGACCGTCGGCGTCATCTCGGCGCGCGGCGACGGCGAGCGGACCAAGCAGTACCTGGCCGACTACATCCGGCGGCTCGGGCTGGCGGGCTTCCCGCCGAGCGTGGAGTCCGGGCACCTGACCCGGTGCCGGGCCGAGGACTCGCCGCTCTCGCGCGGGCGGGTGCTGGTCGCGGGGGACGCGGCCGGCCTGTTGGAGCCGTGGACCCGCGAGGGCATCTCCTACGCGCTGCGCTCGGGCCGGCTGGCCGGGGAGTGGGCGGTCAAGGTGGCCGAGGCGGGCAACGCGGCCGACGTCCGCCGGGAGGCGCTGAACTACGCGTTCGCCATCAAGGCCGGGCTGGGTGTGGAGATGCGGGCCGGCAAGCTCATGCTGGCCGCCTTCGAGCGCCGGCCGTACCTGTTCCACGCGGCGGTGTGCCTGGTCGCCCCGGCCTGGCGGGCGTTCGCCCGGACCACCCAGGGGCACACCACCTTCGCCCAGGTGCTGCGGCAGTACCGGGCGGCCCGGAAGCTGACCTCGCTGGCCTCGCGGTAGCGGGCGGGGGCTCCCGCGGACGGACGTCGGTCGGTCCGCGGGAGCCCCTTCGGCCGGGGACCCGGGGGCTCGCGGTCACCCTGGGGGTGGGGTCACTCCGGAGGCGGCGTCAGCCCGGAGGCGGGGTCACTCCGGGGCTCACTTCAGCCCCGTGTCGAGCGCCGTGATGAGGGCGCCGTTCGGGGTGTCGCCGGTCATCTCCCAGATCATGGCGCCGAGCAGGTTCTTCGACTTCAGGTAGGTCGTCTTCTGGCCGATCGACCAGGCGTCGTCGAAGGTCCACCACTGTCCGCCCGCGCCGGTGTAGCCGTACGTGGCGATGGACTGGGTGTCGTGGTGGACGGTGAGGTTGGGGAAGGTGGTGATCAGGTTGTTGTACCCGCGGGTGCCGGCCTCCTCGGCGAACTGGCCGGGTGCCGCGCCGGTCGCGCTCTGCCACTCGCCCGCCGCGCCGCCGTCCGCGACGCCCTGCCAGCCGCGCCCGTAGAACGGGAAGCCGATGGTGAGCTTGCGCGGGTTGACCCCGGCGGAGAGGTAGGCCTGGACCGCCGCGTCCACGCTGAAGTGGAACGGGTACGGGTCCTGGTTGTCGGCGTACAGGTTGGCCTGGTGGCCGGCCCGGTTGGGTTCCCAGGAGTTGTCGCTGCCGGCGCCGTGGAAGTCGTAGCCCTGGACGTTGGCGATGTCCAGGTAGTTGAAGATCTTCGACAGGTCCCAGCCCTGGTTGATCTTGACCGGGTCGGCCGGGGTGAAGGCGGTCAGCAGCTTGTGGGAGCCGCCGAGCGCGTCGAGCTGCTTGCGGAACTCGGCGAGCAGCAGGGTCAGGTTGTCCTTGTCGTTGGCGCTGTAGTGGTTGCCGGCGTGGCCGTCGGCCGAGCCGGGCCACTCCCAGTCGAGGTCGATGCCGTCGAAGATCCCGGCCGCCACGCCGTCACCGCCGGCGCCGTTGTAGAGCGGCAGATTGCCCTTGATCCACACGTCGAGGCAGGACGTGACGAACTTCTGCCGGGAGGCGTCGGTCGCGGCCGCGTCCGAGAAGTACTTGGAGTACGTCCAGCCGCCGAGCGAGACGACCACCTTGAGGTTGGGGTACTTGGCCTTGAGCTTCTTCAACTGGTTGAGGTTGCCGCGCAGTTTGCCCCAGCCGTCGTCGGCCACGCCGTCCACGGACTGCGCCGCGCTCATCGGGCGGGCGTAGTCGGCGTCGGCGTCACCCGCGCCGGTGCCCTGGTCGGGGTCCTGCGGGTTCGCCGTGGTGCCCTTGGTGACCCCCGCCAGGCAGGTCAGGTTGACCGGATCGATGTTCTCGAAGGCGTAGTTGATGACGTCGAGCTTGGCCGCGCTGCCCGAGGTGTCGAGGTTCTTGACGAAGTACTGGCGGCCGTAGATGCCCCACTGGGTGAAGTAGCCGACCCGGGCGTACTTGCCGGCCCCGACCAGGTCCGCGGTGGTGACGCCGAGCGGCGCGGAGGCGGGCGAGGCGTTGTCGGCGCCGTCCCGGGCCTTCACCGTGAAGGTGTAACCCGTCGACGGGGACAGCCCGTTGACGGTGGTGGTCAGGGTGGCGCCGGTCACCGTCCGGACCAGCGCGGTGCCCTGGTAGATGTCGTAGGCGGCCACCCGCAGATTGTCGGTGGCGGCGTTCCAGGCCAGCGTCACATCGGTGGAGGTCACCGCCGTGGCGCGCAGGTTGGTGGGCGCGGTGGGCGGGACGGGGTCGGTCGCCGGGTCGAAGGTGGCGGCCGTGACGGGTGCGCTCAGCGGGCCGGTGTTGCCCCGGGTGTCCTTGGCGCGCACGGTCAGGGTGTACGAGGTGGCCGGGGTGAGCCCGGTGACCACGGTGTCGGTGGTGGTGCTCGTGGCCAGCACGGTGGTGCCGTTCAGCACCTCGTAGGAGGCGACCGGGAAGTCCCCGCCGGTGGCGGCCGGCCACTTCAGCGCGAGGCTGTGCGCGGTCGACTCGGTGACCGCCGGGGTGCCGGGCGCGGACGGCAGGACGTCCGAACTCCCGTCGCACTTGTCCCCGTTGATCCGGCAACCGGTCGGTGTGCTGATCGGACCGTTCGCGACGAACCAGAAGCTGTACGGCTCGGTGGTGCCGTGGGCGGGGACGCTCGCGTTGTAGAAGGCGTTGGTGGCGGTGACATGGCGGCCGGTGGTGGTCGCGGTGCCGTTGTAGCTGCTCTGGACGGTCACGCCGGCCGGCAGGTCGAACTCCAGCGTCCAGCCGGACACGGCGGCGGCGTTGTCGTTGTGGACGATGTAGGTGCCCTTCCACCAGGAGCCGTTGTCGGCGGTGGTGAAGGTGGCGGTCAGCTTGCCGGCCGCGTTCGCCGGGGTGGCCAGCGCGGTGAGCGCGGCCAGCGGGAGGAGCAGGGCGGAGAGCAGCGTCAGCAGTCTGCTGCGCGCTCGCGGGCGTCGGGCCCGGGGTGGAGCGGACATGGTTCTCCCTGTGACTGTGGGGGTTGAACAGGGTGACGTAGAACCGTACGGGTGGTGCGTGGTCCACGGTGCGTGGTCCGTGGCGCGTGACCTGTGGTGCGTGCCCGGTGCTGCCGTGGCCTCTGGTGCGTGAACTGTGGTGCGTGAACTGTGGTGCGTGGCCTGTGCTGCCGCGGCCTCCGGTGCGTGGCCGATCGGTGCCCGTGCCGTGGGGGGACGGGGCCATGGGAACTGTAGGGAGGACTGGACCAATGCGTCAACAGGTCTGTACCAATTGGGAGTTGGCGGAGGGCCGCTACCCCCGGCGCGGGTGGCCGGTCAGCTCGTCGCCCAGCGGGCTGCGGCTGTAGAGCACCGAGCGGCCGTGCCGGGCCCGGGTGGCCAGGCCGGTCCGGTGCAGCACCGCCAGGTGCTGGCTGACGGCGCCCGGCGTGACACCCAGGTGGTAGGCCAGCTCGGTGGTGGAGGCCGGTTCGGCGAGCAGCGCCAGCAGCCGGGCCTTCGGCGCGCCCAGCAGCAGCTCCAGTGCGCGCGCGGTGACCGGCGCGGCCGGCCCGGCCAGCCCCGCCCGGCCGCGCGCCGGGTAACTGATCTGCGGCGGAAGGTCGTTGCTGATCATCGTGATCGCGCCGCGGGCGAAGAACGTCGGGACCAGGACCAGCCCGCGCCCGTCCACGGTGATCTCGCCGTCCCAGTCCGTCCAGCGGCGGTTGATCGAGAGCACCCCGTCCGCCCAGTGCAGCCGGTGGTCCAGGTCGGCGAAGAGCGCCGCGGCGCCCTGCTGCGCCAGCACCCGCGCCCGGTACACCAGGTCCGCCTCCAGGACCGCGCGGGCCCGCGGCCACCAGGCCGGGGCCAGACAGACCTCCCAGTACTCCTCCAGCGCGTCGGCGATCCGGGCCAGCAGCCGGGCCGGGTCGGCCAGCCCGGCCGCCAGCGGGGTGGGCAGCGGCCGGCCGTGCGGCAGGAAGGTCTGCTCCAGCTCGGGGCGCAGCCGCTCGGGTGGCAGCGCCCGGACCACCGCCAGCTCGGCACGGATGTCGGGCGCGGGGCCGGCCGGGCGGGGGGTGAGGAAGTCGGGGATCCACCGGTTGGGGGCGACCAGCGAGAGCAGCAGCGTGGAGTCCAGCCGCGCGAAGCTCGGCCGCAGCCGCTCGAAGGCGGCGGACTGCAGTGGGTAGGCGCCCGGATGGGTCCACATCCGCAGGCTGAGCGCGGCCTCCTGGATCGGCGAGCAGGCGAACCAGGTGGTGGCGAGATCGGCGAGATCCAGCCTGAATCGGTGCATCTCTCCCCCGCCTGTCCAGCTGCTTTGAGGCAGAGCCTAAATCAGTACTGCGGGGAGTGGGAACGCGGTGGGATCAGGGCATGAGCACCTCACCGGCGCTGTCCGCCGTGCCTCCGTCCTCCGCCGGCCTGCCCGGCGCGTCCGATCCGCCCGGCCCCGCCGGCCGGCCCGCCGACGGCGAGGCCCCGGGCTCGCGGCTGCTGCACCCCGACCCGATGGTGCGCCGGCTCGCCGGGATCACCCTCGTCAACACCGTCGGCAGCGGGCTCTCGCTCGCCGTCGGGGTGCTCTTCTTCACCCGCGTCCTCGGCCTGAGCGCCGCCCAGCTCGGCTTCGGGCTCACCGCCGCCGGCCTCTGCGGGGTCGCCGCCAGCGTGCCGGCCGGGCGGGCCGCCGACCGCTGGGGTGCGCGGCCGGTGCTGGTGGTGCTGATCGCGGTGAACGCGCTGGGCACCGCCGGCTACGCCCTGGTGCACAGCTATCCGGCCTTCCTGGCGCTGGCGTGCGTGGTGAGCGCCGTCGACCGCGGCGCGGCCGCCGTGCGCAACGCGCTCTACGCCGAAGTGCTGCCCGCGGACCGCCGGGTGGCGGGCCGGGCCTATCTGCGGGTGGTGACGAACGTCGGCATCTGCCTGGGCACGGCGCTCGGCGCCGTCGCACTCCAGGTGGACAGCCGGCCGGCCTATCTGGCGGCGATTCTGGCCGACGCCGCTTCCTACCTGGTGGTCGCCGTGCTGTTCCACCGGCTGGCCGTCCCGGTGGCGGGACGATCGGCGCGGACGAGCGCTGCGGGAGAGGACGGGGCGGCCGCGGCCGGTCCGGACGGGCTGCCCGGCCGGCGGCGCAATCCCGCCCTGCGGGACGGTCCCTTCCTGCTGGTGACGGTGCTGAACGCGCTGCTCTGCCTGCAGTTCGCGATGCTGGAGGTCGGCGTGCCGCTCTGGGTGGTCCAGCACACCGAGGCACCCCGGATCACCGTGGCCGGCACGCTGATCGTCAACACCCTGCTGGTGATCACCCTGCAGGTCCGGGCCACCCGGGGCACCGAGGACCCGGTGACGGCCGCCCGGGTCTGCGGCCGGGCCGGGCTGATCCTGGCCGCCTCCTGTCTGGTGCTCGCGCTCGCCCACGGCCTGCCCGCCACCGTCGCCGCCGTGGTGGTGCTCGCCGGAGTGGCGCTCCAGGCGTTCGGTGAGGTGCTGAGCCAGGCCGGCGGGTGGGCGCTCAGCTACGACCTGGCGGGGGAGCGCGACCACGGCGCCTACCAGGGTGTTTACAACGCCGGGTCGGCCGCCTCGCTGATGATCGGGCCGGCGGTGGTCAGCACCGCCGTGGTCGGGTGGGGACTGTTCGGCTGGGTCGCCCTTGGCGTGCTGCTCGCGGCGGCGGGCCTGGCCATGGGCCCGGCCGTCCGGTGGGCCCGGCGCGGCGGCCGGGCCACCGGAAGGTAGGCAGGTCCGGCCCGGGCCGGCCGGGCGGTCCCGGTCCGGCCGCCGGACCGGTCAGGGCGCGGGGACCACGGCGAGTGCCTCGATCTCGACCAGCACCTCGGGCAGGAACAGCGCGGCGACCTGCATCGCCGAACTCGCGGGCGGCGGTGTGGAGCCGAGGTACTCGTCCCGCGCCTCGCGGACGGCGGGCAGGAACGCGATGTCGGTGACGAAGTAGGTCAGTTTGATCACATCGGCGAAGCCGGCCCCGGCGGCGGCCAGGCAGCGGCTCAGGTTCTCGAACACCTGCCGCGCCTGTGCCTTGGGGTCGCCGGCTCCGACCAATTGCCGCCGCTCGTCGAACGCGACCTGGCCGGAGACGGCCACCAGGCGGCCGGTGCCGGTGACGACCTGGGTGTAGCCGGTGCCGGGAGCGACACCGGGCGGCTCGGCGATGTGGGTGAGGTGCGGGGCTCGGGAGGTCATGGTCACCATCGTGGCTGACGGATGATCACCGCACCAGCGGCTTTCGCGCCGCCGGGGCCCGGCATACGACTCAGCGCACCGCTTCGGGCAGCGCCCGGCCGTACGGCCGGTCCGCCTCCGGGAGGCCGGCGGCCGGTCCGCCGGCCCGCAGCACCACGTCCAGCACCGCCGCCGGGTCGCAGGCGTAACCGCCGCTGGCCCAGGCCGGGTTGGCCTCCACCACCGCCCACCGGCCGCTGTCCAGCGGGCCGACGTCGATCACGACGGCGCTCGGCAGCGTCCCGGCCGAGGCGGCCAGCACGTCCGCGGCGAAGGCCCGCACCTCGGCGCGGTACCGGTCCTCGTCGAGCGGCGCGATGTCCAGATCGCCGTCCACCGCGTAGCGCGAGGCGGTGCGCACCTCGCCGTCCAGCACGAACAGCCGGTACTCGCGGTGGAACCGGACCACCTCGCTCGCCAGGACCGGCGTCTCGTCCTCCAGCGCGTCCGGGCCGGGCAGGCCGGACCCGTCCGGGTAGACCTTGGCCGGGAAGAGCTTGTCGCCCGGTGGCTTGAGGAACATCGGGCGGCGCAGCCGACGGGCCTCGCCCAGCGTGGTGAGGGTCAGCGAGCGGCCGGTCAGCTCCGCCGGCAGCCGGGCCGGCCAGTCGTCCGGCGGCTCCAGCAGGCCGAGGCCGAACGCGCCGCCGACCGCGTCGGCGAACAGCGGGCCGCCGTAGAGGTGCACCGGCGAGCCGATCAGCTCCGCCGGCGCGCGCCAGGTCGTCGCGGTGTGCGCGCGCAGGCCGCGACGGCCGGCGGCGGTGCGCAGCTGGAGGCCGGTGTCGTTGATCCGGGGCGCGAGCAGCAGGACGGCGTCGGTGGTCATGGCGCCGATGCTGCCGTGCCGGCCGGCGGGCCGACCACCGGTTTTCGGCGCGAAGGGCTGACGGGTCTCGCGGCGGGTGGCTCTGGCCGAGCGGTGGGTGGGCATGTCAGAGTCGTCCGGGCGCCGTCCCGATCAGGGCGGACGCGCGCAATCCGACCCACCCTCAGCCGGAAAGCAGGCCCGCACCGATGACCCGCGAAGTGCCTTTCGTCCGTGTCGCCACCACCGATGCCGTCACCACGCTGACCCTCGACTCGCCGCACAACCGCAACGCGCTCTCCACCCGGCTGATGGCCGAGCTGACCGCGGGCCTGGCCGCCGCGGCGGCCGACCCGGAGGTCCGCGCGGTGGTGCTCGGCCACACCGGCAAGGTGTTCTGCGCGGGCGCGGACCTCTCCGAGGCGACCGGCGCGGACCCGACGGTCGGCCCACGCGGGCTGGTGGACCTCCAGCGGGCCATCGTGGACTGCGCGAAGCCGGTGATCGTGGTGATCGACGGGCACGTCCGCGCCGGTGGCCTCGGGCTGGTCGGCGCGGCCGACCTCGCCCTGGCCGGGCCGGCCGCCACCTTCGCGTTCACCGAAGTCCGGCTCGGCCTGGCCCCCGCCGTCATCTCGCTGCCGCTGCGCCCCAAGCTGGACCCGCGCGCGGCCTCCCGCTACTACCTGACCGGCGAGGTCTTCGGCGCCGCCGAAGCCGCCCGGATCGGCCTGATCACCGAGGCGACGGACTCCGCGGAGTCCACCGGCACCGCGCTCAAGGGCCTGCTGGACGGCCTGCGGCTCGGTTCGCCGCAGGGCCTCGCGCAGTCCAAGCGGCTGGCCAACGCCGAGGTGGTGCGCTCCTTCGAGCGGGACGCGGACGAGCTGGTCCGGCTCTCGGCGCGGCTGTTCGGCTCGGAGGAGGCGCAGCAGGGCATGCGGGCGTTCCTGGAGAAGCGGCCCGCGCCCTGGGCGCGCTGAGCCCGGCCGGGTTCGGCCCTAGCGGATGGCGGCCGTCTCCCGCCAGAGGTCCAGCAGGGCCCGGTCGCCGGTGACCTCGACCTGCTCGGCGGGCAGCCGGTTCCAGAGCAGCAGGTAGAGGTCGTGGGCCGGGCCGCCGAGGGTGAGGTCGGCCGGGCCCGCGGCCGCGTCGACCGCGCTGTCACGGCGGACGACGGCGAGCGGCTCCGGGCTGATGGTGAGCAGCCAGGCGTCCGGGCCGTCGGCGGGCACGGCATCGGTGGCCCGGATCAGGACGGTGCGCGGGCGCTCGCTGCGCACCCGGTCGCGGCCGCGGGCCAGGAATCCGCGCAGCAGCTCGTCGATCCCGTCCAGTGCGAGGCCGGCGGCCACCCGGGGGCCCGCCGCCCCGGCGGCCGCGTCGGCGTCGAAACGGTGCACCGCCGTCTCGTGCGCCTGCCGGCGGGCCCAGAACGCCCGCGGGGTCGGTGCGGGCAGGAAGCTCCAGCAGTCCAGATCGGCCGGTGCTGCCGAAAGCGCCTCCACCAGGGCACCGTGGCCCGCGCGGAACCAGTCGACCAGGGCCGCCTCCGAGGGCTCCGGCCCCCAGGCGGCACGCTCGCCGTCGGCGTCCAGCGGGGTCCGGTGCCCGTCCCGCACATAGGCGGTGGCCCAGCGGTGCACCCGGCCGGTGTGCAGCACGAGGTCGCGCAGCTGCCAGTCGGGGCAGGTGGGGACGGGCGCGGTGAGGTCGGTCCGGGCGGCCGCGTCGGCCAGCAGGACGCCCTCGCGGCGCAGCGCGTCGATGTGTTCGGTGATCTCCATGGTCGACGAGTGTCGCAGCACGCGCGGATTTCGGACCCGGCGGGAGGGGTGGCCTCGGCCGGTGTGATGTTGGCCGCCTCCCCGGTGGCGGCATCGGGGTGACCGGTAGCGTGGCCGCATGTCGATCACCAGTTCCCTGCTCTCCACCGTCCGGGCCGGCGGGCGCCGCGTCGCGGGCCGGCTCGTCCACCGGGGCTGGGCGTGGGTGCAGCGGGCGGGCGCGGTGTCCGACGAGAGCCCCGGTCCGTACCGGTTCGGTGAGCTGGGCGCGGGGACGAAGCTGACGTTCCCGCTCGGCGCGATCTTCAACGAGCGGTGGATCACGATCGGCCCGTTCTCGATCATCGGTGAGCGCGTCACCATCAGCGCGGGGTTCCTGCCCGGCCTCGACCTCGGGCCGGACCCGATCGTGCGGATCGGCGGCGGCTGTGTGATCGGCCGTGACAGCCACATCGTCGGCCACCAGTCGATCGTCCTCGGTGACGACGTCTGGACCGGTCCCGGCGTCTACATATCCGACCAGGCGCACGAGTACCGGGCCACCGATCTGCCGATCGGCAAGCAGTGGCCGCGCAACGAGCCGATCGAGATCGGCGCGGGCAGCTGGATCGGCACCGGTGCGGTGATCCTCCCCGGTGCCCGGCTGGGCCGCAACGTGGTGGTCGCGGCCGGTTCGGTGGTGCGCGGTGAGGTCCCCGACCACAGCGTGGTGGCCGGCGCCCCGGCGAAGATCGTCCGTCGTTGGACGGTCGAGGAGGGGTGGCAGCCGCCGTTCCGTACCGACCCGCCCAACCCGTTGCCCGACGGCATCACCGCCGACCAACTGCGGGCCCTCGCCGGGTGGGACCTGCGGCTGCCCGGCGAGACGGGGGTGTGAGGCGGCGCGGCCGGGCGGCGGGGAGGGGGCGGCGGGGGGCCGGCTCCGGTGTGAGGCGGGCGGCTTCGACCGGGTGCGGGGCGCCGCCGGTCAGGCCGGCTCCTGGGCGCGCTCGGCGTCCCGGGCCGCGATGGCGGCGGTGATCCGGAGCAGGTCGGCCGGCCGGGTCGGGTCGAGGCCGGTGAGGACGGCCACCCGGCGCAGCCGGTAGTCGACGGTGTTCGGGTGCAGGTGCAGGGCGCGCGCCGTGTGACGGCGGTTGAGGCCGCCGGCCAGATGGGTGCGCAGGGTGGCGAGCAGTTCGCCGCCGTCCTCCAACGGGGCGAGCAGCGAGGCGAGCCGGGATCTCGCCTGGCTCGGCCGGCTGAGCTGGTACTCCAGCAGCACGTCGTCCAGCCGGTGCAGCCCGGGCGGGCGGTCGAAGGCCTGTGCCACGCCCAGTACCTCGGCGGCCAGCACGGCCGCCGCGGCCACTCCGGCGGGGGCGGTGACGGCCGCTCCGGCCTGGACGGGGACCCCGGCGGCCCGGGCCGTGCCGCTCACGGTGTCCGTGAGGCGGTGCCAGGTGCCGGCCGGGACGCCGTCCGGCCGGCAGTCCAGCGGGATCAGCACCGGACCGCCCGAGGAGGAGAGCGCCGAGAGCGCCGACTGCCGGGTGCGGTGGGCGAGTTCGGTGCGCAGCCGGCGCAGCTTGCGATGGCCGGCCACCGTCCGGTCGACGCCGGGCGCCCGCTCGTCGGGGTGGTCGGCGACGGCGAGGCACAGGACGGCGTACGAGGGCGGCAGCCGGATCCCGGCCCTGGTGGCGGCCTCCTCGGCCGGGGCGCCGTCGAGCAGGGCGGTGAGCAGGGCGTGGCGGGCGGCCTGCCGCTCGTCGGCCATGGCGCGGCGCTCCTCGACGTACCCGGCCCCGGCGGCCGAGGTGGCCTGGCGGAGCTGGTCGAGCAGCAGCCGGTTGAGGACCAGCAGGTCGGCGGCGTCGTCGTCGCGGGCGTCCCGGGTGACCAGCTCCCAGCAGACCTCCATCCCGAGGTGGTGGGCGAGCAGGACGGCGTCCAACGGCAGTCCTTCCTCGGCGCGCCGGGCCGCGGCCTCCCGGACGGAGGTGAACTCCTCCTGGTCGGCGGGGAGTCCGGTGCGCACGGCCTGGGCGAGGGCGCGGATCCGGCGTTCGGTGACCTGGCTCAGCTCGCCCGCCACCTGCTCGTGCGGCAGACGGCGGTAGGTCGGCACCCGCGCCAGCAGGGCGGCGATGACGGTCTCGACCAACGCGGGTACGGCGCCGAGCAGCCGCTGGTCGGCGGGTACGCCGCCGATCACCGGGATCCGCCAACCGGGGGCGCGTGCGGGTGAATTGTGACCGGTCACAGAAAACACCGTCCAGGTCTGGGGGACACCCAAGGGCCGGGTCGGAGGGGCGACCGCATGATGGAGGCACTCGGGTTACCTGTTGGTAACAAACTTCCGCTGTGGAGGCAACAGTTGAGAACCCCACTTCTCCGCTTCTCCGCCGGGCCGGTCCGCCGCAGACTCCTCGGAGTGCTCGGCTCGGCCCTGCTGGCCGGCACGCTGCTCGCCGGCGCACCCGCCACCGCCGCGTACGCCGCCGCCGGTCCGGACGTGACCCCCACCGCGTCCGGACCGGCGGCCCAACTGCCCCCGGACGGTGACACGGTGGCCTCGCCGCCGGGTGCCAACGACTGGGCCTGTAAGCCGACGGCGGCCCACCCCGACCCGGTGGTGCTGGTGCACGGCACCTTCGCCAACCGCTACGAGAACTGGCTGGCCCTCTCCCCGCTGCTGAAGAGCCAGGGCTACTGCGTCTTCGCCCTCGACTACGGGACGGTCCCCGGCATCACCTCCTCCGGCAGCGGCCTGCTGCTGCCGATCGGCGGTCTCGCCCCGGCCGCCGAGTCGGCCGCCCAACTCGGGCGCTTCGTGGACCTGGTGCGCGGCGCGACCGGCGCGGCCAAGGTCGACCTGGTGGGCCACTCGCAGGGGGGCATGCTCCCGAACTACTACGTGAAGTTCCTCGGGGGCGCGGCGAAGGTCGACAAACTGATCGGCCTGGCGCCCTCCAACCACGGGACGACGCTCTCCGGGATCACCAATCTCGCCCCGTACTTCCCCGGGGTGGCGGATCTGATCTACACGGCCTGCGCGGCGTGCAAGGACCAGGTGGTGGACTCCGCCTTCAACCGGAAGATGGCCACGGTGGCGGACACCGTGCCCGGTGTCACCTACACGGTGATCTCGACGGTGTACGACGAGGTCGTCACGCCGTACCGGACGCAGTTCCTCACCGGTCCGAACGTGAACAACGTCGTCCTGCAGGACCGTTGCCCGCTCTCGCTCGCCGAGCACGTGGCGATCGCCTTCTCGCCGACCGCGTTGCACCTGGTCACCAACGCGCTCGACCCGGCCCACGCGTCCCCGGTGTACTGCGGGTGACGCCCGACCGCCGGCGGTGAGGACCGCAGGGGAGGCCGGCGGCTGAGAACCGCACAGGAAGTCGGCGGGTCCGACTTCCTGTGCGGCGGTGTGTTCACGGCGGGTGGCGGTCGGCGGTCGAGGACGAGCGTCAGGCGGGCAGCGGGCGGAAGGTGACGACGGCGGTCACCCCGTCCGGCCGCAGCTCGTACGGGCCCGGCCCGTCCAGCAGGACGGCGTCGTAGCGGTCGAGCACGGTGTCACCGAGGACGGTGCCGCCGGCCAGGCAGACCAGCAGGACGGTGCCGTCGGCCGGGGCGCCGACGGCCCCCGGGGCGGCGGCCAGGGTGAGCTCGGCGGTGGTGCGCCCGCGCCGGGTCATCACGTTGAAGTCCACCACCGGACCGTCGAGCAGCCGGCACCCGGTATCGGCCTCGCCGGCGAACGCGAACGGGCGGAACGGGGTGTCGACGAGGTGGTCGGCACCGTCCACGGTGAGGGCCATGCCGGGGCCGTCGACCAGGGTGATCACCCGGTCGATGCCGGGGAACGCGGAGAACGGCCCGGCGGAGGCGACGTCGGCGAGGCTGACCCGCCAGTCGAAGGAGTCCAGCCCGGCACCGGCGGGGAACCCGGCGACCTCCCTGGTCACCCCGCCCCCGTTCAGCCACGCCGTTGCCGGGCGCTCGCCCGCCCGCAGTACCTGGAACCGCCCGGTCGTCGTCATGGCGGCATCCTGCCACGCGGCCGGACGGGGTGGCCGGGCGAGGTGGCCGGGCGGGACGATCCGGATCGCTCCCGGCCGGGCCGTCGGTGGGTGGGTCGTCGGTGCGTGGGCCGGCCGCCTGGCCGGGCCGTCAGCGCGTGCGGGCGGTGAGGGGGAGCAGCGCGGCGAGCACGGCGGCGAAGGCCACCGTGGTGAGGGCGAGCGGGAGGCCGACGCCGTCGGCGAGGAAGCCGATCACCGGCGGGCCGATCAGCATGCCGCCGTAGCCGAGGGTGGAGGCGAGGGCGACGCCCTGCGGGCCGCCGGCGGCGCCGGCCCGGGCGATGGCGAGCGGGAAGATGTTGGCCAGGCCGAGGCCGACCAGGACGAATCCGGTCAGCGCGAGCGGGACCGACGGCGCGAGGGCGGCGAGCAGCATGCCGGCCGCGGCGGTGAGGCCGCCGAGGACCATCACCCGGGTCTGTCCCAGCCTGATGGAGAGCCAGGTGCCGGCGACCCGGCCGCTGGTCATCGCGAAGGCGTACGCGGCGTAGCCGGCGGCGGCCGTGCCGGCCCCGGCGTGGACGTCATCGGTGAGGTGCAGGGTGGTCCAGTCGGCGATGGCGCCCTCGCCGTAGGCGCAGCAGAGCGCGGTGAGGCCGAGCAGGAGGACCAACAGCCGGGCGTGCGGTATTCGGGCCGGCCTCCCGGCGGTCCCGGTGGAACTGGGGGAGGTGGGGGAGGTGGCGGACTCGGGCGACGTGGTGGCGGCGGTCGGGCGGCCGGGCGCGACGAGGGGGGCGGCCGGGCCGCGGAGCAGGACGACGCCCGCGCCCACCGTGACGGCCAGGCCCAGCAGGCCGCTCAGGGCGAGTGCCCACGCGGTGGTCAGGGTGCCGGCGAGGAGTCCGCCGACGCCCGCGCCGATCAGGCCGCCGAGGCTGTACCCGGCGTGGAAGCTGGGCATCACCGGGCGCCGGAGCTGGGCCACCAGGTCGACGGCGGCGCTGTTCATCGCGACGTTGGCGCCGCCGTACCCCGCCCCGAAGAGCAGCAGGACCCCGCCGAGCGCCGCCACCGAGTGGGCGTGGGCGGGCAGGGGGACGGCGAGGCTGAGGACCGCCAGCGAGCCGACGGTGACCGGTCGGGAGCCGTACCGGAGGCAGAGCCGGCCGACCAGCGGCATGGTGGCGACGGCGCCGGCCGAGACGCAGAGCAGGGCGAGCCCGAGTGCGCTGTGGGAGGCGCTGACCTGGCTGCGGATGTCCGGGATGCGGATCACCCAGGCGGCGAAGAGGAAGCCGTCGACGGCGAAGAAAGCGGTGAGCGCGAGCCGTGCGGCACCCCAAGGGGTGTCGGAGGCGACGCCGGTGCTGCGAGACTGGGGGGACGACCGGTCGGTTCGGTCATGGGCGCGGATTTTGTTTCGGAGCGGCACAAAGTAACAATAGGGGCGTGCAGCTCACTCCATCAAGTCCGAAGCCCGGTTCCGAGGCCGACCACGACGCCCAGCGTGACGCCCACCGCCGCTCGGCCCCCGATCGCGGTCGCACACTGCTCGGCCCGGCGCTCTCGCTCATCCACACCGGCCAGACCCCGACCCGTTCGGCGCTGACCCGCGCGCTGGACGTCACCCGGGCCACGGCCGGAGCGGTCACCGCGGAGCTGGAGGCGCTCGGTCTGATCACCGTCGACTCCCGGCCGGCCGGCGGTGGCCGCGGCCGGCCGTCGCACCGGCTCGCCATCGACCCCGCGGGTCCGGTCGTGATCGCCGGCCAGATCCACGCCGACGGACTCAGCGTCACCCTCGCCGGGCTCGGCGGGCTGCTCGATCCGCCGGTGCACCGACCGCTGCCCGCCGCCACCGACCCGGTCCGGATGCTGCGCGCCGTGGCCGAGGCCGGTGCCGAACTGGCCCGGAGCAGCGGCCGTCGCTGCCTGGCCGCCGCGCTCGCGCTGCCCAACCCGGTCACCGAACCGGACGGCACCGCGCTCGCCGCCCTGCACTTCGCCTGGCCCAGCGGCACGCCCGTCGCCGACCTGTACGACGTCGAGGTCGGCCGTGCCGACAACGGACCGCTCGCGCTCGACCCGCTGCCGACCGCGATCGCGAACGACGCCAACCTCGGCGCCCTCGCCGAGTACCGGCACGGCGCCGGTCGGGGCGCCCGCCACCTGCTGTTGGTCACCTCCGGCCACCGCGGCGTCGGCGGCGCGCTGGTGATCGACGGCCGGCTGCACACCGGGAGCGCCGGGCTCGCGCTGGAGGTCGGCCACCTCACCGTCGACCCGCAGGGCCGCCCCTGCCAGTGCGGCAACCGCGGCTGCCTCAACTCCGAGACCGACCCGGACGCGCTGTTCGCCGCCGCCGGGCTCACTCCCGCCCCGGACCGCCCGCTGCTCGACCAGGCCCGCGACCTCTGCCACGCCGCCGCCACCGACGAGCGGGCGCGGGCGGCCGTCGAGCACGTCATCGACCGGCTCGGCCTCGGGCTGGCCGGGGTCGCCAACATCCTCAATCCGGACCGGGTGGTGCTCAGCGGCCTGCACCTGGACCTGCTGGAGGCCGCGCCGGAGCGGCTGCGCGCGGTGGTCGCCGAGCGCAGCCTGTGGGGGCGCAGCGGCCGGGTGCCGATCGTCGGCGCCGAGCTGGCACACGGCGCGCTGGCGGGCGCGGCCGAGCTGGCCTGGAAGCCGTACCTGGCGGACCCGCAGTCGGTCCAGGCAGGGGTGTAGCCGGGGGCGTGGTCGGGGGTGTGGTCGGGCGGGGTGGCCGCGGTATCGGCGGGGCGGTCCGGGGCGCGACCGCGGCGCCGGTGGGGCGTGCCGGGCGGCTGCGGATAAGCGGAAGCTGGGGCTGCGAAAACCGTCACTTATCGTGACTCTCGTACACTCGTAGTGAGCAATCGGGGGGTTCGATCGAGGAGAGTGACCATGGGTGCGCAGCTGAGTGCCGAACCGGCCGAGGACGTTGACCGTTCCGAGGATGTCGACCGCTCCGACGCGGCCTACCGCGGCTGGCTCAAGGAGGCGGTGCGCAAGGTCCACGCCGACGCCAACCGCTCCGCCGACACCCATCTGCTCCGCTTCCCGCTCCCCGTCGACTGGGGCATCGACCTCTACCTCAAGGACGAATCCACCCACCCCACCGGCTCGTTGAAGCACCGGCTGGCCCGCTCGCTCTTCCTGTACGGGCTCTGCAACGGCTGGATCCGCCCCGGCAAGCCGGTGATCGAGGCGTCCAGCGGTTCCACCGCCGTCTCCGAGGCCTACTTCGCCCAGTTGATCGGTGTGCCGTTCATCGCCGTGATGGCCAAGTCCACCAGCCAGGCCAAGATCGACCTGATCGAGTTCCACGGCGGTGAGTGTCATCTGGTCGAGCGCTCCGACGAGGTCTACGCGGCCTCCGCCCAGCTCGCGGAGGAGACCGGCGGCCACTACATGGACCAGTTCACGTACGCCGAGCGGGCCACCGACTGGCGGGGCAACAACAACATCGCCGAGTCGGTGTTCGCGCAGCTGCGGCTGGAGCCGCACCCCGAGCCGGCCTGGATCGTCGCCACCGCCGGGACGGGTGGCACCTCGGCGACCATCGCCCGGTACGTGCACTACATGCAGTACGACACCCGGATCTGCGTCGCCGACCCGGAGAACTCCTGTTTCTTCGAGGGCTGGGTCGGCCACGATCCGGACGCGGTCTGCGAGAGCGGGTCGCGGATCGAGGGGATCGGCCGGCCGCGGATGGAGCCGAGCTTCGTGCCCGGGGCGATCGACCGGATGATGAAGGTCCCGGACGCCGCCTCGGTCGCCGCCGTGCGGGTGCTGGAGCGGGTGCTCGGCAAGAAGGCCGGCGCTTCTACCGGGACGGGGCTGTGGAGCGCCCTGAAGATCGTCGCCGAGATGCGTGCGGCGGGGGAGCGGGGCAGCGTGGTCACCCTGATCTGCGACCCGGGGGACCGCTACCTCGACAAGTACTACTCCGACGACTGGCTGGCCGGTGAGCGGATCGACATCGCGCCCCACCGGGCCCGGCTGGAGTCGTTCCTGGCCGGCGCGGTCTGGACGGGCTGACCCCGCGCCGGACCGAAGGCCGACCGGTCACGGCCCGGCGCCGCCGGGCGGCGCCGGGCTCCGTGGCGGGGCGGTGTGGCGGTAGGGCGGTGGCAGGGCGGTGGGGTGGTCAGGCGGCCGGGGTGCGCGGGGCGGTCCGGTGCTCGGTCAGCAGCAGCGCGGCGGTCGCCGCGACGAGGAGCGCCGTCGCGGCGTGGATGCCGAGCGCGGCGGCGGTCGAGCCGTGGTGGGTCAGGACGGTGACGGCGTCGTCGAGCGGGATCAGCGCCTCCACCAGCAGCAGCCAGCCGAGGGCCCGCCGCTGGCCGGTGGCGAGCAGGACGAGCGGGGCGATGCCGGTGGCGAGGTCCCGGATGCCCTTGATCGAGAAGAACGCGGCGGCGTCGCCGTGCGGCCACTCGGGCAGACCGAAGCCGGAGACGGTGCTCTCCGGGACGAACAGGTAGCTGACGCCGACGTAGCCGATCCCGAGTGCGATCAGCACGGTGAGGACGGTGGCGATCCTCCGTCGGACGGTGCCGGTGGCCGGGTCGGTGCCGGTGGTGCCGGTGGTGCCGGCTGCCGAGACGGCGTAGGTGTCGCGGGTGGGCGCGATGCTGGTGCCGGACATGTGAATCCCCCTGGATCCGTGAGGCTTGCGCCGCACTGACTGCTAGCGCTGCTAGGAACAGGAATGAAGCTAGCGCGTTCACCGCTCTACTGTCTAGCACTGCTAGGATCGATGTCATGTCAATCCAGGAGCGCCGCGAGCGCGAACGCGCCGAGCGGCATCAGCTGATCATTCGAACTGCCCGGGAGCTGGCGGAGGCCGAGGGCTGGGAGGCGGTGACGACGCGTCGGCTGGCCGACCGGATCGAGTACAGCCAGCCCGTGCTGTACAGCCACTTCGCCGGCAAGGACGCGATCGTGGCCGCCGTGGCGCTGGAGGGTTTCGCGGAGCTGGCCGCCGATCTCCGGGCGGTCGCCCGCGAGGCGGACGGGCCGGTCGAGACCTTCCGTGCCGTGGCGGGCCGCTACCTGGCGTTCGCGGCGGCCAATCCGGCACTCTACGACGCCATGTTCACCCTGGCCACGGACCTGCCGTTCGGGCGCCCGGACGCGCCCGCCGCGTTGAAGGAGGGCTTCGCCGCCCTCGCCGGACCGGTCGCCGAGGTGGCCGGCCCGGAGGATCCGGAGCCGTTCACCGAGGTGGTCTGGGCGGCCCTGCACGGCCTGGTCACCCTCGCCCGGAGCGGCCGCCTCCGGCCGGACCACGCCGAGCACCGCCTGGCGTTGCTGGTGGAGCGGATGCTGGGGAAGGAGGCGGCCCCGGAGCGCCGTTGAGGGCGTACCGGCAGCCGGCGGTACCGGCTCAGCCGCCGGGCCGGTCCACGCCCACGCCGGCCGCCCGGCGGATCACCGCCGTGCCGCCCGCGAGGTCGATGCCGGTGCGTTTCGGTGCGCCGTCGTGCTCGTCGTCCCGCAGCACCAGCTCGATGCGGCGCTGCTCCAGCTGCACGCGCTTGCCCGGATAGAGCAGCGCGTGCAGTTCCTCGGTGGCCGTCGCTCCGGCACCCCGTTCGCCGGGGCGGGGGCGACCGGGGCCCGGGTGAGGGGTGCCCGGCCCACCTGCGGGCCGAGCGAGCAGCCGGCGGGTGACCGCGCCGAGGAAGAACGCCACGACCAGGCCGGCCGGCAGCAGCAGGCCGCCCGCGGCGCCGGTGAGAAGCATGCTCATTCCGGCCCAACGGCCCTCGGCCGGGCGTGAGTTCCCCGTCCATGCCGCCACCCCGGCCCCGCCCCCCCGCTGGCGGTCCCGCGCCTGCCCCGCCCCGGTCAGGGCAGCCGGGCCAACGGCAGGTCGGCCGGCACGAGCAGCTGGAGCTCCTCGGTGGACGGGTCCGCGAGCTGGGCGACCCGCATGGCGTGCCGTTCCACCATGGTCTCGAAGACCTGCCGGGCGGTGCGCCCGTTGCCGAAGTTGGGGCCGCGCTCCAGGGTGCCGAAGTGCTGGAGCAGCGCGCCCTCGGTGGCCTCGGCCAGCGCGTACTCGTGCTCGGCGCACTGCGCGCGGGCGATCTCCAGCAGCTCGTCCGCGGTGTAGTCGGGAAAGGTGACGGTGCGGGAGAACCGGGACGAGACACCGGGGTTGGCGGAGAGGAAGCGTTCCATCTCGGCGGTGTAGCCGGCCACGATGACCACCACCTCGTCCCGGTGGTCCTCCATCAGCTTCACCAGGGTGTCGATCGCCTCCCGGCCGAAGTCCCGGGCGCCGTCCTCGGGAGCCAGTGCGTACGCCTCGTCGATGAAGAGCACCCCGCCGCGGGCCCGGTCGAAGGCGGCCGCGGTACGGATCGCGGTGGAGCCGATGTGCTCGCCGACCAGGTCGACCCGGGCCACCTCGACCAGGTGTCCGCGCTGGAGCACCCCGAGCGAGGCCAGGATCTCGCCGTAGAGCCGGGCCACGGTGGTCTTGCCGGTGCCGGGGGCCCCGGTGAAGACGAGGTGGCGGCGGAGCGAGGGGGCCTTCAGCCCGGCCTGGCGGCGCCGGCGGCCGACCGCGATCAGGTCGATCAGGGTCCGGACCTCCTGCTTGACGGTGGCCAGGCCCACCAGCGCGTCGAGTTCGGCCAGGGCCTCGTCGGCGGGGCGGCAGTCCGGGATCGGCCCGATCGCCGCAGGTGCCGTCAAGGCGGGTGCCGTCGTGGCGACTTGGGAGGCCCTGGCGGACCGGGGGGCCGGCAGGTCGGAGGCGGGCGCGGGCGGGGCGACGTCGTCCGAGGTGCAGGCCTCCACCACCGGACCGGGCTCGGAGAACTCGAAGCCGGCCCGTTCGTTCTGCTCGGCCCGGCAGCGGGTCAGGACGGTGCGGCAGCCGTCGATGATGTGGAAGCCGAACCCCTTGCCGTGCGAGACCCGGCAGTCCTCGAAGGTGCCCCGGCCCTGGGCCGAGACGTAGACGCCGGCGTCCGAGCTGGCCCGGACGGTGCAGTCGCGCAGGACCGGGTCGGCGCCCTTGGTGACGATCACGCCGGTGGCGACGTCGGAGATCTCGCAGTCGGTGAGCAGTCCGCCGCTGCCGTGGTCGCGGAACCAGAGCCCGGTGCCGGCCTCCTGGACCCGGCAGCCGCTCAGCGTCACCCCGGCGCCGCCGCTGACCGACACGGCGGAGCTGCGGATCCGGCTGAACGAGCAGCCCTCGGCGGTGGCGGCGGAGTCGCGGTCCAGGACGAAGAGCGCGTCCGGCAGGTCGTGCAGCGAGCAGTCGGTGAGGGTGAGCCGGGCGCCGTCGCTGACCCACAGGGCCGGGTACTCCCCGGTCGAGCTGTGGATCTCGCAGGACTCGGCGGTGGCCTCGGTGCCCTGGTCCCAGACCGAGAGCGCGCCGCGTCCGAAGTCGCGCACGGTGCTGTTGGTCAGCGTGAGCCGGGCCCGGCCGCGCAGGTCGGCGCCGTTCTCCGGCAGGTCGTGCACCCGGCAGCCGGTCAGGACGAGTTCGGCCTCGCTGTCCAGGGTGATCCCGTTGCCGGTGACCCGGTGGATGTCGCAGTCGACCAGCCGACCGCCGGCGTGCGCCTCGGCCTGGACGCCGCTGCCCCGGATCTCGTAGATCTCGCAGCCGGTGAGTTCGGCGGCGCTGCCCGGGTCGGCGAGGAGGACCCCGGCGCCGGTCGCGTGGTGGACCCGGCAGCGTTCCAGCACGGCGGTCGCGCCGTCGAGGACGGCCAGTCCGGCCTGTCCGGCGGCGGCGACCTCGCAGTCCTCGAAGGCCGCCGCGGTGCCCGGTCCGCGCAGTCGAAGGCCCAGTCCGGTGGGGTTGACGACCACGCAGCCGCGCAGGGTGGGCCGGGCTCCGCCGGTGACCTCGACGCCGGTGGCCGAGCGGGTCTCCACCCGGCAGCCGCTGAGCGCGGGCGTTGCCTCGGGGCCGGTGACCAGCACGGCCGGGAGGGAGCTGTCGCTGCCCTCGATCACCAGGTCGCGGACGGTGGCGGCGGCCGTGACGGTCAGCGGCACCCCGCTCGGCGGGTCGATCCGGACGGTGCCGGGGCCCTGCGCCGGGACGAGTGTGACCGGTTTGTCCAGCACCAGGTTCTCCCGGAAGGTGCCCGGCCGGACGGTCACGGTGTCGCCCGGTTCGGCGGCCGCGAGGGCTTCCGCGAGGGTGTCGTACTCGCCGGCGCGCCGACGCCAGCGCGAGGCGCTGTCCTGGGTGACCCGGACCCTGTGCTCAGCCATGACGGTCTGTCGTCCCCACCTTCATCGAGCCGGCGATCAACGGGCCGTACGCGCGGGGTGCACGGCGGCCCGCCCACCGTAGCGCGCCCGCGCGGGTGGTCCGGCCGCCGGTCGTCCGGCCCGGCCGGGGACCGTCGCGTGTTCCACACATGCTTCAACGAGCGCGCACAGTTCGGGTTCCGAACGCGGCGCCGGTACCGGCCGGGCGGGGCCGTGGCGTACCTGGCGTACGCGGCGGCGGACCGGGCGCCGTACGCAGCACCTTAACGTCCGTCGGCGGTGGAAGCGGGAGGGGCGCCCGTCGTCGGCGGGCGCCCCCGGCTCACACCCGCTCGTCCGCCGGCCAGTGCGCGCCGCCCTCCAGCACCTCGACCTCGTCGCCGACCCGGAGCGTGCCGAGCGCGTCGCCCTCGACACCGGCCGGGCGCTCGGGGATCAGGTTCTGCCCGAAGGCCGCCTTCTTCAGCAGCCGGTGGTGGCGGGCCAGCGTGCGCAGCGGCTCGGGGCCGCGCCGCTCGCCGCTCTCCTGGTCGGTGGTGGTGACCACACAGCGACCGCAGGGCTTGACCACCTTGAAGGTCAGCCCGCCGATCCGGATCCGCCGCCAGCCGTCCTCGGCCCACGGCTCGCTGCCGGAGACGATCACGTTGGGGCGGAAGCGGTCCATCGGGAGCGGCTCGTGGTGCTCCGGGTGCTCCGGGTGCTCCTCGGCGATCAGGGCGTTGAGCCGGTCCAGCGAGGCGGTGGTGGTGAGCAGCAGCGGGAAGCCGTCGGCCATCGAGACGGTGTCGCCGGGCTCGCCGAAGTGCGGGTCGACCGGTCGCGCGCGGGGGTTGTCCAGGTGCACCAGCCGGTAGTCGCCCAGGTGCTCGGCGATCCAGAGCTGGGCCTCCTTGAGGGCCTCGGCGGCGTGGAAGCGGGTGCCCCAGACCTCGACCTCGGCGAGCGGGTCGCCGACCGCGGCGGCCGGCGCCGGCACCTCGATCCGGGCGCCGCCGGGGGCGGTGAGCACCAGGGCGCCGTCGGCGGCGGGCTCCGCGCGGACCTGGCCGAGGGCGGTGTTGTCACGCTGGCTGACGAAGCGTCCGGTGGCGTCCGCCAGCATCCAGCGCCGGTCGCCGGCCAGACCCCACGGCTCGACCAGGGCATGCTCGGGGCTCAGGCGGTACATCGACTTGACGGGGTAGACGTGCAGTCCGGTGAGCAGCATTCCTCCATCCTGCCAGTTCCCCGTGAACGACCGGCCCCCTGCCCGCCGCGGCTCGTCCGGCCCCCGTACGCGCACGGACCGCCCGGACGCCGTGGGGGTGGCGGTCCGGGCGGTCCGTGGATGACCCGTTTCTCCGTACGCCCGGCGCGGGAACGCGTCGGGGTGGTGCTCAGGTGCCGTGGGTGGGGGCCGGGTGGGGCCGGCCCCGGGGTGTGTCGGTCAGTAGCCCTGCCCCTGCGGCTGGTAGCCCTGCTGGAACTGGCCGGGCTCGCCGTACGGGCCCGGGCGCTGCGGCTGCATCGGGCGGACCGGTGCGACCGGGGAGACGGCCGGGCGCAGCTGGGCGCCGCCGAAACCCTGCTCGCCGCCGTTGCCCTGGAAGCCGGCACCGGCCTGGCCCGGGCCGCCGAAGGACTGCTGCCCGCCGAAGGACTGCTGGCTCGCGAAGCCCTGCTGCCCGCCGAAGCTCTGCGGACCCCCGTTCGGCTGGCCGGCCGCGTTCGGCTGGCCGCCGAAGGGGCCGGGAGCGCCCATCGGCTGCGCGCCGAAGGTCTGCTGGCCGCCCTGGCCGGCGCCGACGAAGGTGTTCTGGCCGCCGAAGCTCTGGCCGCCGGAGGGCTGGTAGCCGCCGCCGGTGGCCTGCGAGAAGCCGGGGGCCGGAGCCTGCGGCCGCTGCCCGGACAGGTACGGCTGGGGGCCGCCGTAGCCGGGGGCGGGGGGCTGGGGCGCGGCGGCGTACGCAGGCGCGGGCTGCGCCGGGATGTACGCCGTGGCGGGGCCGGCGGAGGGAGCGCTGCTCGGGCCGGGGCCCAGGGCGAGGCGCGCGGGCGGCAGCGCGGGGAGGTTGCTGCCGGGGGAGTCGTACCCGGTCGCGTACCGGTTCTCGTAGGACGGGCCGAGGCCGGATCCGTAACCGGACGAGAGCGCCGGCGGCAGGGCGGCCGGCACGTTGATGGGCGCGATCTGCGGGACACCGCGCTCTGCGACGAGGCTGTCGTAGATGGGCGTGCCGGAGGAGAAGGACGGAGAGGGGTAGCCGACTCCGTCGTAGGAGCGGGGCGAGGTCATGGGGCATACGGTAAGCCCACAATGCGCCTGCTGAGGAGAGTGGGAGCCCGAGCAGTTCGAGTGTTTACACAGTCTTCGCTCGCACAAAAGTTTCGAAAGTGTGAAGAACGGACATTCCGGCGACCACTTCAGGCCAGCTTCGGGGCGGGGTGCGGGCTCGAACGGTGCCCGGACTGAGCCGGTGAAGCCCCGTGCGGTAACGGGCCGGTGGACGGTTCGGGGCCAGGCGAAGAAACTTTTGCGGTCGGGGCGTGCGCCGGCGCATTCGAGCCCCTGCCGACCGGGCGGCAGAGGCTCGTGAATGTTTCGGGGATAAAGTTCCCGTGAGGGCGGTCCGGGGCGACAGAACCCGAGGTCAGCGCGCCTGTGCCGGTGTCGGCACGGCCTGCGTCGGGAAGCCCGGACGGCCCGCCACCTCCGAGGTGCAGAACGAGCAGCGCACCGCCGCCACCGGGATCGGGCTCAGGCACTCCGGGCAGTCCGCCTTGGCCACCGGAGCCGGCTTGGCGCCCTCCAGCCGCGTCTGCAGCCGGCCGACCGGGACCACCACGATGAAGTAGATCACCGCGGCCACCAGCACGAAGCTGATCAGGGCGTTCACGAACACGCCGTACGGGAAGCGGGTGCCGGCCACCGCGAAGGTCTTCTGGGTGAAGTCGCCGACGGCGCCGGTGGCGACCCCGATGAGCGGGGTCAGGAAGGCGGTCACGAACCCGGTGACGACAGCGGTGAACGCCGCACCGATGACGATGCCGACCGCGAGGTCCACGACGTTGCCGCGCAGCAGGAAGCTGCGGAATCCCTTGAGCACCGGGTGACTCCAAATCCGTACGGGAGAGGGTGAGATGGGACCGCGGGCCCCGGCCGGACATCCTGCCGACCGGGTGGGCCCGAGGTCCAACCGCGTTCACTCGATCTGCCTAACGCGGCGGTCCCCGCTCAGGCGGCGCGCAGACGCTCCGCGTACGGCTGGATCCGGACCACCGCCCCGGCGATCCGCCGCACGGTGGCGGCGTCCATCTGGGTCCAGAGCGGCACCGTCAGCACCGAGTCCGCCAGCCGGTCGGTCAGCGGGAGCGACTCGGCCTGGCCCAGGTGGGCGTAGGCCCGCTGGCGCTGCACCGGCGGGTGGAAGTAGCGGCGCGAGTCGATGCCCTCGGCCCTTAGCGCGTCGGCGAGTTGGCGGGCGCTGAGCCCGAAGGCCGGGGCGTCCAGGATGAGCGTGAGGTCCTTGAAGGTGGAGACGTCGCCCTCCTCCGGCAGGGCCAGGCGCAGCCCCGGCAGCCCGGCGGTCGCGGCGGCGAACTCGGCGACGAGTGTGCCCCGATGGGCCACCCGTTCGGGCAGGCCGGTCAGCCAGTTGAGACCGACGGCGGCGTGCAACTCGCTCATTCGGGCATTGAGGCCGGGGAAGAGCGTGTCGTAGTCACCCGGGTTGCCGTAGTCGCGGGCGGTGCGCAGCCGCGCCGCGAGGGCGGCGTCCCGGGTGGCGACCAGACCGCCCTCGCCGGCCACCGCGACCTTGGTGGGGCTCATCGAGAACACCTCGGCGTAGCCGAAGTTGCCGACCGGTACTCCGCGGCGGCTGCTGCCGAAGCCGTGCGCCGAGTCGTAGACCAGGGGGACACCGGCCGCGTCCGCGACCTCCTGGAGACGCTCCACCTGGCAGGGCGTGCCGTACACATGAGTGGCCATCAGCGCGGCCGGGCGGTCGGCCGCGGTGAGCCGGGCGGCGGCGTCCTCCGGGTCCAGGGTGATGTCCCGCGCGCGGGCCTCGGCGAACACCGGGGTGCCGCCCGCCCAGTGGGCGGCGTGGGCGGTGGCGGAGAAGGTGAAGCCGGGCATCACCACCGGCCGGCCGTCGGCGACGCCGGCCGCCTGGAGTACCAGCATCAGGCCGGCGGTGCAGTTGGAGACGGCCACCACGTGCGGCACGTCCAGCAGTTCGGCGGCGGCCTCCTCCAACTCGGCGACGGTCCGGCCGTTGGTCAGCTGCCCGCTGTCCAGCACGGTGCCGAGCCGCTCCAACAGGGCGGCGCGGTCCGGGACCTGGACGCGGGTGAGCGGCAGGCCCTCGGGGAAGGCGGGCGTGCCGCCGAGGGCGGCGGGCAGGGCAAGGGTGTCGGTGGTCATGGCGCGGTGGATCCCCCCTGGCTCGGTGACTGGCTCGGTGACTGGGCCGGTGACGTGGTCGGTGACGTGGTCGGCACCTGCGTCGGTGACCGGGTCGGCGGCCGGCTGGGCGGCTGAGCCGGAGACCGGCCCGGCGGCCGGACCGCGGAGGCTTCGCCGGGCTCCGACCCGCCCACGCGGACGGGGTGGGCCTCGGGTGGCCGCCGGCCCCCGCCCCACTGGCCCGGCGCGACCCGCCAGACCGGCGGCGGCCGGCGCTCGGCGGCCCCCCGGACGGCGGTGGAGGCGGCCGGGACGACCAGCAGGACCAGGACCAGTGGCAGGACCTGGACGCGTTCGCGCGACAGGATGCCCATGTTGTTGATGGTCGAGAAGGCCCAGCAGAACAGCAGGGTGTAGACGGCGGTGAAGGCGATGTAGGAGCGCTGCACGAAGAGCCGGGGCAGCCGGCGCAGCCGCGGCCAGCCCCGGATGAACATCACCAGCAGCGCGAAGCACTCCACCGACTGGATCAGGTTCTGGATGTTCGAGGCCTCGAACGGGAACGGCCGGAACAGCACGCTGACCACGGCGACCGGCAGCCCGGCCGGGTTCAGGCTGAACTTCGGCGCGGCGTCCTCCGGGGCGGTCGCGTTGATCATCGAGTTGCCCTGGCTGGTGCGCCGCGAGGTCTCCGAGAGCACCTGGTTGACCGCGTCGCCGCCGGTGCCGTCGGTGCCGAAGAAGGTCGAGACCTGTTGCAGCATCAGCACCGCCATCGCGCCGAGCACCACGGCGGTCAGGATGGTCCGCAGCGGCCCGAGCGCGCTGGCCTGCCGCGGCCGCTTGCGCAGCACGTAGGCGACCATCAGGCCGGCCCCGGCGAGTGCGGTGACGTGCGGGCGGACCATCGCGGTGCCGACCGACCCGAGCGCGATGCAGGCGAAGGCACCGAACCGGCGGTCCAGCAGCCGGGCGGTGCCGTAGGTGGTCAGGCCCAGGCAGAACATCATCCAGGCGTCCTTGCCGATGCTGGACGGCCAGAACAGCAGCGAGGGCAGGAAGAAGACCAGCTTGGCGTACTTACGGGTGTCCGCCTCGGGGAAGGCGATCTGCAGGGCCCGCCAGAACAGCAGCAGACCCCAGAAGCCGAGCCAGGAGAAGACCAGGAAGCCGCCGATCAGCGAGGGGCCGGTGATCGCGTAGACCACGCCGGTGACGATGATGACGAAGCCGGTACCGGCGACCTTCATCCCGAGGTCGTAGTGGACGCCGGCCAGGAGGTCGGCCTGGTCCAGGTAGGCGGCGAGCTCGGTGCCCTTCTGGTGGTACATCTTGGCGTCGGCGGCGCCGCCGTACAGCACGAAGGCCATCAGATAGCGGGGGAAGGCGCAGAGCAGTTTGGCGGTCATGGCCAGCATCAGCAGCCGGAACACGTCCCGCTCGGGGTTCGCGGCGGCGATCCGGGCCAGGACCGGGGTGCCGACGGCCATCAGCACCGGGAGGATCAGCAGCGCGCCCCAGGTGTCGTACGAGGTGTGCGTCATCGCGACGACGAAGAGCGTGACGTAGCCGGTGACCAGCGCGGCCGCGACGGCGGACGGCCAGGGCACCCGGGCCCGGACGGCGGCGACGGCGGACGGCCGGGGCCCGCGGGCCGGCGTAGCCCGGGCCGGAGCCGGCCGGGTCATCAGAAGACCTCCAGGTCGCCGAGGCTGAACCGCCAGTCGGACAGCGACAGTTCGGTCTGGCCGGTCGGGGTGCGGGCGGCCAGTGTCATCCCGGTGCGGGGGGCCCGCAGAAAGCCGGAGCGCAGCGCCGCGGCGGCGGCCTCGGTGCCGGGGGAGAGGTGGGTGGCGACATGGTCGCACCCGGACTCGCGGGCGGCGGCGCGCAGCAGCCGGGCCGCGCTGTCCCGGTCGCCGGGGCGGACCACCAGGTCGGCGAGGGTGAACTCGGCGAGCGGGCCGCGCCGTCGGGGCCGGCCGATGGCCAGACCGGTCAGCTCGCCGCCGCGGTGGCAGGTGAGTACCCGGTAGTCCAGGCCGGGGGCCCGGCCGTAGCGCCAGCGCAGGAACGCCGGGGTGCGCAGGACGGCGAGCCGTGGATCGGCGCGGTCGGCGGCGGCCCGTTCGCGCAGCAGCTCGGCCAGCGGGCCGTCGGCGCCGGTGGAGGCGCCGGTGGAGGTGCCGGTGGAGCCGGCGTCCGGGTCTGGGCCCGTCACCCGGTCGGCGAACCAGGAGCGGGCGGTGGGCAGCCGGCAGTCCGGCGGTGTGGTCGCGCCGCCCGGGGTGCGGGCCAGCGCTGCCCGCACGCCCCGGGCGAACGCGGCCGGCCGGACCGGCCGCAGCGCCACCGGCACCCGGCCGAGCTCCTGCCAGCCCATCGTCCGGTAGCCGGGCAGGCTGTTGCCGTTGGGCGTGTTGAACACCAACTCGGCCTCGCCGCTCACCTGTTCGAGCAGGTCCTGGGTGAGCCGGCGGAAGATGCCGCGGCCCTGGAAGTCCGGGTGGGTGGCGGTGTCCACCGGTCGGACGGCGGCGACGGTGCGGCCGGTGACGCCCTCGTGCCACTGCCAGCGCAGGAAGAGTCGCACGCCCGCGAGCCGTCCGTCGGAGGTCTCGGCGACCAGGCCGGGACTGGCGCCGAAGGGCCCCAGCCGGTGTTTCCAGCGGAAGAAGTCGGCGGTGCGGGTGCCGGTCGGGCCGCCGGCCAGCGACGCGGTCAGCAGATCGAGCACCGCCGGGAGGTCGGCCTCGGTGAACGGGCGGAAGGTCAGCTCGGCAGGAGCGGGCAGGGCACTCACGTCCGGACTCGCTCTCCGTTCGGTGGTTGGAGCCTTCGGGGGATCGACGGGAGGTGTCGACCGAGCGGCTCAGTGCCGCAGGACCTGCTCGTACACCGCCTCGACGGCCCGCTGGGCGCCCGCGACGTCGAACCGCCGGGCGCGTTGCCGGGCCGCCGCGCCGAGCCGCTCCCGCAGCTGCCGGTCGTCGGCGAGCCGGCCGAGGGCGGCGGCCAGGGCGGCCGGATCGCCCGGCTCGACCAGGAGACCCTGCTCGCCGTCGTCCAGGACCTCCGGCATGCCGCCCACCCGGGTGACCACGGCCGGCAGGCCGCTGGTCATCGCCTCCATCAGGGCCACCGGCAGACCCTCCTGGCGGGAGCTCAGGGTGAACACGTCCAGGCCGGGGAGCAGGGCCGGGACGTCCGGGCGCGAGCCGGCGAACAGGACGCGGTCGGTCACGCCCAACTCGGCGGCGTGGACCCGCAGCCGCCCGTCCAGCGGGCCGGCGCCGATCAGCACCAGCCGGGCCCGGGGGTGGCGGCGGAGCAGCTCCGCGTGGGCGACGAGCAGGGTGGCCTGGTCCTTCTTCGGGGTCAGATTGCCGACCGTGCCGACCACGAACGCGTCCTGCGGCAGGCCGAGTTCGGTCCGGGCGGCGGTCCGGGCGGCCGGTCCCTGCGGGGCACCGGCCAGATCCGGGCCGTGGTGCACCACGTGCACCCAGGCGCCGGGGCGGCGGCGGGCGGCCGGGATGGTGCGCTCGACGGCGTGCGAGACGGCCACCACCGCGTCGTTGCGCCGGTAGGTCAGCGCGTTGGCCCAGCGGGTGACCGGGCGGTAGCGGTCCCAGACGTTGTGCTCGGTGTGCACCAGGCGAGGCGCTCCGGCGCCGCCGAGCCCGTACGAGAGCAGCCGGGCCGCGGCGGCCGGGACGGGCATGTGGGTGTGCACCAGGCCGTAGCGGCGCTCGGCGAGCAGGCGGCGCAGCCGCAGCGGCCAGCGCGGGTCGGCCCGGCCGGGGGTGCCCGGCACGCCGCCCAGGCAGTGCACCCGCACCCCGGCCCCGGTGAGCGCCGGAGCGAGCGCGTCCTTCCACGGCAGCACGTACGCGACCTCGACCTCGTAGCGTGAACCGTCCACGTGACGGGCGCAGTTGAGCAGCAGCTGCTCGGCGCCGCCCCGGCCGAGGCCCTTGGCGAGCCAGAGCACCCGGGTGCGGCCGGTCACCGCTCCTCCGCCTCGCGCAGCAGGGCCGGCTCGGCCTGGTCGCCGCCGGCCGGGCCGGCCTTGGGGCCGTGGCCGTTGGCGCCCGGGCCGTAGGAGCCGGGGTCGTAGACGCCGGGGCCGGTGGTACCGGGGCGGTCCGCCCCCGGGTCGAGGGCGTCACGTCGGGCCCAGCTCGGCGTCGTCCGGTCGGCGCCCCGGTCGGTGCCCGGCTCCGCGCCCCGGTCGGTGCCCCGTGCCGCGGCCGGCGCCGGCGCGGCCGTGCGTGGCAGGGCGGACCGGTCGGCCCGTCCGCCCGCCGCCACCGGCCCGCCGCCCACCGCGGTGCGCCGACGCCGTCCGGCCGGTCCGTAGCTGCCGAGCAGCGCCACACCGGCCACCGGCACGCCGGTCCGGGCGAGCAACTCGGCCACCCGATCCGCCTGTTCGGGGGTCACATTGCCGTTGCGCACGGTCACCAGCACCGCGTCGGCGTGCTGGACGAGGTCGAACGCGTCGTTGGCGTGCAGCAGCGGCGAGGTGTCCACCAGGATCACGTCGGCGTACCGGCGGGCCCGGCGCAGGACTTCGGCGGCGCGCAGCACCAGCGCGGCCGGGTACGCGGTGGTGTTGCCGCCGGTGATCAGCGAGACGCCCGCCACGTTGGTCGGCCGGATCAGCTCGTCCAACTCGCCGAGCTGCTCGCCGCTGAGCAGCTCGGCCATCCCCGGACCGCCGCCCACCCCGAGGTGGGCGTGCAGCTGCGGGTGGCGGAAGTCGCAGTCCAGGACGAGGACCTCGCGCCCGGTCTCGGCCAGCGCGGCGGCCAGGTTGGCGACGGTGGTCGTCCGGCCGTCACGGCTGCTGCCGGAGGCGACCAGCACCACCGGCGCCGGATCGGCGGCCCGGCGCGGCGCGCGGTCGGCGCGCTCCCACTCGGCGGGCCCGGCGGCCGACCGGCCGAGCGCGTCCGGACCGGTGAGCAGCAGCGTGGAGCGCAGCGAGCGGTACGCCTCGGCGGCCGGGTCCGAGGGGCGGGCGCGGACCAGCGGTTCGCGCAACCTCCGCAGTCGGCGGGAGAGTTGCGGCACCTCGCCGATCACCGGCAGGTTGAACCCCTCCTCGACGGCGTTGCGGGTGCGCAGCCGGGTGTCCATCCGGCTGAGCATCAGCGCGGCGACCACCCCGAGCCCGAGGCCGAGCGCGACCGCCAGGCCCAGCCGCACGCTCCGACTGGGGGTGGAGAGGAGGTTGCCGGCGCTCTGCCGGGCGTCGATGCTGCCCCACTGCTGGATGGCGTCGGTCTGGACGCCGTTCTGCAGCTTGCTGATCGCGGTGAGCGTGGCGGTCAGCGAGGTGGACGCGGCGGTCAGCTTGGGCTGGAGCTTGGGCTGGTCGCCGGGCGAGGAGCGGTTGAACTGCTGTTGGATGTCGTCCAGTTGCTTCTGCTGGGCGTCCGCCTGGGTCTGCAGCTTCTTGACGGTCTCGGCGGCGCTCTTCGCGGACTCGTCGCTGAAGCCCTTGATGATCGCGGCCGAGTAGGCGGCCGCCAGGTCGGAGCAGGACTGCTGGGTCGGTCCGGTGGTGGCGATCGAGAGCATCTGGGCGCTGTCGGCGGTCACCGTCCGGCGGGCGATCACCGCCGCCGCGTCGGCGATGCCGAGTTGCCTGGCCGCCGCCGTCGCGACGTCCGAGCCCTGCGCGTAGGAGAGCACCTGGTCGGCCCGCACGGTGTCGCCGGCCCCCGCGACCGGCGTGATGGCGACCTTGCACTTCCATTTGGCGTTGTCCACCGTGTCACCGGTGGGGGTCAGCAGCCAGCCGACGACGAGCGCGGCGAGCGTGCAGCCGACGAGCAGCCGCCAGTACCGCCGCAGGACGGTGAAGTGGTTTGCCGGTTCCACCGGTCGGATCCCCTCGCGTTCGTGGTGCGGTGGTGCTGTTGAGCTCCCGTCGGGAGCGCGGCGGTCCCGGTGCTGCTGCCTCTGGCCGTCCTGCGCCGTGCTCCCGGCCCGGTGGAATCCCTCGCCCGATGTCGCAACTCGCCCCCCCTGACGACTCGCTCCCGGCGGCGCGGCGGCGCCTGGCCGGGCCGCACCGGCCCGGCCGCGCTCGTGTCACCCCGCGCACCGACCCCCGCCCGCCGGTCCTCCTGCGATGCTTGCCGAGCCGCGACGTGCGGCGCAACCGCTTTGGCGATACTGGGGCCGCCCGGTGACCGGGAGGCGGCCATGACCGGTCGGATCCCGTCAGACCGTGCGCAAGCGCAGTGAGCGCTCGTAGAACTCGACCATCTGCGCCGACACCTGATGCAGCGTGAAGGAGGTGAGGAACCGCGCCCGCGCGGACTTCGACCGCACCCGGGCCGACGCCCGGTCCTGCAGGGTGTCGACGAGCGCCGTCGCCAACGCGCCCGGCCGCTCGGCCGGCACCAGCCGGGCGTAGTCCTCCGAGCCGACCGTCTCGCGCAGCGCCGGCACGTCCGCGCAGACCAGCGGCACGCCGACGCCCATCGCCTCCATCGCCGCGCTCCCCAGGCCCTCCCAACGGGACGGCACGGCGAACGCGTCGGACGCGGCCATCAGGTCGAAGACGTCGCCGCGCGGCCCGAGGAAGCGCACGCCGCCCGCCGCCTCGGCGAGCGCCGTCAGCCGGGGCGTCTCGGTGCCCTCGCTGCCGGCCAGCAGCAGCACCGCGTCCGGCTCGGCCCGCAGCACCGCCGGCCACGCCTCCAACAGGACGTCCAGGCCCTTCTGGTACTGCTGGCGCGCCGCCGCGAGCACCACCGGCGCGTCCTGCGGCAGGCCCAGCGCGGCCCGGACGGCGGCCCGTCGCTCCGGGGTGACGATGCCCAGCAGCTCCGGGTCGCGCCCGCGCGGCACCACGTCGATCCGCTCCCGCGACACCCGCAGCCGCTGCGCCATCGCCCCGGCGACGTGCCTGGTCAGCGCGTGGAACCGGCGGGTGCCCTGGGCGGTCGCCGCGTCCACCGCCTGCGCGGCCCGCACCTTCCAGGGGCTGAGACCGCGCGCGTTGAGGTGCTCCGGTCCGTACGCCGAGTTCACCAGGCTGGAGACCACCGGCGTCCGGGCCGACAGTGCGGCGGCCCGGCCGAGCACGTCCGACTCGTACAGGGTGGTGTGGACGAGATCCGGGCGGCGCTCACGGACCAGCCTGCGCAGTGCGGCGACGGTCCGGCCCCGGGTGGCCCGGCCGACGCCGAACACATCGGCGCCCGCCCCGGTCAGCTCCGGCTGGAAGCCGCCGGGCGAGTCCTTGAGGTACGCGACATCCAGCTTCACCCCGGCCCGCACCAGTTGGGGGGCCATCGCCACCAGGCCCTGCTCGGCCCCGCCGACCCGGCTCACGCTGTCGATCACATAGAGCACATGCACAGGCCAACCCCCGCCCTCCTGGGCGCGGCCGGTCTCCCATGCCGGCCGGCACCCTGACTGCCGATCAGCATCGCAGGTGGCGCCGCCCGCCCGCCAGGTATTCGGCCAGGAGCCTCCCGCCGTCGCGGAGCGGCCGGGGGCGGCCGGGGGCGCGCAGTCGGGCGCGCGACCGACGCCGGCGGCGTACGACGGCACCCGATCGGCGCCCGACCGGGGCACTCGCGCTGGCGCGCGGACCACCGCCGGGTTGCGCGAAGGGGCTGCCCCGCGCCTGCCCCTGTGCCAAGGTCTTCCCCATGCCCGACGCGACGCCGGCGAAGACGGCCGGAACCCGCCCCCGCATCCTGCACGTGATCACCGACCCGCGCCGCCGCGGCGCCCAGAACCTCGCCCGGGACATCCACCGGGAACTGCGCCGCCGGGGTCAGGCCTCCGCCCTGCGCGCCCTCGCCCCGCACCCCGACGCGGCCCCCGACGCGCCCGACACCCTCGCCACCGCCGTGCTCGGCCCCGCCCGGCTGCACCCCGCCACCCTGCTCGCCCTCCGCTCCGCCGCGCGCACCGCCGACCTGGTCGTCGCGCACGGCTCCGCCACCCTCCCCGCCTGCGCCCTCGCCCTGGCCGGCACCCGCACCCCGTTCGTCTACGCCTCCATCGGCGACCCCCGGCACTGGACGGCGAGCCCCCTGCGCCGGCTGCGCACCGGGGTCCTGCTGCACCGCGCGGCCGCCGTGACCGCGCTCGCCGACGAGGCCCGCACCCTCCTGCAGGAGCGTTTCAAGCTGCCCGCCGGGAAGGTCCGGACCATCCCCAACGCCCGCTCCGCCGACCGCTACCCGCCCGCCGGGAGCGAGGCCGACCGGCGCGCCGCCCGCCAGTCGCTCGGTCTGCCCGCCGACGGCCTGCTGGTCGCCTGGGTCGGCGCGATCGCCCCCGAGAAGCGGCTCGACCTCGCCCTGGACGCCCTCGACCGGCTCCCCGACGTGCGCCTCGCGGTGGCCGGTGACGGTCCGTTGCGGGCGGCCCTCGAACGGCATCCGGCGGCCGCCCGGGCGCAGTTCCTCGGCACCCTCGCCGACCCGGTCCCGCTCTACCGGGCCGCCGACGCCCTGCTGCTCAGCAGCGACAGCGAGGGCGTGCCCGGGGTCCTGATCGAGGCGGCGCTGGCCGGACTGCCCGCGGTCGCCACCGATGTCGGCTGGGTCCGGTCGGTGGTCCGCGACGGTGTCACCGGCGCGCTGGTCGCCCCCGGCGACCCGGTCGCGCTCGCCGAGGCCCTGGCCAAGGTGCTGGCCGGCGACCGGACGGCGCTCGGCGCGGCCGCCCGGGAGCACGTGCTGGAGCACTGCGAACTCGGTGTGGTCGTGGACGCCTGGCAGCGGCTCTTCGCCGACGTGTGGGGCCGCTGACCGGGCTGCCCGGCCGGAGCGGTCGGTCGCACGCGGACGCCGGCCGGGCCGCGGCGTGCCGAGCTGCTCCGGGCGGGGCTGCTCCGGGCCGTGCTGCGCCGCCGCGCCGGGCCGTGCTGCGCCGATCGGGCGAATCCCGGCCCGGCCCCTCGGGGCGAGTCGCTCCTGACGCTCCGTCACCGCCACACTGCCCGGTGTGAAGAACCTCCTGAGGTCCACCCTCCTGCTCGCCGTCGCCACCGGGATCGCCGCGTCCCCCGTCCAGGCCGGCGCGGCCACCACCCACCAACCGTCCCGCGAGGGCGCCCAGTCCGTCCGGGTCGACCAGCTGAAGCCGGTGCGCGAGAGCGCCCGGACCGAGGCCGTCGAGTTCTTCTGGTACGACTGCGGCCACTCCCAGCAACTGGAGCAGCCGCTCCAGGCCTGGGCCGAGAAGCACCGGGCCGACGTCACCCTGCGCCGGGTGCCCGCGATCTGGCAGGGCAGCCCCGAGGAGCGCGCGCAGCGCGGTCACGCGCGCCTCTACTACACGCTGGAGCGCCTCGGCCTGGTCGAGCGCCTGCAGACCAGCGCCTTCCGCGCCGTCCACTCCAACGAGCAGGACCTCACCACCGAGGACGCCACGACCGACTGGGCGGTGCGCCAGGGCATCGACCCGCAGGCCTTCCGTGACGCGTACCGCTCCGCCGACGTGCAGCGGTCCGTGGACGACGCCGCCGCGCAGTTCGTCCAGTACCAGATCACCGAGCTGCCCACCGTGGTCGTCCAGGGCGCGGAGCGCACCTCGCCGACCGGGGCCGGCGGCGTCGAGGCGATGCCCGCCGTCCTCGACCGGCTGGTCGAGCAGGACCAGCAGCGCAACCCCCGGCACTGACCCCCCTCCGGTCGGACCGATCACCTTCACCGAACCGACCCCCGGTGACCACACTCTGTGCCAGAGTGGACGCCGGGCCGCACCGCCGGGGTCGAGAACTGCCGTGGTGGCAGGCCCACTTCTCGATACCGGCGGTACCGGAGAGGGCAGGGGTCCGTGGGGGGACAACGCGCGCAGCTCGTCGTCGACGAGCGCGACAGCCAGACATCGGCCGGGCCGGGGCGGCCCGCGGTCGCCGACGGGCCGCCACCCGAACTGGTCTTCAAGCGCCGGCTGCGCCCCGCGCAGGTGGCCCGGGAGCTGTGGGGCGCGCGGGAGCTGGTACGGGCCCTGGCCGAGCGCGACCTGCGCGCCCGTTACAAGCAGGCCGTGCTCGGCTTCGCCTGGGCGGTGCTGACCCCGCTGGCCCTCTGTGCCATCTTCACCCTGGTCTTCCACCGTGCCGTGAAGATCGACACCGGCTCGGTGGACTACCCGCTCTTCGCCTATGTCGGCCTGATCGTCTGGCAGTTCTTCAGCAACACCATGAACCAGGGCGCGCTGAGCCTGGCCAACAACCTCAGCCTGCTGAACAAGGTGTACTGCCCGCGTGAGGTCTTCCCGCTGGCCACCATGCTGGTCGCCGGGGTGGACATGGTGATCGGCGTCGGCGTCCTCGGCCTGCTCTTCCTGATCTTCTGGACCGCCCCGGCCGCCACCTTCCTCTGGGTGCTGCCGTTGCTGGCCATCCAGTTCGCCTTCACCTACGGCGTCGCGCTGATCCTCTCGGTCGCCGTGGTCTACCTGCGCGACGTCCGCCACCTGCTGCCGATCATCACGCAGATGGGCGTGTTCGCCACCCCCGTCGCGTACCCGCTGGCGCAGATCCCGCAGCGCCTGCAGGAGGTCTACGTCGGCTTCAACCCGCTGGGCGCGGTCATCGAGGGCTACCGCGGCGCCCTGCTGTACGGCGACGCGCCGGACGCCACGATCACCTCGATCGCCGCGGTCTCCTCGCTGGTGTTCCTGGTCGGCGGGTACCTGCTGTTCAAGAAGCTGGAGACGGGGATCGCCGATGTCGCCTAGCCAGACCCACCCGCTGGGTACCATCCGCACCGACCGGGTGTGGAAGCGCTTCAAGGCCGACCAGCAGCGGATGCTGCTGCGCGACAAGGTCGACGCGATGGCCCGCCGGCTGCGCGGCGAGAAGGGTGAGGAGTGGCGCTGGGCGCTGCGCGACATCACCCTGCACATCGAGCCGGGCGAGTCGGTCGGTCTGATCGGCTCCAACGGCTCCGGCAAGTCCACCTTGCTGAAGATGCTGACCCGGGTGATGTACCCGTACGGCGGCGTGATCGACGTGCGCGGCCGGATCGGCGCCCTGATCGAGATCAGGGCCGGCATCCACCCGGACCTGACGGGCCGGGAGAACATCTACCTGTTCGGCGCGTTGCTCGGTCTGCGCCGCCGCGAGGTGGCCGGCCGCTTCGACGACATCGTGGAGTTCGCCCGGCTGGGCGGCGCGATCGACCGGCAGGTGAAGTTCTACTCCTCCGGCATGCAGATGCGTCTCGGCTTCGCCGTCGCCGCCTACCTGGAGCCCCATGTGCTGCTGGTGGACGAGGTGTTGGCGGTCGGCGACGCCGTGTTCCAGCAGCGTTGCCTGGACCGGATGCGCGAGGTCGCCGAGCAGGGCACCACCATCGTCTTCGTCTCCCACGACCTGCCCGCCGTGGAGTCCATCTGCCGGCGCGGGATCTGGCTGGAGCAGGGCTCGGTGCGGGTGGACGCGGGGATCAAGGAGGCGATGGCCGGCTACCGGGACTCCATCGAGGCGCAGTCGGAGTCCGGCGGCCGTACCGGGGAGCCGCTGCGACTGCTCAAGCACGCCCTCCGGGGCGAGGACCGCGACAGCCTCACCACCGACGAGCCGATGACGGTCGAACTGACCCTCGGCGGTGACTACCGGGGCGACGCCACCCTGCACCTGGGGGTCAGCGAGGGCACCTCCAGTCCGATCTTCCAGATCAGCCACGAAGTCCGGCTCACCGGGGAGGACCACCAGGTCGCCTGCGTGATCCCCCGACTGCCGCTGCCGCGCGGGCGCTACACGCTCTGGGCGGGTGTCTACAGCATCGGCAGGACCGACGGCGGCACGCTGATGAGCTGGCACTCGGTCGGCCAGTTCGACGTGTTCGGGCCGATGCTGGACTCGCCGCCGCGCGCGGTCGTGCTGGCCGCCCCGGTGTTCGTCCCGCACCACTGGGAGGAGTGACCCGTGAGCCCTGTCCGGGTGCTGGTCCACCTCAACAACCTCGCCCTGGGCGGCGCCCAGCTCAACGCGGTCGACATCGCCCGTACCCTGCGCGACCGCGGGCACGATCCGGTGCTGTTCGCCCAGGGAGTGGCGGGCCCGGCCCCCTTGCTCGACGTCGCGGCCGGTCACGGCCTCGACGTGGTGGTCGCGGGCGGGCCCGACACCCCGCGCGCCGACGTCCGCCGCCGGCTCGGCCGGCTCGCCGCCGAGCACGGCAGCCAGCTGCTGCACGCCTGGGAGGTCCGGGCGGCCCGCAACTCCTACTTCGGGCCCGGCCGTTACGGCCGGCTGCCGGTGGTCACCACCTTCTACGGCATCCGGATGCTGCGTGGCATCCCCCGGCACCAGCCGCTGGTGCTGGGCCTCGGCGCGCTGCTGGGGGACGGCCGGGCCTTCGGACACCAGGACGTCAGCCTGATCGAACCGCCGGTCAACACCGCCACCGACGGGCCGGGCCAGGCGGACGGCGCCGCGTTCCGGCGCGAACACGGCATCCGGGACGACGAGTTGCTGCTGGTCATCGTCACCCGGCTGGTCCCCGCGCTGGAGAAGGACGCCGGCGCCGAGCTCACCGTCGAAGCCGTGCGGCGGCTCGACGACCCGCGGCTGCGGCTCGCCGTGGTCGGCGCCGGTCCCAGCCTGGAGCGGCTGCGCGCCCGCGCGGCTTCGGCCAACGCCGCGCTCGGCCGCCGAGCCGTGCTGGTCCCCGGCCAGTTGGCCGACCCGAGACCGGCCTACGACGCCGCCGACATCGTGCTCGGCATGGGCGGGTCGGCCCTGCGCGGCCTCGCCTTCGCCAAGCCCGTCGTCGTCCACGGCGCCGCCGGCTACACCGCCGTCCACGAGCCGGGTCCCCTGGTCGAACCGCACGCCTCGCGCTGCATGTACGGCTTCGGCGACGGCTCGCGGGTGCCCGAGCCGCTGGCGGACCAGCTCCGCGACCTGCTCGACGACCCGGCCCGCCGGGCGCGACTGGGCGCCTGGGGGCGGGAGTGGGTGGTCGGACGGTTCTCGCTGGACAGCGTCACCACCGCCTTCGAGGACCTGTACACCCGGGTACTGGCCCGCCCGGCGCGGGTGACCGGCTGGTTGAAGGACCTGGAGCAGATGACCAGGTACGAGTTCACCAAGCCGGCCGCGCTGCGGCTGCTGGGGCGGTGACGGCGGTGGCGGCGGTGACGGCGCTCCCCGGTCCGCTCGGCGGGGCGGCTGCCTAGCGGCGCAGCAGCAGGGTGACGAAGCCGAGCGTGCCCCGGTAGCCGTGCAGCCACTCGGCGCGGTGCCGGTCGGCGGCCTCGCGGGCGGCCGCCGCGTCCGGGTGGTCCGGGTGGTCCAGCGCCCACCGCGCGAGCGAGCCGGTCCAGGAGAACTCGTAGTCGTCCCACTCCTGGAGGCTGCTGACATAGCCGTACACCGGCGTCCAGCCGTCCGCGATCACCCGGTCCGTGGTGGTCGCCAGGTCCGCGAAGTCGTCCCGGGCCGCACCCAGGCCGTCCAGGACGGCCGCGGTGGGCTCGCGCTCCCAGAAGGCCTCGCCGACCAGCACCTGGCCGCCCGGCGCCAGGTGCTCGCGGGCCGCGGCGAGCGTCGGCAGCAGACCGCCGAAGGCGTGCGTCGCCCCGATGCTCAGCACCAGGTCGAACGGCTCCCGCGCGCTGAACTCCGCCGCCTCCAGGTGGTGCAGGCCGAGCCGCCGCTCCACCCCGACCGCCTCCGCCGTCTCCCGGGCCCGGGTCAGCGCGGCGGCGTCGAGGTCCACCCCGACCGCCTGCCAGCGCGGGTGCGCGGCGAGCGCCCGGATCAGCCAACCGGCCTCCCCGCAGCCGAGGTCCAGGGCCCGGCCGGCCTCGGTGTGCGCGGTGGCACGGGCCAGCAGCCGCGCCACCGACTCGTCGGTGACCGGGGCGGCGATCGGGTGGTGGGCGTGGGCGAGGCGGGAGATCGTCTGACGGTCCATTCGAACAGTGTGGCCCACCCGGGGTTCAGTAGGTGCGGCCTTTCCACCGCGTTCCGAGGCCGCGCCAGTGCCGCACCGCCGAGTCCACCGTCATCAGCAGGTACAGCGACGCCGTGAACGGCAGCAGCAGCGCGGCCGGCGCCGGCTGCCGGTAGTAGCGCAGCATCGGCAGGAAGGTCCCGGTCATCAAGGCCCACGCGGCCCCGCCGGCCGCGGCCACCGCGGCGTGCCCGGTGACCAGCCCGGCCACGGTGGCCGTCGGCGGTACCAGGTAGACCAGCGCCAGCCCCACCACCGTCCCGGCCAACAGGAGCGGTGAGTGCCGCAGCTGGGCGTAGGCGCTGCGCGAGACCATCCGCCAGAGCTGGCCGAGCCGCGGGTACGGTCGGACGCTGTCCACCTGGTCGGCCAGCCCCAGCCAGATCCGGCCGCCGGCCGCCTTCACCACCCGGGCCAGCGACACGTCGTCGATCACCGCGCCCCGGATCGCCGCCACGCCGCCCGCCCGCTCCAGTGCCTCGCGCCGCACCAGCGAGCAGCCGCCCGCGGCGGCGGCCGTCCGGGCCCCCGGCCGGTTGCTGTGGCGGAACGGGTACAGCTGGGCGAAGAAGTAGACGAAGGCCGGCACGATCAGCCGCTCCCAGCCGGTCTCCACCCGTAGCCGGGCCATCTGGGAGACCAGGTCCCGGCGGTCGCTCTCGGCGGCGGCCACCAGGTCGGCGAGCGAGTCCGGACCGTGCGCGATGTCCGCGTCGGTGAGCAGCAGGTACTCGGCGTCCGGACCGGCCAGCTCGATCCCGTGCCGCAGCGCCCACAGCTTCCCGGTCCAGCCGGGCGGCAGCGGGGGAGGAGTGGTGACGGTCAGTTCCAGGCCCTCGGCCCTGCCGAGCGCCGTCGCCAGCGCGCCCGTCCCGTCCGAGCTGTGGTCGTCGACCAGGATCACCCGGGCCCGCCCCGGGTACTTCTGGGCGAGCAGGCTCGGCAGACTGAGCGGCAGCACCTCCGCCTCGTCCCGGGCCGGCACGACCACCGCGACCTGCGGCCAGCGGGCCGGCGGCCGGCGCGGCGGCAGCCGCACGTCGGTGCGCCAGAACAGCCCGTGGCAGCAGGCGAGCCAGAGCCAGACCAGCAGGGAGAGGACGGCGATCCACAGCAGGACGGTCACCCGGGCAGTCTGCCGTACCCAGGGCCCGGCCCGGTGGATCGACTAGAGTCTTGCCCTGTGAAGATCGCACTGATGGACTCGGGAATCGGCCTGTTGGCCGCCGCCGCCGCGCTGCGGAGCCTGCGTCCGGACGCCGACCTGGTGCTCTCCTCCGACCCGGCCTCGATGCCCTGGGGCCCGCACACGCCCGAGGAGATCACGGAACTCGCGCTCGGGTGCGCGCGGGCGGCGGCAGCCCTCGAACCGGACGCGCTCGTGATCGCCTGCAACACCGCCTCGGTCCACGCGCTCGACACGCTCCGCGCCGAGCTGGAGCCCGCGCTGCCCGTCATCGCCACCGTCCCGGCCATCAAGCCGGCCGCCGCGCTCGGCGGACCGGTCGCGATCTGGGCCACTCCGGCCACCACGGGCAGCCCCTACCAGCGCGCTCTGATCCGGGACTTCGCCGGACCGGCTGCCGTCACCGAGGTTGCCTGCCCCGGCCTGGCGGACGCCGTCGAGCACGGCGACGACGCCGCGATCGACGCGGCCGTCGCCGACGCGGCGGCCCGGACCCCGGCGGGCACGGCGGCCCTCGTGCTCGGCTGCACCCACTACGAGCTGGTCGCCGACCGCATCCGCGCCGCCGTCGCGCCGGTCGCCGCCGCGCACCTCACCCTGCACGGCTCCGCCGACGCCGTCGCGGCCCAGGCGCTGCGCCGGGCCGGCGACCCCGCCCGCCGGGGCGGCGGCACGCTCACCGTCCTTCACGCGGGCCGCGGCGCGGTCCTCCCCGCCGCGGTGCTCCTCTACCCGCAGGGCCGCGACCTCACCGCCGCCGCGGTCCCGGCCGCCTGACCTCGCGACCGCCGGCCCCACCGGAGGCCGCCCGCCGGCCGGGCCCGATCGCGTTCTCGGTGGTCGAGCGGCAATCGGGTGGACCGTGCCGCTCCGGGACCGCGATCCTCGCGTGGTGAATTCCGCGCTGCCCGACGGTTGGACCCCGGAGCGCGTACGCGCGCTGTCGGGAGACGCGACCGCGGCTCCGCTCCCGCTCCAGCGGCTGGTCGTGGTCGAGTGGGCCGGGCAGGCCGGCGACGAGACGCCTCCATCCGAGATGATCATCGACTTCCAGGGCCTGTGCCTGGTGAGGGCCACGGGTGACGACGACCGGTACGTGGGACAGCTCGACTCCGACGGATCGGTGATCCGCTGCTCCTCCTACGGCAGCGACCTCGGTGAAGCCGTCCGCGGCCGCTGATCCCGCAGGAAGGCGCCGCCCGGCCGACTGCCCGGGCACCAGCGGGCTCCCGCTCGCCGGGCTCGCGGGCGCCCCGGCCGCCGGCGCCCCGGACGTCGGACCGGCCGACTTCCGGCGCGCCGCGTCCCGGCTCCCGGCCGCTACGCCACGGCCTGGCCGCGCCAGCGCCGGTAGGCCGGTTCGAGCCCGGACAGGATGGTGTCGAAGCGGCGGGTGCTGGTGGTGGAGTCGACCTGGAGCCGGCTGATCTGGAGCGGGTGGTCGGGGAGGCGGGGGCCGAGGCGGTGGTCGGAGAGGAACCCCAGCCGGTACCCCAGCTCCTGCAGGACGGTTTCGGCGCGCGGATCGTGACCCCCGTCCGGATAGGCGAACGCGATCGGCGGCTCACCCAGCCAGCGGGTGAGCGCGTCGTGGGCGCCGGTGATCTCGGTTCGGACGGTGACGTCGTCGCAGCGTCCGAGGCAGGGGTGCCCCTGGGTGTGGTTGCCGATGGCGACACCGCCCTCGCGCAGGGCGACCAGGTCGGCCGGGGTGAGCTGGTCCTGCCGGGGCGGCCGCCGGTCCGCGCTGACCCGCAGTTCCTGGAGGCTGCGCCGCCGGTCCGGGTCGGGCATGGCCTTGAGCCGGCGCAGCAACTCCGAGGGGTGCCCGCAGTTCAGCGAACGGGCGCGCCCGCCGTGCCGGGCCAGGAAGTCGGCCTCGTGCCACCAGAACGGCCGCTCCGTGCCGATCAGCTCGGAGATGACGAAGGCGGCCGCCGGGATGCCCCGGTCGTTGAGGGCCGGCAGGGCGTGGGTGAGGACGCTGCGGTCGGCGTCGTCGAAGGTGACCAGCACGCTGCGGGCGGGCAGCGGCCGCCGCTCGGCGACGGCCTGCTGGACGGCCGCCAGCGAGACGGGCGTGGCGAGTCTTCGGAGCCGGTCGAGCTGGGCGCCGAAGGACCGCGGGTCGGTCACGCCGTGGTAGGCGAGCACGGCGAGCCGCTGCGCGGCCCGGGCCCGGAACAGTGGTTGGACGGGGGCGAAGCGCAACCAGTCGCCGCGCTCCTCGGATCGCTCCGGCTCGGGCCGCGCGGCGTGCCGCCGAGTGGCCTGCCGGCCGCGGGGCAGCGGCTGGGGGACGGCGGTCACCGCACGGGCGGCCGAGGGTGGCGCGGTCATGGACTGTGCGGTCATCGGCTGTGCGGCCCCCGGGCGGCCGGTCGCCCGTTGCCGAGCGGCCGGCTGCCCGGCGGCCGCCTGCGGCAACGAGCGCACGGTCGCGCTCGGCAGGGTACTGATGACGGACCCGATCCGGGCCATGGAGGTCGACGACGTCGTGGACTTGGACTGCGGCACGGTTCCCCCTCGGTCGCCGGTGCGGCGTGGCGGTACCGCCGGAGGATGGAGCCCGGCCTCCGACTCCAGGGCACGGCGGCTCCGCCCCCTGGTGTTTTCCGGTCCTCGGCGGGGACTCCCAACCCGCACCGCGGACGGCTCCTGGATCGCTCAATGTAGTGGAGACGGATACGCCGCGTAGATGGTTGTACCGGACAGCCGAGGATTTTTGGCGGGCCGAAAACAGGCGCCCCGCGCGTGCGCCGGGGTGCCGCCACGGCCCGCCCCGTGCCGGGCCGTGGTTGCGGAGAGTAGTCGGAGAATCGCTTCCTGCGGGCTGCTTCCCGCGCTGCTCCGGGGTACCTTGGCCTCATGGCAGATGCGGAACGTGATCATTTGCACCCCCATGGTGCGACCCGGATGGCCCGCGTGTGGAGTGGTGGCGCGCTGGTCACCCACCAGATTCCGTTGGCCGTGGTCGGCCTGGCCTGTCTGGCGCTCGGCATCGTGGTCGCCGTGGCGGTTCCGGACAGTGACGGCCCCGCGTGGGCGATGGCGGTGGCCGGCTGCCTCGCGGCCGGGGTGCTGCTGCTCGGCCGGATCGCGTTCGCCCTGCTCCGGTACCGGCGCGGCGCCACCCTCTGAGGCCCTCCGGCGCCGCCCGCCGAGGCCCGCCGGGCCGGGGAGGTGGCGGTCGGTGACCGGCCCGGTCCGCCGCCGGTCGCGGACTGAACAGCCGATCGAGTCCAACCGGTCGGATCGGCCGGTTTCGGCCCATCTGCCAACTCCTTCTCGCTTCTTTCACAATTTCGGGCCATCAGCCCCACAGTTCCCCCTACTGTGATTTCCGTCCGGCACTCAACTGCGCCGGGTGCGAGGCCACTTGACGGCGCCGGGGAGGGCGCCGCAGAGGGGGGAGCGATGAGCGGCACCGCCGTGCCCGGACCGGCCGAAGGCATCCGCACCAGGGTCAAGCGCGGGCTGGCCCGCCGGGTCGGGTCCCGGCCCGGAGCGGGCGCCACCGTCCTGATCTACCACCGCGTCGGCGGCGGCAGTCCGGACGAACTCGACGTCACCACCGCCGACTTCACCGCCCAGGTCGACCTGCTCGCCGAGCTGCCGCCGGGCCGGGTGGTCTCCCTCGACGAGGCCGCGGACCGGATCGCGGCCGGCCGCCGTACCCCGGGCACCGTGCTCACCTTCGACGACGGCTTCGCCGATGTGTACGACAACGCCTGGCCGCTGCTGCGGGAGCGCGCCCTTCCGTTCACCGTCTACCTCGCCAGCGGCCACGTCGGCGGCGAGATGCGCTGGGAGGGCTCGACCGCCAAGGCCGCGGGCGCCCCCGCGCTCAGCTGGGAGCAGCTGCGCGAGATGACCGCCTCCGGCCTGTGCGCCGTCGCCAACCACACCCGCAGCCACGCCCGCCCGGAACTGCTCACCACCGACGAGCTGGACGCCTGCAACGACGACGTCGAACAGCACCTCGGCCTCCGCCCCCGGCACTACGCCTACACCTGGGGCGTCCCGGTACCCGCGATGGAGACGGCGCTGCGCGCCAGGTTCCGGACCGCCGCCACCGGCGAGGTCGGGCGCAACCTGCCCGGCGTCGACCCGGTCCGGCTGCGCCGGGTGCCCGTCCGCCGTACCGACCCGATCGACTTCTTCCGTGCCAAGCTCTACGGACGGCTGATCCCCGAGCGTGCCTACGCCCGGATCGTCGCCACCGCGAAGGCGGTGGGCGCCCGTGCCTGAGCCCGAGAACCCCGCGCCCGGGACGCCGGTGCCCGTCCCGCGGCTGCGCGGCCCCGGTGGCCGGCCGCTGCGCGTCGCCCACCTCACCACCGTCGACATGAGCCTGCAGCTCCTGCTCGCCACCGAACTCACGGTGGACCTGGAGGCCGGCTTCGAGACCTACGGCATCAGCGCGCCCGGCCCGTACGTCCCCGACCTGGAGGCGATCGGGGTCCGGCACGAGCCGCTGCACGCCCTGACCCGGGCCTGGCACCCACGCGCCGACGCCGCGGCCGCCCGCGAGCTGCTCGCCGTGCTGAACCGGCTCCGCCCCGACGTGCTGCACACCCACAACCCCAAGACCGGCGTCCTCGGTCGCGTCCTCGGCCGGCTGGCCCGCGTCCCGGTCGTCGTCAACACCTGCCACGGCCTCTGGGCGCAGGCCCACGACCCGCTCGCCAAGCGGGCGTTCGTGCTCGGCGCGGAGGCCTTCGCGGCCCGGTTCTCGCATGCCGAGCTGTATCAGAACGGCGAGGACCGCCGGACCCTGGCCCGGGCCGTCCCGGGCCGCCGCTCGCGCGTCGTGGGCAACGGCGTGGACCTCACCCGGTTCGCGACCGCCCCCGGTGACCGGGCCCGCGCCAGGGCCCGGCTCCGCGCCGAACTCGGCGTCGGACCGGACGACCTGCTGGTCGGCGGCGTCGGTCGGAGGGTCGCCGAGAAGGGCATCGGCGAGTACGCCGAGGCGGCCCGGGCGCTGGCCGGCAAGGCCCGGTTCGTCTGGATCGGTCCGGACGACCCCGACAAGCCCGACGCCCACGGCCCCGAGTCCGGCGTCGAGTTCCCCGGCCCGCGCGGCGACATGCCCGCGGTGTACGCGGCCCTCGACGTCTTCGTCCTCCCCTCCTACCGGGAGGGGTTCTCCCGCTCAGCCATGGAGGCCGCCGCCGGCGGCCTGCCGATGGTGCTCAGCGACATCCGCGGCTGCCGGGAGATCGGCACCCACGACGAGCACCTGCTCCTCGCCCCGCCCGGGGACGCCCGGGCCCTCACCACCGCGCTGGACCGGCTCCTCACCGAGCCCGGCCTGCGCGAACGGCTCGGCGCCGCCGCCCGGAGCCGGGCCGCGGCGCACTTCGACCAGCGCGCCGTCGCCGGGGTCTCCCTGCAGACCTACGCGGCCGTCGCCCGCGCCAAGGCACTGCCCTGGACGGTCGACTGAGTCCACGAACTCCCACCACACCGCATCAGGGGGAAGGACCGTCATGAAGCGAGGGGGGGACCTCGCGGTCACCGTCCTGGCCGGGATCGTCGCGATTCCGCTGGGCCTGCTGATCGCCCTGCTGATCCGCTGCACGACGGGCGGACCGGTGCTCTTCCGCCAGACCAGGACCGGATGGCACGGAAAGGAGTTCGAGATCCTCAAGTTCCGCACCATGCGGGACAAACGCTTTCCCGAGGAGCCGGACGCGCCCCGGATCACCTGGCTCGGCGACCTGCTCCGCAAGACCAGCCTGGACGAGCTGCCGCAGCTGTGGAACGTCGCCCGCGGCGAGATGGGCGTGATCGGGCCCCGGCCCACCCTGCCCGAACAGGTCGTCCACTACTCCCACCGCCAGCGCGGCCGGCTCGACGTCCGGCCGGGGCTCACCGGCTGGGCCCAGGTCCGGGGCCGCAACTCGATCACCTGGCCCGAGCGGATCGAACTCGACCTCTGGTACGTCGAGCACCGCTCGCTCCCGCTGGACCTGCGCATCCTCGCGCTCACCGTCGGGGTGCTGCTGCGCCCCAGCGGCATCACCGCCGCAGGCGGGGTCAACCCCGGCTTTCCGGCGCCCCCCGAGTCCGCGTCGACCGCTCACGAGCCCGTGACCGCCGTCCCCAGGCCCGCCGACCCCGTCGTCCGGCCGCTCACCACGATCAGCCTGCCCCGACAGGCCACCGCGCCCCGCCTGGCGCCGCCCGTCCGCACCGCCGTCGAGGAGGCGTCCTGAACCCGGAAGCGGGCAGGATGGCCGCCATGGCCACCGAACACCGAGAGCTCTGGATCGCCGGCGCGGGGGGCGTCGGCCGCGAGGCGCTGGACACCGCCCTCGCGGCCGGCGTCCCGGTCGCCGGCTTCCTGGACGACCGCGGGCACGGCGGGACCGTCCGCGGCCTGCCCGTCCGCCGGCCCGACGACATCCCGGCCGGCGCGCGCTACCTGGTCGGGATCGCCGACCCGGCCGTCCGGCAGCGGCTCGCGGCGCTGCTGGACGCCGGGGGCGCGGTGCCCGCCACCCTGGTCCACCCCCGCGCCCTGATCGCGCCCGACACCGAACTCGGCCCCGGCTGCCTGGTGATGGGTGGCGCGTACGTGTCCAGCAGCGTGCGCCTGGGCGCGCACAGCCAGGTCCACTACAACGCGACCGTCGGCCACGACAGCGTGTTCGGCGAGCGGGTGACGGTCTATCCGGGCGGCAACGTCTCCGGCGCGGTGCTGCTCGCCGACGGCGCCACCGTCGGCAGCAACGCCGTGGTGCTGCAGGGCCGCAGGATCGGCGCCAACGCCTTCGTGGGCGCGGCCGCCGTGGTGACCAGGGACGTCCCGGCCGGCGAGGTGGTGGTCGGTTCACCGGCCGGGCCACTGGTCAGGACGCCGCCCCGGTAGGCGGCCGGCGGCGGGTGCCCCGGGGTCCGCGGCGCGCCGGATAGGGTGCGGACCATGGCTATCCCCGCGTTCCTCGCCGAACTCCGCGCCGTGGTCGGTACCCGCAAGCTCTGGCTCAGCGCCGCGGTCTCGGTCGTCTTCGACGACGACGACCGGGTCCTGCTGGTCCGCCGGGCCGACGACGGTCGCTGGGCCCTGCCCGGCGGCATCCTCGACCCCGGTGAGCAGCCCGCCGACGGCGCGGCGCGCGAGTGCCTGGAGGAGACCGGTGTGGTGGTCGTTCCCGAGGTGCTCGCCGCGGTCGATGTCTCGCCCGAAGTCACCTATCCCAACGGTGACATGACCCAGTACCTGGTCCTGGTCTTCCGGTGCCGCCCGGTGGGCGGCGAGGCCCGGGTCAACGACGACGAGTCGCTCGCGGTCGGCTGGTTCGCCCAGGACGCGCTGCCGCCGATGATCGAGGAGGAGCACCGGGCGCTGCGCCAGGCCCGGGAGTGCGGGGGCGGGGCGTTCTTCACGTGGGAGGGCGCGGAGCGTCCGTGACCGGGCGGCCGGCCGAGATCCCCCTGCTGGACGGGCCGGTGGAGTTTCGCGGTGCCCTCCATCTGGAGCGCACCAGCATCGCCCCGGTCGTCCCGGGCCGCTCCGGCGGGCTCGGGCGGGCCTCAGAGCGTGCGGAACCACTCCGCGGTACGTTCCAGCCCCTCGCGCAGCGGCACCGGCCGGATGTCCGGGAACAGCCCGCGCAGCCGCGCGTTGTCGGCCTGGGAGTCCCGGACGTCGCCGGGCCGGGGCTCGGTGTGGGCCACCGCGACGGGGTGTCCCAGTACCGACTCCATGGTGGTGACCAGCTCCAGCAGCGAGGTCCGGGTGCCGAAGGCCAGGTTGACCGGATCGGCGTGCACCACCCGGCGCAGCACCGCCTCGGTGATCACCTGGGTGACGGTGCCGACGTAGGTGAAGTCCCGGCTCTGGCCGCCGTCCCCGTGCACCGTCACCGGCCGCCCGGCCAGGGCCGCGTCCAGGAAGGCCGGCACCACGGCCGCGTAGGCGTGCCCGGCGGGCTGGAGCGGCCCGAAGACGTTGAAGAACCGCAGTGGCAGCACGCCCAGCCCGTAGCAGTGGTGGTAGGCGGCCAGGTAGGACTCGGTGGCCAGCTTGCTGACCGCGTACGGGCTCATCGGCGCGGTGCGCATGGTCTCGCGCTTGGGCAGTTCGCGGTTGGCCCCGTAGACCGAGGACGAGGAGGCGGCGGCCACGTACGGCCCGCCGGCCCGGCGGGCGGCCTCCAGCACCTCCAGGGTGCCGGTCGCGTTGGCGTGGTGGCTGGCCAGCGGGTCCGCGACCGAGCGCGGGACGGACGGCAGCGCGGCCAGGTGCACCACGGCGTCGGCCCCCGCGAACGCCTCGTCCAGCAGGCCGCGGTCGAGGACGCTGCCCTCGAACAGGGCGGCGTCGACGCCGGCCAGGTTCGCCTTGCTGCCGGTGGACAGGTCGTCCACCACCCGGACCTGGGTCACCTCGGGGCGGGCCAGCAGGGCCCGGACCAGGTTGGCCCCGATGAATCCGGCTCCGCCGGTGACGACCACGCGCATGGCTGAGGCTCCCCCTCCGCAGCGCCCGGCCCGCTCGGCCCGGCCCTGTGCCGATGGTAGCCGGGCGGTCACCCGCGGTGGGGCGGAACGCCGAGACGGCCCTGGCGGCCGGGGCCTTCCCGGCTCAGTCCTTGTGCTGGCGGTACGCCTCCTCGGCCGCGTCCAGTACCGCCGCGAGGTCGCCGCCGGCCGTGGCGGTGGCGACCGCGGCCACCGCGCCCTCCACGAAGGGGGCGTCGGCGAACCGGACCGGGAACGGCAGCCCGTGTTCGTCCGCGTCGCCGAGCAGGGCCCGGACGGTGGACACCGCGCTGCCGAGGTCGGCGAGCACCACCACCCCGTGCCCCTGGTCGACCCGCCGGGTGGCGGCGGCCACCAGCACGGCGCTGATGCCCGGACCGGAGAGCGGGTCGCCGCCGGTCGCGGCGACCGGGGCGGGGGCGTCGGAGCCGGCCAGCGCGAGCGCCAGGGCGCGCACCGCGGCGGCCAACTCCTGGCTGTGCGAGACCAGGACGATCCCGACCCGTCCGTGCGTGGGCGGCCGCCCGGAGGCCGGCCGGGGCAGCGGGGTGCGCGCGGGCGGGGTGCGGGGCGCCGGGGGGTGGGCCGAGGGGGCCTCGGAGATGGGGATGACATCGGCGCTGGTGCCGTCCCGGCGGCTCATCGGCTGCTCCTGGGGGCGTCGGGGTGCGGGCCCTCCACACTCTGGCAGCTCGGCCGGCGCCCGGTGGGGCGGGACACGCTCTCCGCCCGGCGCCCGGCCCGGATCCGGAAGTGAGCCTTAGCACAGGACGGCGCCCCGGGAGGCCCGTCGGTACGGCGTCGGCCCCGGTCGGGGAAGTCCTCGGCAACCCGCTGACCCGGCCGGCGACGGTGACTAGGCTGGTCTCGCAAAGCCGTCGGAGGGAGACCAGCAGTGGCAGCCAATATCGGGACTGACGTGGAACCGGCCGTGGAGGCGGGCGTGGGGGTGACCGTGGTGGCACCGGAGCTCGCGCCGAGCGGGAAGCCGAAGGTGGACTTCACCGGGGCCACCTGGCTGTGCAGCAGCCAGGGGGTCGGGGATGTCCAGATCGCTTTCGTGGACGGCTACATCGGCATGCGGGACGGCCGCCAGGACGACGGGCCGGTCCTGGTGTTCACGCCGGGCGAGTGGCGTGCCTTCGTCCTCGGCGCCCGGGACGGCGAGTTCGACCTCACCTGAGGCCCGCCGCCGGCCGAAGACCGCCGGAGAGCCCCGGAGACCCGGGCCGCCGGAGAGCGCGGACCGGCCGGAGCCCCGCCGGAACGGGGGAGGAACGCCGGAACGGGCCCTGTGAGGGGCCCGTTTACCTCTTTATGCGCTTCTTTGAGCGTACCCGGTCATAAATTCTGTTGACTGTTAGACAAGCGCAGCTCAGAGTATGAGCACAGGCAGACGCCGTGCCCACCGCCCCCACGCGGCCAGACACGGCGCCTGCTGTGCAGCCCGGCAGCAATGCCGGACCTGCCTCCCAGTCATCCCCTGCGCACCGGGGGTGCGTTGGCCGGTCCCGGCCCACAAGGGGCCGGCAGTCGCCGGGAGGCTGACACCGGAGCCGAGAGCGACTCGACGTCGGTGCCGGGTGCTCGGGACCCGCACGCCCCCACGCGGCGGCGTCCCGAGCAGATCCGCGGGAGCGACGGGCCGGGGCCCCGCGGACCTTGCTTGTGTGACATGGAAATGTTGGCTTGTGTGCTGTGCTGTGTGCGACGACGAAGCTGGGTGCTCAGCGGTTCGGCACGACGATGTGCACAGTGAGGGAAACGCGTGTAGGGCCGCGTTGCGACATGCCGTCCCCCCGGAGGGTGAAACCCAGAACGGCTGTCGTGCTGAACCGAACGTAGCCCGGACGGTTGCTCAGAGTCAACATTGGTCTCTGAGCGTGGATCTCCGTCCAGGGCCCCACCCACCCCGCGAGAGTGGTGTGCCGGGCACGTACGATGTTCCCATGTCTTTTCTCCGCCGTCGCTCCGGACAGCCCGCCGGCCCGGACTTCGACGTGCTCGCGATGGACCCGGGTGACTGGCCCGGCGACTTCGGTGCGGCCATGATGACCGGCCCGGACGGTTCCTGCCAGGGGATTTTCCTCCGCTATGACCTGTTCGGAGGCAGAGGCCCGGCGATGTTCATCGGCAATCTCCCCGACGGTTCGCCGGCCCGCGACACCGGGGACGAGGTGCCCTTCGAGGTCCGTCAACTGCTCGCGGCGCTGGAGAACGAAGAACCGGTCGAGTTCGTCTCGGCGGAGGACTTCCCGGTGCTGCTCGGGGATGATCTGCTGATCGTGAAGAAGGTCAAGGTCAGCGAGGGGCGGGTGTTCTGCTCCCAGTTCGGGCGCAGCGACGGCGTCCAGGTCACCATCGCCTCCTGGGACCGACCGATTTCGGACGACCTCTACCAGCTCCTCAAGCCGCTCCCGGCGGACATGTTCCAGCAAGGCTGACCGGAGCCCCGGCCGGGGCCGGTTCCGCGCCGTGGGCGCTGCTTGACGGTTTCGATCATCGCTTCGTACAGTCGCGAACATGTCGTGCCGTCTCCCGCTGCTGACCCGTCGCAGCTACCTGGACCTGCGGCGCACCGCGAGCGCGGCGTGTCGGTGCCGCTGAGGGGGATTCGCCCCCGAGGCGGCGGGTGGTCGGCCGAGTGGCCGGCGCCGATCCGGGGGCGGGTCTTCCGCTGACTTCCGGGGCCGCCAACCGGTACCGCGCGCCGTCCGGCGTGCCGCCCGCACTTGCCGAGCCCACGCTGCCGCCCGGAGGCCCCAGCACCATGACCACCATCGCTGCCGATCAGTCGCCCGTCACCGCGGCCCTGGCCGGGCTGCCCCGGGTCGTCGACCTGTTGGCGGCCCGCGCCGAGGAACACGACCGCGACGCCACCTTCCCCTACCAGGGCATCGAGGCGGTGCACGAGGCCGGTCTGCTCACTCTCACCGTCGCCCAACGGTACGGCGGCCCCGGCGGCACGTTGGCCGACACCGTCCGGGTGCTCGCCCAACTCGGCCGGGGGGACGCCTCGGTGGCCGTGGTCACCGCCTTCACCCTGCTGCAGCACGCCGAGCAGGCCCGGGTGGCGGGCTGGCCGACGGCCGGCTACCGGCGGCTGCTCACCGAGTCCCGCCGGGGGCCGGCCCTGGTCAACACCCTGCGCGCGGAGCCCGGCGGCCAGGGCGGCGCGCTGCCGGCCACGGTGGCCCGACGGGACGGCGACGGCTGGCTGCTGAGTGGCCGAAAGACGTACTGCGCCGGTGCCGAGGCGCTGGCCTGGATGGCCGTCACCGCGCGGACCGACGAGCCGGTGCCGCGCGTCGGCACCTTCCTGGTCCGGGGCGAGAGCGAGGGCATCGAGGTCGACCCGACCTGGGACCAACTCGGCCTGCGGGCCAGCGCCAGTCACGACGTGGTGCTGGACGCCGTCCGGGTGCCGAGCGAACTCGCGCTCGGCCTCACCTCCCCGAAGAACAGCGGCCGGGCCGGTGGGCCCGCCCGCGACGGGGCCGCGGCTTCCGGTGCCTCCGCCGGCACGCAGGGGACCGAGACACCGGTGCCCGCCGCCGAACTCACCCGTGCCTGGCACGATCTGGCGCTGTCCGCGGTCGCCCTCGGGGTGGCCCGCTCGGCCGAGCAGTGGCTGGTCCGCTTCCTGAACCAGCGCACCCCCGCGAACCTGACCGAGCCGCTCGGCAGTCTGCCGCGCTACCGCTGCGCGCTGGGCGAGATCGAGGCCCAGCTGATCGGCGCCGAGGAGTTGGTCAACGGACTGGCCTCCCGGGTGGACCGGGCCGAGCCGGACGCCGTCGCCCGGACCGGCCCCGCGCACCTGCTCGCCACCCGTGCGGCGACGGCGGCCGTCCAGCAGGCGGTCTCGCTCACCGGCAACCCCGGCCTGAGCCGCCGTCACCCGCTGGAGCGCTACCTGCGCGACGTCCTCAGCAGCCGGGTCCACTTCGCCCCGGACGAGGCCGTCCTGGACGCCGCAGGCCGTGCCGCCCTGGAGCGCGGGCGACGCCCCTGACCGGCCGGGACCGGGCCGCCCCGTGCTGCTCGGCCCGGTCCCGTGCTCCGCTCAGCGGGTGCCGACGGCGGCGCGGACGGCCCGGCGGGCCAGTGCCGCGTCGTCGTACAGCCGACGGATCATGATCCGCTGCTCCTCGCCCGCACCGGGTACGTCGTACAGCCGGATCTCCCGCATCAGGACCAGCACCAGGTTCACCAGGAACGCGTCCCGGGCCAGTGTGCCGCCGCTCTGGGCGAGTTGGCTGATCTGCCGGCGGGCGGCGGTGTCCCCGGAGAGCACGCTCCAGAGTACGGCCAGGTCGTAGCCCGGCAGGTACCAGCCGGCCTGCTCCCAGTCGACCAGGACCGGCCCGGACGGCGCCAGCAGCATGTTGCTGAGCAGGGCGTCGCCGTGGCAGAGCTGGAGCGGGGTGTGGCCCAGACCGTGCAGCAGGCCGCGCAGATCGCCGGCGTCCCGGTCGGTGAGCTGGCCCACCGAGTGGTACCGGGCGATCTCCAACTGGTAGTCCAGCCGCGGCTGGAACACGTCGGTCGGCGGCCGCCACAGGTTGAGCGTGCGGACGGCGGTGAGCAGGGCCCGCACCTCGCCCGGGGTGGGCGCGTTGACCGGGTGGCGTTCCCGGGCGGCGGGCCGGCCGGGAACGCGCTCCATGACGAGCACGCAGCGGTCGTGGTCGGCCGCGACCAGCCGGGGCAGCCGCACCGGCGGGCGGTGCCGGACGAAGGCCCGGTAGACCGCGACCTCGTGGTGGAAGTCGGCGACCAGCTGCTCGAAGTGCTCACTCCGCACCGCCTGCGGGGCCAGGCACTTGGCGACCACCGGTGCCCGCCCGATGGTGCCCGCCACCAGGATGTGGCGGCTCCCCTCGCGCAGCACCTGGCGCGGGGTGAAAGCGGGGCATATCCGGGCGACACCCGCCAGCGCGGCCCGTACCGCCGGGGTCTGCAGCGCCGCCGGGTCGATCCGCTCGGGCGCACCGGTCTGGCCCGGCCGCATCGGCGGGCGCAGCATCCGGCCGTCGCCCGGCCGGACGGCCGGCATCCGGGCGCCCACCGGCACGACGGCCTCGGGGCCGCGCAGTCCCAGCGCCGTCCGGACGGCCTGGCCCCGCGCGTCGGTGCTCCGACCGTCGGCGCCGCGCGGCACCGCGGGGCGGCTCGGCGGCGGCACCTGCTTCGGACCGGGGCGTCCGGCGGCCGCGCCCGGAGGGCGCAGCGCGGTGCGGCTCGCGGTCGGAGTGGGGGAGGTCGCTGAGGAGTACATGGGGTGAGGGTGGTCCCTTTCTGTCCGTCGGCGGGTGCGCCCCGCGGTGCGGGGAGGGCCGGTGCCGCGTGCTTCCTGGCGTGACGGCGGCCCTGTCTCGGTGCGGTGGGTGGAGCGCGGGCGCCGGGCACGGACGCGGGGGCCGGAGCCCCTTGCTACGGCGGTGCTCCGGCCGTCCGCACCCTGGGGAATGCGGACGACCGGACTGCCGTGGCCGTGCCCGGCGCCCCCGCGCCACCCGGCCGCGCCACCCCCTCGGGTGAGGACCGGGGACGCCCCGTGCCACGGTCGGGGGAGTGCCCCCGACCTGCCCGGAGCGCCGCCCGACCCGAGGGGCGAGGTGGCGCACCTCTACATCACACCCGGATGGCACTGGTTGGTAATGTGGCGGACCCTGGCGAAGCCTGGCGAATGCTCGCCTGGCACATGACGGAGCCTCTAGCCTCGAACCAGCCGAGGAACCTGGGGGCTTCACTTGAGCAGGGGACCCAACACCCGACTCGCTGATCTGTTCGTCCTGACCGGCTGGTCGAAGGGCGAGCTCGCGAGGCTGGTCAACCGGCGTGGTGCCGCGATGGGACAGCAGCAGCTGTCCACCGACACCTCGCGGGTCCGGCGGTGGATCGAGCAGGGGGAGATCCCGCGCGATCCGGTGCCGAGGGTGCTGGCGTCCGTGTTCACGGAGCGGCTCGGCCGTGTCGTCACCACTGAAGACCTCGGTCTGGAACGACACCGGCCCACCAGGACCGGAGCGGCGCAGCCCGCAGCACGTCCTTGGGAGCCGGATCGAACGGCCGCGGTCCTCACCGAGTTCACGGGAATGGACCTCATGCTCAACCGACGTGGATTGGTGGGCGCGGGCGCCGCGCTCACGACCGGGGCGGTCATCGCCGACACTCTCAAGGGCTGGCTGGGCGGGGACGCCGTCGCGTACGCGGCGACGGCCCCCGGCCCCCGACAGGTCGTCACCCAGGGCGGCGTCCGCCCGGTGGTGGACGTGTACGACGCGGGCCCGGTCGGGCTCGACGAGGTGGAGGCGCTGGAGCGCTCGGTGCAGGTGTTCCGCGCCTGGGACGCGGCGCGCGGCGGCGGCCTCCAGCGCAAGGCGGTGGTCGGCCAACTCAACGAGGTGGGCGGACTGCTGACGCACCGCCACGGCCCGCTCGTGGAGCAGCGGTTGTGGCTGGTCGCGGCCAACCTCGCGGTGCTGGCCGGCTGGATGTCGCACGACGTCGGCCTGGAGCCGACCGCGCAGAAGTACTTCATGATCGCCGCCGAGTCGGCCAAGGAGGCCGGCGACCGCCCCCGGGCCGGTGAGGCGATCTCCCGGGCCGCCCGGCAGATGGTGCACCTGGGCCGGGCCGACGAAGCGCTCGACCTGATGTCGGCGGCCAAGGCGAGCGGCGGGCGGGTGCTGCCCAGAACCCGGGCGATGCTGAACACGGTGGAGGCCTGGGCGCACGCCTCGATCGGGCACTCGCAGGACACCTGGCGGCTGCTCGGCGAGGCCGAGGACCTGTTCGCCGAGGACGTGTCCGAGCCGCCGCCGTCCTGGATGCAGGTCTTCGACGAGGCCGAGCTGCGCGGGATGCAGGCGCTGGTGCTGCGCACCCTCGCCGAGCACGACCCGGCGGCGGCCGCGCAGGCGCGCCGCCACGCCGAGCGGGTGATCGGCCTGCGGGAGGGGACGGGGCAGCTGCGTTCGGCGCTGTTCGACCGGATCACCCTCGCCTCGGTGCACTGGATCACCGGGGAGCCCGACGCGGCGGAGTTCCAGGCCAAGATGGTGATGAACCTGATCGGCCAGAACTCCTCGCACCGCACCTGGGACCGGCTGCGCGAGATGTACCGGCTGACCGCGCGCTACCGGGGTCTGCCGGTGGTGGACGAGCTGCGCGCGCAGCTCGGGCGGGAGCTGCGGCAGGCGGACACCAAGAACCGGCCGAAGCTCACCTGAGCCGGCCGGTCACGCCCAGCGCAGCGCGGCTCCGCGGGCGGGACGGTTCGGGGCCGGAAGATCCGGGGCCGGACGGATTCAGGCGGGGGCGACGGGGCGCAGCAGCATGCGCAGCGCCGTCACGGTGCCGTCGTTCCCGAGGACGGGCTCGCCCGCGCACTCGACCGTGCCGCGAGCGCCGTCGGGGTGGCAGACCTGGAGCGTGCCGAAGGCGTGGCGGCCGTGCACCAGCGCGTCGGTCATCATCCGGCGCAGTTGCGGCCGGTCCGCCTCGGCGAGCCGGTCGGGCAGCCGGTCGAGGCTGAGCGGGCCGTGCCCGGGGTCGCAGCCGAGGAGCCGGAACATCTCGGCGGACCATCGGACGTCGTCGGTGAGCAGGTCCCACTCGGCGGAGCCGACCACCGGGCCGGACGGCGCCTGCGCCGTGCCGTCCACTCTGCCGCCCGCCGATCCGTCGTCCGCCCCGGCGTCCGTCCGTCGGGTATCGCCGTGGCGGGCGGCCCGGCGGGCGGCGGGGAGAGACATGCTCATGGCGAACCGATCGGGTCGAGGCCGGTGGAGGAGGTGACCGAGGGGCGTTTGCCGGGTGCTCGTGAGGTGGGAAACCGTCAAAGCAGTGAGAAGACTGTCGCACAGCGGAGTCACCCCTGTGGGGGATTTGGGCAGATCTCTGGCAAAATTCCTCCGGCATATGCCAGTGCGGCGGGAGGGTCCATCGCCCTGTGTGCGGCGAGGTGTCCGAGGCGGTAACCTTCGGTGATTCCGGCGCCCGGGCGCCCACCGCAGGACCGACCAGTGACCCCGGCGACGGAAATCCCGTTGCCACTACGACCGCCGCAACGGATGCTGACCTCATGTTCGAGCCAGTGATAGCACCCAGTGCCAGCCTCCTTGGCCTCCTTCAGCGAGGCCGCGGTGACGGGCAGCTCCATGCGCTGGCCGCCGACCGCACCGACGCCATCGCCGCGCTCGAGGAGTGCGTCACCAGGGACCCGAGAGCCGACTGGCAGGTCGAGAACCGCTCCCTCTACTACGCGCGCCTCTACATGGAACTGGAGGCGCCGCTCGACGGCATCGAGGACCACCTCCACGATCCGGAGGACCTCCTCGACGACGACGAGTACCGCACGGGTCTCGCCCTGTCCGTGCTGGGCCACCTCGCCGCGTACGGCCGGCGCGACGCGCTGCTGATGCTGCGCGAGTACGCCGCCACCGGTGCCAACTGGGCCTGGGCGCTGGACGAGCTCGCGCTGCGCGACGACGACCGCGGCCTGCTGTTGCTCGGGACCGCGGTGCTGGACAGGTTCCCCCCGGGCCCCGAGGGCGACGCCGAGCTGCGTGAGTTCATCCGCGGCGCGTACGAGCCGAGGCCCTGGCGGCTCTGGGCCGCCTACCACCCGCGGGTGGCCGCGGCGAGCGAGCAGTCCCCCTTCGACCTCTGGCAGCGCCAGCTGAACCGCAGCGGTGTCACCCCGGGCTGGTCCACCGCCGACGTGCTCGCCTGGGCCGACCAGGGCGAGCTCGGCGGCGTCGGCGCCGCCGCCTTCGCCGGCCGGCCCGACCGCCCGGAGCCCGCCCGTGACGCCGGCGATCCCGCCGGCCCCGACGCCGTCGACCGCCGGGCCGCCGCGGCGGCCCGCTGCCTGGCCGCCGTGGTGCGCCCCGAGGACCGCCCCGCGGTGCTGGAGGCCGCCCGCGACGGACTGCCCGGCGCCCGCCGGGCCGCCCTGCGCTACCTGGTCGACCAGCAGGACCCGGCCGCCGCCGGCCTGATCGAGGCCGCCGCCGCCGATGTCGACGACCGGACGGTGCGCGCCGCCCTGGAGCTGGTCGGCCGGATGCGCGGCCCCGAGGCGCTGGCCCACGCCCGCCGCTGGGCCGACCCGGCGACCGGCGGCGCCGACAGCGCCCTCGGCGAGGCCGCCGTCCAGCTGCTGGCCGATGCCGGCGAGCGCGGTGACGCGGCGCTGGTGGTGGCCGGGCTGCGCCGCTGGATCTCGGTCCGCGGGGTCGGCGGTCCCGGGCTCGGGTCGCTGGTCGACGGTGCGGGGCGGCTGGCCGCCGCCGAGGCCGTCCCCGTCCTGCGCCACATCTACGGCGAGGCCGCCTCCTCGGAGCTGCGCGGCCGCGCGGCCCGCGCGCTCGCCGCGACCGACGTCGCCTTTCCCGAGGGCCCGGCCGTCGAGTGCCTCTGGGACTGCGAGGAGTCCACCCGGGAGCTCGCCGCGAGGCACGTCGCCACCACCGGCGACGCCCGCGTGCTGGAGCGCCTGCGCCGCCTCGCGGCCGACCCGGCCGAGGAGGCCGAGGTCCACGCCGCCGTGCGCGGCCGGCTGACCGCCGCCCGCGAGCGAAGCCGGTAGGTCCTGGACCGAGGCCGCGGCGAACGGCCGGAACGGGTACGACGAGGCGGGCCGGGCACCTGATCGGGTGCCCGGCCCGCCTCGTCGTACTGGTGGAACCGCGTTCTACTTCACCGCGTCGTACCGCACCGGTGCCGGTGTCGCCCGGCTCCGTGGTGCCGTGCCGGGCCGCTACTTGACCACGCCGGCGTCGGGCGCCAGGGTGCCGATGCTGACCAGGACGATGATCAGAATGCCGAGCGCCACCCGGTACACCACGAACGGCATGAAGCTGTTGTGGGAGATGTACTTCAGGAACCAGGCGATCGCCGCGTAGCCGACCACGAAGGCGATCAGGGTGGCCAGCACCGTCGGCCCCCAGGCCGGGGCCGGCCCTTCACCGATCTTGAACAGTTCCAGCAGGCCGGAGGCCAGTACGGCCGGGATCGCGAGCAGGAACGAGTACCGGGCGGCCGCCTCGCGGCTGTAGCCGAGCAGCAGACCGGCGCTGATGGTGCCGCCGGAGCGCGAGACGCCGGGGATGAGCGCCAGCGACTGGGCCATGCCGTAGACGGCGGCGTGCGGCAGGGTCAGGTCGGTGATCGGCTTGGCGTGCCGGACGGCCCGGGTGCGGTCGGCCACCGCCAGCACCAGACCGAAGACGATCAACGTGGTGCCGATGACCCGCAGATCGCGGAGATTGGTCTCGATGCTGTCCTGGAACAGCTTGCCGAGGATGCCGATCGGCAGGGTGCCGATGATCACGAACCAGCCCATCCGGGCATCCTGGTGCGAGCGTAGTGCCGGCCGGAACAGCGAGAGCGTCCAGGTCTTCACGATCGAGGCGATGTCGCGGCGGAAGTAGATCAGCACGGCGGACTCGGTGCCGAGCTGGGTCACGGCGGTGAACGCCGCGCCCGGGTCGTCCCAGCCCAGCAGGGCCGAGAAGACCCGCAGGTGGGCGCTGGAGGAGATCGGCAGGAATTCGGTGAGACCCTGGATCAGGCCGAGGACGGCTCCGTGGAACCAGTTGATCACCGGACACCCGCCCGGGGTATCCGTCGCTCGATGAGCATCAGCGGTCCTTGTTGGTCGGTGCGGGAACATGCCGACGGCATGCACGGGGCACATGCCGATGGCATGCGAACCGCCGGTCCCGCCCGCCGCTCGGGCCGCGCGGGGCCCGGCGCGCGCCTGATGGTACGCGGTGAAGGTGACAGCATCGCCTCCGCCCCCGCCCCGCCCCCGCCCCGGGGCGCTGCGCCCCCGCGCCGCGCCGCCCGCTCCGCTCAGCCCGTGGCCGGCCGGGCCCGCACCCAGGTCCGGTCCTCGGTCAGGTAGGCGTCCACCGCCAGGCCGGCGTCGGCCAGGGCCTGTTCGAACTCGGCGGTGTCGAGCGGCCGGGACAGGAACGTCTGGGTCCAGCGCGCGTCCGGGAACTCGTACGCGACGTGCACGGAGTTCACCCCGCCGCCGATCGGGGTGACCGAGGCCACCCGTACCAGCCCGTCCCGGCCCAGCGGACGCTCGCGCGGCACGTCGCGCTGCCAGCCCTCGCCCTCGCGCTGGAGCAGTACCAGGCCGTCGTCCGCGACGTGCCGCCGGCAGGTGTCCAGCAGGCCCTGCCGGACGGCCGGGTCGCCCGCGTGCACCAGGAAGGAGGCGAGCAGGACGACGTCGAACCGCTCGGCGAGGTCCAGCCGCTCGATCGGACTGCGCACCGTCCGGGCTCCCCGCACCCGGGCCAGCATCTCCGCGGACTCGTCCACGGCCGTCACCGTGAAGCCGAGGTCGAGCAGGGGGTGCGTCATCCGGCCCACGCCGCAGCCCAGTTCGAGGATGCGGGCGCCGGCCGGCACCGCCCGCCCGATCACCTCCGGCTCGCCGTTCGCCGGCAGCCGGCCGTACAGCTCGACCGCGCTGCCGTCCGGGGTGATCGCGCCCGGTCCCGTTCCGTCGTACCCGTCGCGTCGTTCATCGGCCATGCGTCCATCGGAGCACGGCGGGCCGGCGCAGGGAAGAGGGCGGTGTTCGAACCGGGTGTCGTCGACCGTTGCCAGATACCCCCAGGGGGTATATGTTCAGTGATGACGAACCGAGGGCACAGCGCCGGAGCAAGCGGAGGACGACATGGCACATCCCGCAGGGCACGAGCGGCAGCACGTCGGCCACGGGCACGATCACGGACAGGGCCACGCCCACGACCACGACGGGCACGGCCATGACGGGCACGCTGAGCAGCACGGCGGGCGGCACGCCGGGCACGGGGCCGGCCACGGCGGCGGGGCGAGCTGGCGGACGGCCGCGCAGGCGACCCTGCACTGCCTCACCGGGTGCGCCATCGGCGAGATCCTGGGCATGATCCTCGGCACCGCTCTCGGCCTGCACAACGGTGCGACCGTGATGCTCTCGGTGCTGCTGGCCTTCCTCTTCGGCTACGCCCTGACCATGCGCGGTGTCCTCGGGGCCGGTCTGGACGTCCGCGCCGCGGTGAAGGTCGCGCTGGCGGCGGACACCGTGTCGATCCTGGTCATGGAGCTGATCGACAACACCGTGATGGTCACCGTCCCGGGGGCGATGGACGCCGGTCTCGGTGACGCGCTGTTCTGGGTGGCCCTGGCGGGTTCGCTCGTCCTCGCGTTCGCCCTGACCGTGCCGGTCAACAAGTGGATGATCGGCCGCGGTCGCGGCCACGCGGTGGTCCACGCCCACCACCAGCACTGAGCGGCGGCCCGCTCCCGGCCGGCGGGGGCCGGGGGGCGCGCCCCCCCCCCCGGGGGGGGGGGGGGGGCGGGGGGCCGCCGCCGCGGGGGGGGGGGGCGGCGCGGCGGGGGGGGGGGGGGGGGGGGGGGGGGGGGGGGGGCCGGGGGGGGGCCCCCCCCCCCCCCCCCCGGGGGCGGGGCCCCCCCCCCGGGGGGGGGGCGCGGGGCCCCCCCCCCCCCGGGGGGGGGGGGGGGGGCCCCACGGCTCCGCCGCTGCGCGTGTGATCGGCCGGACTCCTGGTGTGCGGGTTCGCGCTCGGTCGGCCGGCGTCCGGCCGGCCGGGTCAGGTCCGGTCGAGGTCGGCCAGCGTGTCGTGCAGCCAGGCCAGCTCGGTCTCCGTGGTGGCGCGGGCGATCAGCAGCATCCCGCGCCGGAACGGGTCGTCGACCTCCTCGGCGCCCACCGGGCGCGCGCCGTCGTAGAAGAAGCTCGCCGGTTCGCTGAGGAAGGCGAGTCGGCGGCGGAGTACGGCGGCCTGTGCCTCCGGTTCGTTGTCGAGGTGCCGGAGGAACGCCAGCAGGGTGAACCAGCGGTTCTCGTCGCTGATGTCCAGGTCCTCCGGATCGCGGAGTCGGTCGAGCAGCGCGGCCCGGCCGGCCCCGGTGAGGTGGAGGGTGTGCCGGGGCGCGGCCGCGGTGCCCGGCTCGGGCGTGCGGACCAGCAGGCCGTCGGTCTCCAGTCGTTTGATCGCGGGATAGAGCGTGCCGTCGCTGATCGGCCGGACGTGTCCGGTGAGTGCGGCGAGGTGGCGGCGCAGCTCGTAGCCGTGCAGTGGCCGGTCGCGGAGGAATCCGAGGATCGCGAGCTTCAGCATGGGGCCACTCTCTCAGATCGACCGCTGTATCTCGCTGTCGTTATACCTCGATGTCGAGGTATGGTCCTGCTGTCGCGAGGATCCGCGACGCGACGCCGCCCGCCGGCCTCGTTGCCCTGTCGTGCCCCGTCGCCCTGCCCTGCCCCGAGAAGGAGTACGACCGTGCGTCAGGCCATCGTGACCCCGAACAAGGACCGGATCCGTTGGGTGGAGGTGTCCGGTGCCGAGCCGGCCCGGGTCTATCTGCACGGCCTCGGTGCCAGTTCGCCCGTCTACTTCGCCGCCGCCGCGGCGCATCCACTGCTGGCCGGGCGCCGCTCGCTCCTGCTCGACCTGCTGGGCTTCGGGATCAGCGACCGGCCGGCCGACTTCCCGTACACGCTGGAGGCCCATGCCGACGCGGTGGCGACGGCGCTCGACGAGGCCGGCGTGGCGGGCGTCGAGCTGGTCGGGCACAGCATGGGTGGCTCGGTGGCGACCGTTCTCGCGCACCGGCACCCCCGGCTGGTCGCGAACCTGCTGCTGGTCGACTCCAACCTCGACCCGAGCGTGCCGGTCCGCAGTCCCGGCAGCAGCGGGATCGCGACCTTCGGCGAGGAGGAGTTCCTGGCCGGCGGCCGGGAGGAGGTGGGCAGGTGGGTCGGGCCGCTCTGGTGGTCCACCATGCGGCTGGCCGGCCCCGAGGCCCTCCACCGCAGCGCGGTCCACTCCGTCCGGAACACCGTGCCGACCGTGCGGGAACTCCTGCTCGGCATGGACTTCCCGAGGGCGTTCCTGTATCCGCGCGGCGACGGTGAACTGCCGGGAGCGGAGCGGCTGCGCGAGTCGGGGGTCGAGGTGGTGGCGATCCCGGACTGCGGTCACAACATCATGTTCGACAATCCGGAGAGCTTCGCGGTGGCCGCGTCCACGGCGCTGGCACGTCGCGCCTGAGTGGCGGGCCGGGCCCCCGTGGCAGGTGATGCCGGGGTGGCAGATCGTGCCACCTCGCGGTGTCGTGCCACCCTGGCAGTCGGTGCCACCCGGTGCGGGTGGCCCGGTTCTGTTCCTTCGCCCCTGTCCCGGAGCCGTCCGCCATGTCGAACGTCAGCCCGAACGTCAGCCCGAAGGCCGGCCCGAACGAGGGGGCGGACGCTGTCCCGAGCGCCGTTCCGCCCGCGCCCGGCGCGGTGCCGATCAAGGTGCCGGAGGCGTTGGACGCCTCGCTGGCCGACTGCCTCGGGGAAGCCGGCCGCCGCTGGTCGGCCCGGCTCCCGGCGCTCGCCGCCGAACTGATGGAGCGTTGGGGGCTGCGCCCCGCCGGCGCGGCCGCCCACGGCGTGGTCGGACTCGTCGTGCCGGTGCTGCGCGCGGACGGCACACCCGGTGCGCTCAAGCTCCAGCCCGTGGACGAGGAGACCGTCGGCGAGCCGATGGCCCTGCGCGCCTGGGGCGGGCGGGGCGCCGTCCACCTGCTCGCCCACGACCCGGCCACCGGTTCGATGCTGCTCGAACGCCTGGACCCGGACCGATCGCTGCACACCGTCGTGGACGACCTGGCCGCCCTGCGCGTCCTCGCCGAGCTGCTGGCCGGCCTGACCGAACACCAGGCTCCGCCGGGACTGCGGCACGTGGCCGATGTCTCCGACGCGATGCTGGCCCTGGTCCCGGCGGCACTCGGGGCCCTGGCCGACCCGGCCGACCGCCGGTTGGTCGCGGACTGTGCCGCCGCCCTCCGCGAGGTGCGGCCCGAGCCGGGCGACCGCCTGCTGCACTGGGACCTGCACTACGGCAATGTGCTGGCCCCGCCGGGCTCCGACGGCCGCGCGCCCTGGCTGGCCATCGATCCGAAGCCGCTCGCCGGTGACCCGGGCTTCGAACTCCTGCCGGCCCTTCACAACCGCTGGGCCGACCTGGTCGCCACCGGTGACGTCCGGCGTGCCCTCCGCCGCCGTTTCGACCTGATGACCGACGTCCTGGCCCTCGACCGGGCCCGGGCCGCCCGCTGGACCCTGGCGCGTGTCCTCCAGAACGCCCTCTGGGACGTCGAGGACGGTCGGACGGCCGTCGACCCCGCTCAACGCCTTGTCGCCGAAGCCTTGTTGACGCGGTGAACCCGAGGTGAAAGTCACCTCCGGGGGTCAGTAGGATCCACCCGTCCTAGGGGAGGGGTCGGGCGTGGGTGCCGATTGGTGTGAGCGGTGTGAGATGTCGTGGTGCGACTGCCCGGCCGACGGGTCGGCGCCGCGCCTCGATCGCGGCAGGGCCGAGCTCGGCGCCGCCTGGGTGGGTTGGCCGCCCGGGGCGACGGCCATCGTCTCGCCCACCGGCTACGCCCATCTCCCGGGGTGCTTCCACCTCACGGAGAGCATCCTCGCGGCTCCCCAGTACGGCTGGGTGACCGAGCCGGTCTCCGGTTACCACGTCACCCGTACGCAGCCCCTGCGGGCCACCGCCGGCAACTGCGACCGGGTCGCCACCAAGTCCTGCCCGACCTGCTTCGACTGAGGCTCGGGCGGGGCGGGAGGCCCGGGTGGTGCGTGAGGCGGTCGGGTGGCGCGTGGGGCGGTCGGGTGGCGCGTGGGGCGGTCGGGGCGCGGTGGCCGGGGGCGTCCCGCCGGCCACCGCGCTCACCCCCGCAGCAGCATGAACCGCAGCGGCGTTCCCGGGCGGGCCTGGGCCGCGGCGGCGAGGTCGGCGGCGGGCACCACGCCCACGACGGGATAGCCGCCGGTGGTGGGATGGTCGGCCAGGAAGACCACGGGTCGGCCGTCCGGGGGGATCTGGACGGCCCCCAACACCATGCCCTCGCTGGCGAGTTCGCCGTCGACGGCCCGGGCGACCGGGGGGCCCTCGGTGCGCAGCGCGATCCGGTTGCTGGCCGGCGCCACCCGGTAGCTGTCCTGGGCGAGCCGGGCGACCGACCGCGGCGCGAACCAGTCCGCGCGCGGTCCGAGCCGCAGTCGCAGTACCAGTTCCGTCGGGGGAGCGGGCAGCGGCACCAGGTCGGGCAGCGCGAGTGGGTCGGGCAGCGACAGCGGTCCGGGCACCGGTCGCCGTGGAGGGGGAGGCCCGACCGGCAGCACGTCACCGGCGGCCAGTGGAGCCGGGCCGAGCCCCGAGAGCAGGTCGGCCGAGCGGCTGCCGAGTACCGGCGGCACGGCGATCCCGCCCGCCACCGCGAGGTAGCAACGCACGCCGTGGGTGGCGGCACCGACCTCCAGCAGGGCCCCGTCGGGGACGGTGACGGGTGCGCCCCAGGCGGCGGTCCGCCCGTCCACCCGCACGGGGGCGGGGGCGCCGGTGACGGCGAGGACGACCGTCCCGCGCGCGCGTACGGCGACCCCGCCGAGGGTGGTCTCCAACGCGGCCGCGCCGGGTTCGTTGCCGACCAGGCGGTTGGCGGCGTGCAGCGCCGGTTCGTCGAGCGCGCCGGCCCGGGGCACGCCGAGGTGGGCGACGCCGCGCCGCCCGAGGTCCTGCACGGTGGTCAGCGGCCCGGGCCGGACGACCAGCAGCGCACGGGCGACCGACGAGCGACGGCCGCCCGGCGGTTCACCGACGGCCGAGGGTTCACGCGCCGCCGTCACCGCGCACCGCCGCGCACCGCGGTGAAGCGGACCCGCACGCCCGGGGCCAGCAGGGCCGCCGGTTCGCGGGAGGCGTCCCAGAGGGGCAGGCCGGTTCGGCCGAGGAGTTGCCAGCCGCCGGGGGAGGAGTGCGGATAGACGCCGGTGTAGGGGCCGGCCAGGGCGACCGAGCCGGCCGGGACGGAGCTGCGGGGGGTGGCCCGGCGCGGTGCCTCGTACCGCTGCGGCAGGCCGGTGAGGTAGCCGAAGCCGGGGGCGAAGCCGCAGAAGGCGACCACGTACTCGGGCGCGGTGTGGATCCGGACGGCCGCCTCGGGCGAGACCCCCCAGAGTGCGGCCACCTCGTCGAGGTCGGCGCCGTCGTAGACGGTCGGCACGTCCAGCAGGGGGCCGGGGGCCGCGTCGGCCGCCGACGGGCGGGCGGTGCGCAGCAGGGCGGCCAGGGCCGGGATGTCGGTCACACCGTCGAGCAGGACGGTCCGCGCGGCCGGGACGATCTCCTCCACCGGGGGCAGCCCGCCCGCCGCCCGGCGTTCGCGCAGCCAGCCGTAGAGCGCGCCGACCTCGGCCGTCCCGGCGACCTCGACCAGCAGCGCGCGATCGCCCACCGCCCGGATCAGCGGCCCGCCGCTCACCCGGGCGCCCCGGCCGTCGTCCTCGGGGCTCCACCCGTCACGCGAACGGCTCCGGCCATCACGCGAAGGGCTCCACCCGCACGCCCGCCGAGGCGAGCGCGCCGCGGATCCGCCAGGCGAGCTGGGCGGCACCGGGCGTGTCACCGTGCACGCACAGCGAGCGCGCCTCGACGCCGATCGGCTCGCCGCCGACGGCCTCGACCACCCCGTCCCGGGCCATCGCGACCGCCCGGGTGATGACCGTCTCGGGGTCCTGGATGACGGCGTCCGGTTCCCGGCGCGGGACCAGGGTGCCGGCCCAGGTGTAGGCGCGGTCGGCGAACGCCTCGGTGACCACCGGCAGCCCGACGCCCTCGGCGACGGCCAGCAGCCGGGAGCCGGGCAGGCCGAGGACGGGCAGCGGGCCGTCGCAGACCGCCCCGGCCCGCAGTACGCCCGCGACCACGGCCTCGGCCTGTTCGGCGTCGGTCACCACCCGGTTGTAGAGGGCGCCGTGCGGCTTGACGTAGGAGACCCGGGAGCCGGCCGCGCGGGCGAACACCTGGAGGGCGCCGATCTGGTACGCGATCTCGTCGGCCAGCTCCTCCGGCGGGACGTCCATCGCCCGCCGGCCGAAGCCGGCCAGGTCGTGGTAGGAGACCTGGGCGCCGATCCGCACGCCGCGCTCGGCGGCCAGCGCGCAGACCCGGCGCATGGTGGACGGATCTCCGGCGTGGAAGCCGCAGGCGACGTTGGCGCTGGTCACCACGGAGAGCAGGGCCTCGTCGTCGGTCAGCGTCCAGCGTCCGAACCCCTCACCGAGGTCCGCATTGAGATCGATCACCGCATCGGCCACGCCCGTCCGCCTCCCAGCAGCTGTTGAGCCAGATCGTAGGGCCTGCGCGTGACGGCCGTCGCCGCCGCCCGGTCGTGGCCCGGTCGCCGCCCGGTGCACCGGCGTGCGCGGTGCCCGGGCGTTCCCCCGGACGGCTCAGCCGGCCGCGGCGGTCGTACCGGCGGTCGTACCGGTGGGCCGCTCCAGCGGCCGGAGCAGGCGCAGCACGACGAGCAGCGGCAGCACCCCGACAATGCCGAACGACATGTCGATGAATCGCCAGTACGGCGGAATGCCGCGGAGCGGCCCGCAGACCAGGGCCAGCGGGATGACGCCCGCGCAGGCGAGGACGGCCCACCGGATCACCCAGACATTGCGCACCGGGTCCTTGATCGGCCCCCAGAACGCGGCCGCGATCACCAGGTGCGCGAACGCCAGCCAGTCGGTGCCGTAGGCCAGGAAGGGGTAGCGGGCATTGGTGTCGGCGATGCCGTCGCGGGTCCGCTCGATCCACTCCCGCAGGGCCGGCAGGTGGTCGGTGACCGGGGCCGCGGGGCCGGCCGCGAAGTCGGCCAGCCACCGGGTCTCGGTCTCCAGCGGGAAGGCCGTCAGGCCGCTCAGGACCAGGCAGACCACGAAGGCCCGGAGCCACCACCGCACCCGTCGCAGCGTGGCCCGCTCACTGTCGAGCGGGCTTTCGGTCAGGTTCTCGGACGTGCCGTTCATTCCGGTCGACCCCCATGCCGACGAGGAGGTGGGACTGGTCGTCCCACCTGCACGGGACCGACTCTAGACCGGTGAATTGAACGCGTTCAATTCGCCCCCCGGGGCAGCCTCGGGGGGGGGGGGGGGGGCGACCCCGCCGACGAGCTGCGGCACGGCCGACACCCCGTGCACGCAGCGGGGCCCGGCGCCGTCGGAGTCCGTCCTCCCGGCGCCGGGCCCCGCTCACCGCGACCCTCAGCTTTTCGTTTAACCTCGCACGTCACCCGACCTGCTGATCTGCGGTTCTTCCCGGGACGGCGGAGGCGGCCGTTCTCCACGCTTCGAGATG
>NZ_JBIVVS010000034.1:0-67089 GCF_044768625.1 Kitasatospora sp. NPDC091207
CCGCCGCGAACGGAGCGATCTTCGCCTCGGCCAGCGAACGCACCGCCTCACGCAGCATCCCGTGCTCCTCGGAGATCCGGAAGAGATCGAAGTCCGCCGCCCCTGCGCTGCCCGCCATGATGCCTGCCTCGCCGCTCAGTTGTTAGTTACCGTTAAGTAGATCCTAGGGCTCCGACCTGCGGCTGCCTAGGTTCAGTCGACGTCGGCCCCCAGGGTGTCGCCGGCCCGGTGCTCCTGGAAGTACCGCGGCATCCGGTCGTTGCGCATCGCCTCCCAGAGCTGCGCGGCCGGCTGCTCGTCCAGCAGGACGACGCTCTGGCCGTCCCGGGTGTCGAAGCCGCCGAACGGCGCGTTCATGAAGCGGACGTCGTCGGCGCGCAACGAGCGCAGGCCCCAGGCGAGCTGGAAGAGGTCGGTGTTGGAGAGCCGGTCGTCCACGCTGACCACCTCACCGACCGACCGCAGCAGCCCGCCGAGGCGGGACGGGCTGGTCAGGGTGCCGGAGTCCATGATCCGGAGCATCAGCGCGCGCAGGAAGTTCTGCTGCCGCTTGGTGCGGTCGAGGTCCCCGCCGGGCAGGCCGTAGCGCTCACGGACGTACAGCAGCGCCTGCGCGCCGTCCATGTGATGGGTGCCCGCCTCCCAGGCCCGGGCCTCGCCGACGGCCTCGATGGTGCGCGGGACGGTGATGTCCACCCCGCCGACGGCGTCGGTCAGGGCGCGGAAGCCGTTCCAGTCGACCACGGCGAGGTGGTCGATCCGGATACCGGTGAGGTTCTGCACGGTCTCGGTCATCAGTGCCGGGCCGCCCCAGGAGTACGCGGCGTTCAGCTTGGCCCGGCCGTGACCGGGAACGTCCACCCAGGTGTCGCGGGCCAGCGAGACCAGCGAGGCGCTCCGGCGGTCGTCCGCCAGGTGCAGCAGCATCATGGTGTCGCTGCGGGCCGCGCCCTCCTGCCAGACCGGACCCTTGGCCCCGCTGCCGGTGGTCGGGACGTCCGAGCGGGCGTCCAGGCCGACCAGCAGCAGGTTGAGCCCGCTCCCCGGGACGGGCGCGGGCTGGGCGGACTGCGGCGCGGTCGGAAAGGCGTCCGGGATCCGGGTGACGGAGGAGGCGTAGTGCTCGACCGTCCAGAACAGGGCGCCGCCCGCGCCGAGGGCCAGCACCAGCAGGGCGGAGAGCGTCCAGAGCAGGACGCGGCGGGTGCGGCGGCGGCGGGCGGGCGGTTCGGGCCCGGCCTCCGGACCGGCGGTCTCCGCGCCCTCGCGCGGCTCGAAGAGGCTGAGCCCCGGCACCGGGGTCCCGTCGTCCGCGCGGGGCGGTTCGTCCGCGCGGGGCGGTTCGTCCGCGCGGGGCGGTTCGTCCGCGCGGGGCGGTTCGTCCGCGCGGGGCGGTTCGTCCGTGCTCTCGGGCTTCGGATCCATGCGCGCATTGTGCCGCCGGTCACAGCACCCGCGTAGGGGTTCCGCCGGATCGCGCCCCGCGCACGCCCGGGGCCTGCGCCCGCACCCCCGCTCTCGAAAGATCGCCCCGGACGGGACGGCCTGGGCCGGGCCGGTACGGGCGGATAGCATCGGTCCTCGCAGGTCCTGCCCGTCCCACGGCAGTCCAGGTCGAGATTCCGCAAAGGGGAACCAGTGACCCTCCGCATCTCCGTGATCGGCACCGGCTATCTCGGCGCCACGCATGCCGCCGCCATGGCGGAGTTCGGCTTCGAGGTGCTGGGTCTGGACATCGACCCGGAGAAGATCGCCACGCTGAGCGCCGGCCGGGTCCCGATGTACGAGCCGGGCCTGTCCGAGCTGCTGCTCAAGCATGTGGCGGGTCACGAGGGTTCGACCGGCCGGCTGCGCTTCACCACCTCCGTCCAGGAGGCCGCGGAGTTCGGCGACGTCCACTTCGTCTGCGTCAACACCCCGCAGCGCAAGGGCGAGTTCGCCGCCGACATGTCCTACGTGGACGCCGCGATCGACGGGCTCGCCCCGTATCTGACCCGCCCGGTGCTGGTGGTCGGCAAGTCCACCGTCCCGGTCGGCTCGGCGAACCGGCTGGCCGAGCGGCTGGCCGCGCTGGCACCGGCCGGTGAGGGCGCCGAGCTCGCCTGGAACCCGGAGTTCCTGCGCGAGGGCTTCGCCGTCCAGGACACCCTGCGGCCGGACCGGATCGTGGTCGGCTCCCGCAGCGAGCACGCCGAGCAGGTGCTGCGCGAGGTGTACGCCGAACCGATCGCGGCCGGGGTGCCGTTCGTGGTCACCGACTTCGCCACCGCCGAGCTGGTCAAGGCCGCCGCCAACTCCTTCCTGGCCACCAAGATCTCGTTCATCAACGCGATGTCCGAGGTCTGCGAGGCCGCCGGCGCCGATGTCACCCTGCTCTCCACCGCGCTCGGCTACGACGAGCGGATCGGCCGCAAGTTCCTCAACGCCGGCATCGGCTTCGGCGGCGGCTGCCTGCCCAAGGACATCCGCGCCTTCATGGCCCGGGCCGGGGAGTTGGGCGCCGACCAGGCGCTGACCTTCCTGCGCGAGGTCGACTCGATCAACATGCGCCGCCGCTCCCGGATGGTCGAGCTGGCCCGCGAGCAGTGCGGCGGCGGCTTCCTCGGCCGCCGGGTCGCCGTCCTGGGCGCCGCCTTCAAGCCGAACTCGGACGACATCCGGGACTCCCCCGCGCTCAACGTCGCGGCCCAGATCCAGCTCCAGGGCGCGCAGGTCACGGTGTACGACCCGAAGGCGATGGACAACGCCCGCAAGATGTTCCCGGGCCTGGCCTACGCCGAGTCCCCGCTGGAGGCCGCCGAGGGCGCGCACGTGGTGCTGCACCTGACCGAGTGGCAGGAGTTCCGCGACCTGGACCCGGCCGAGCTGGGCGCGGTGGTCGCCGAACGCCGGCTGCTGGACGGCCGCAACGCCCTGGACGCCGCCGCCTGGCGCGCGGCCGGCTGGACGTACCGGGCGCTCGGCCGCCCGAGCTGACCCCGGGACGCGCCGGGGCCCGCCGGTCGTCGGACGACCGGCGGGCCCCGTTCGCGCTAGGCCCGGTCCGTCGGACCCAGCCGCGGGATCTCGATGGCGGGGCACTTGTCCATCACCATCGCGAGACCGGCCGCGCGGGCCCGCCCGTACGCGGCCTCGTCCACCACGCCGAGCTGGAACCAGACGGCCTTCGCGCCGATGGCCACGGCCTCGTCGGCCACCGCGCCGGCGAGGTCGGACCGGACGAAGGCGTCGACCACGTCGACCTCGAACGGGATGTCCGCCAGGGACGCGTACCCCTTCTCCCCGTGGACCGTCTCGGCCTTCGGGTGCACGGGGACGATCCGCTTGCCGTAGCGCTGCAGCACCTCGGCCACGCCGTGGGCGGCGCGCAGCCGGTTGGACGAGAGCCCGACGACGGCCCAGGTGTCGCCCAGCTCGGTAAGGATCTTGCGGACCGTCTCCGGGTCGCCGTACATGCCCTGCCTCCTCGCAGCCGCGGACTCGTCACTGGCAGCGCCTCCGGCCGCCCGGCCATTCCCGGGACGGGCCGGCGCGGGGCTCAGCCGTCGAGCCGCGCGATGGTCGCGATGGACGGGCGGCGGGTGGTCCGCAGATCGCGCGCGACGGCTTCGGCGTCGCGCAGCACGCGCACCGCGTTGTGCCAGGTGAGCTTCCCGAGGTCGGTCCGCGACCAGCCGCGGCCCAGCAGTTCGGCGATCAGGTTGGGGTAGCCGGCCACGTCGTCCAGCCCGGCCGGGAGGAAGGCGGTGCCGTCGAAGTCGCCGCCGATCCCGATGTGGTCGATGCCGGCCACCTCGCGCATGTGGTCGAGGTGGTCGGCGACGGTGGCCGGGGTGGCGACCGGGCGCGGGGAGGCCTCCTCGAAGGCCCGCTGGCAGGCCATCGCGGCCGGGGTGGTGTCCAGGTGGTCGAAGCCGTGCGCGCGCATGTTCTCGTCGGCGGCGGCGGTCCACTCGATGGCGGCGGGCAGGATGAACTTGGGCACGAAGGTGGCCATCGCGACCCCGCCGTTGGCCGCCAGCCGGCCGAGCACGTCGTCCGGGACGTTGCGCGGGTGGTCGCAGACGGCGCGCGCGGAGGAGTGCGAGAAGAGCACCGGCGCCTCACTGACCCGCAGCGCGTCGCGCATGGTGTCGGCGGAGACGTGCGAGAGGTCGACCAGCATGCCGAGCCGGTTCATCTCCCGGACGACCTCCTCGCCGAACCGGGTCAGGCCCTGGGCCGCCGGCTTGTCGGTGGCGGAGTCGGCCCACGGGGTGTTGTCGTTGTGGGTGAGCGTCATGTACCGGACGCCGAGCTCGTACAGGGCGCGCAGGGTGGCGAGCGAGCAGTCGATGGAGTGGCCGCCCTCGGCGCCCATCAGGGAGGCGATCCGGCCCTCGGCCCGGGCGGTCTCGATGTCCTGGGCGGTGAAGGCGAGCCGGAGCCGGTCGGGGAAGCGCCCGGCCAGCGCCCGGACGAAGTCGACCTGCTCCAGGGTGGCGCTGACGGCGTGATCGCCGGCCAGCCGCGAGGGGACGTAGACCGACCAGAACTGTGCGCCGACCCCGCCCGCGGCGAGGCGGGCGAGGTCGGTGTGCAGACGGGAGCTCTGGTCGGCGGCCAGGTCGAGCGCGTCGAGGTCGTACCCGACCTGCTCGCGCATCGCCCAGGGGAGGTCGTTGTGGCCGTCCACCACGGGGGTGTCGCGGAGGACGGCACGGGCACGGTCCAGCAGGGCGGCCTGGTCGGGCTGGTCTGCGGAGTCCAACAGCTCAGAGGTCATACGAGCTGTTGTATCCGATATGACTACTTTCCAAAGCCGAAGGAGGCGGAACCCGCCACCTTGGCCCGCAGCTTCTTGCCCTTCTCGGTGGCCTGGCTGTTCAGCTCGGCCTGGAAGTCCGTCATCTTCTCGGTCAGCTCCGGGTCGAACGCGGCCAGCATCCGCACCGCCAGCAGGCCCGCGTTGCGCGCGCCCGCCACCGAGACGGTGGCCACCGGCACACCGGCCGGCATCTGGACGATCGACAGCAGGCTGTCCATGCCGTCCAGGTAGCGCAGCGGCACCGGCACGCCGATGACCGGCAGCGGGGTGACCGAGGCCAGCATGCCCGGCAGGTGGGCGGCGCCGCCGGCGCCCGCGATGATCGCCTTCAGCCCGCGCGTGTGGGCGTTCTCGCCGTACGCGACCATCTCGCGCGGCATCCGGTGCGCGGAGACGACGTCCACCTCGTAGGGGATCTCGAACTCGTCGAGGGCCTGGGCCGCGGCCTCCATGACCGGCCAGTCGGAGTCCGAGCCCATCACGATGCCGACAAGGGGGTGGGTCATTCGGTGATCGTTCCTCGCAGGTAGGCGGCCGCGTGACGGGCGCGCTCGCGGACGTCGTCGAGGTCGTCCCCGAAGACGTTGACGTGGCCGACCTTGCGGCCGGGCTTCACGTCCTTCCCGTACATGTGGATCCGCAGGCCCGGGTCGCGGGCCATGCAGTGCAGGAAGGCGTGGTACATGTCCGGGTACTCGCCGCCGAGGACGTTGACCATGACGGTCCACTTGGCACGCGGCCGGGGGTCGCCGAGCGGCAGGTCGAGCACGGCCCGCAGGTGGTTCTCGAACTGCGAGGTGACCGCGCCGTCCTGGGTCCAGTGCCCGGAGTTGTGCGGGCGCATGGCCAGCTCGTTGACCAGGATCCGGCCGTCCCGGGTCTGGAACAGCTCGACCGCCAGGTGGCCGGTGATGTCCAGCTCGCCGGCGATCCGCAGGGCCAGCTGCTGGGCCTCGTCGGAGAGGGCCGGGTCGAGGTCCGGCGCCGGGGCGGTGACCTCGGCGCAGACGCCGTTCTCCTGGAGGCTCTCCACCACCGGGTAGGCGACGGCCTGGCCGCTGGGCGAGCGGACCACGTTGGCCGCCAGCTCGCGGACGAAGTCGACCTTCTCCTCGGCCAGCACGGGGACGCCGGCCAGGAACGGCGCCTGCGCCTCCTGCTCGTCCTCGACGACCCAGACGCCCTTGCCGTCGTAGCCGCCGCGGACGGTCTTGAGGACGACCGGGTAGCCGGCACCCTCCTCGGCGAAGGCGGTCACGTCGGCAGGGTCGGCGACGAGCCGGTGCCGGGGGCAGGGCACCCCGATGGAGTCGAGCTTCGCGCGCATCACGCCCTTGTCCTGGGCGTTGACCAGCGCCTCCGGGCCGGGCCGGACGGCCACGCCGTCGGCCTGCAGGGCCCGCAGGTGCTCGGTCGGCACGTGCTCGTGGTCGAAGGTGATCACGTCACAGCCGGCCGCGAAGCGGCGCAGCGTGTCGAGATCGCGGTAGTCGCCGAGGACGGTGTCGGAAACCACCTGCGCGGCGGAGTCCTGGGGCGTGTCGGCGAGGAGTTTGAACCTGACCCCGAGCGGGATGCCCGCCTGGTGTGCCATACGGGCCAACTGCCCGCCGCCGATCATGCCCACCACTGGAAAATTCGCATTGCCCGGGGAAGTCACCCCGCCAGGATATCCGGGCCGGTCGGGGGCCATGGAACCGCTCCGCCACCGGACACCGTCCCGAAGTGCGAGGAGCCCGGGGGGCTGAGCCGATCGGTGGAACCGGGTAGCCTGGACCGCTAGGTCCTGGTACGCGTGATCCGATCATGTGCGTGCACGCAGGGCTCAAGGGCCCAGCCGCGCATCCGCTCCGGGGCCCCTCGTCCGCTGGCACATGGAGGCAGCCCGGTATGGCGACGACCGCAGCGTCGAACCCCTCGCTGGCGCAGAGACTGCAGGATCTCTCGGGCGAGGTGGTGAAGTTCGGCATCGTCGGCCTGAGCGGTGTGGTGGTCAACTTCGCCGTCTTCTGGATCTGCATCAACGGGTTCCACCTGGCCTCGCTGCGCTCCAACATCGCCGCCACGCTGGTGGCCATCGCGACCAACTACCTCGGCTACCGCTACTGGCTGTACCGGGACCGCGACGCCGCCTCCCGCAAGCGCGAGATCACGCTGTTCCTGCTGTTCAGCGGCGCCGGCATGCTGATCGAGACCGGCGTGCTGGGCTTCTCGGTCTACGTGCTCGGCCTGGACTCGCACTTCGAGCAGCTGGCCGCCAAGGTGGCCGGCCTCGCGGTGGCCACGGTGTTCCGCTTCGTCTCCTACCGGACGTGGGTCTTCACCGCCCTCCCGGAGCCCGCCACCGAGAGCGCACCGGTCGCCGAGGCCGCGCCGGCCACCGAGAGCGCACCGGCCACCGAGGCCGCGCCGGCCACCGCCGCCGCACCGGCCACCGAGGTCGTCGCGCAGGCCGAACTGATGCTGGCCACCGAGGAGATCCGGTACGCCAAGGCCGAATAGGCCGCTCCCCTTGCCCTGCCCGCACCCGCGGGAGGACAGTGGTGACCGGGGGCGGGCACGGCCGGCGAACGATCGAGGTCCGGGGGGATCCCAGGAGGCTCGCCATGGCGTTCGTCCAGATCATCGACTGCAAGACCGACAAGGTGGACGACCTCAACCGGCTGATGGACAGCTGGGCCGAGCAGACCGAGGGCCGGCGGACGGTCGGGCACGCGACGGTCGCCACCGACCGGTCCGACCCGCGGCACCTGGTGGAGATCGTCGAGTTCGCCTCGTACGAGGACGCGATGAAGAACTCCGCCCTGCCCGAGACCGACCGGATCTTCCGGGAGATGGTCGCGCTCTGCGACGAGCCGCCGACCTTCACCAACCTGGACGTGGTCCGCGACACCCGGTTCTGAGGGCACGCGCCACTCCGCTGCGAGCCCCCCGGTCAGGCCTCGCGCTGGCTGCGCCCCAGGAAGATGGCGAACACCGGCGGCTTCAGCGAGAGCAGTTCCAGCCGGCCGCCGTCCGCCTCCGCGAGGTCCCGGGCCACGGCCAGGCCGATCCCGGTCGAGTTGCGGCCGCTGACCGCGCGCTCGAAGACCCGGTTGCCCAGCTCCGGCGGCACCCCGGCGCCCTGGTCCTGCACCTCGACCACCACCGACGTCCCGGAGGGCCGCACCCGGACGGTGATCAGCCCGGCGCCGTGCATCAACGAGTTCTCGATCAGGGTGGCCAGCACCTGGGCCACCGTGCCCGGGGTGCCGACCACGGTGACCCCGCGCAGGCCCTCCACCTGGAGCACCCGCCCGGTGCCGCGCAGCGACGGCCCCCACTCCTCCACCTGCTGCTTGACCACGTCGTCCAGGTCGAAGGCGACGGCGGTGGGGCTGCGCGGGTCACGCTGGGTGGTGAGCAGCCGCTGGACGACGTCGGTGAGCCGCTCGACCTGCTGGAGGGCGATGGTCGCCTCCTCCTTGACGGTCTCCGGGTCCTCGGCGACCGCGGTGATCTCCTCCAGCCGCATGGAGAGCGCGGTGAGCGGGGTGCGCAGCTGGTGCGAGGCGTCGGCGGCGAGCCGGCGCTCGGCGGTGAGCATCCGGGCGATCCGCTCGGCGCTGACGTCGAGGACTTCGGCGACCCGGTCGAGTTCGGGCACCCCGTAGCGGCGGTCGCGCGGGCGCGGGTCGCCGGAGCCGAGCCGTTCGGCCGTCTCGGCGAGGTCGGTGAGCGGGCGGGCCAGCCGCTTGGCCTGCCAGACGGCGAGGGCGACCGCGGCCTGGACGGCGAGCAGGGCGACCACGCCGAGCAGCAGCAGCATGTTGGCGATCTCGTGGTCGACGGCGGCCCGCGACTGCTCGACGGTGACCGTCTCGCCGCTGGCGCCCTTCTCGACGGCCTTCAGCAGGTGGGTCCCGGCCGGGCGCTCGCCGCTGGAGACGACGGGCTTGCCGGGGATGTCCACCTCGACGTACTGGCCGTCGGTGACCTGGTTGGCGAACTTGTCACCGGTCACCGGCTCGTTGGCCGCGAGCCGGTTCTCCACCAGGGCGAGCACCCGGACGGCGGCCGCGTCCACCCGGTCCTGCGCCGAGTTCACGATGGTGCGCTTCTCGACCAGGGCGAGCGGGACGCAGAACACCACGACCACCACCAGGACGACGCCCAGCAGCGAATTGATCATCCGGCGTTTCACGCTGCCGCTCCCCGTGCTGGTCGGTACCCCGCTGCCGGGGCTAATTCTTCTCGAAGCGGAAGCCCACGCCGCGCACGGTGGCGATGTAGCGGGGGTTGGCCGCGTCGTCGCCGAGCTTCTTGCGCAGCCAGGAGATGTGCATGTCCAGCGTCTTGGTGGAGGTCCACCAGGTGGTGTCCCAGACCTGGCGCATGATCTCCTCGCGGGTGACCACCCGCCCGGCGTCCCGGACCAGCACCCGCAGCAGCTCGAACTCCTTGGCGGAGAGGGTCAGCTCCTCCTCGCCGAGCCAGGCGCGGTGCGACTCGATGTCGATCTTCACCCCGTGCGCGCCGGTGGTGAGCTGGTCGACGTTGCCGCGCCGGAGCAGGGCCCGGACGCGGGCGAGCAGTTCGGCGAGGCGGAAGGGCTTGGTGACGTAGTCGTCGGCACCGGCGTCCAGGCCGACCACGGTGTCCACCTCGTCGGCGCGGGCCGTGAGGACCAGGACGGGGCAGCTCTTGCCGTCGGCGCGCAGCCGGCGGCAGACCTCCAGGCCGTCCATCTCGGGCAGGCCGAGGTCGAGGACGACGAGGTCGACCTCCTCGGTGAGCCCGGCGGCCAGTGCGGTCGGACCGTCCTCGCGGACGAGCACCTCATAGCCCTCGCGTCGCAGGGCCCGGGCGAGCGGTTCGGAGATCGCCGGATCGTCCTCGGCGAGCAGCACACAGGTCATGTGGTGATGGTAGTCCGCCGGGTTGGGGGCGATCGCCCTGTGAGGTAGTTCACAGAGCGTGATCGTTATACGGAGCGCAATCACCGCTCAACGGACGTGTCACAGGCGCCCGTTCGGCGAATATTCCACTCGCGGATCTTGCATCCGAAGGAAGATCTCCGGATCTACCATGGATATGCCGATCAGATCAGCGGCAAACTTTGCCATCGCCATACCTTATTGGCGGGTTTTGTCAGCTGATACCGCCAAATATCGCCACGTACAGTGGTTTGGTCCACGTCCGCCGCACCCCCCTAGGCGGACGCTGTCAGGCAAGGAACCACTACACATGGCGTCTACGACCCTGGAGCCCGGCGTTCAGTCGGCCTCTCCCAGCGGCAAGACCTTCCTCGGGCACCCCCGTGGACTCGCCACTCTCTTCATGAGCGAGATGTGGGAGCGCTTCAGCTACTACGGCATGCGCGCCCTGCTGGTCCTCTACATGACCGCCTCCGTCACGGAGGGCGGCCTCGGCATGAAGATGGCCGTGGCCAGCGCGGTCTACAGCGTGTACACCGCCATGGTCTACCTGCTGGCCCTCCCGGGCGGCTGGATCGCCGACCGCTTCCTCGGTGCCCGCAAGACCGTCGCGGTCGGTGGCTCGATCATCATGATCGGCCACTTCCTGCTGGCCGTCCCGGCGAGCGCGTCGTTCTTCGTCGGCCTGGCACTCATCGCGATCGGCTCCGGCCTGCTGAAGGCCAACATCTCGACGATGGTCGGCCACCTGTACGACGGCCCGAACGACCCGCGCCGCGACGGTGGCTTCACGATCTTCTACATGGGCATCAACCTCGGTGCCTTCGCCGCCCCGCTGGTCATCGGCACCATCGGCCAGAGCGTCAACTGGCACCTCGGCTTCGCCCTCGCCGGCATCGGCATGGCGATCGGCCTGATCCAGTTCATGCTGGGCAGCCGCCACCTGAGCGCCAAGAGCGACGTGGTGACCTCGCCGATCTCGGCCGCCGAGAAGCGCGTGATCTTCAGGAAGGCCGGCTTCTGGCTGGCTCTCGCCGTCGTCTTCTACGGGGTCGTGGCGCTGACCGGCCACTTCACCATCAACTGGGCGATCTGGCCGCTGTCCGTCGCGGGCATCGCGCTCCCGGTCTTCGTCTTCGCCAAGGTGAAGCGCGACAAGGACCTCGACGAGACCGAGCAGTCCCGGATGAGCGGCTACATCTGGTTCTTCGTGGCCGCCGCCGTGTTCTGGATGATCTACGACCAGTCCGGCTCGACGCTGAGCATCTTCGCGGACGAGAACACCTCGTCCACGCTGTTCGGCTTCGACTTCCCGTCGACCTGGTTCCAGTCGCTCAACCCGCTGTACATCATGGCGCTGGCCCCGGTCTTCGCCTGGCTCTGGGTGGCCCTGTCCCGCAAGGCCAAGAACCCCAGCACCACCATGAAGTTCGCGTTCGGCCTGCTGATGATCGGCGCCTCCTTCCTCGTCATGATGCTGGCGATGGCCGCCGCCGCGGGCGGCACCAAGGTCACCCCGCTCTGGCTGGCCATGGTCTACCTGATCCAGACCGTCGGTGAGCTGACGCTCTCCCCGGTGGGCCTGTCCGTCACCACCAAGCTGGCCCCGGCGAAGTACGCCAGCCAGATGATGGGCGTCTGGTTCCTCGCCGTCACGGCGGGCGACTGCGTCGCGGCCATCTTCCAGCTCGTCCTCGGTGACAACGTCGTCGGCAGTACCTGGTACTTCGCGGTCCAGGGCGCCATGGCGATCGTCGCGGGCGTGGGCCTGGCGATGTACCGCAAGAAGGTCGTGAAGCTGATGGGCGACGTGCACTGACGCGCCGCTGACGCGGTCCGCACACCGCGCGGAAGCACCGCCGGGCACGCCCCGGCCGAAGGGGCCGGTACGGATCGGAAGATCCCTACCGGCCCCTTTTCCGGCCCGGCGCCGCCCCGGACGTGCCAGGGTGACCGGATGCCGACCGACTCGCTCCCCCGCCAGCTCGCCCGTACCCGGCGCTTCACCCTGGGCGCCCCCGCCCACCCGGCCGTCTCGGCCGACGGCCGGACGGTGCTCTTCCTGCGCAGCCGCGCGGGCGACGACCCGCTCTCCTGCCTCTGGGCGCTCGACACCGTCACCGGCCGGGAACGGCTGCTCGTCGACCCGGCCGCGCTCGACGACTCCGGCGGCGAACTCCCCGAGGCCGAACGGATCCGCCGCGAGCGGGCCCGGGTCCTCACCACCGGCATCACCGCCTACGCCACCGACGCCTCCGGCCGGCTCGCCGTCTTCGCCCTCGGCGGTGCCCTCCGGCTCGCCGACACCTCCGACGGCACCGTCCGGACGGTCCCCACCGCCACCGCCGGGTACGACCCGCGCCTCGACCCGACCGGCCGGTGGATCGCCTACGCCGGCGACGGCGCCCTGCGGGTGGTCGGGACCGACGGCGGCGACGACCGGGAGCTCGCCGCCCCCGAACAGGAGGAGGTGACGTACGGGATCGCCGATCACGTCGCCGCCGAGTCGATGTACCGCACGCGCGGCCACTGGTGGTCCCCGGACGGCGCCGCGCTGCTCGTCGCCCGGGTCGACACCGGTGCGCTCGCCCGGCTCCACCTCGCCGACCCGGCCGAGCCGCAGCGGCGGCCGCGGGTGATCCGCTACCCGCTGGCCGGCTCCGCCAACGCCGACGTCTCGCTCTGGCTGCTCGGCCTGGACGGCAGCCGGACCGAGGTCCGCTGGGACCGGGCCGGGTACGAGTACCTGACCGCCGCCGGCTGGGACGCCCACGGGCCGTACGCCGCCGTACAGAGCCGCGACCAGCGCACCGTCCGCACCCTGGCGATCGCCCCGGACGGTGCCACCTCGGTGCTGGCCGAGCAGCGGGACGAGCGCTGGGTCGAGCTGGTCCCCGGCGTCCCGGTCCGCACCGCGGGCGGCGCCCTGGTCGACTCCGCCGACCGCGGTGACACCCGGCACCTCACCGTCGACGGCACCCCGGTCACCCCGGCCGGGCTCCAGCTGCGCGCGGTGCTCGGGACGGACGGCGACGAGGTGCTGTTCACCGCCACCGGGGAACCCACCGAGACCCACCTCTGGCTGTACCACCCGGCCACCGGCCCCCGCCGGCTCAGCGACGGACCGGGTCTGCACACCGGCCTGCGCCGCGCCGGCACGCTCGTCCTCACCACCCGGGCCTCCGGCGCCCCCGCCGGCCGGACCACCGTGCGGCGCGAGGGCGGGGCGCCCCTCCCGGTGACGTCGTACGCGCAGCCGCCCGTCCTCACCGACCGCTCCGAACCGCTCCGGCTCGGCCCGCGCGACCTGCGCGCCGCGCTCTTCCTCCCCACCGGCCACCGCCCCGGGGACGGCCCGCTGCCCGTCCTGCTCGACCCGTACGGCGGGCCGGCGCTGCAGAAGGTCACCACCGGCGGCGCCTGGTGGACGCTGGTCTCCCAGTGGTTCGCCGACCAGGGCTTCGCGGTGCTGGCCGTGGACGGCCGCGGCACCCCCGGGCGCGGCCCCCGCTGGGACAAGGAGGTCTTCGCCGACAAGGCCACCCCGGCGCTGGCGGACCAGGTCGAGGGTCTGCACGAGACCGCCCGGCTGCGGCCGGGGCTGCTCGACCTCGGCAAGGTCGCGATCCGGGGCTGGTCGTACGGCGGCTACCTCGCCGCGCTCGCCGTCCTGCGGCGTCCGGACGTCTTCCACGCCGCCGTCGCCGGAGCCGCCCCCACCGACCAGCGGCTCTACGACACCCACTGGCAGGAACGGTTCCTCGGCCACCCCGACGAGCACCCCGAGCGCTATGACGCCTGCTCACTGATCGGCGACGCGCCGGGGCTGCGGCGCCCGCTGCTGCTGGTCCACGGGCTCGCCGACGACAACGTGCTGCCGGTCCACGCCCTGCGGCTGTCCGCCGCGCTGCTCGCGGCCGGCCGCCCGCACGAGGTCCTGCCGCTCGGCGGCACCACCCACACGCCCTCCGACGAGACGGTGGCGGAGAACCTCCATCACCACCAGCTCGACTTCCTGAGGCGCTCGCTGGGCCTCGGCTGAGCGGCGGCACGCCCGCGCCCCCGGGTGCGGGGCGCGGGCGTGCCGGTCGGGTGCGGGCGTGCCGGTCGGGCGCCGTCCGGAAGCCGCGACCGGGGAGCGGCCCGAAGCCGCTCAGACCTCGCGGACCCCGGCCCGCCAGACCGCCGCCGTCAGCGGCACACCCGGCCGGTACGCCAGGTGGACGTGCGAGGGCGCCTCCAGCAGCTGGAGGTCGGCCCGGGCGCCGACCGTCACCGTTCCGACGTCGGTGCGCCGCAGGGCCCGGGCGCCGCCGGCGGTGGCGGCCCAGAGCGCCTCGTCCGGCGTCATCCCCATCTCCCGCACCGCGACCGCGATGCAGAACGCCATCGAGCTGGTGAAGCTGGAGCCCGGGTTGCAGTCCGTGGAGAGCGCGACGACGGCGCCCGCGTCGAGCAGCCGGCGCGCGTCCGGATAGGCGGCGCGGGTGGAGAACTCCGCGCCCGGCAGCAGCGTCGCCACCGTCGCCGAGCCGGCCAGCGCCGCCACGTCCTCGTCGGTGAGGTGGGTGCAGTGGTCGGCCGAGGCCGCCCCCAGTTCGACGGCGAGCTGCACGCCCGGGCCGTAGGAGAGCTGGTTGGCGTGCACCCGGGGGGTGAGGCCGCGCTCGACCCCGGCGGTCAGGATCGCCCGGGCCTGGTCCCCGTCGAAGGCGCCGTTCTCGCAGAAGACGTCCACCCAGCGCGCGTAGGGCGCGCAGGCGTCCAGCATGTCGCCGGTGACGAGGTCCACGTACCCCGCCGGGTCGTCGGCGTACTCGGGGGCGACCACATGGGCGCCCAGGTAGGTGGTCTCGGGGGTGTACGAGGAGGCGATCCGCAGGGCCCGCGCCTCGTCGACGACGGTCAGCCCGTAGCCGGACTTGCACTCGATCGCGGTCGTCCCCTGCCGCAGCGCCTCGCGGACGAACCGGGCCAGGTTGGCGTCCAGCTCGGCGTCGCTCGCGGCCCGGGTGGCGGCCACCGTCGTCCGGATCCCGCCCGCGGTGTACGACTGGCCGGACATCCGGGCGTTGAACTCCGCGGTGCGGTCCCCGGCGAACACCAGGTGCGCGTGCGAGTCGACGAACCCGGGCAGCAGCGTCCGCCCGGCCGCGTCGAACCGCTCGTCCGCGGCGGGCGCCTCGGCCGCCGGTCCGACCCAGGCGACCGTGCCGTCATCCACCACCACGGCCGCGTCGGCGAGCAGGCCGAGCGGCCCGGTCCCGTACGCGGGGTCGTTGGTGACCAGGCTGCCGATACCGGTGATCAGGGTGCTCGGCATGCCCTGGCTCCGCAGGCTGCTCGGGGTGCTCACATCAGGCCTTTCGGGGCTGGACCCGGGGGCGGGCGGGATCAGCCCCCGCCCGCCCCCGGGAGTTACGGGGACTCAGCAGCTGAGCGCGGCGATCGAGGACCGCAGCGCGCCCGGGACGTCCGGCACCAGCTGGTGCGCGCCGTCCCTGACGATCTGCCGCCCGCCGACCACCACGTGTCGCACGTCGGCGGCCGAGGCGGCGAACACCGCGATCTCGGCGCCGAGCCGGCTCGGCGGCCCGGCCGTACGCACCGAGTCCAGGGCGATCACGGTGAAGTCGGCCAGGGCGCCGGCCTCGATCCGCCCGGCCTCCGGCCAGCCGAGCGAGGCGTGCCCGTCCTCGGTGCCCGCCCGCAGCAGCGAGTTGGCCGTCCAGTGACCCCGGGTGCGGGTCCGCAGCCGCTCGTCCAGCTCCAGCGCGCGGGCCTCCTCGAACGGGTCGATGACGGCGTGGCTGTCACTGCCCAGGGTGATCGGGCAGCCCGCCGAGGCGAGTTGGCGGGCCGGGCCGATGCCGTCCGCGAGATCCCGCTCGGTGGTGGGGCACATGCAGATGACGGTCGAGGAGTCGGTGAGGAGCTTGACGTCCTCCTCGGTGAGATGGGTGGCGTGCACCGCGGAGGTGCGCGGGCCGAGCGCGCCGTGGTCGGCGAGCAGCCTGGTCGGGGTGACGCCGTGCGCGGTGAGGCAGGCGTCGTTCTCGGCGGTCTGCTCGGAGAGGTGGACGTGCAGCGGGGCGTGGCGGGCCGCCGTCCACTGCGCGACGGTGCCGATCTGCTCGGCCGGCACCGCCCGCACCGAGTGGATCGCGGCACCGATCCGGGCGTGCTCGCGCGGCTTGAGGGCGTCCACCCGCTCGGCCCAGGCGTCGGCGTGGCCGTCGCTGAACCGGCGCTGCGGCTTGGTCGGTTCGGCGCCGAAGCCGGAGGACAGGTAGCAGGTGTCCAGCAGGGTGATCCGGATCCCGGCCCGGGCGGCGGCCTCGATCAGCGCCTCGCCCATCGCGTTCGGGTCGTCGTAGCGGACCCCGCCGGGCGCGTGGTGCAGGTAGTGGAACTCCCCCACCGCGGTGATCCCGGCCAGCGCCATCTCCGCGTAGACGGCGGTGGCGAGCTCCAGGTAGCTGTCCGGGTCGAGTGCCCCGGCGAACCGGTACATGGTGTCGCGCCAGGTCCAGAAGGTGCCGGAGCCGACCTGCACATGGCCGCGCAGCGCCCGGTGGAAGGCGTGCGAGTGGGCGTTGGCCTGACCGGGCAGCAGCAGCCCCGCCAGGCGGACGGCGCCGGGCGGGCAGGGCCCGCTGTCCGGCCGCACCTCGGTGATCCGGCCGCCGGGGCCGGTGGCGATCAGCACGTCCCGCTCGACCACCGGCCCGTTCACGTGCGGCAGCCAGGCGTACTGCGCCCAGAAAGTCGTCGTTTGCGCGCCTCCGGCACGGCCTACTGACACGCCAGGTCCTCCAGTACGTCGGCGAGGGCGGTCACGCCGGCCAGGCAGTCGGCCGTGCGCGCGTGCTCGGCCGGGGAGTGCGAGACACCGCTCGGGTTACGTACGAACAGCATGGCGGTCGGGATCGCCGATGCCAGGATTCCGGCGTCGTGTCCCGCGCCGGTGGGCAGGACCGGCACGCCGCCGAGCGTCTTGGCGAGCCGGTCGCGCAGCGGGGCGTCGAACTCCACCACCGGGGTGTAGGACTCGCGGGTCAGTTCGACCCGGACGCCGTCCCGCTCACCACGCTCGTACGCCGCCCGCTCGATCTCCTCGACCAGCGCGGTGAGCGTCGCCTCGTCACCGGCCCGGGAGTCCAGCCAGCCGCGCACCAGCGAGGCGATCGCGTTGGTGCCGTTGGGCTCGACCGCGACCTTGCCGAAGGTGGCCAGCGCACCCGCCGTCCTGGCCTTCTTCCGCGCCGCGAGTACGGTGTTGGCGTAGGTGAGCATCGGGTCGCGGCGGTCCTCGATCCGGGTGGTTCCGGCGTGGTTCGCCTCCCCGTGGAAGTCGAACCGCCAGCGGCCGTGCGGCCAGATCGCGCCGGCCACGCCGACCGGCTGGTCCTCGGCCAGGTAACGGCCCTGCTCGACGTGGAGCTCGACGAAGGCGCCGATCCGGGCCAGCCGGTCGTCGTCCGCGCCGATCGCGGCCGGGTCGTAGCCGGCCCGCTCCATCGCGTCGGGCAGCCGGACGCCGTCGGCGTCGCGCAGCTCGAACGCCTGGTCGCGGCCGAGGAGGCCCGCGCTCAGCCGCGAGCCGATGCAGGCCACGCCGAACCGGGCGCCCTCCTCGTCCCCGAAGTTGACGATGGCCAGCGGCTTGGTGAACTCCGCTCCCCGGCCGCGGAGTTCGTCCAGTGCGGCGAAGGAGGAGACCACGCCGAGCGGGCCGTCGAAGGCGCCGCCGTCGGGGACGGAGTCCAGGTGCGAGCCGGTGACGATCGCGCCCCCGGCGGCCGGGTCGCCCAGCCAGGCCCACTGGTTGCCGTTGCGGTCCAGCTCGTAGCTCAGGCCGCGGCCGCGGGCCTGCTCCTCGAACCAGGACCGGCACTCGGCGTCGGCGGAGTTCCAGGCGAAGCGACGGTAGCCGCCGGAGGAGGCGGAGCGGCCCACCGGGAGCAGCTCCGCCCACATCTCTTCGAAGGTCACAGCTCACCCATCGGGATGCGCACGCCGCGCTCGGCGGCCACCTCGTCGGCCCGGTCGTAGCCGGCGTCCACGTGACGGATCACGCCCATGCCCGGGTCGTTGGTGAGCACCCGGCGGATCTTCTCGCCCGCCAGCGCGGTGCCGTCGGCCACCGTGACCTGGCCCGCGTGGATCGAGCGGCCGATGCCGACGCCGCCGCCGTGGTGGATGGAGACCCAGGACGCGCCGGAGGCGACGTTGACCATGGCGTTGAGCAGCGGCCAGTCGGCGATCGCGTCGGAGCCGTCCAGCATCGCCTCGGTCTCCCGGTAGGGGGAAGCCACCGAGCCGCAGTCCAGGTGGTCGCGGCCGATCACGATCGGCGCGGACAGCTCGCCGGAGGCGACCATGTCGTTGAACCGCTCGCCGGCCTTGTCGCGCTCGCCGTAGCCGAGCCAGCAGATCCGCGCCGGCAGGCCCTGGAAGTGCACCTTCTCCTGGGCCATCTTGATCCAGCGGTGCAGCGACTCGTTCTCCGGGAAGAGGTCGAGCACGGCCTTGTCGGTCTTGGCGATGTCCTGCGGGTCGCCGGAGAGCGCCGCCCAGCGGAACGGGCCCTTGCCCTCGCAGAACAGCGGTCGAATGTAGGCCGGGACGAAGCCCGGGAAGGCGAACGCGCGGTCGTAGCCGGCCAGCTGGGCCTCGCCGCGGATCGAGTTGCCGTAGTCGAACACCTCGGCGCCGGCGTCCATGAAGCCGACCATCGCCTCGACGTGCCGGGCCATCGACTCGCGCGAGCGCTGGGTGAACTCCGCGGGCTTCTCGGCCGCGTACGTCGCCATGTCGTCGAAGGCGACGCCGACCGGCAGGTAGCTCAGCGGGTCGTGGGCGCTGGTCTGGTCGGTGACGATGTCGATCGGCGCGTCCATCGCGAGCAGCTGCGGGAACACCTCGGCGGCGTTGCCCAGCAGGCCGATGGAGAGCGGCTGCTTCTTGTCGCGGGCGGCGGTGGCCAGCTCCAGCGCGTGCGCGAGGTTCTTGGCCTCGACGTCCAGGTAGCGGTGCTCGATCCGGCGGGAGATCCGGGACGGGTCGCAGTCGATACAGATCGCCACGCCGCCGTTCATCGTCACGGCCAGCGGCTGGGCGCCGCCCATGCCGCCGAGGCCGGCGGTGAGGGTGATCGTCCCGGCCAGGGTGCCCTCGAACCGCTTGTTGGCGACGGCGGCGAAGGTCTCGTAGGTGCCCTGGAGGATGCCCTGGGTCCCGATGTAGATCCACGACCCGGCGGTCATCTGGCCGTACATGGTGAGCCCGAGGCTCTCCAGCCGCCGGAACTCCTCCCAGTTGGCCCAGTCGCCGACCAGGTTGGAGTTGGCGATCAGCACCCGCGGCGCCCACTCGTGCGTCTGCATCACGCCGACCGGGCGGCCGGACTGGACCAGCATGGTCTCGTCCTGCTTCAGCGTCTCCAGCGTGCGCACCATGGCGTCGAAGGAGCGCCAGTCCCGCGCGGCCTTGCCGGTGCCGCCGTAGACCACCAGCTTCGACGGGTGCTCGGCCACCTCCGGATCGAGGTTGTTCATGAGCATCCGCAGGGCCGCCTCCTGCTGCCACCCCTGCGCCGTCAGCCCCGTCCCGCGCGCCGCACGCACCTCGCGCGGCCCGCTCGCCTGCTGCTGCACCATGTCCCGGCTCCCTACGGATGAATTCATTCAAACTCGACTCGGCTGAATATATCCAATCATTCAGACTTCGACCAGACCCCGACCACATCCGATCAGCCCCCGCCCGACGGACCCCCGGGCGCTACTGTGAACCTGGCGAACACCAGCCACTCGGCCCAAGCGCCGACGAACGGAGGACGCGATGACGGCCGTCACCGTGCGACCCGGAAGACTCCACGACGCCGCCGAGGAGATCGAACGCAGCACCGGCCTCCACGTGCAGATCATCGGAGGAACCCTGGTGATGTCTCCCACTCGCCGCGGCAAGCACGCGGGGACCGTGCGCCGGCTGAGGATCCAGCTTGACCCGCAGCTGCCGAGTGGGCTGGGCGCCTTCGAGGTGTCGTCGATCCTCATGCCCGACAACGACGAGGACTACGTCACACCCGATCTCGTCGTCCTTCCCACCGACTGGGAGGAGGACGACGACTGGCTGGCCGACCCGCAGGATGTCGCTCTGGCCGTGGAGGTGATCTCCAGCTCCGAGCACGCCGGCGGCATCACCGCGAAGGCCGAGTGGTACGCGATCGCCGGTGTGGCCGTGCTGCTCTCGGTCGACCCCCGCAAGGGCACCTGGACGCTGTACACCCACCCCCGCGACGGCGCCTACCAGGGCGTGCTCCACGGCAAGTACGGCGAGCCCGTCCCGCTCGCCGCGCCCCTGCCGCCGGAGCTGCGCACCGACGAGCTGCCGCTGTACGCACCGAAGGCCTGACCCGACCTCAGGTCCCGCCCTCAGGCCGCCGCGTCGCCGTCCCAGTCGATGCCGATCTCGGCGAGCCAGCGGCGGTCGTCGGCGTCCGGACCGGCCGGGGCCGGCGGGCGCGGCGGGCGGGGGATCTCCTGGACGGGGCCGAGGCCGTACGCGTCGACGGCGGCGTCCGCCCGCGCGTCGGGCTCGATGACGCCGACGTGGACGACGCTCTCGTCGCCCGGGTCGAGGACGGTGAGTTCGGGCCCGGGCAGCCGCCGCAGGGTGACGCGGCGTCCGCAGGCCGGGCAGGACCACTCGTCGGCGCCCGAGGCGAGCCGGCCGACGAACTTCATCTCGTGGATCACGCGCATCACAGGCTCCCCCTGCCGGTCGGCCCTGCTCCGGGGCCTGTTGACAGGATTCCCGCCGGGTACCCGGTCCTACTCCAAAAACAGCCCACGAGCCGTCGCCGACTGCTCGATCGCCTCCAAGCGGGCCTCGGCGCCGGGGAGTTCGTCACACATGGTCTGCAGCAGCACCCGGCCGAGCATCATCGGCGCGCAGGCGGTGTCGAAGACCAGGCCGGTGCCGACGGCGGCCGGCAGCATCAGGTCGGAGAGCTTGGCGACCGGCGCGAAGGCGCTGTCGGCGACGGTGAGCACCGTCAGCCCGCACTCGCGGGCCACCGCCAGGGCGTCCATCAGTTCGCGCGGGTAGCGCGGCAGGGCGAAGCAGAGCAGCGCGGTCGCGCCGGCCGCGGCGGCCTGTTCCAGGCGGTCGGCGAGCATGCTGCCGCCCTCGTCGAGCAGCCGGATGTCCGGGTGCACCTTGGCCGCGAAGTACGCGAAGCCGCGGGCCTGCGCGGAGGCGGCCCGCAGGCCGAGGACGGGCAGCGGGCGGGAGGCGGCGAGCAGCCGGGCGGCGCGGATGATCGGCTCGGGGTCGGCGAGGAGTTCGGCGAGCAGCCGCAGGTGCTCGATCTCGGCGAGCACGGCCTGCTGGTGCTCGTTGCGCACCGCGTCGTCCGGGGACTCCGGCGCGACCGGCTCGCCCGCGCCGAGTTCGCGCAGCTGCTTGCGCAGCGCCGGGTAGCCGTCGTAGCCGAGCGCCACCGCGAACCGGGTGACCGAGGGCTGGCTGACCCCGGCCAGCTCGGCGACCTCGACGCTGGACAGGAACGGCGCCTCGGTGGCGTGCCGGACGAGCGAGTGGGCGATCCGGCGCTGGGTGGGGGTGAGCCGGTGGCCCTCGAAGAGCTGGAGCAGCCGGGCGGAGGGGCCGACCGTGCCGGTGTCGTCGGTGGCGGTCATCAGCGGTACCTCCGGATGCGAGCTGTTCGGACGACGACTGTGCAGCAGTGCGCTGCCGCTGGCAAAGACGTCTCGTACGCCGGGACGCCCGATGAGACGTCCCGGTGGGCGGGTCACCCCTCGGGGTGACCCTGATTTCCCCCTGACTCCGCCCTGATGACGGTGCGAACCGATGGACCGATGCCCCGCCGCTGCAGCAGGCTGAGCACCATGGACCCTCGTCAGGACGAACTGCGCCGCGACCTCGAAGCCTCCCTGCAGACCCGCAAGGAGTTGGGCAAGGAGTACGAGTCGGAGATCGTCGACTCGTTCCTGGCCCGGCTGGACTCCCGCCTCGACGCCCGCCTGGACGCCCGGGTGGAGCGCCGGGTGGCGGAGCGGCTCGACGACTACGGCCCGGCGGAGCGCCCGCGCCGGCGCCCCTTCGGCCGTTCGGGCTCGAAGCTACCGCTGGCCTCGCTGGTCATGGGCATCCCGCTGACCGCCATCGCGACCAGCAGCGGCACCAATGGGTTCAGCGGGTTCATGAGCCTGGTGGTGGTCTGGGCCGGCATCGCCGGGGTCAACTTCGCCGCCGTCCTGGGTGACAGGCGGGACGAGCGCCGGCCGAAGGCGCCGCGGGGCGAGTGGGACTGACCCCGCCCGCCCCGGGCGGCCGCCTCGGACCGGAAGCCCCGGTCCGGAGCCCGGCCCCGAGCCCCGGGTCGAGGCCTCGGACCGGACGCCCGGCCCAAGGCCTCAGGCCAGCGGCCCGGTGACCTTCTCGACGGCCCGCACCAGCTCGCCGGTGGCGACCAGCGCGGCGGCGGCCTCCAGGTCCGGCGAGAGGAAGCGGTCGCGGCCGGCGCCGCCGACCCCGGCCTCCCGGGCGACGGCCATCGCGGCGGCGCTGGCCGGCGCCACCGAGCCGCCACCGTCGGCCTGCGCGCGGATCTCCAGCGCGCGGGCGGCGGCGGTCAGCTCGACGGCCAGGATCCGGCCGAGGTTGTCGACGGCCTGACGCAGCTTGCGGGCGGCCGACCAGCCCATCGAGACGTGGTCCTCCTGCATCGCGGAGGACGGGATCGAGTCGACCGAGGCCGGCACCGCGAGCCGCTTGTTCTCGCTGACCAGGGCCGCCTGGGTGTACTGGGCGATCATCAGGCCGGAGTCCACGCCCGGGTCGTCGGCCAGGAAGGCCGGCAGGCCGTGCGAACGGGCCTTGTCGAGCAGCCGGTCGGTGCGGCGCTCGGAGATCGAGCCGAGGTCGGCGGCGGCGATGGCGAGGAAGTCCAGCACGTAGGCGACCGGGGCGCCGTGGAAGTTGCCGTTGGACTCGACCCGGCCGTCCGGCAGCACCACCGGGTTGTCGACGGAGGCGGCCAACTCGCGGGAGGCGACCAGCGCGGCATGGGCCAGGGTGTCGCGGCCGGCGCCGGCCACCTGGGGCGCGCAGCGGATCGAGTAGGCGTCCTGGACGCGCGGGGCGTCGTCCTGGTGGTGGCCGGTGAGGCCGGAGCCCTGGAGGACGGCCAGCATGTTGGCGGCGCTCAGCGCCTGGCCGGGGTGCGGGCGGATCGGGGCGTGCAGCTCGGGGGCGAGCACCTTGTCGGTGCCGAGCAGCGCCTCCAGGGTCATCGCGGCGGTGATGTCGGCGGTGGTGAACAGGCGCGACAGGTCGGAGATCGCCATCACCAGCATGCCGAGCATGCCGTCGGTGCCGTTGATGAGGGCCAGGCCCTCCTTCTCCAGCAGCTCGACCGGCTCGATGCCGGCCGCGGCGAGCAGCTCGCCGCCGGGCTTCTCGACACCGTCCGGGCCGGTCGCCACGCCTTCGCCCATCAGGACCAGCGCGCAGTGCGACAGCGGGGCGAGGTCGCCGGAACAGCCGAGCGAGCCGAACTCGCGGACCACCGGGGTGATGCCGGCGTTGAGGATGGCGGCCATGGTCTGCGCGACCACCGGGCGCACGCCGGTCCGGCCGGAGGCCAGCGTCTTCATCCGCAGGAACATCAGCGCGCGGACCACCTCGCGCTCCACCGCCGGGCCCATCCCGGCGGCGTGCGAGCGCACCAGCGAGCGCTGCAGCTGGGCGCGGAGCTCGGGGCTGATGTGCCGGACGGCGAGGGCGCCGAAGCCGGTGGAGACACCGTAGACGGGGCGCGGCTCGGCCGCGAGGGCCTCGATCCGGGCCCGCGCCGCCGCCATCTCGGCGAGCGCGTCCGGACCGATCTCGACCCGGGCGTTGCCCCGGGCGACGGCCAGCACGTCCTCGGCGCTGACGTCGGCCTTGCCGACCTGGACGAGGGACGCCTCGGGGGCCACAGCACTGTGCATATCCATATGCATCATCACACCAGTTGAATGGAGATATGACAACCAGCGGAACCGTCCGATCCGCGCGACGGGTTCCCCGCCACCACATCGTCCAGGAGATCGACGGCTCCGACGACTTCGGCGAGGACCTCCCCGCCACCTTCGCCGACGACGGCCGCCGGACGCCGCACGGCATCGCCATCCAGGTGAAGGGCGGGCGGCCCGGCCGGCCACCGGGAGCCGGACGGCCCGAATCCCGGCCCGGACGCCGGCCCGCCGGACCGGCGATTTCCACCGCGCCGCCCCGATGCCGCACGCTGGGGTCGACGGACGGCAGGGAGGCGGAGGACCGATGACGCGGGCGACGGCACGGCGGCGGGTGGTGCGACTGCACGGGGACGACCGCAGCGCGCGGCCGGACGCCCTGGCGGCGGAGGAGCCGCTGGAGATCCGGGTCGGCGGCGAGCCGCTGACGGTGACCATGCGCACCCCCGGCCAGGACTTCGACCTGGTGGCCGGCTTCCTGGTCGGCGAGGGGCTGGTGCACACGGCGGAGGACCTCGCGGCCCTGCGCTACTGCGCCGGGACGGACGAGGCGGGCGCGAACACCTACAACGTGGTGGACGCGGCGCTGCGCGGCGCCCGCCCCCTCCCGCTCTCCGCGCACCGCAACCTGCTCACCACCAGCGCCTGCGGCCTCTGCGGCCGCGACACGGTGGACGCCGTCCGCACCCACGTCCGCCACCCCGTCGCGGAGGACCCGCTGACCGTGCCCCCGTCGCTGCTGTACGGGCTGGCGGACCGGCTGCGGGCCACCCAGCGGACCTTCGACTCGACCGGCGGCCTGCACGCGGCCGGCCTGTTCGACGGGGCGAGCGGCGAGCTGCTCTGCGCCCGCGAGGACGTCGGCCGGCACAACGCGGTGGACAAGGTGGTCGGCTGGGCGCTGCGCGAAGGCCGGCTGCCGCTGACCGGGCACGTGCTGCTGGTCAGCGGCCGGGCCTCGTTCGAGCTCACCCAGAAGGCCGCGCTGGCGGGCGTCCCCCTGCTGGCGGCCGTCTCCGCGCCGTCCTCGCTCGCGGTGGACCTCGCCGAGGAGCTGGGCCTGACCCTGGTCGGCTTCCTGCGCGGCGAGCGCGCCAACGTCTACACCCGCCCGGACCGGATCACCGGCTGAGCGGCCGGCCCGCACCCGCCGGCCCGACTCGCCCCGGCCACCGTCAGACCTGCCCCGCCGCCCCCGCCGCCCGCCTGCCCGGCGGCCACAACGGCAACCTGACCCACCCCCGGGCGTTCGCGGCCCGGCTGCGCGAGCTGCTCGCGGACGCGGTCCACAACGGCTGAGCCCCTGCGCCATCCGGGCGACGGGGCATCAGGGCCACGTCAAGACGAGACGTATCGTTTCACCAGGTCCCTAGAATGGGCCCATGACCCGCAGCAGCTCTCCCGATCCCGCCCGCCGCAGCGAGCGCTCCCGCCAGGCCGTCCTCACCGCCGCCGCCGAACTGGTGGCGGAGGTGGGGTTCGCCAAGCTGACCATCGAGGCGATCGCCGCCCGGGCCGGCGTCGGCAAGCAGACCATCTACCGCTGGTGGCCGTCCAAGGGCGCGGTGGTCTTCGACGCCTTCCAGGCCGCCAACGAGGACGCCTCCGGCAGCCTGGCCCTGCCCGACACCGGTGACCTCGCCGCCGACCTGCGCGCCGTCCTGCGACCGACGGCCGACCAGCTCGCCGACCCCGGCTTCGGCACCACCGGCCGCGGCCTGATCTCCGAGTACCTGCGCGACCCGGCCCTGCTGCGCGAGTACCGCGAACGCCTGCTGGACCCCCTGCTGGAGGTCACCCGGGAGCGGCTGCGCCGTGCCCGCGAGGCCGGGCAGCTCGCCGCCGACGCCGATCTCGACCTCGCCGTCGAGCTGCTCTACGGCCCGATGTACTACCGCTGGCTGCACGACCTCGGTCCGCTCGACCACGCCTACGCGGACCGTCTGGTGGACGCCGTCCTGCGCGCCCTGCGCCCGTGACCCGGGCCGCGGCCGCGGGCACCGCCGTGGCCGCGGGCCCGGCCCGGCGGGGACTACGGCCGGTTGCGGCGGCGGAGCATCACGATCACCGCGATGATCACGGCGATCACGACCAGCACCACCACGATGCCGATCACCACACCGATGAGCTTGCCGAAGAAGCCCTTCTTCTTTTTCTTGGACTTGGACTTGTCCTTGGACCCGGCCAGCCGGGTGCCGTCCCGGTGCTCGGCCGCGGCCGGGGCCGGCTGGGCCGCCGGGGCCGCCGGGACGGCACCCCCCGCGGCGGCGGTGCCGACCGCGACGGTGCTCGCCGCGGCGGCGCGCGGCGCGGCCGAGGCCGCCGGAGCGGCGGCCAGCGTGGCACCGCCCAGCACCAGGGCGGCGCAGAGGACAAGGCCCGTCAGACGAGCGCGCATTGGTTCGACCCCCGATCCGGCGCGGCCCCCGTGGCCCGCCGACCGCCGATACCATCCCACGTCCGCCCCGGGCCGCCCAGCCCTGCGACAGCCTCCGCACCGGACCGCGACCCGCTCGGAACAGGGCGGTCACCGAACCGGCACAAGCCGCCCGCCGCCCCCGGCCCCTGACGCGGAGCCGGCCGCTCCGGCCGCGGCCCCGGCCCGGCGGCGGCCTCAGCCCGCGGCGGCCTCAGCCCGGCGGCGGGGAGGCCGGGCCGGCCAGCGCCACCGCGACCAGCGCGCGCATCGCGCCGGCGACCTGACCGAGCGGCAGCGTGGCGTCGTCGGCGAACAGCTCCACCAGCCAGCCGCCCGCCGGGTTCTGGCCGCCCGCCGCGACCATCCCCCGGTAGCCGCTGACCACCAGCATGGCCTCTTCGGACGGGTCGTTCCCGGCCGCGCCCGCGCGCAGCGCGAAGGACCCGCCGCGCACGGCCCGCCGGGTCATCGGGTAGTGGCGCAGGTCGAAGACGGCGTCCGGGGCCTCGATCTGGGCCCGCTGGGTCTCCGCCCGTGAACTGCTCGGCCCGCTGGTCATCCGGTACACGGCGTGCTGGGCGGTGCGCACCAGGTGCGAGCCCGGCGGCACGTAGGAGACCCACCAGCCGACCGCGTCCAGCAGCCGGGCCGCGGTCTCCGCGACGACGGCCAGCTTGCCGATGGTGTCGGCGGGGTGGACCGAGCGGGCGACGCCGTGCTGGTCCAGTGCGGCGAGCACGGCGGTGATCAGCTGCCCCGGGTCGGCGCTGTGCGCGGCGCCGCGGAACCGCCGCCGGTCGCCGGAGCCGGCCCGGCCGGCGGCGCGCCCCCGGGCGTCGGCCCGGTGGCGCGGGTCGGCGGCGTCGGCCAGCAGGACGGTCGGGTCCGGCGAGAAGCCGGGGCCGTGGCTGCGGCCGGCCACCACCGGGTGCGCCGCGCGGGCGGCCTTGGCCCGGTACTGGGCGGCGTCGGCGAGCCGGAACAGCCGGTCGGGGGTGGTCACCGGACCGATCGAGTCCCCGGTGGAGGCGACCCCGCAGGCCACGCCCTCGCCCTCGGCCAGCGCCAGCGCCCGTGCGCACAGCTCCTCGGCGACGGCGACCACCTCGTCCGCTTTCTGGCCCTCCACCAGCAGGCAGAACTCGTCGCCGCCGAGGCGGGCGGCGAGGCTGCCGGGCAGCTTGGCGGCGGCCAGCGACAACTGGTGGGCGAAGCGCTCCAGCAGCCGGTCGCCCATCTCGTGCCCGAGCTGGTCGTTGACCCGCTTCAGGCCGTTGACGTCGCAGACCACCAGCGAGACGACCGTGCTGTCGCGGTTGTGCGCCTCCAGCGCGCTCTCCAGCCGGGCGTCCACCGCCCGCCGGTTGGCCAGGCCGGTCAGCGGGTCGGAGAAGGCGAGCTTGCGCAGGTCGGCGAGGCGCTCGGTCTGCGCGAGCCCGGCGGAGATCTGGGCGGCGAGCAGGGTGGCGTAGTCGGCGTCGCCCTCGGTGAACTCCGCCGTCCCGGTGGACCTGGCCAGGTAGAGCTCGCCCCAGGCCTGCCCGTGCAGCACGATCGGGGCGACCACGCAGCAGGCCCGGCCCCGCCGGCGCAGCGCGGCGGCGCGCTCCTGGCAGTAGGCCCCGGCGGTGGGGTGCGAGTGCCGGGCGTGCGGCTCGGCGTTCTCGGCGCTCTGCAGCCAGGCGCGGGGCAGTCGGCCGGTGGTCCAGCGCTCTTCCAGATAGGTGACGATCTCGGGGAAGTCCGCCACCGGGTAGGACTCGTCCTCCGGCAGCTCCTCCTCGCCCGGCGCCAGCTCCCCGTGGTTGACCAGCACCCGCAGCCGGCCGGACTCGCGGTCCCAGACCGAGACGGCCGCCATGGTGGCGCCGAGGGCCTCGGTGGCCCGGGCGGCGGCGGCCCGGACGGCCTCCAGCGGGGTGAGCGCTCCCGCCATGTCCTGGGCGAGCTCCACCACGGAGGTCAGCCGCGGGTCGGGGACGGCCGGCGACTCCGCGCGGTCGCACACACAGCCGCGGTCCGTCGTGATCGCCTCACTGCCCACCGGCTCGCCTCGTTCCCTGTGCTCGGTCCCGCTCGGCCCCGTGGCGCACCCCACCGAGAACCGGACCCGTCCAGCCGCTTGCACCAAGACTATGGCGGTTTCGTTCGGTTATGCCCCGTTTGCCCGCGCGGATCCCCCCGACCCGAGCGGTTTCAGCCGTACGGCTTTCGGACGACGGCCCCACGCCACGACCGATCCGGACCTCCGGACCCGGCCGCCTCGCCCGAACACCCGCCTACCCCGTCCGCCGCCAGGCATTCCGCGCGTCGCGGAAACCCCGGAAAACCCGGTCCCGCCGCACGGCCGGCCGAGCCCCGCGGCGAGGTCACTCCCCGCGCGGCCGCCGCGACAGCAGCCACGGTTCGACCAGCCCCAGCCCGCGCACCGGGCGGCGCCACATCGGCTGGAGGCCGAACCGGTGCCCGGCGTCCGGCCCCGGCACCGGGAGCCCGGAGGCGGGCTGCCCCGCGGCGGCCGCCAGGGCCTCGGCCAGCCCAGGCATGTCGGCATCGGCCGGGGCGACGCTGCCGTTCTGCTCCAGCGCGGCCGCGAACTCGCCGTCGATCAGCACCGCGTCCTTGGGCGCGATCGAGGTGAGCCGGCTGGCGAGGTTGACGGTGGTGCCGAAGACGTCGCCCATCCGGGAGGTGACGGTGCCGAAGGCCATGCCGACCCGCAGCGCGGGGATGCTGTCGTCCTCGGCCAGGGCCTCGATCAGGCTGAGCGCGATCTCGGCGGCCGTCCCCGGGTCCTCGGAGACGTAGAGGATCTCGTCACCGAGGGTCTTGATCACCCGGCCGCCCTGGCCGGCGATCAGGTCCGAACAGGTGTTCTCGAAGGTCTCGACCAGCTCGCCGAGCTCCTCCTCCTCCAGCCGGCGGGAGAGCCGGGTGAAGCCGACCAGGTCCGCGAAGCCGACGGCCAGCCGGCCGCTGGTGATCTCGGTGTCCTCGGCGGCCTGCACCACCCGGCCGGTGACGGCGGCCAGCTGCCGGCGCCAGACGTACACCAGGAACTGCTCCAGTTCCGGCAGCAGCAGCTCGACCAGCGGGTAGGCCACGTCGGCGCGGGTCAGTCCGGGCTCGACGGACTGGGTGAGGTTCTCCAGGAAGGTGTCCATCTGCCAGCCGGCCAGCCGGGCGGTGGTCTGCCCGGTCGAGCGGGCCACCTGGATCGCCATCGGCTCGCTGAGCAGGCCCGACTCCACCAGACCGGCGAGCCGGCGCAGGGCGATCACGTCCCCGTCGGTGAGCGCCCGGGACTGCCCGATGTCCGGGAACCCCATCGCCCGCCAGAAGCGGGTGGCCAGCTCCATCGGGACGTCGGCGGCCCGCGCGGCCTGGTACGGGGTGTAGCGGCGTGGCGCGTCCAGGATCAGGCGTTCCAGGTCGAGCGCGACCGTCTGGTCGTCGGAGCCCGCCGTCCCGCCGTTGCCGCCGTCCTCTGCCACCGGTCCGTCCCCGTGCGGTTGCCGCACTTGCCTCGTGTCCTGCCTGTCCGGACGCGCGCCCGCCACCCCTTCGGGCAGTGGCGCGCCTCACACTGCTGCCAGGTGGAATGTTCGCACGGAATCCCGCGATCCGGGGCATCCGCCCGGGTCAAAGAGAGGTGAAGAGTGCCGCTCAGCGGGGCTCGGGGCGCACGTGGACGACGTCTCCCGCGCCCACCGGCCGCCGTGTGCCGTCGGGCGTGCGGACCACCAGCCGGCCGTCGCCGTCGATCGCCACCGCCTCGCCGAGCAGCTCGCGGTCACCCGGCAGATGGACCTTGACCGGCCGGCCGAGGGTGGTGCAGCGGTCCGCGTAGGCGGCCAGCAGGCCGCTGGCGTGCGGGTCGCCGGCCGCAGCGGTCCACTCGGTGTAGAGACCGGCGAACTCGCGCAGCAGCCCGCGCAGCAGGGTGGACCGGTCGGTCACCGCGGCGCCGGCCAGGGCCAGCGAGGCGGCGGTGGGGACGGGCAGCTCGCCCGCGCGCAGCGAGACGTTGATGCCGAGGCCGGCCACCACCGCGCCGCCGCTCAGCTCGGTGAGGATGCCGCCGAGCTTGCGCTCCGTGCCGTCGATCCCGACCTGGAGGTCGTTCGGCCACTTGAGGCCGACCTCGACCTCGGCCACCCGGCTCAGCGTGGCGGCCGCCGCGACGCCGACCAGGATCGGCAACCAGCCGTACCGCTCGACGGGTACCTCGTCCGGGCGAAGCAGGACGGAGAGGAAGAGGCCGGAGCGGGGCGGCGCCGTCCACTGCCGGTCCAGCCGGCCGCGCCCGGCGTTCTGCGCCTCGGCGACCAGCACGGCGCCCTGCGGCGCGCCCTCCCTGGCGCGGGCGGCGAGGTCGCTGTTGGTGGAGCCGGTCTCGGTGACGACGTCCAGCGAGGTCCAGAACCCGCCCGGCAGGACCAGGTCGCGGCGCAGGGCCTCGGCGTCCAGCGGCGGCCGGTCCAGATCGGTCCAGGGCGACGGCCCGGCGTGGCCGAAGCCGCGCAGTCCACTGCGGCGGGGGGTGACGGGGTCGGTCATGACCACGAGACTAGGCCCTGGCCGGCGCCCCGGCCGGGCCCCAGGCCGCCATATCGTCCCGCAGAACGGGCGTTGACACACTGTGTCGCTGGCCATAACGGGAAACCCCGCGCGCTGGCTACGCTACTCGACGGTAGTTCGTTGCGCCGCCCTGCCCTCATACGCGTGTCCCGCCCAGACCCGCGTACCACCGAACAGGCCGCGGCCCATGGATCAGGGAGAGCCCACCCGATGACCGAGGCCCCGTACGACCCCCACACCACCGCCGGCAAGCTCGCCGACCTGCGGCGCAGGATCGACGAGGCGGTGCACTCCGGCTCCGCCAAGGCCGTGGAGAAGCAGCACGCCAAGGGCAAGCTGACCGCCCGTGAGCGCGTCGTCGAGCTGATGGACGAGGGCTCCTTCGTGGAGTTCGACGAGTTCGCCCGGCACCGTTCGATCAATTTCGGCCAGGAGAAGAACCGCCCGTACGGCGACGGCGTGGTCACCGGCTACGGCACCGTCGACGGCCGTCAGGTCGCCGTCTTCGCCCAGGACTTCACCGTCTTCGGCGGCTCGCTCGGCGAGGTGTTCGGCGAGAAGATCGTCAAGGTGATGGACTTCGCGCTGAAGACCGGCTGCCCGGTCGTCGGCATCAACGACTCCGGCGGCGCCCGGATCCAGGAGGGCGTCGTCTCGCTCGGCCTGTACGGCGAGATCTTCCGCCGCAACGTGCACGCCTCCGGCGTCGTCCCGCAGATCTCGCTGATCATGGGCCCCTGCGCGGGCGGCGCGGTGTACTCCCCCGCGATCACCGACTTCGTGGTGATGGCCGATCAGACCTCGCACATGTTCATCACCGGACCGGACGTGATCAAGACCGTCACCGGTGAGGACGTCGGCATGGAGGAGCTGGGCGGCGCGCGCACCCACAACGCCAAGTCCGGCAACGCGCACTACCTGGCCGCGGACGAGAAGGAGGCGATCGAGTACGTCAAGAGCCTGCTCTCGTACCTGCCCTCCAACAACCTCTCCGACCCGCCGTCCTTCCCCGAGGAGGCGGACCTCTCGGTCACCGACGAGGACCTCGAACTCGACACCCTGATCCCGGACTCGGCCAACCAGCCGTACGACATGCACACGGTGATCGAGCACATCCTGGACGACGGCGAGTTCCTGGAGACCCAGCCGCTGTACGCGGGCAACATCATCACCGGCTTCGGCCGGGTCGAGGGCCACCCGGTCGGCGTCGTCGGCAACCAGCCGATGGACCTGGCCGGCTGCCTGGACATCGCCGCCAGCGAGAAGGCCGCGCGCTTCGTCCGCACCTGCGACAGCTTCAACATCCCGGTGCTGACCTTCGTCGACGTGCCCGGCTTCCTGCCCGGCACCGGCCAGGAGTGGGACGGCATCATCCGCCGCGGCGCCAAGCTGATCTACGCCTACGCCGAGGCCACCGTCCCGCTGATCACCGTGATCACCCGCAAGGCCTTCGGCGGCGCGTACGACGTGATGGGCTCCAAGCACCTGGGCGCCGACCTCAACCTCGCCTGGCCGACCGCGCAGATCGCCGTGATGGGCGCGCAGGGCGCGGTCAACATCCTGCACCGGCGCGAGCTGGCGGACGCGGAGGACGTCGAGGCCAGGCGGGCCGAGCTGCTCGCCTCGTACGAGGACACCCTGCTCAACCCGTACCTGGCCGCCGAGCGCGGCTACGTGGACGCCGTCATCGCGCCGAGCGACACCCGCCGGCACATCGTCCGCGGGCTGCGGGCGCTGCGCGGCAAGCGCGAGGTGCTGCCGCCGAAGAAGCACGGAAACATCCCCCTGTAAGCGGCTGTCGCGAGAGGATTGAGCCATGGCCCCGATCCACGTGCTGCACGGGCAGCCGACCCCCGAGGAGCTGGCCACCGTCCTGGCGGTGGTCCAAGCCCGGGCCGCCGCCGCGCAGGCCGCCGCCGAGGCCGCCCGCCGCGCCGGCGCCGGCCCGGACTCCCCCTGGAACGACCGCGCCCGCCGGCTGCGCTCCGCCCCGCGCCCCGGCGTCAACGCCTGGCGCGCCTCGGGCTGGGCCGGTTAGCCCCCCGGCCGGGGGTGGGCCGACGACCCGCCCCCGGCCACGCCCGGATTGCCCCGAAAGCTGAGTACGCGTACTCAGGCGTCACCGCGGCGGCGCGGCGCACCCTGGAGGGGTGCTCTGGTCAGACCCCCGCGACGAGCCCTCCCCGGAGGCCCGCCGGGCGCAGGAGAAGCTGCGCCGCGCCGGCCACGTGCTCGCGGCCTCCCTCCTGCTGATCGCCGTCCTGCTGATGATCTGACCGCCCGGGCGCGCCCCACCGCCCGCCGGCCGCGGCCTCCGGGCCGCCGGAGGGCACCGGGCCGACGGGCGGGCACCGGGCCGGCCCCTACCCTGGTGGGCATGACCGACCGCCGCACCCTCGTCCTCGCCTCCGCCTCCCCCGCCCGCCTCGGGCTGCTGCGCCAAGCGGGCCTCGACCCGCGCGTGGTGGTCAGCGGCGTCGACGAGGACGCGGTCACCGCCGCCACCCCCGCCGAACTCGCCCTCGTGCTCGCCGAGGCCAAGGCCAAGGCGGTCGCCGCCGAACTGACCGGCGGTGAGCTGGTGATCGGCTGCGACTCGGTGCTGGAGCTGGACGGGCAGGCGCTCGGCAAGCCCGCCGACGCCACCGAGGCGCTGGCCCGCTGGCAGGCGATGCGCGGCCGGTCCGGGGTGCTGCGCACCGGACACTGCGTGATCGACACCGTGACCGGCCGGCAGTCCTCGGCCACCGCCTCCACCACCGTCCGCTTCGGCACCCCGGACGACGCCGAGGTCGCCGCCTACATCGCCTCCGGCGAGCCGCTGCACGTGGCCGGCGCGTTCACCCTGGACGGCCGCTCGGCGCCGTTCGTCGAGGGCATCGACGGCGATCCGGGCAACGTCATCGGCCTCTCCCTGCCGCTGCTGCGCGGGCTCCTCGCCGACCTCGGCGTCCGGATCACCGACCTCTGGGTCTGACCGGCGGGCCGGCTCCCCAGCCGGCTCCCCGGGGCGACTTCCCGGGCCGGACGGCGGACCGTCGCGCGACCGCGGTGCGCCGGGGGCCGTCCACCGTCCGGACCCGTGGCCGTCCCGGGAGCCCGCTAGGCTGACCGCCGCCGTTCGAACGGGGAGGGGACAGGCCGATGACCGACAGTCTGCTCAACGTGCTGCTGGGGCTGGTGGCGAGCGCGATCAGCGCGGCGCTCGGCTGGCTCGCGCAGAACCTGCGCCGCAGGAGGCGGCTGGAGCGGGTCCGCTCGTTCTTCGGCCTGCCGGCCGGCGGTGAGTGCCTGATCGTGGTGAACCGCAGCGTCGGCGTCGGCGCGCACGCCCGGACGGTCACCCGGCGCGACGCCTACGCGCTGATGGAGCTGGCCGCGCTGGTGAAGGAGTGCGGCGCGCAGACCGAGCTGGTCGCGCACGACGCCGTCCACCGCGGGCTGGGCGCCAAGACCGAGTTCTGCTTCGGCGGCCCCAGCAGCAACGAGCGGATGGCCGCCCACCTGGCCTGGGGGCTGCCCGGGGTGACCGTCACCAGCGGGTCGGACGGGCCGGCGAACGTCATCATGGCGGGCGACCGGTCCTTCACCGTCGACTGGGACAACGAGGTGTTCGCCCTGCTGGCCCGCCTCCCCACCCCCGAGGGCGGGCGCCCGGTCTTCCTGATCTCCGGCCAGACCGGCGTCGCCAACCACGCCGGCGTCCGCTACCTCGTCGCCAACCACCGCCGGCTCGCCCGCCGGTACGGTGAGGACGGTACGTTCGCCGTGGTCCTCAGGGTCGTCAACCCGGAGGCCTACGGGCCCGATGTGGTGGAACTGGCCGCCGACGTGACCGCCCGGGCCCGGGAGAGGACCGCCTCCACGGCCCCTGCCGGGTGAGTGTGGCCAAGGCCACCGAGCCGCCGCGCCGCCCCGTCACCGTCCGCACGGGACGACCCCCGGCAACGGCACCGGCCGCCACCTGGGAAGACCCGGACGGGGTCACGGATCGGGCCCCCGAACGCATCACCCTCCGTGTGGGATAGTTCACAACCTGGGGCTACTCGCCGGTACCGCCCAGAAATCCATAAACTCGACCAGGTTCAAGAAGGGAGCCACAGTGCGCAAGGTGCTCATCGCCAACCGCGGGGAAATCGCCGTCCGCGTCGCCCGGGCCTGCTCGGACGCCGGTATCGCCAGCGTCGCCGTCTACGCCGAGCCGGACCGGGATGCGCTGCACGTCCGCGCGGCCGACGAGGCTTACGCGCTGGGCGGCGACACCCCCGGTACCAGCTACCTCGACATCGCGAAGGTCCTGAAGGCCGCCGCGGACTCGGGTGCGGACGCCGTCCACCCCGGCTACGGCTTCCTGTCGGAGAACGCCGACTTCGCCCAGGCCGTCCTCGACGCGGGCCTGACCTGGATCGGCCCGCCGCCGCAGGCCATCCGCGACCTCGGTGACAAGGTCACCGCCCGGCACGTGGCGCAGCGCGCCGGTGCCCCGCTGGTCGCCGGTACGCCGGACCCGGTCGCGGGCGCCGACGAGGTCGTCGCCTTCGCCCGGGAGCACGGTCTCCCGGTCGCCATCAAGGCGGCGTTCGGTGGTGGCGGCCGCGGCCTGAAGGTCGCCCGCACGCTGGAGGAGATCCCGGAGCTGTTCGAGTCCGCGGTCCGCGAGGCGGTCGCCGCCTTCGGTCGCGGCGAGTGCTTCGTCGAGCGCTACCTGGACAACCCCCGGCACGTCGAGACCCAGTGTCTGGCCGACCAGCACGGCAACGTGGTGGTCGTCTCCACGCGTGACTGCTCGCTGCAGCGCCGGCACCAGAAGCTGGTCGAGGAGGCGCCCGCGCCGTTCCTCACCCCCGAGCAGAACGCCGAGCTGTACCGGGCGTCCAAGGCCATCCTCAAGGAGGCCGGCTACGTCGGTGCCGGGACCTGCGAGTTCCTGGTCTCCCAGGACGGGCTGATCTCCTTCCTGGAGGTCAACACCCGCCTCCAGGTGGAGCACCCGGTCTCCGAGGAGGTCACCGGGATCGACCTGGTCCGCGAGATGTTCCGGATCGCCGACGGCGAGGAGCTCGGGTACGACGACCCGGAGGTGCGGGGTCATTCGATCGAGTTCCGCATCAACGGCGAGGACCCGGGCCGCGGCTTCCTGCCCGCCCCCGGCACGGTGACGCTGTTCGCGCCGCCGTCCGGCCCGGGCGTGCGGCTGGACGCGGGCGTCGAGAGCGGCTCGGTCATCGGCCCCGCCTGGGACTCGCTGCTCGCCAAGCTGGTCGTCACCGGCGCCACCCGCAAGCAGGCGCTGCAGCGCGCCGCCCGCGCGCTGGCCGAGTTCAAGGTCGAGGGCATGGCCACCGCCATCCCGTTCCACCGCGTGGTCGTGACCGACCCGGCGTTCGCGCCCGAGGTGCACGGCGGCGACGGGCCGTTCACGGTCTTCACCCGGTGGATCGAGACCGAGTTCCAGAACACCATCCCCGCGTTCGCCGGTGCGCCCGGTGAGGGCGAGGAGGCCGAGGGCCGGGAGACCGTGGTGGTCGAGGTCGGCGGCAAGCGGATCGAGGTCTCGCTGCCGTCCTCACTGGGCGTCGCGTCGGCCCCGGCGGCCGCCGCCGGCGGTGCGGCCAAGGCGAAGCGACGGGTCGGGGCCAAGAAGGCCGGCTCGGCGGTCAGCGGTGACACCCTGGCCTCGCCGATGCAGGGCACCATCGTCAAGGTCGCCGTCGAGGAGGGCCAGGTCGTCGCCGAGGGCGAGCTGATCGTCGTCCTGGAGGCGATGAAGATGGAGCAGCCGCTGAACGCGCACAAGGCGGGCACCGTGGTCGGCCTCAAGGCCGAGGTCGGCGGCAGCGTCAGCAGTGGCGCCGCGCTCTGCGAGATCAAGGACTGACGGCTCCGGCCGCCGGACCGGTCCGTACGCCCCTCGGGGTGTGCGGACCGGTTCCGTTTCCGGCTCGGCACGGGCGCGGCTCGGCACGGACGCGGGCCGACGCACGGCGCGGCGTGCGTACCGCTCGCGGGCCGGGCTCAGCGCCCGCGCGGGACGGCCCCCAGCTCGGCGAGCCGGGCCGGCAGCGGGCCGCCCGGCCCACCGGGGCCGCCGTGCGCGCCGGGGCGCCGCTGGCCGGGCAGCGGGGCACCACCGGGCGGCGGGGCCGTCCGCCGGGCCAGCGGGCCGGGCTGGGTCTGGTGGACGGGCCCGCTGCCGGTGCCGTGCACGGGGGCGTCCCCGGACGGCGGGGCACCCAGTGGCGCCAGGTCGATCTGCACCCCGCAGTCGGCGAGCGCGTCCAGCTCGCGCGCGCTGCTGTCGTCGGCGGCGGCCCGCTCGTCGGTGACCAGTCGGGTGATGGTCTCGGTCGGGACGGTCTGGAACATGGTGTCCGCGCCGAGCTTGGTGTGGTCGGCGAGGACGATGACCTCGGCAGCCGACTGCACCAGAGCCCGGTCCACGCTCGCGGAGAGCATGTTCGTGGTCGACAGCCCGCGCTCGGCGGTCAGTCCACTGCCGGAGATGAACGCCTTGGAGACCCGCAGCCCGTGCAGCGACTGCTCGGCGCCGCTGCCCACCAGGGCGTAGTTGGAGCCCCGCAGGGTGCCGCCGGTCATCACCACCTCCACCCGGTTGGCGTGGGCCAGCGCCTGGGCCACCAGCAGGGAGTTGGTGACCACCGTCAGCCCGGGGACTCTGGCCAGCCGGCGGGCCAGCTCCTGGGTGGTGGTCCCGGCGCCGACCACCACGGCGTCGCCCTCCTCCACCAGTCCCGCGGCGAGATCGGCGATGGCGCTCTTCTCGGCCGCGGAGAGGTGGGTCTTCTGCGGATAGCCTGGTTCGCGGCTGAAGCCGCCGGGGAGCACCGCGCCGCCGTGCCGGCGGTCGAGGAGCCCTTCTGCCTCCAGTGCCCGTACGTCACGACGTACGGTCACTTCGGAGGTCTGGACGACGCGGGCCAGTTCACGGAGCGAGACGGCTCCGTTGGCGCGCACCATTTCGAGGATCAACTGGCGACGTTCTGCTGCAAACACAGAACCGACGGTAACCTGCGTGACCGTCTGCTTTCAGGCGTTTGCAGCTAGTAGCGGGAATTGCTCACGCACGAGCGGCGCGTGACCGTACAATACGCGCCGTCAGCAACCCGGGACTGCGCCCGCCGTCCGGGTGACGGCCCGTCCCGCGCGAAGGGCGGCCGCCGAACGGCAGCCGCCCTCAACTGCGCGTCAGGCGCTCAGGATTCGCCCCCGGCCCGCTTGCGGATGTGCAGCTGGCGGGCGGCCTCGGCGGTCGAGCCGGAGACGGACGGGTAGACGGTGAAGGCGCTGGCCACCTGTTCGACCGTCAGATTGGCGTCCACCGCCAGCGCGATCGGGTGGATCAGCTCGCTGGCGCGCGGGGCGACCACCACGCCGCCGACCACGATGCCGGTGCCCGGGCGGCAGAACAGCTTCACGAAACCGTCCCGGATGCCCTGCATCTTGGCCCGCGGGTTGCCGCGCAGCGGCAGCTTGACCTCGACCGCGTCCATCTTGCCGCAACTCACGTCGGCGGCGGTGTAGCCGACGGTGGCGATCTCCGGGTCGGTGAAGACGTTGGAGGCCACGGTCTTCAGGTTCAGCGGCTGCACCGCGTCGCCGAGCGCGTGGTACATCGCGATCCGGCCCTGCATGGCCGCCACCGAGGCGAGCATGAAGACACCGGTGCAGTCACCGGCCGCGTAGACGCCGGGGGCGCTGGTGCGGGAGACCCGGTCGACCGAGATCTGGCCCCAGTCGTTGAGCTTCACCCCCGCCTCCTCCAGGCCCAGCCCGGCGGTGTTGGGGATCGAGCCGACCGCCATCAGGCAGTGCGTGCCCTTGATCACCGTGCCGTCGGAGAGCGTCACCTCGACGTGGTCGCCCACCCTCTTGGCGCCCTCGGCCCGGCTGCGGCTCATCACGTTCATGCCGCGGCGGCGGAAGACCTCCTCCAGCACCTCGGCGGCGTCCGGGTCCTCGCCCGGCAGCACCCGGTCGCGGCTCGACACCAGGGTGACCTTGGAGCCGAGCGCCTGGTACGCGCCGGCGAACTCGGCGCCGGTGACGCCGGAGCCGACCACGATCAGCTCGCGCGGCAGCTCCTCCAGGTCGTACACCTGGGTCCAGGTCAGGATCCGCTCGCCGTCCGGCTGGGCGTCCGGCAGCTCGCGCGGGTGCGCGCCGGTCGCGATCAGCACCGCGTCCGCGCGCAGCGACTGGACGCTGCCGTCGGGCGCGTCCACCAGCACCTCGCGGGAGCCGTCCACGGCCTGCCCGCCGCCGCCGAGCCGGCCCCGGCCGCGCAGCACGGTGACCCCGGCGCGGGTCACCGACTGGGTGATGTCGTGGGACTGGGCGATGGCGAGGCGCTTGACGCGTCGGTTGACCTTGCCGAGGTCCACGCCGACCACCCGCGCCTGGCGCTCCAGCGGCGGGGTGTCGTCGGCGACGATGATGCCCAGCTCTTCGTACGAGCTGTCGAAGGTCGTCATCACCTCCGCGGTCGCGATCAGGGTCTTCGACGGCACGCAGTCCGTGAGCACCGCCGATCCGCCCAGACCGTCGCGGTCGACGACGGTCACCTCCGCGCCGAGCTGGGAGGCGACGAGCGCCGCCTCGTAGCCGCCGGGTCCGCCACCGATGATCACGATCCGAGTCACGTCCACCATTGTCCCGTACGCCGAGCGCGGTGCCACGCCGGGGTCGGGGCTCCTGTTGGATCGCCCAGTCGCCCCGGACGGTCCGGCGGACGGTCTAGGCTGCACCCCATGCCCCTCTACGCCGCGTATGCCACCAACCTCGATGCCCGGCAGATGACCCGCCGAGCCCCGCACTCCCCGCTGCGCGGGACCGGTTGGCTGGACGGCTGGCGCCTCACCTTCGGCGGCGAGCAGCTCGGCTGGGAGGGCTCGCTGGCCACCGTGGTCGAGGACGAGAAGGAGCAGGTCTTCGTCTCGCTGTACGACGTCGCGCCGATGGACGAGGAGGGCCTGGACCGCTGGGAGGGCGTCCAGCTCGGCATCTACCGCAAGATCAGGCTGCGCGCGCACACCCTGGACGGCGACATCCCGGTCTGGACGTACGTGCTCAACGACTACGAGGGCGGCCTGCCCGCCGCCCGCTACCTGGGCCTGGTCGCGGACGCCGCGGAGAGCGCCGGCGCGCCGCACGACTACGTCCTGGACCTGCGCCGCCGCCCCTGCTGACCGGCCCTACGGCGTGGCCCCGCTACGCCAGGAGGCGGTGGTGGCGGCCAGCGCGGCCGTCACGGACGTCCGCCACCGCGGCTCGGTGCGCAGCCCGCCACCCAGCTCGACGTGGATCCACGGCACCCCGAGACCGGCCGCGAACCGGCCCTCGACGTTGGTGGTGCCGGTCAGCTGCCCGCACTTCTCCCGCCAGGCCCGGCAGACCGCGAACCCGGCCTGCCCGAGTCCGCCGGCGGTGAGCTCGGCGGCCGCCCCGGCCTGGCCGGCGCCGCCGGAGACCACCGCGTCCTGCCCCGGCAGGCTGCCCTCGTCGAAGCCGTGCAGCTGGAGGCCCGGCAGTCCGCGCGCCGTCAGTGCCTCCACCACCGCCGCGAACACGGTGTCGGCGCGGTGCGCCACGTCCGAGGAGCCGTCCGCGCCCGCCCGGCGGTGCGCCCCGGCGAGCACCAGGACCCCGCCCGGCCCGGCCCGGAAGACGTCCACCCCGAGCCGCTCGGTCCGGCTGTCGGAGACGGGGTGCGGCACCTGCACCGACCAGGCGGCCTTCGCCGAGAGGTCGAGGTAGACCCGGCCCCAGCCCCGGTCGTCCGCCGCCCGCCCCGGGCTCTCGGCGATCTCGGCCACCCGGCGCCCGCTGCCCGCCTCGGTGAACTCGGTCATCCGGTAGCCGGCCTTCGCCAGCACCGGCCCGGCCTGCTCGGGCCGGCCGTCGAGCGCCGCCAGCACGCCGTCCGCCACCGCCCGGCGCTGCGCCTGGTCCGGGACGGTGTACGGGCCGTCCGGGGCGAAGTCCGCGGTGTACTCGTCGACCCGGGCCGCCAGGTCCACCGGTACCGGACCGGTCGGCCCGGCCCCGTCGGCGGGCACGGCGGCGGGGTGCCCGGCGGAGCCGCGCGCCGCGACCGTCAGCACGACGGCCAGGGCGGCGAGGACCAGGAGCAGCGCCCCCGGCAGCAGCACCGCGCGCCGCACACGCGCTCTCTCCACGGGCCGAGTGTCCATGAGCCGAGAACCTACCCTGCCGCCAATGGAATCCATGCTCGAAACCTTTCGAGACCAAAGATTCCCCGGTTCGATATCCGAATGAGACGGGATTCCAAAAAGTACTTCGTAGGCTGTTCAGGTTTTGACCAGGGCTTGACCATCCCTGGTCCCGGCGGGGCTCCAAGGGGAGGTGGAGCGCGCCGCCGCCCCCGAACCGGATGACGAGGCCTCCCGTGAGCACGGCACCCACCCCGCCGCGACAGCACCGCTATCGCCGCCGGGCCGACATGCCGCTGCTCGGGGGGATCCGCCCGCCGATCGCGCTGCTGCTGGTCCTGCTGCTCGCCGTCGCCACGATCACCGCGCTGGCCGTCGGCGGGCTCCGGGTGGACGACACCCCGCAGGCCGTCCGCGAGTCCCACCAGTACGCCGCCGAGGACACCGCCGCCTCCCTGCGCGCCGGACTGCACGAGAGCGCCACCGACCTGCGCCGGGCCGCCGCCCACTACGACGGCGCGCCCGCCGAGCCGGCCGCCGTGCTGACCGCGCTGGGCCAGGCCTACCGGAAGTGGCGCGGCACCGTGATCGTCCGGCCCGACACCGGCCGGCTGCTCGCCGCCCGCGGCGAGACCGTCCCGCTGGCCGGCCTCGACCTCGGCAAGGTGACCGACACCGCGCCCGCACCGCTGCTGATGCCCTCGACCGCCGGGACCAGGCTGCTCACCTTCGCCCTGGTCAGCACGAAGGACGACGGCCGCGCCCTGCTGGTCGCCTCCGACAACCTGCGCCTGCCCGGCGTCGCCACCCGCAAGGAGCAGACCGTCCAGGTGCTCGACGCCGCCGGGTCCGTCCTGGACTCCACCGGCGCCGCGCTGACCGCCGAGCCGGACCGGCAGCTGGTCGCCGGGGCCCGCGAGCGCGCCGCCCACGAGCGCCCGGCCCCCGGCAAGGCCGTCTCGGGCAGCCTGGCCGGCGGCCCGGACGGCAAGGGCGTCCGCCGGGTGGCCGGCTACGCGGCCGTCGCCGCCCCGGACGGGTCCGATCCGGCCACCGCGCTCGGTCTGACCGTCGTCTCCACCAGCGCCCTCGACGCGAAGCCCGGCAGTCTGCGCCACCCGGCCCTCGGCCTGGCCGCCGCCGGCGCGCTGCTGGCCCTCGCCCTGCTGCTGGCCTGGTACCTGATCCGCACGCTCCAGCGTCCGCTGCTGCGCCTCTTCCTGGAGGCCCGCCGCCTCACCCGGGGCGAGCTCGACCGGCCGGTCACCGGCCCCCGGCGCGGCGAGGCCGGGCGCGTCACCCGCGCCCTGGAGGAGCTGCGGCTCCAACTGCTCGACCCGGCCCGCCCGCCGGCCGCCGCCCGCCCCGCCCGGCGCCGCCCCGGCACCGCGCTGCCCCTGGCCCTGTGCGCCGTGGTCGTCCTCGCCTGGTCCGGACCGCTGCTGCTGCTCGGCGGCGGCGACCCGCAGGTCCGCGTCCCCGCCCAGGTGGTGGCCGGACAGCGGGACCGTACCGACACCTCCGCCGACCGGATCCGGCAGGCCCTCAACGAGGGCTACGCCGATCTGCGCTCGCTCGCGCCGGCGCTCGCCGAGGCCTCCGTCGGCAAGGCCGAGACCCTGCTGCGCACCACCCTGGCCGAGCACGACCGGTACCGCTCGCTCTACGTGCTCGGGGCCGACGGCGAGGTGCTCGCCCGGGCCGGCGAGGCGCCGCACCGCACCGGGCCGCAGGCGCTCGGCGCGAGCGGCGTCCTGCTGCTCAACCGGTCCGGCAAGGAGCCCCGGATCGCCGCCCGCGCGGCGCTCACCGCCACCCCGGCCGGCGAGGACGACGGGAACGGCGAGGACGGCACGAACGGTACGGAGGCCGCCGAACCCCGGGGGCCAGTGCTGGTCGGCGAGTTCAGGACCGACTTCCTGAGCGGACTGCTGACCCGGCCCGGTCTCGGCCGGGTCTGGCTGGTCGACGACCGCCGGCGCGTCCTCGCCGCGAACGAGGGCTACAGCTCCTTCGGCGACCTGCCCGACGGTCGGGCCGGGGCCGTCCTGGCCGGCGCCGGGAAGGAGGCCGCCGTCGACGTGGTCCGCACCGGCGGCGACCCCGTCCTGCTGGCCGCGGCCCCGCTCGGCGGCAATGGCACCGTCGCCCGGCTCGGCTGGTCGGTGGTCACCGCCCACCCGGTGGCCTGGCTCCACCTCGACCAGAACCGGGCCGACCGACGCGCCGTCCTGGCCGGCATGCTCGGCCTCGCCGCCGCCGCGCTCTGCCTCGGCTGGCTCTTCATCGCCGTCGGCCTGCCGCTGCGCCGCCTCACCGCGAGCGCCGAGGCGCTGGCCGCCGGGGACCGCCGCACCGTGCTCCACCCCGTCCACCACGACGAGGTCGGAGCCGTCGCCCGCAGCCTGGAGCTGATCCGTCAGGACCTGGAGCAGGCCGCCCGCCGCGCCCCGGCCGGACCGGCCGCCGCCTCCTCCACCGCCACCCGCTGAGAAGGACCGCCCCCGTGCTCTTCCTGTACCTCGTGCTGCTGGTGTGCTGCGCCGTCCTGCTGGTCGCGGGCATCGTCGAACAGCGCCGGCACTACGCCGCGCTGGAGCAGATCCCGACCCGGGTCCTGGTCAACGGCATCCGCGGCAAGAGTTCGATCACCCGGCTCTGCGCGGGCGCGCTGCGCGGCGGCGGCCTGGTGACGGTGGCCAAGACCACCGGCACCGCGGCCCGGTTCATCCACCCCGACGCGACCGAGGAGCCGGTCTACCGGAAGTTCGGCATCGCCAACGTGGTGGAGCAGATCGGCATCGTCCGCCGGGCCGCGACCTACCGCCCGCACGCCCTGGTGATCGAGTGCATGGCGGTGATGCCGGCGCTCCAGGAGGTCAACCAGACCAAGCTGATCCGCTCCACCATCGGCGTGCTCTGCAACGTCCGCGAGGACCACCTGGCCGAGATGGGCCCGACGCTGGACGACGTGGCCCGGTCGCTCTCCCGCTCGATGCCGGTCGGCGGCGTCTGCGTCACCGCCGAGCGGGACCGCTTGCACATCCTGCGCGCGGAGGCGGCCGCGCGGGACTGCGAACTGATCGTGGTCGACCCGGAGTCGGTCACCGACGAGGAGCTGCGCGGCTTCAGCTGGTTCACCTTCAAGGAGAACGTGGCCATCGCCCTCGCCGTCGCCGAGCTCCTCGGCATCGAGCGGCAGACGGCGCTGCGGGGGATGTGGCAGGCCCCGCCGGATCCGGGCGTGCTCTCCGTCGAGCGGTACCGCACCGGGGACGGCCGGCGACTGCGGTTCGCCAACGTCTTCGCGGCCAACGACCCCGAGTCCACCCTGATGAACGTCCGTCAGCTGGAGAGCCTCGGCGCGATCCACCGCCCGCTCAACGTCGTGATCAACTGCCGCCCGGACCGGGTCGAGCGCAACGGCCAGATGGGCCAGATCGTGCCGGACCTCGACCCGGACACCGTCTTCCTGATCGGCCACCCCACCCGGAGCGCCCGGGACGGCATCCCGGCCGGCTGGCCGGGCCGGGTGGTCGACCTCGGCGGCGACCGGCGCGACCCGGCGGCGCTCACCGCGGACCTGCTGGCCGGGCTCGGACCGGACTCCTCGCTGGTCGCGATCGGCAACATCCACGGCCAGGGCGAGCTGTTCCTGGAGGAGCTCGCCCGGCTCGACCCGGACGAGGAGCCGGAGGCGGCACCCGAGCCCGAGCCCACGACGATGCCGGACGCGTGGCCGGCGGCGGCCCCGTCCGGGGAGCCGGGGTACGGCGAGCACGGGTACGCGCAGGACGGGTACGCGCAGCACGGGTACGCCGAGCACGGATACGGCGAGCACGGCTACGCGCACGACGGATACGCCCAGCACGGCTACGCCCAGCACGGCTACGCCCAGCACGGCTACGCCGAACACGGCTACCCGCAGCACGGCCACACCCAGCCCTGGCCCACCGCCCCCGTGCCCACCGAGCCCCCCTCGCCCCAGCCGGTGTACGTCCCCGAGCCGCTGCCGGACTCCTGGTTCGCCCCCGCCCCCACCCGCCGGACCACCCCCTTCCCCCACGGAGACCAGCAGTGATCCCCACCGAGCTCACCCCCGAGATCGCCGCCATCGGCATCGCGCTCGGCCTGGTCTTCTCGCTCGTCTGCTACCTGACCACCAACCTCTCCCCCGGCGGCATGATCACCCCCGGCTGGCTGGCCCTCACACTGGTCGAGGACCTCCAGCGGGTGGCCATCGTGATCGGGGTGACCGCGCTGACCTACCTCGCCACCCGGGCCGTCCAGAAGCTGGTGATCCTCTACGGCAAGCGGCTGTTCGCCGCCGTGGTGCTGATCGGCGTCCTGCTCCAGGCCACCGTGATGCTGGTGCTCCAGCGCGAGCTGCCCACCCTGTACGCGAACCAGACGCTCGGCTTCATCGTCCCCGGCCTGATCGCCTACCAGCTGGTCCGCCAGCCCCGGGCGGCCACCCTGATGGCTACCGGCACGGTGACCCTCGCCAACTACGTGGTGCTCACCGCCGGCGTGCTGCTCGGCGCGCTCCCCGGCACCTGATCCCGGTACCCGTCCCCGGTAGCGCCCCGACCCCCAGCACCCGCAGGAAGCCAGGCCCCTCATGCCCGTCACCCGGAAGTCCCTGCTCAGCACCGGCCTCGCCGTCACCCTGCTGGCCGCCGGCGGCTACCTCACCGTGCAGCTGCGGGACCGCGACCGGCTGCCCGCCGAGGGCGTCGGCACCGCCCCGCTGATCGCCGCCACCGCCACGGCGAGCCCGGCCGCCGCCGGCACCGCCGCGGCCGCCACCGGGTACCGCTACGAGCGGCTGGCCGGCCCGGACCGCACGGTCGTGCGGGACTCCCGCGGCGGGGTGCTCGCCACCCTGACCGACGGCGCCCGGACCGCCGTCCTGGCCGGCCCGAGCCGTACCTTCGCCGAGCCGGGCACGACCGCGGCCACCCTGGTCAGCGACAGCTGGGTCCGGCTGCTGCCGCAGACCTGGCGGGCCGGCGCGGAGACCGAGGGGTGGTTCCGCACCTGGTTCCAGCAGTCGCTCGGCTCCACCGGGGACGACGTGCTGGCGATCGCCGTCCAGTACCTGGCGGGCGCGCCGGAGGGCCGGGACGCCAAGGGCGTACGGGTCAGGGGCGACGCCTCGTTCGGCCCGCTCAACCCCAACGGCTCGGCCGGCAACGACCTGCGGCTGGAGCAGACCGACTTCCTCGACTACCTCGGTACCGCGTACACCTTCGCCGACAAGGTCACCAAGCAGCCCGACAAGACCCGCTACGGCTCCTTCGACTGCTCCGGGTTCGTCCGGATGGTCTACGGCTACCGCTCCGGCTACCCGCTGCTCAGCAAGGACGTGGCCGGCGCCGGTCTGCCGCGCACCGCCAACGGCCTGGCCCGGCTCGCCCCCGGGGTCCCGGTGCTGCCGCTGACCACCGCCCCCGGCTCCGACGCCACCCTGCGGCCCGCCTCGATCGACCCGCTGCAACCCGGTGACCTGGTCTTCTTCGAGATCGACGCGCGCACCGGCGCCCGGCTCGACCACACCGGCATCTACCTCGGCCTGGACACCGACGGCCACCCCCGCTACATCTCCAGCCGCGAGGAGGCGAACGGTCCGACCTTCGGCGACAAGGGCGGCACCGCCCGCCTGGACGACAACGGCCTGTACGCGAAGGGACTGCGCAGCGCGAAGCGGCTGTAGATTGCTCCCGCCCGGGGGCTCGGACACGGGCTCCCGAGCTGTACTTTCACGCCATCCGGGTAACGATCCGGCACGTCGTACCAGGATTTTCTACGCGCGTAGCCGATTCCCGTCTATCCTCGGACCTGTGAACGCATCTCCTCAGTCGGTCGTCTCCGCCGACCCCTACGCCGCCGCCCAGGCCGCCGCCGAGCGCCTGCGCGAGCTGACCGGCGCCGAGCGCCACGACGTCGCCCTGGTGATGGGCTCCGGCTGGGTGCCGGCCGCCGAGGCCCTCGGCGAGACGGTCGCGGAGTTCCCGGTCACCGAACTCCCGGGCTTCCCCGCCCCCGCCGTGGCCGGCCACGCCGGCACCATCCGCTCGGTGAAGATCGGTGACAAGCGCGCCCTGATCTTCCTGGGCCGCAACCACTACTACGAGGGCCACGGCGTGGCCACCGTGGTCCACGGCGTGCGCACCGCGGCCGCCGCGGGCTGCGGCATCATCGTGCTGACCAACGGCTGCGGCGGTCTGCGCCAGGGCTGGACCCCCGGCCAGCCGGTGCTGATCAGCGACCACATCAACCTGACCGCGGACTCCCCGATCGTCGGCGCCAACTTCGTCGACCTGACGGACCTCTACTCCAAGCGGCTGCGCGACCTCTGCCGCGAGGTGGACTCCAGCCTCGACGAGGCCGTCTACGTGCAGTTCCGCGGCCCGCACTACGAGACCCCGGCCGAGGTCAACATGGCCCGGGTGATCGGTGGCGAGCTGGTCGGCATGTCCACCACGCTGGAGGCCATCGCCGCCCGCGAGGCCGGCGCCGAGGTGCTCGGCATCTCGCTGGTCACCAACCTGGCCGCGGGCATCACCGGCGAGCCGCTCAACCACGCCGAGGTGCTGGAGGCCGGCAAGGCCTCCGCCGAGCGCATGGGCACGCTGCTCGCGAAGGTCCTTGAGCGGATCTGACCCGGCTCTGACGCACAATCGTGAGCGACGGGGTCCGCGGGCGGCTGTGATCAGCGGATCACAGCCGCCCGCGGGCCCCGTCCGCATGCGCGCCCCCTTCTTGCGGAACCCTCCGGCCGACCGAACCGACGCACTTCCCGATGGAGCTGCAGCCATGACGCAGGCACCCACCACCGATCTCCTCGCCCGGGCCCGGACCTGGCTGGCCGAGGACCCCGACCCGCAGACCCGCGAGGAGCTGGCCGCGCTGCTGGCCGAGGCCGAGGGCCCGGACGCCGAGTCGGACAGCAAGCTCGCCTGGTCGCGCCTGGCCGAGCGGTTCTCCAACCGGCTCCAGTTCGGTACCGCCGGCCTGCGCGGCGAGCTGGGCGCGGGCCCGATGCGGATGAACCGCGCCGTGGTGATCCGGGCCGCCGCCGGCCTGGTGGCGTACGTGCAGAAGGAGAACCTGGGCGACCTGGTCGTCATCGGCTACGACGCCCGGCACAAGTCGTACGACTTCGCCCGCGACACCGCCGCCGTGGTGGTCGGCGCCGGCCTGCGGGCCGCCCTGCTGCCGCGCGCCCTGCCCACCCCGGTGCTCGCCTTCGCGGTCCGCCACCTGGGCGCGGCCGCCGGTGTCACCGTCACCGCCAGCCACAACCCGCCGCAGGACAACGGCTACAAGGTCTACCTGGGCGACGGCTCGCAGATCGTCCCGCCCGCCGACGCCGGGATCGCCGCCGAGATCGACGCGATCCGCTCGCTCACCGAGGTCCCGCTCGCCGAGGACGGCTGGGACGTGCTCGGCGAGGACCTCGTGGACGCGTACCTGACCCGCGCCGTCTCCACCGTGGACCCGCACAGCCCGCGCGACCTGGACGTCGTCTACACCCCGATGCACGGCGTCGGCCGGGACACCCTGGTCGCCGCCTTCCGCCGGGCCGGCTTCCCCGCGCCCACCGTGGTCGCCGAGCAGGCCGAGCCCGACCCGGACTTCCCGACCGTGGCCTTCCCCAACCCGGAGGAGCCGGGGGCGATGGACCTCGCCTTCCGCACCGCCGCCTCGGTCGGCCCGGACATCGTGATCGCCAACGACCCGGACGCCGACCGCTGCGCGGTGGCCGTCCCGGCCAACGGCAACGCCGCCGGCGGCAACGGCACCGGCTGGCGGATGCTGCGCGGCGACGACGTGGGCGCGCTGCTCGGCGCCGCGCTGGTCGCCAAGCAGGCCACCGGCACCTTCGCCACCACCATCGTCTCCTCCACCCTGCTCGGCCGGATCGCCGAGGCCGCCGGGCTGGGCTACGCCGAGACGCTGACCGGCTTCAAGTGGATCGCCCGCGCCGACGGCCTGCGCTACGGCTTCGAGGAGGCGCTCGGCTACTGCGTCGACCCGGAGGGCGTGCGCGACAAGGACGGCATCACCGCCGCCCTGCTGGTCGCCGAGCTCGCCGCCACCCTCAAGCGGTCCGGCCGGACCCTCGCCGACCTGCTGGACGACCTGGCGCTGGAGCACGGCCTGCACGCCACCGACCAGCTCTCCGTCCGGGTGGAGGACCTCACGCTGATCGCCGAGGCGATGCGGCGCCTGCGCGAGCAGCCGCCGACCGTGCTGGCCGGCCTCACCGTCACCCGGGCCGACGACCTGACCGCCGGCTCCGCCGACCTGCCGCCGACCGACGGCCTGCGCTACTACCTGGCCGGCGAGGCCGTCCGCTCGGCCCGGATCGTGGTCCGGCCGTCCGGCACCGAGCCCAAGCTGAAGTGCTACCTGGAGGTCGTCCTGCCGGTCGGCTCCGCCGCCGACCTGGCCGGCGCCCGGGAGCGTGCCGCAGAGCTGCTCGGCGCGATCAAGCGCGACCTGGCCGTGGCCGCCGGCATCGACGGCTGAGCCACCCGGCGCGCCGGGCCCTCCCGCGCGACCGAAGGGGCCCCCGCCACGGCGGGGGCCCCTTCGTCAGGTCGTCTTCGTCAGGTCGTCTTCGTCAGGTCGTCTTCGTCAGGTCCTCAGACCGCGATCGCGACGATCAGCGCGGCCAGACCCAGCAGGGTCGGCGCGATGATCCACCAGCACCACCGCACCACCACCGGGCCAGCCGCGGCGGGGTTCCCCGCGTTCCGGTCCGCCGTGTCCTGCAGGATCGCGACCACCTGGTCGGACCAGGCCCGGTTCGGGTCCGGCGCGCCCTCGACCACCGACGGGGTGGGCCGGCCGAAGGCCGCCCCCAGCCGGGAGGCGTGCTGCTCGGGGCCGCCGCGCTGCTGGATCCGGTTGGCCCGCTTGCGCTGGCGCAGCGACACCGGCACGGCCCACACCTGGTACTTGTTGCCCCCGGCCAGCAGCTCCACCGAGTAGCCCGCGCGCAGCGCGTCCACCGACGCCCAGGGCGCGGTGATCGTCCGCAGCGGGTTGCGCACCACCAGCCGCCGGTCGTTCACCCGCACCGCCGGCCGCAGCGTGTAGGCGATCACCGGGAAGGCGAACACCGGTACCGCGGCCAGCGACACGTACGGGGTCTTGCCCGTCCCGTTCAGCGCCGCGTCCGCGATCAGCCACCCGGCCACGGCCAGCAGCAGCACACCGGAGATGACACCGGGAATGGAGCGGTACACGCGGTCCGCGTACACGGGCTCCCCGTCGGAGCCGGCCGAGCCCTGGTGGGGCTTGCCGTCGGATTCGGTCATGCCGACGATTCTGCCCCATGCTCCCCCTGATCTACAGGGGCGGCGATCACCGTGGCGACCTCGGCCGTTCTCCTCCCCGCCCGGGTGAGTCCACCCCCACCTCCGCCCCGCGCCGCCCCCGACCCGCCGATGGTCCCTCCGGAACCGGTCCCCACCCGGCCGAGATATCGGTCCGGCATCGAAAGGTGGGGGGCCTAGCGGTTGACTACGCGCGTAGATATGCTGGTGTGGTGACTATGTCCACTCTTGCAGCCAATGCCCCCGGCGCTGCGGGCAGCGGTCTTGCGGACGTTGCGGCGTCCGAAGCCTCGCTCCGCCGCTTCCTGCACGGCCTGCCCGGCGTCGACCAGGTCGGCCTGGAGGCGCGTGCCGCCACCCTCGGTACCCGCTCGATCAAGACCACGTCGAAGGCCTACGCCATCGACCTGGCCATCTCGATGATCGACCTGACCACGCTCGAAGGCGCGGACACCGCCGGCAAGGTGCGCGCGCTGTGCGCCAAGGGCCGGACCCCGGATCCGTCCGACCCGACCACCCCGCGCGTCGCCGCCATCTGTGTCTATCCGGACATGGTCGCCACCGCGAAGGACGCCCTGCGGGGCACCGACATCCAGGTCGCCTCCGTCGCCACCGCCTTCCCCGCCGGGCGCGCCGCGCTCCCGGTGAAGCTCGCCGACACCGCCGACGCGGTCGCGGCCGGCGCCGACGAGATCGACATGGTGATCGACCGGGGCGCCTTCCTCTCCGGCCGTTACCTGGACGTCTTCAACGAGATCGTCGCCGTCAAGGAGGCGTGCAAGCGCCCCGACGGCACCGCCGCCCACCTCAAGGTGATCTTCGAGACCGGCGAGCTGCAGACGTACGACAACGTGCGCCGCGTCTCGTGGCTGGCGATGCTGGCCGGCGCCGACTTCATCAAGACCTCCACCGGCAAGGTCGCCGTCAACGCGACCCCGCCGGTCACCCTGCTGATGCTGGAGGCCGTCCGCGACTTCAAGGCGCAGACCGGTGTCCAGGTCGGCGTGAAGCCCGCCGGTGGCATCAAGACCACCAAGGACGCCATGAAGTACCTGGTGATGGTCAACGAGACCCTCGGCGACGACTGGCTGACCCCGCACTGGTTCCGCTTCGGCGCGTCCAGCCTGCTCAACGATCTGCTGATGCAGCGTCAGAAGCTGACCACCGGACGGTACTCCGGCCCCGACTACGTGACGGTGGACTGATCACCATGGCCAAGAAGAAGAACATCGAGGAGCCCGCGGCCAAGCCGGCCGGCGGCCTCTTCAGCTACGCCCCGGCGCCCGAGTCCCCCGCCGCCGCGGGTGACATCGCCACCTCCTACGGCCACTTCATCGGCGGCGAGTTCGTCGACTCCTCCGGCAGCGAGGCCCTGAAGACGGTCAACCCGGCCACCGAGCAGGTGCTCGCCGAGTTCGCCCAGGGCACCGACGAGGACGTCGACCGCGCGGTCGCCGCCGCCCGCAAGGCCTTCACCGACTGGTCGGCGCTGCCGGGCAGTGAGCGCGCCAAGTACCTGTTCCGGATCGCCCGGATCATCCAGGAGCGCAGCCGCGAGCTGGCCGTGCTGGAGTCGATCGACAACGGCAAGCCGATCCGCGAGACCCGCGACGTCGACCTGCCGCTGGTCGCCGCGCACTTCTTCTACTACGCGGGCTGGGCCGACAAGCTGGACTTCGCCGGCTACGGCCCGAACCCGCGCCCGCTGGGCGTGGCCGGCCAGGTCATCCCGTGGAACTTCCCGCTGCTGATGCTGGCGTGGAAGATCGCCCCGGCGCTGGCCACCGGCAACACCGTGGTGCTGAAGCCGGCCGAGACCACCCCGCTGACCGCGCTGCGCTTCGCCGAGATCTGCCGCCAGGCGGGTCTGCCGAAGGGCGTCGTCAACATCGTCACCGGTGACGGCCGCACCGGCGCCGCGCTCACCTCGCACCCGGACGTCAACAAGGTCGCCTTCACCGGCTCCACCCCGGTCGGCCGGGCGATCGCCAAGCAGATCGCCGGCACCCGCAAGAAGCTCTCGCTGGAGCTCGGCGGCAAGGCCGCGAACATCGTCTTCGACGACGCGCCGATCGACCAGGCGGTCGAGGGCATCGTCAACGGCATCTTCTTCAACCAGGGCCACGTCTGCTGCGCGGGCTCGCGCCTGCTGGTCCAGGAGTCGATCCACGACGAGCTGCTGGACGCCCTGAAGCGTCGGATGGGCACCCTGCGGGTCGGCGACCCGCTGGACAAGAACACCGACATCGGCGCCATCAACTCGGCCGCCCAGCTGGCCCGGATCACCGCGCTGACCGACGCCGGCGAGGCCGAGGGCGCCGAGCGCTGGTCGCCCGCGTGCGAGCTGCCGGGCACCGGCTTCTGGTTCAAGCCGACCCTGTTCACCGGCGTCAGCCAGGCCCACCGGATCGCCCAGGAGGAGATCTTCGGGCCGGTCCTGTCGGTGCTGACCTTCCGCACCCCCGCCGAGGCGGTCGAGAAGGCCAACAACACCCCGTACGGCCTCTCCGCCGGCATCTGGACGGAGAAGGGCTCGCGCATCCTCTGGACCGCCAACCGGCTCAAGGCCGGCGTGGTCTGGGCCAACACCTTCAACAAGTTCGACCCGACCTCGCCGTTCGGCGGCTACAAGGAGTCGGGTTACGGCCGCGAGGGTGGCCGCCACGGTCTGGAGCCCTACCTGAATGTCGAGGCCCGAGATGTCTGATGTCGTGAGCCGTCTTGATGTCCTCAAGACCTACAAGCTGTACGTCGGCGGGAAGTTCCCGCGCTCCGAGAGCGGGCGGGTGTACGAGGTGACCGACTCCAACGGCGAGTGGCTCGCCAACGCCCCGCTCGGCACCCGCAAGGACGCCCGGGACGCCGTGCTGGCCGCCCGCGCGGCGGTCAAGGGCTGGGCCGGCACCACCGCGTACAACCGCGGCCAGGTGCTGTACCGCGTCGCCGAGATGCTCCAGGGCCGGCGTGAGCAGTTCGCCGCCGAGGTGGCGCTCTCCGAGGGCGTCGGCCCGAAGAAGGCCGCCGCCCTGGTGGACGCCGCCATCGACCGCTGGGTCTGGTACGCGGGCTGGACCGACAAGGTCGCCCAGATCGCGGGCGGCGCCAACCCGGTCGCCGGGCCGTTCTTCAACCTCTCCACCCCGGAGCCGACCGGTGTGGTCGGGATCGTCGCCCCGCAGGCCGGCTACGGGCACTCGCTGCTCGGCCTGGTCTCGGTGATCGCGCCCGCCATCGCCACCGGCAACACCGTGGTCGTCGCGGCCGCCGCCGACGCGCCGCTGCCGGCCCTGTCGCTGGGCGAGGTGCTGGCCACCTCGGACGTCCCCGGCGGCGTGGTCAACATCATCTCGGGCCGGACCGTCGACATCGCGCCCACCCTGGCCTCGCACCAGGACGTCAACGCGGTGGACCTCACCGGGGCGATCGCCGCCGACGGTCCCGGCGCGGCGGGTGCGCTGGAAGCGGCTGCCGCGGATACCCTGAAGAGGGTGGTCCGTCCGGAGCTGGACCCGTTCGCCCAGGACTGGACCAATGCTCCCGGTACCGACCGGCTACTCTCGTTCCTGGAGACGAAGACGGTCTGGCACCCGATGGGGATCTGACCTCCCCCGTCACCCGTGGGCCCGGTGGGCCCGCCGAGTAACAACTCCACAGACTGGCCGTCCCCAGTGCCCTCACCCCCCCAGGGCCCGGACGGTCATTGGACGGACCCGCGCCTCTCCCCCCCTGGCGCGGGTCCGTCGACTTTCCCGGCCTTCTCCGGCGGCGCGGACCGTCGACCTTCGTCGCCGCCGCGCCATCCTTTCGGCGCTCCCGGCCGCGCCCCGCCCCCGCGCAGACCGGGCCGCCACCGCCCGCCGGGCGCCCGACGCCGGGCCGCCGGTCTTCCTCCAGGTCGACAGCCGGTACCTGCCGCCGCCGCGGCTCGCCCTCGCCGCGCCCCGGTCTCCGCAGAAGATGTGATCCGACCGGTTTCGGCATCGGGCCCCGATGCGTCAGACTGGTGTCCCGTGAGTGACTCCCCGCTGAATGCCGCCCCGATAGCCCGCGCCCGAGTGGTCCTGCTGTCCGGGCCCTCCGGATCGGGCAAGTCCTCACTCGCGGAGCGCAGCGGCCTGCCGGTGCTGCAGCTCGACGACTTCTACAAGGACGGGGACGACCCCACCCTGCCGCTGCTGCCCGACGGCGCGGTCGACTGGGACTCCCCGCTCGCCTGGCACCGCGAGCAGGCCGTGGCCGCGATCCGCAGCCTCCACGGGACCGGCCGCGCCGAGGTCCCGGTGTACTCGATCCCGGCCAACGGCCGCGTCTCCACCCGGGTGCTGGACCTGGCCGGCGCGCCCGCGTTCATCGCCGAGGGCATCTTCGCCGCCGAGATCGCGGGCGACTGCGCCGCCGAGGGCCTGCTGGGCGACGCCCTGTGCCTGCGCAACGGCGCGCTCACCACGGCCTGGCGCCGGCTGCGCCGGGACGTCCGGGAGAGCCGCAAGTCGCTGCCCGTCCTGGTCCGCCGCGGCTGGCGGCTGATGCGCGCGGAGCGCTCGATCGTCGGCCGGCAGGTCGGGCTGGGCGCCCACCCCTGCACCGGGCCGGAGGCGGACCGGCGGATCCGCGCGGCGGCCGGGCGGCAGCTCTCCGCGGTCTGAGCCCCGGCCCCCGGACGGGCCGGGCTCCGGCGCGGTCCGAGAGCCTGGAACAGGACAACGGCGGGCCCGGTGCGTCTCCCCCGCACCGGGCCCGCCGCCTTCCCGGACGGCCACCGGGCTCCCCCGGTGGCGCCGCTCCCCCGAGCCGGCGCCGCCAGTTCCCTGACCGTCCTCACCCGTCCCCCGACGGGAGTTCCCACCCCTCTCGGGGTCCTTCCTCAGGCGACCAGCTCGCCGAACGCCCGGACGGTGTCGCCCGACTTGTTCAGGTGCTCGTCGTCACGCAGCCGGCGCAGCGCGCGCCAGATGCTGCTCTTGACCGTGCCGACGCTGATGCCGAGCACGTCGGCGATCTCCGGGTCGGTCTTGCCCTCGTAGTAGCGCAGCACCAGCATGGTCCGCTGGTTCTCCGGCAGCTTCGCCAGCGCCTGCCAGAGCACGGCGCGCAGCTCGGTGCCGCCCATCGCGTCGGTGTCGCCGACCGTCTCCGGCAGCTCCTCGGTCGGGTACTCGTTGACCTTGCGGCGCCGCCAGGCGGAGATGTGCAGGTTGGTCATGGTGCGGCGGAGGTAGCCCCCCACCGCGGCCTTGTCGGTGATCCGGCCCCAGGCCCGGTAGGTGCTGAAGAGCGCGCTCTGCAGCAGGTCCTCGGCCTCGTAGCGGTCACCGGTCAGGTGGTACGCCGTGGCGTACAGGGAGGCGCGGCGCTCGCGCACGTACGCGGTGAACTCCTTGGTGTGGTCCTCCGCGACGGCCGGGTGCTCCCCCTGCGCGTCTCCCTGTGCCGCCTCGGTGGTGCGGGCCGCCGCGGGGTTCAGCCGCAGCAGCGTCGCACCGGCGGTCCCGCGGCCGGCCGACTCCCCCGAGTCGACCTTCCGCAGCCCGCTCCCCCCGATTTCCCCGTTCCCCCCCGGGGTGTCCTTGCCCTCGACGCGGACGGGGAGGATCCCCCGCAGCGTGAGGGTGTTGGCGGAGTCGACCACCGTCCCCCGGTGGCCGATTCCGTACAGCTCCCCCTGCCTGCCGCCGCCGCTCACCCGGCGGGCGACCGTACTTCCACCGGCGCTGTGGGCGCACCCCCGCACGATCACGGCTCCGGAGTTCTCGTCGGTCCTGACCTCGTACCGGGTCCGGTGGGTGGCCGATGAGGAGCGCGCCGTGCGGTCAGCCGGGTTGGTCCGGGTCTGCAGCCTGGCGTTCATCGTGCGCCCCCTTCGTCGGTACGAGCGGTTCCTGTCGCCGCCGTTCAGCCGGCCTGTTGGCCCGCTGTCCTGCGGCGACATGGAAAATCTTGCCCGCCGGTTGTGATGACGCTGTCCGTCGACTGTCACAGGGGTGTCACAGGGGCGGGGCTTTCGTCCCGCACCGCTTCTCGCCGTGACGGACGCCGGTGGCCCGGGTTCCGGTTCCCGCGCGGGCGGTGGCCGGTGCCGGGGGGTGATTCGGCGCTCCGGGTGAGCCAGAATGAGGCCGTGCCTTTCCTCCTACTGATCGAGGACGACGACGCCATCCGTACCGGCCTCGAACTCGCCCTCACCCGCCAGGGCCACAAAGTGGCCACCGCCGCCTCCGGTGAGGACGGTCTGAGGCTCTTCAAGGAGCAGCGGCCGGACCTGATCGTGCTGGACGTCATGCTGCCCGGAATCGACGGCTTCGAGGTCTGCCGCCGGATCCGCCGCACCGACCAGCTGCCGATCATCCTGCTCACCGCCCGGTCCGACGACATCGACGTCGTGGTCGGCCTGGAGTCCGGCGCGGACGACTACGTCGTCAAGCCGGTGCAGCCGCGCGTCCTGGACGCCCGGATCCGGGCCGTGCTGCGACGCGGTGAGCGGGAGAGCTCGGACTCCTCCGCGTACGGCACGGTGGTGATCGACCGCGCGGCGATGACCGTCACCAAGGACGGTGAGGACCTCCAGCTCACCCCGACCGAGCTGCGACTGCTGCTGGAGCTCAGCCGCCGGCCCGGGCAGGCGCTCTCCCGCCAGCAGTTGCTGCGCCTGGTCTGGGAGCACGACTACCTCGGCGACTCCCGGCTGGTGGACGCGTGCGTCCAGCGGCTGCGGGCGAAGGTCGAGGACGTGCCCTCGGCACCGACCCTGATCCGCACCGTGCGCGGGGTCGGCTACCGGCTGGACCCTCCGGCGTGACCGCCCCCGGCCGCGCCCCGCTCCTGATACCCCGGCTCTCCTGATCTTCCGCAACGACAGGCTCCCGTGACTGACCTTCAGACGACGACCAGCCGCTTCTCCTCGGGCCCGTGGCGACGGCTGCGCTCCCTGCGGGTGCGGCTGATCGCGGTGTTCGCCGCGGTCGCGCTGCTCGCCGCCGTCTCGGCCTCCGGCATCGCGTACTGGCTGAACCGGGACGCGGTGCTCAAGCGCGCCCAGGACACCGCTCTCAACGACTTCCGGGTCTCGCTCACCCGCAACGTCTCCGAGCTGCCGCTGAACGCCACCTGCGCCGAGCTGAACCAGCTGGCCGCCAGCGTCGCCAGCTCCGGGCTCAGCTACGAGGTGGTGGTCTCCGACCCCGCCCGCCCGGACTGCGTCGCCTCCTCGGACCCGACGTCCTACACGCTCGCCGATGTCCCGGCCAAGCTGCGGGACACCGTGGCGAAGCCGCGCGAGATCACCGACAACAACCGGTACGCGTACCACCTGTACTGGCAGCGGCAGAACCTGGACGGCCGGCCGTTCGTGATCGGCGGCACCAAGGTGGTGCCGACCGGGCCGACGGCGTACATGTTCAAGTCGCTGGAGAACGAGCGGGCCGACCTGAACACCCTCGGCTGGTCGCTGGCGATCGCCACCCTGCTGGCGCTGATCGGCTCGGCGCTGCTCGCCCAGGCCGCGTCGGCGACGGTGCTGCGCCCGGTCAAGCGGCTCGGCGACGCGGCCCGGCGGCTCGGCGAGGGCCATCTGGACACCCGGCTCGAAGTCGACGGCTCGGACGAGCTCGCGGACCTGGCCAGGACGTTCAACCGCACCGCGGAGTCCCTGCACGAGCAGGTCGAGGAGCTGAGCGCGCGGGAGGCGCAGAGCCGGCGGTTCGTCGCCGACATGTCGCACGAGCTGCGGACCCCGCTGACCGCGATGACCGCCGTGACGGACATCCTGGAGGACGAGGCCGAGTCGCTGGACCCGATGATCGAGCCGGCCGTGCGGCTGGTGGTCAACGAGACGCGCCGGCTGTCCGACCTGGTGGAGAACCTGATGGAGGTGACCCGCTTCGACGCCGGTACGGCCAGGCTGGTCGCCGACGAGGTGGACATCTCCGATCTGATCATGTCCTGCATCGACGGCCGGGCCTGGTACGACGCGGTCGAACTGGACGCCCCGCGCGGTGTCCGGGCCGTGGTCGACCCGCGTCGGCTGGACGTGGTCTTCGCCAACCTGATCGGCAACGCGCTCAAGCACGGCGGCTCGCCGGTGCGGGTGACGGTCCGGGAGGTCGGGCCGGCGGGTGGTGCGGCCGGCGGTGCGGGAGTCGGCCCGGACGACGGTGCGGCCGTCGACCCGGCCGGCGGCCCGGAGGGCGCCGCGGCGGCCGGCTCGGTGGGCTCGGTGGTCATCGAGGTCTCGGACAGCGGCCCGGGCATCCCCGAGGACGTGCTGCCGCACGTCTTCGACCGGTTCTACAAGGCCGACAAGGGGCGGGCGCGGTCCGAGGGCAGCGGGCTGGGCCTGTCGATCGCGATGGCCAACGCACAGATCCACGGGGGGACGATCACGGCCGCCAACGGGGAGGTGGGGGCGGTGTTCACGCTGACGCTGCCGCGGACCCAGCCTCCGCCGCCGGCCGCCGACTCCGAGGAGAGTGCGCAGTGACCCCCCGCCCGTCCGTTCCCGCCGGCCCGTCGCCCGCCTCCCGCCCGGCCCGACCGTCGCGTGCCTCCCGGCCGGGCCGGGTGCTCGGCGCGGCCGGGCTGGTCGCGCTGGCCGCCCTCGCCGCCGGGTGCGGCATCCGGCCGACCGCCGTCCCGGTGGACGCGGGCGCGCCCGCCAGCCGGACGGCCTGCCCGACCGCGCCGACCATACCGACGGCGCCGGCCGCACCGTCCCCGGTCGGCCCGACGGCACCGGCCTCGCATTCCTCGGTGAAGCCGTTCGTGAGCCCGGCGCCGTCGGCCACGCGGGCCTCCGGGCCGTCCACCCCGCCGGCGGACAACGTGTTCAGCGCGGTGGCATCCCCGGCCCCGGCGGCCTCACCCACCTGTCGCTGACCGGTGCCGTCCGATCGCGGCCGCCTGTCGACCTGACAGGGCCCGACCTGATCCGGTCAAGCCCGACCCGATCCGACCCGATCCGACCTGATCCAGGGCGTTTCGGGCCGCTTCGGGCCGCTTCGGGGCGCTCCGGGCGTGCGGCGGATTGTTCACGCCGGGCGTGGAACCGCCGCGCCACCGGCTCACGTCCTTCCCCGCGTGCAGCGAGATGGCACCAGGGCACGCGACGAGCGTTCCGGCGTGCGGACCGAGACCGGGCCGGCGGCGGCCGTCCACCGTCCCCTACGGCTGGCGGGCCTGATCGGCCTCACCCTCCATCTGGCCCTGGCCGGCTGGCTGGTGCTGAGACCGCTGCCGGTGGCCTGGGTCTACGACGCCAATCTGACGCCGCTCGCCTCGCTCCGCTTCTCCACCGCCTGGCAGTTGCTGGGCGAACTGCTCCTGCTGGCTCCGCTCGGCGTGCTGCTCCCGCTGGCCGGCGGCCGCCTCCGGGCCCGCTGGCTGCCGTCCTTCCTCCGCACCACGGGCGTCTCCGCCCTGCTGGCCACCGCGCTGGAGTTCCTCTCCTCCTGGACCCCCGGCCACGTCCTGAACGTCGACCACATACTGTTCGCCGTCGTCGGCGTCGCCGCCGTCCACCTCGCCCTGGTACCCGCCTGCCGGTCGCTGCTGACCCGGCCCCGCCGGCCGCGTGCCGAGCGGCCCGCCCCGGCGCCCGCGCCGGTGCCCCCGCCCGTCTACGCGGAGCCCGTCTCGTCCCACGGCCACTGAGGCGGCTCACCGCTCGCCGGACAGGAGGAGGCACCGGGGGCGGACACCTCGCACGGGGCGGGGTCGATCAACCGCCCCCGTTCGGGGGCGTCCCGACCGCACGCCCGGCAGCGCACCGTGACCTGGCCGCCCGCCGCGCGCAGGCGGGCCACCGGGTCGTCCAGGTCGCGCAGGTTGCCGTCCCGCACGGGGGCGGGCAGGTCGTCCAGGAGCAGCTTGCCGTGCCACAGGCTCAGGCCGGTCAGCACGCGGACGGCGCGGAGCAGCTCGATCCGCCGCTCCCCCGCGCCGGTCAGCTCGGCGACGAACTCCGGTTCCTCCACCGGCTCACCCTCTCGGTCGCGCCCGCTCGGTCCCGCTCGTTCGGTCGCGCCCGCTCGGTCCCGCCTCGGTGAGCCCGGCCGGGGGTCAGCGGACGAGGCGGTGCGCGCGCCGCCGGCGGCGCTTCGCGACCAGGACACCCAGGGTGCCCACGCCCATCCCGATCGCCATGGCGCCGGTGATCGCCATCGGCGCGGAGGAGGAGCCGCCGCCGGTCGACGCCAGCCCCGCCTCCGGCGCCGGGACGGGAGCCACCGCCGGAGCCGCCGCGGCCGCCGGCTGGCTGGGCGCCGCCCCGGCGACCTGCGCGGCGGGGACCACCGCGGCGGTGGACGGCGAGGGCGCGACCGGCGCCGGAGCCGGGGGCGTGCTCGCCGGCGCGGCGGCGGTCGTGGCGGCCGGGGCCGGGGGTGTCGGCGACGCCGAGGGGGACGGCGGGGCGGACGGCGTGCCGGAGGCGCTCGGCGCCGCGACCGTGAACCGGACCGCCCGGCCGGAGGTCGTGACGGCGAGTCCGGCGCCCTCCGGCAGGCTGTGGCCGGTCAGCAGCACGGACGCGCCACCGAGCGGAGCGCCCTCGGCGAAGGTCAGCCGGACCTCGATCGTGCGGGAGGCGCCGTCGCGCAGCCTGACCAGGTCGGCCTCCTTGTCGCCCGTGCCGAGCCCGAAGTTCAACTGGCCGGTGGCCGGGTCCTCCTGCCGGGTGGTGGCGGGCAGCCACCCGCCCTCCGGGGTCCGGAATTCGAGCCGGACCACGTCGGCGGGGAGCGGGCCCTCGGTCTGGAGGGTGACCTCGGGGAGGACCCGGACGTCCTTGCCGCTGTGGTTGGCGACGACCAGCTTGAACGGCCGCCCCTGGCCACCGGCGGTGAAGGAGGCGGGGACGCCTTCGACGCTCAGCTCGGCCGGGCCGGGCGCGGGGGCCGGCGTCGGGCTGTTCGGCCCGCCGACCGGGACGATGGTGAAGCGCCCGTACTCGCTGAAGGGGTTGGAGATCCGCTGCTCAGGCGGCAGCGTCGGGTCCGACACCACGGCCCGGAACGCGGCCGTCGCCGTTCCGCCGACGGCACCGGCGGTGACGGCGAGCCGCAGCCGGTAGCCGACCGAGGCCCCGGCCGGCACGCTGATCCTGGTGGCGAAGGTGTCGAGCTCCCACACGGCGCCGACCGACTGGCCGGGGCCGAGCAGCGCGGCCTTCCACTGGCCGCTGCCGGGCGCCTGGAACTCCAGCCTGAGCTGGGTCTCCTTGATGCCGGAGTTGACGTCCGCCAGGGTGAACCCGGTCGTGGCGTCCACCGCGTGGTCGGCGGAGTTCCTCAGGGTCGCGGTGAACTCGACCGGCGCCGCACCGGCGGTGAGGGTCCGGGGAAGGCCGTCCAGCGTGATCGACACCGGAGCGCTCTGCGCCCGGGTGCCCGGCGGGCTCTGGGTGCTCCGAGCGGTCGACGGGGCGGCGAGCGCGGCCGGGGCGGAGGCCAGGACGGTGCCGGAGACGAGAGTCGCGGTGGCGGCCAGGGCGAGGAGGCCGCGGTGCTGAGTACGCATTGGAACCTCACGGAGGAGAGCGGGCCTGGCCCGGCAGCGAGTAGTCGCCAGGACTGTGTGGGAACCCGACGCAGGCCATGACCGTCCCGCTGCTTCGCCCCCAAACTCCAGCAACGGCGGCATCATATCCGAACGTGTGGACCAATCGTGAAGGAGTTTCGGTCGCCGGGACGAACAGTCGGTGCGGGTCGCCGAGAGCGTCCGCGCCGCCCGATTCCGGCCCGCCGCACGGCTGTTGCCCGGCGGGCCGCAAGACTGTCAGGCGGCCCGCCGCACCCGGCCGCCGACCTCGACCAGACCGCCGGGCCGGACGGCCGTGACGAGCTGCGAACCGAGCCCCTGGGCGATCGTCAGATCGCGTCGCAGCTCGGCCGTGAGCAGCAGCGCGGCGGCGCCGGTGGCCTCGTCCTCGTCGATCCCGTCACCACGGCCGGGGAAGGCCCGCGCCCGTACGGTGCCCGCCCGCTCGTCCTGCCAGGCCCAGGCGTAGATCCACTCCCCCGGCGGCGGGACGTCCAGGGCGTCCACCTCGGCGGCGGAGCCGTACCGCCTCAGCGTGCGCCCCGGCGCCCACTCGGCGCGGGCCTCGATCCGGGTGAACTCCGCGTCCTGGCGCACCCGGACGGTGCCGGCGGCGGTCACCAGCCGGTCCGCGCCCAGCAGCCAGGCCGCGCCGACGCACGGGTGGCCAGCGAACGGCAGGCGAACGCTGGGCGTGTAGATGTCGATCGCGCCGCGCTCGGCGTCGTCGACGAAGACCGTCTCGCTGAAGCCGAGTTCGCGGGCGAGGGCCAGCCGGCCGGCCTCACCGGGGACGGCCGCCCCGTCGCGGACCACGCCGAGTTCGTTGCCGTGCCCGCCGTCGGGGCCGCAAAAGACCCGAAGGACCTCATAGTCAGTCATTCGTCCACCCAACCACGGGTGGGGGGTGGATTCAGCAATGAGTCCGTGACGAAAACGCGGCGGCGAATGTCGGCGGGCTCCAGTACTGTGCGCACTCGTCCCCATCAGTTCCGCCCTTCTCACCTCCCACAGGAATAGCCTCCGTGAACCTCGACTTCACCGTTGACCCCCTTTTCTCCTGGTATGTCGTGCTGCTGGCGATCAGCGGCATCGCCATGGTCGTGCTCGGCGCGATCAACCTCGGCGGCGGCCTGAGCGCCGGCTGGCGCGCCATCAACGTGATCGCCGGTATCGCGTTCACCGGCTACGCGTACTACCTCGCGTTCGTCTTCGAGGGCGGCGAGTACCGGATGTTCTTCCAGGCGTTCATCCTCCCGGTGCTGCTGATCGTCAACGCCGTGAAGGCGATGGTGGCCCGCGGCAACGCCCCGGCCCCGCAGCCGGTCCCGTACCCGGGGGCGTACGACCCGAACGCGCAGTACAACCCGAACGCCCAGTACAACCCGAACGCGCCGCACAACCCCAACGCGCAGTACAACCCCAACGCCGCGCCGAACCCCTACGCGCAGGCCGCGCCGGTCCCGCCGCAGGGCGCCCCGGCCGCCCAGCCCGTCCAGCCCGCGGCCCAGCCGCCGGCCCCTCAGCACCCGGCGGGCTGATCCCGGTGGCCGGCGCCGCTCTTCCGGTGGTCGGCCACCCCTGGTCGAATGGCGGGGCACCGCTTCACGCATCCGCCGCCGGACCTGTTCCGGCAGTACCCCGCAGAGGCCGACGATGACACCCGACGAAGCGGACCCCGCGCCCGCCCCGGACCGCGCGCCCGCCCCGGACCGCGGCGAGGAGCCGCCCGACCTGGGTGACGCCCATGTCGGGCTGCTCGTGGCCCTCGGCGCGGTGGCCATCACCTGGTGGGTCGCCGAGCGGCCCGGGTGGGCCCTGGTCATCGCGGCCGCCCTCGCCGTCTGGTTCGTGGTCGCGTTGGCCTTCGTCACCGCGTTCGGCGGCCGCGGCCGCAACGCCGTCCGCCGCGCCTACGCCGCCACCTTCGGCTGGCTGACGTACTTCTGACGCGTCCGCCGTCGCCCCACCCCGGGGCGACGGCGGACGGCTGGGCGGATCAGGGCGTCAGGCGGTGCAGGTCTCGGGGGAAGAGCGTGGTGCGACGGACGTTGTCCGCCTCCGTCAGCCGGGCCGTCCAGCGCTCCAGGCCGAGCGCGAAGCCCCCGTGCGGGGGCATCCCGTGCGCGAAGGAGCGCAGGTAACTCTCGTACGGCTCCACCGGCTCGCCCCGGGCGGCGAGCGCGGCGAGGTAGTCCTCGTACCGGTGCAGCCGCTGGCCGCCGGTGACCAGCTCCAGCCCCCGGAACAGCAGGTCGAAGCTGTTGGAGTACTCCGGCCGGCCCGGCTCCGGGTGGGTGTAGAACGGCCGCTTGCGCATCGGGTACCCGGCCACGAACAGAAACTCGCTGCCGTACTCGCGCCGGGCCCACGCGCTGAGCCACCGCTCGTGCGCGGGCGCGAGGTCCGGTTCGTCGGCGCCCAGCAGCCGCATCGCCTCGGCGAAGTGGATCTGCGGGATCTCGGCCGGGACGACGGGCAGGTCCACCGCGAGCAGGTCGACCGCCTCTGCCGCACGGGCGGCGACCGAGGCCAGCATCCCGGCCACGGCCTCGCGGACGACGGCCATCACGTCGCGATGGTCGGTGATGAAGCCCAGTTCGGCGTCGAGACTCGTGTACTGGGCCAAGTGGCGCGCGGTGTCGTGCGGTTCGGCCCGGAACACCGGCCCGGTCTCGTAGACCCGCTCGAACACCCCGACCATGGCCTGCTTGAAGAACTGCGGCGACTGCGCCAGATAGGCCGGGCGGCCGAACCAGTCGAGGGCGAAGACGTTCGCGCCGGACTCGGTGGCCGAGGAGACCACCTTCGGCGTCTGGATCTCGGTGAACCCGAGGCCGTCGAGAGCGGCCCGGAACCCCGCGACGGAGGCCGCCGTGATCCGGTGCGGGGCGGCGAGGCGCGGGTGGCGGAGGGTGACCGGCGCGCCGTCCAGGATCACCGGGAGCGCGGCCGGGACGGTGGGGCGGAAGAGGGGGAACGGCGGCGGCTCGGCGAGGCTGGAGAGCACCTCGACGACGGGCTCGGTCAGTTCGACGCCCTTCGGTGCCTGGGCGTTGGCCACCACCCTGCCGCGGATCCGCAGCACCGTCTCCTCCGGGATGTCGGCCACCCCTTCGGGGGCCACCACCTGGGCGAGGCCGGAGCGGTCCCGCAGGACGAGGAAGGTGACGGACTTCAGCGCGCGGCGGCGGTGCAGCCAGCCGCAGAGTTCGATGGACTCGCCGACATGGCCGGGTAGTTCGGCGGCCAGGACACGGGCGGTCGTCGGGTGGATCATCGCGGCCCTCCAGGGGCGTCGTGGTGATCCCTTGGGAGTGCGGGCGAGAAGGGAACTCGCGGTGCCACCGCACTTTCGCCGCCGCCGATGGGAACGGCAGCGACCTCGTGGCTGGCCCGGTGACGGGGGCCGACCGGCGGGGCATTTCCTCCCCGCACTCAGGAGTGTCTTCCCTCCGGGCGGTGAGGCCGCCTTCCCAGCAACCGGCGGCTCTCTCGGCCCACGGGGCCCGGAGGTACTCGTCTCCCTCGACGTGTTGAGGAGGAGCGTAGGTCGCGCCCGAGCGCCCCGCAACGGGATTCCCTCCTCATCTCAGCCCAGTGCCTCGCCCGCCGCGCCGATCAGGTCGCGGGCCCGCTCACCGTGAACGGCCTGCTCGGCCAGCTCACCGAAGGCCTGGACGTACAGGGCGATCTCGGTCGGCTGGCTGATCGTGAGGTACCCGGAGACCAGCTCGACGTTCACCTGGACCGCGTCGTAGATCCAGAAGCCCTCGACGGGCATCCGCGCGCGGTCCGGACTCATCGGCACGACGCCGAGGCTCACGTTGGGCAGCGAGCCGACGGTGAGCAGGTGGGCGAGCTGCTCGCGCTGGACGTCCCGGCCGCCGGGGCCGGAGCGCAGCACGGACTCCTCCACGAGAAAGGCGAACCGGCGGTCGCCCTCGTGGAGGACCCGCTGCCGCTCCATCCGCACGTCCACGGCGGCGTCCACGTCGTCCAGGATCAGGCGGCGGCGCTGGACGGCCCGGAGCACCGATTCGGTGTAGGCGCGGGTCTGGAGCAACCCGGGGACCAGCCAGGAGGAGTACGCGCGGAAGCGGTGGGTGCGCTCGTAGCGCGGCAGAGCCGCCTCCTGCACGCGCCTCAGGCCGTCCTTCTCCATGCGCCGCCACTCGACGAACATGCCGTCGACCGCCCGCAACGAGGCGATGAGGTCCGGCGCCCGATCGTCAGCGCCGGACGCCCGGCACCAGGCCAGGAGATCTCCGGGTGACGGCAGGGTGCGGGCGTTCTCGATTCGCGAGGACTTGGACGGATGCCAGCCGCAGAGCTCGGCGAGCTCCCGACCGGTGAGACCTGCCTCCCGCCGGATCTCGCCGAGACGGTCGGCGAGATCCCGCCGGGCCTGCTGGACACTTGACGATGCTGGATCGGACATGGGCTTTCGGCCGCTCAGCGCGGCCGGTACTCCTCATGGGGAACGGCCCGCTGCCACACGGATTCAAAGGCTGATCCGCACAGCTTGGCCAGGGCTTGGTCGGTCACGTACTCACGACCGTCGACGTCCAGCTGGCCGTCGCCGGTGAAGTGGTGGAAGAGCACGGTCTCATCGTCGAAGACCCAGAAATCCGGCCCGGGGAGCGCGAGATCGCGGGTCTGCCGCCTTGGAAGCCAGCGCACCAGCTCCCCCGCGGCAATGTTGGCGAACGTCCCGTCGTACTCATAGCGGACGTAGTCGCTGATCGGCTCGGAGACGATGCGCGCCCGCCGGACTGTGACTCCCCTGGCCATCGCGGTGCTGACCACGTCGTGCCAGGTGCCCCACCAGGAGGCCCGGTGCGCGGGATCCGTTCGATGCCCGCCCTGCCAGGCGATGAAGTCGGGATCGTCCCGCATGTAGCTGTCGCGCATCTCCAGGTGCACGGCCGAATACCGGGCCACAGCCAGAGCCTCACGAGCCGGTGGTTGCACGCTCTCCCCCGAAGCACAAGCGGTCGACGTTCCGCCGCAAGACTTCTCCCGGTAGCTCACGGGGTCAAGAACATTGCCCCGGCGCCCGGAGGCACCGGGGCAGCGCAGGGGCGCATCCGTGCAATCCGCTGCAATGCGGCCGGCCGGCGGGACTTTCCGTGGTGGGGGGGGGGGGGCCCCCCCCCCCCCCCCACCCCCCCCCCCCCCCCCCGGGGGCCCCCCCCCCCCCCCCCCCGCGCCCCCCCCCCCGGCGCCCCCGGGGCGGGGGCGCCGCC
>NZ_JBIVVS010000034.1:67099-76568 GCF_044768625.1 Kitasatospora sp. NPDC091207
GTTAATATATTGCCCCCCGGGGGCGGGGGGCCTGGGGTGCCGCGGGGGCGGCTTGGTGATAACCGCCTGGGGGGGGGGGGGGGGGGGTGTTTGGTGGGGGGGGGGGGGGGCCCCCCCCCCCCCCCCACCACGAGCAACGCCGCTAGCCTGGGCGCACCGAACTCCGAAAGGGCGGGAACCATGGACACGAACGAAGCCCATCGAGTGGCCAACAAGCTCCGCCTGTTGGGGCTTCGGGGAATCGTGTCCCCCGAAGCCCTCGACAACCCGGACGGGCAATGGCGGGTGTACGACAGCAGTGACCCTGTCGCCCGGCGGGACATCACTGACGAAGTACTGACGGTCATCGCCGGTCGATCCCGGCAGGACGGTCAGAGCGGTGCGACGCGGGGATTCGTCCTTCCCACCCCTCGCTGATCAGCGCCCCCGGAAACGGTCCTGTTCGGGATCACCTGGGCGGGGCTGCGTCAGGCCTGGGGTCGGTCACTGGGGAGGGGCCGATGGCCAACCCCTTGCCCGACCGCGTGGGTGATCGAGGCGTCGTCATTCCTCTCAGCCGAGGTAGGGAGTGGCCCTCTGCTCCAGGAAGTGCTGGATTCTCAGCTGTTGGGTGTGGTGCATCGGGAGGCCGGCGATCTCCTCGGGCGCGACGAACCGTAGATCGGTGGACTCGTCGGAGATGCGTAGCTCGCCGCTGACCGCCCGGGCGGTGAAGCAGACGTTGAACTGCTGTCGCACCTCCCCGTCGGAGTAGGCGATGACGTGCCGGGGGTCGGTGTAGGTACCGACCAATCCGGTGATCTCCACGTCGAGCCCGGTCTCCTCGCGGACCTCACGCACCGCCGTCCCCGGCAACGACTCGCCGAAGTCCATCGTCCCGCCGGGCAGCGCGTACAGGCCGTTGTCGGTACGCCGTTGGAGCAGAATGCGACCGGCGCCATCCGTAACGACCGCAGAAGCCGCCACCACAAGCCGATTGGGCCTAGGGGCATCAGGATCGTCGTAGTACTCGGTCCGTGCCACGTCTCAGTTCTCCTCAACACCCCGACAACGACGGGCAGGGCCGACCAGCTGGCCGACCGCACCGTTGCAGGCCGCTCAGACGAGGTGGTCGAACTCGCCGGCCTTCACTCCGAGGATGAACGCGCGGAGCTTGGCCGCGTCAGTCGCGACGACCACGGCTGGGTCATCAGACTCGCGGAGGTGACGCAGGTCGCCGGTTCCAGAGGCCAGTTCGAGGCAATTGTTTGAGGCATCCCCTCCGCTGAAGGACGACTTCTGCCAGGCGAGATGGAACATCGCGTGCCTTTCAGGTCTGCAGATGATGGCTTCGCCAGACATACCCGTGCCATGGCCGCCCTACCCCAGCGACGATGGGCAGGGCTGGCCGAACTGGCCGCCCTGCCCCTTTGCAGGCCACTCAGACAAGGTGGTCGAACTCGCCGGCCTTCACTCCGAGGAGGAACGCACGGAGCTTGGCCACGTCGGTCGTGACAACGACATCAGAGTCATCCGATTCGCGAAGATGGCGAGCGCCACCGGAGCCGAGTGCCAGCTCCAGGCATGAGTTACCTGCATCCCCGCCACTGAACGACGACTTCTGCCAGAAGATTTCGGACATTGCAGGCCTTTCAAGCTTGAAGCAGATAAAGGAGGTGATGAAGAATCCCCCAGGAGTCACGTGAGGGCGTACCGCGCAGTGAATCTCCCTTGTCAACTGCTGCCAACGCCAGGTCTCCCAGCTGTTCGAACTTCTGGCGATAAGCCACGATGCTCTCCGGATCACCATAGTGCTCGGCCCGCCCGGGACCGTCCACCACGATCGTGGACAAGTCGCCGCATCCCGGGTCGCACAGTACGAACGAGCTTGAGTGAGGCGGCTTCTTCGTCGCCGTGAACGGCAGCACCTGGATCGTGATGTTCGAGCACTCCGACATGTCGAGAAGATGGATCAGCTGGGCCCTCATCACCGCATCGCCCGGGAACCTCATGCGCAGCGCTGCTTCATGAATGATGAAGTGGAACCGCCTTCGCTCGTCGGCCAGGATGCGCTGTCGCGCAAGCCGGAACCTGACCGCCTCAGCAATGTCCCATCGCGCATTGCCGTAGGCGTCCTCATGGATGGCCTCTGCGTAGGCCGGAAGCTGGAGAACTCCTGGGACATAGAGGATCTGGTAGTCCTCAAGGAGAACAGCCCGATCCTCAACCTCCGCCAGGTCGAGCGCGAGCGCCGGGACCTTCCCCTTGAACTCCGTCCACCAGCCCTTGCCATCACTGGCGCCCAGCTCGTGCAGGATGGCCATGTAGGTCTCATCCGTGCACCCATAGGCGTCGAGCAATGTCGTGAGCCGCGCCGGATCCAGTCCTGTGCGAGCGGCCTCGATGTGGCTCAGCTGCGGTCCGCCCATGCCGATCGTGGCACCGGCATCCTTCACCGCCAGCCCAGCAGCCTCGCGCAGTCTCCTCAGCTCAGCGCCGAACCGCTTCTGCCGCTCGCTGATTTGAGTCCTGAGAGCCAAGGATCTTCCTTCCGTGTCGGAGCAGCTTCCCGCTTCGAGGGCGCCGGGCGCCACTCACAAGAGTGAGGTTACCGAGCCCTGGGGGCCTTCTCGGGCGATTGTGTTGCACGCGTGGAACTTGTAGCCCTACTCTCAGTGTTGCACCGATCACACGACGGAGTGTCAGTAATGCCCTGCCCGGGCGCCGCAGAGCAGCCACGTGCGGCCTGGCTCACGGTCACATCTCCGCCGCGAACTCCCTCTCCCCTTCCGGAGGTTCTTCGTGCGTGCCTGCAACTTCCCTCCCCCCGACTGGTCCGCCGCCCGCCACGAGTTGCGCGAGGCCCTCGCCGCCTCCGGCTGGCCGCCGGACGTCATCTCCGACGCCGAACTCGCCCTGCACGAGCTGTTCGTCAACGCCTGGCGCCATGCGGGCAGCCAGGCGCCCCTCGTGGTCGTCATCCTCCTGAACCGCACCCTCCGGGTCTCGGTCGCCGACGACAGCCCCACCCTCCCCGAGCCGAGAACGTCCGCCGATCCGTACGAACTCTCCGGTCGCGGACTCCACTTGGTCCGCTCGCTCACCCACCGGTTCGGCGCCGACCCGCGCAAGAACGGCAAGGTCGTCTGGTTCGAGCTGGACGCCGCCGCGTGAACCCCGACCGCCGGCCGATCCGGCCCACCGACCCCCGGGTCCGCGCCTACACCGAGGCGCAGATCACCACCCTGCTCGCCGAACTCCACGAGCGCGGCCGCAAGTTCGGCATCGTCTGGCCGAGCACCGGCACCGACCGGACCATCGACGGCCGGGTCCTCGTCCGCTTCGGCACCGCGCCCTCCACCACCCTCCTGAACCTCCTCAACCTGTTCCTCGACGCCGAACGCACCGTCGAACAGCGCACCGAGCGGGGTGACCCGTGGGCGTCCTGATCCCCCTCCTCACCCAGGCCGTCCACACCGAGCGCACCACCGTCGCCTACCTCGCGGTGGAGACCGTCCCCGACGCCGCGCTCCAACTCCGCTTCGCCGTCGACCTCGACGTCCACGCGGGCCCCGGCGAACACCTCGCCATCCCCCTCACCCGCGACCAGGCCGACGAGTTGCTGCACGAACTCGCCGCCCGCCTCGGCCGCCGCGTCATCGGGATGCCGCGATGAGCCTCGGCAGCTCCGCCGACTACCTCGTCGCCACCGCCTTCGTCACGCTCCTCGCCCTCGCCCTCCTCACCGTCGTGTTCGGCGTGATCACGGCACTCACGGTGAACCGCCGGAACCGGCAGGGCGACGACCACCCCGACGGCATACCGCACTGACCCACCCCGCCCGGCGGCTGCCGCCCCAGCCGCCGCGCCCCCGAAACACCCCCAACACAGGAAGTCGGCCCCGCCGACTTCCCACTCCGCCCGCTCCACCCACCCCACCCACCCCGGGCCATTGCAGACTTGCCGCCCCCGGCAAGCGAAAGGCAGGGCTCCCCGAAGGAAGCCCTGCCCGGATCACGCGACGACGCCGCTCAGCCGACGACCCCGCTCAGCGCATCCGCCGCACCCACACCGCGCAGAAGACCACCAGCACGACGGTGGCCGCCAGGCTCAGACCGGTCTGCGCCCAGTGCATCGCCCACTCCTGGGCCGGCGGGTGGTAACTCGCGTACGCCTGAACGATGGTGTCGTGGTGGGCCAGGCACTCGGACGTCGGGCACTCGGCCGTCCCGTCCGAGTACCGGCCCAGCCAGTCGCCGTCCAGCGGGATCCGCAGACCGTCGCTGGTGAGCAGGCCGTTCTCGACCACGTGCGATTCGAGCGGGGTGTTGGTCGGCAGGTGCCCGGTGGAGATCATCTGCGTCGGATCGGCCGGGAGGCCACTACCGGGGCCCGCGTACGGCCGACCGACCGGCCGGGGCCCCGCCATCGTGATGGCGGCGAACGTCTCCCGCACCGGTGCGAACAGGTACCGCCCGGCGTCCACCGCGAACCGCACCGCGAGGGTGAGGACGGCCGTGACGACGATCGACGCCACGACCCGGCGCACCACCAGCCCGACCGCGGCCCCCAGGGCCACCGAGAGCAGGCAGAACCCGACCACCGACGGCCCCGACGTGGCGCGGCTCATCCAGCTGAACCAGTGGTAGTAGCCGGCGACGGAGAACCGCCCCTCGACCACCCCGGTCCACCAGGTGGAGACGACCGCGAGCAGCACCGACCCCACCAGGGTGAGCAGCAGCGGCACCCCCAGCCGGGTCGCCAGCCACCGCAGCCGCGACACGGACTGCGTCCAGGCCAGGGCGTACGTCCCGGTCTCGAACTCGCGGGCCAGCATCGGCGCGGCGAAGAACACGCCGAAGGCGACCGGCAGCACCACCAGCAGCCAGCCGGTGGCCTGGACGGCGGTGCCCCAGCGCTCGGCCAGCACGATCGCCTGCTCGCTCAGCGCCTCGCACTCCGAGGGGAAGTAGACGACGTTGCAGCCCTGGATCCGATGGTCCTCGACGAATCCCTGGACCTGGCTGCCGAGGAAGAGCATCCAGCCGCAGAGCAGCAGGAGAACGGCCCCGGCTATCAGGAGCGGGGTCCGCTCCTGACGCACGCTCACCCAGACGGCGCCGCGCAGGATGCGCCGCGCAGGCGGCCGGTAGCCGGACGGGGCGGTCGGCTCGGAGATCGCGGCGACGCTCATCGGGCCGTCACCTCGTCGTGTCCGGCGGCGGGCGCGCCGACCCCGGCCGGGGGACGGCCCTGCGGGGCGGGGGTGCGCAGGTAGGCGATCAGGATGTCCTCCAGGTTCGGCCGGCTGACGTCCCAGCTCGGATCGATCTCTCCCAAGGGCTTGAGCAGCGCGGTGGCCTGGCGGCCGGTGCGGCGCAGCTCGACGATCTCGTGGTGCGCCAGCTCCAGCGGGGTACCGCCGGTGCCCTCGGTCGCGCCGACCACCAGGCGGTGGTCGTCCAGCAGGTCGTCGACGTCTCCGCTGAGCCGGATCCGGCCCTCCTGCAGCACGGTGACGTGGTCGCAGACCCCGTCCAGCTCGGCGAGGACGTGGGAGGAGATGAGGATGGTGGTCCCGTGCTCCGCCGCCTCGGCCATCAGGACGCCGGTGAGCTCCTGGCGGGCCACCGGGTCGACGTCGGCGAGCGGCTCGTCGAGCATCAGCAGGTCGGGCCGCTTGCCCAGGACCAGCGCGAGGGCGACCCGGGTGCGCTGGCCGGCGGTGAGCGTGCCCACCTTGGCGTCCAGCGGGAGGCCGCCCAGCCGCACGATCCGCTCGGCGATCTCCTGGTCCCAGCCCGGGTTGAGCTCCTGGCCGGTGCGCAGCGTCTCCGCGACGGTGAACCGCGGGTAGAGCGGCTTGTCCTGCCGCAGGTAGGCCGTGCGCCGCAGGGCGGCGGCCTCGCCCGGTCCGTCGCCGAAGACCGTGACCGCTCCCTCGGTCGGCGCGAGCAGTCCGGCGGCGAGCGCCATCAGCGTGCTCTTGCCGGCTCCGTTCGGGCCGACGAGCGCGCAGACACGGCCGGCCGGGAGCCGGAGCTCGCAGTCGCGCAGGGCCCAGCGCCGGCGGTACTTCAGACCGAGGCCGACCGCCTCCAGGGCGGGCGTGTCGTCGGTCGGTCGGTGCTGCACTGCGGGGTGGTTCACCCGGACTCCTCGGTGGCCTTGGTGCTGGTGGGGTAGGCGCGGTCCAGGGCGGTGTCGACGAGCGCGGCGACGTCCTCGCGCTCCAGGCCGACCTCGCGGGCCCGGGTGATCCACGCCGTCAGGTCGGCGTGGAGCGCCGAGTCCTCGACGGTCGGTGGTTTCGCCAGGGACTTCCGGACGAAGGTGCCGACGCCTCTTCGGCTCTCGACCAGGCCCTCGCGTTCGAGCTCCCGGTAAGCCTTGAGCACGGTGTTCGGATTGATCGCCGTCGCCTCCACCACCTCGCGGGCGGTGGGGAGTTGGTCACCCGGCTGGAGAACTCCGAGCCGGAGCGCCCGCTTCGTCTGCTCGATGATCTGCAGATACGGCGACAGCCCGCCGCGACGGTCGATGAGGTACTCGACGATGGGATCCCTCATTCCACTAGTTAACTAGTGGAATAGTGCCCCCGGCCATGAGGCGCCGTCAACTCCGACCGTGACCGCCCTCCTGGCGCTGATCGCCATCCCACGTATGAGCCGGTGGAATGGCGATCAGATGACCGACACGCGACCGTCGCCACCGCCGAGCCGGCCGGCCCCGCAGACCGGGGAACGGCCCGGATGCCCGGGGCCGACGACGATGGCGGTCGGCCTCACCGGGATCTTCTTCACGCTCCACACCCCGCTCCCGGTCCACCGGCACGCCCGGATGCCCGGCGCCGCCTACGACCTGGGACTCTTCGAACAGGCGGTCCGCTCCTACGCCCACGGGCACCTGCCGGTCTCCGAACTCAAGGGGCCCGGCCACCAGGTGCTCGGCGGCCACTTCCACCCGATCCCCGCCGTCCTCGCCCCCGCCTACCGGCACGGGAAGTCGACCGGTCCGACGTCCCGTGCGGCCTGACCTCCGGTGCGGCGGCCCCCCGCTCTGCTGTGACCCCCACCACTTCTGCCCTCCCCGTGCAGCACGCGGCACCCGCCCACCGTCATGAGGGCAGGAACACGCCGAGGAGAGAACCCCCATGACCTTCCACCCGCCGACCGGCCGCGCCCGGTGAGGCTCCGCAGGCGCGCCGCGGCCTCGGCCGCGCCACCGATCGACTTCGCCGACTTCGTGCACCAGCGCTCCGCCGCGCTGTTCCGCACCGCCCACCTGCTGACCGGCGACCGCGACCTCGCCGAGGACCTCGTTCAGGAGGCCCTGGAGAAGGCCTGCCGCCACTGGAAGCGGGTGTCCGTCGCCGACTCACCGGAGGCGTACGTCCGCCGGATGGTCGTCAACCTCGCCAACGACCGGTGGCGCCGGCGGGGCCGGGCGGGCGAGCGCGCCCCCGCGGACCCCGACGGGCTCGCCGCACCGGGCGGCGACCCGTACCGGACGGTCGACCTGCGCGACGAACTGATCCGCGCGCTCCACACCCTCCCGATCGGGATGCGCAGCGTGGTCGTCCTCTCCTACCTGCACGACCTGGACGACCGCCAGATCGGCGAGATCCTGAACATCTCCCCCGGCACCGTGCGCTCCCAACTCGCCCGCGGACTCGCCAAACTCCGCACCGCCACCACCCGGCCGACCCCTGAAGGTGCGCGATGACCACCGACGACCCCGACCTCGGAAGGGCCCTGCGCCACGCCATGGACAGCTACGCCGACACCGCCACCGCTCCGGCCTTCGACGCCCCCGCGATCGTGCGCCGCACCCGCCGCCGGCGTGGCCTGCTCGCCGGCGCGGCCTGCGCCGCGGCGGTCGCGGCGATCGCCACCGGCGTGCTCCTGCTCCCCTCCCCGGCGACCGCGCCGCCCGCCTCGGTCGCCCCCGCACCGACCGCGCCGACCAGCACACCGACCGCACCACGGCCCAGCGCACCACAGCCGAGCGGGCCCGCGACGCCCGCCGCCGACCCGGCCCAGACCCGCACCGCGCCGCCCGCCACCGGGTCCGGACAGCCCTCCGCCGCGCCGAGCGTGCCGCCGGGCACGGCCACCACGATCGTCCCGAACGTCACCGGCCTCGCCCGGGCCGCCGCCGAGCAGACCCTCACCACCGCCGGCTTCCGCGTCGAGATCCACCTCTTCACCGACTGGAAGGTCCCGAGCGGGTCCGTCATCGCCGTGGGGCCCCTCGCCGGCACCGCGCTCCCCCCGGACTCCGTCGTCACCCTCTTCGTCTCCAAGGGCAAGCCCTGACCCCGCGCCCGGGACCGCCGCGCAGGACGTCGGCCGGTCCGACTTCCCACTCCCGCGCAGGCGAACCTCCGGGGCACCCCGAGGGAAACCCCGAGGCCGGGTCCCCCGCACCAACGAGAAAGCCCGGGGTCGGGATCGCCACGGAGGCTGAGGATCCGGCGGCGAACACGGCGGAGCATGGAAGTACGCCCTCCGGAGAGCCCGGGCCGGGCGCCAGGAACACGGAGAACGCCATGAGCCGCCTCGCCCGCCCCCGCCACCACCGCGTCATCGCCGGCGTCTGCGCCGGGATCGCCGAGCGTTTCGGCCTGACCCCGTGGACGGTCCGGATCATCTTCCTCGCCTCCTGCCTGCTGCCCGGCCCGCAGTTCCTGATCTACCTGGCGCTCTGGCTGCTGCTCCCGCAGGAGGCGTGAGCCCCGCCCCCTCCCGCGATCGGACATCCCCCCGGAACGCCGGAACGGGCCGCTCGCACCCCGGGGTCACCGGGGTGCGAGCGGCCCGTTCGGCCGCGGCGGGGAGTGTCAGCCGCCGAGGCCGGGCAGCGGAAGGGTCTGGGTCAGTCCGCCGAGCGGGGTGCTGCCCAGGCCGGGGATGCTCGGCACACCGGCGCGCGGGGCGCTGTCCGCCGGGGCCGCGGCCTGGCCGGCGCTCGGGGCCAGCGTGCCGAGGGTGCCGGCGACCTTGTCACCGCCGGGCAGCTTGCTCGCGGTGTCGGTGACGGCACCGGTCACGGCGGGGTTGGTCACCGCACCGGTGGGAAGCCCGAGGCCACCCGCGGCGACCGGGTCGGCGGACGCGCTGCCGGCGCCGACCGCCGCGATGGCGATGCCGAGCACGGCGGCGCCGGCGGCCTTGAGAGTGGCCTGCTTCATGTTCGTCCCCTTGGATCCTCGCCGGTGGCCGACATTCGCGGCAGGGCGGCGGGTTCCGCCGCCTCCGCCGGATCGGCGTTGACTGGCACACCGTAGTGATCGGATCGCACGAGGATCAAAGGCGATTAACCCACACGAGTGGGTAGTCAGATGAACGCCAACACCCAAGGGTGACGAGGGCGTTCATCCGACCGACCGCGGCGCCTCAGCTTGACGTTTAACCTCGGCGGGCCTGGTGTTCCTTGATCGACTCGGCGCGTTTGACCGTTTTGCCGACGTCGTGGTGCTTGGCGCGTT
>NZ_JBIVVS010000035.1:0-74827 GCF_044768625.1 Kitasatospora sp. NPDC091207
CTGTTGAGTTCTCAAGGAACGGACACTTCCTTCGGACCGCCTTCCAGCGGGCCCTCCGGGCGCTTCGTTCTTTCGTGTTTCCAGCCTACCAGATGCTTTCCGCACCGTTTACCGGAGCTTCGTTTATCCGATTTGCTTTCGCCTTTCGGCGCTCCCGAACTCTAGCAGAGTTTTTCGGGCCGTTTTCCGCACTCCGCGCTCGAATTTCGTTCGAGAACTTCCTGCAGGCCGTCCCGTGGGGCAACCCGGAGAACATTACGCACCGGGTCGCCCCACGTCAAACCGGACGACGGGGTGGTCGCGCGGAGGATCAGACCTCGACGACGACCGGCAGGATCATCGGACGGCGGCGGTAGTTGTCCGCCACCCACTTGCCGATGGTCCGGCGGACGAGCTGCTGGACCTGGCGAATCTCCAGGACGCCGTCACTCGCCGAGCGGTCCAGGGCTTCCTGGAGCTTGGCGGCCACCGGGACGAAGGCCTTGTCGTCGATGCCGGAACCGCGGGCCTGAAGGGTCGGACTGCCCACGATCTTCCCGTTGGTGGAGTCGACCACCACGAAGACCGAGATGAAGCCCTCCTCGCCGAGGATCCGGCGGTCCTTCAGCGAGGCCTCGGTGATGTCGCCCACGGACGAGCCGTCGACGTACACGTAGCCGGCCTGCACCTTGCCGACGACCCGGGCGACGCCGTTCTCCAGGTCGACGCAGACGCCGTCCTCCGCGATGACCGTGCGGTGCTTCGGCACACCGGTCGCGATGCCCAGATCCGCGGCTGCCCGCAGGTGGCGCCATTCGCCGTGGACCGGCATCAGGTTGCGCGGCTTGCAGATGTTGAAGAAGTAGAGCAGCTCGCCGGCCGACGCGTGACCGGAGACGTGCACCTTGGCGTTGCCCTTGTGCACGACCTTGGCGCCCCAGCGGGTCAGGCCGTTGATCACCCGGTAGATGGCGGTCTCGTTGCCGGGGATCAGCGAGGAGGCGAGGACGACGGTGTCGCCCTCGACGATGCGGATCTGGTGGTCGCGATTGGCCATCCGGGACAGCGCGGCCATCGGCTCGCCCTGCGAACCGGTACAGATCAGCACGACGTCCTTGTCCGGCAGGTCGTCCAGCTGCTTGACGTCGACGATCAGGTTGCCGGGGACCTTCAGGTACCCGAGGTCGCGCGCGATGCCCATGTTGCGGACCATCGAGCGGCCGACGAAGGCGACCTTGCGCTTGTGCTCGTGCGCGGCGTCCAGCACCTGCTGGATCCGGTGCACGTGGCTGGCGAAGGAGGCCACGATGATGCGCTTCTCGGCGCTCGCGAAGACGTTGCGCAGCGCGGCCGAGATGTCCCGCTCGGACGGGATGAAGCCCGGGACCTCGGCGTTGGTGGAGTCCACCAGCAGCAGGTCCATGCCCTCCTCGGCCAGCTTCGCGAAGGCCGGGAGGTCGGTGAGGCGGCCGTCGAGCGGCAGCTGGTCCATCTTGAAGTCGCCGGTGGCGACCACCATGCCCGCGGACGTGCGCACGGCGACGGCCAGCGCGTCCGGGATGGAGTGGTTGACGGCGATGAACTGGCAGTCGAAGGGGCCGATCCGCTCGCGGTCGCCCTCCTTCACCTCCAGCACGTACGGGCGGATCCGGTGCTCGGCAAGCTTGGCCTCGATCAGCGCGAGGGTGAGCTTCGAGCCGATCAGCGGGATGTCCGGGTTCTCCCGGAGCAGGTACGGGACGGCACCGATGTGGTCCTCGTGCCCGTGGGTCAGCACGATGCCGTCGATCTTGTCGAGCCGGTCCCGGATGTAACTGAAGTCCGGGAGGATCAGGTCGACGCCGGGCTGCTCGTCCTCGGGGAAGAGGACGCCGCAGTCGATGATGAGCATGCGGTCCCCGAATTCGAGGACCGTCATGTTGCGGCCGATCTCGCCGAGGCCGCCGAGCGGAGTGATGCGCAGGGCGCCCTCCTTGAGGGCCGGGGGCGCGCCGAGTTCGGGATGCGGGTGGCTCAAAAGACTCTCCTCACGACGCACGCCATATGCCTGGGGTCCTCCCCCGGGAGACATATGGCGTGCGTACTCAGTGTCGGTTTCCTACTGGGTCGGTGCTCTCGCGCCTTCGTTCCGGTCCAGCGGCGGACCTCGCGGGAGGTCCGGCGAGCCGGGGCGCGCACGTCTTGTCTGTTACAGGTGTACCCCGCCGGCGGCGAGATCCTTCTTCAATTGCGCGATCTCCTCGGAAGTCGCGCCGACCAGCGGCAGCCGGAGCGGTCCGGCCGGCAGGCCCTGCAGCTCCAGGGCCGCCTTGGTGAGGATGACACCCTGCGTGCGGAACATACCGCTGAAGACCGGCAGCAGGCTCTGGTGGATCGCCGTGGCCTTGGCCACATCTCCGCCCAGGAAGGCCTCGATCATGCCGCGGAGCTCACCGGCGACCACGTGCCCGACCACACTGACCACACCGGCGGCGCCGACGGAGAGCAGGGGCAGGTTGAGGACGTCGTCGCCGGAGTACCAGGCCAGGTCGGAGCGGGCGATGGCCCACGCGGCGGCGCCGAGGTCGCCCTTTGCGTCCTTGTTGGCGACGATCCGCGGGTGCTCGCCGAGCCGGACCAGCGTCTCGTGGCTCAGCGCGACACCGCTGCGGCCGGGGATGTCGTACAGCATGACCGGCAGGCCGGTGGCGTCCGCGATGTGGGTGGTGTGCCGGTACAGGCCCTCCTGCGGGGGCTTGCTGTAGTACGGCGTGACGACCAGCAGGCCGTGTGCCCCGGCCGCCTCGGCCTGGCGGGCGAGGTCGGCGCTGTGGTGGGTGTCGTTGGTGCCGACGCCGGCCACCACGTGGGCGCGGTCCCCCACCGCGTCCACGACGGCGCGGACGAGCCGGGCCTTCTCGGCGTCGCTGGTGGTCGGGGACTCACCGGTGGTGCCGTTGAGGACGAGGCCGTCATTGCCTGCGTCGACGAGATGTGCGGCGAGGCGCTGGGCGCCGTCGAGGTCGAGCCCGCCGTCAGCGGTGAACGGGGTCACCATCGCGGTCAGGACCCGGCCGAACGGCGTCTGGGGGGTGGAGGTCGGAGCCATGCGTCCAAAACTACTCGTAGGCGGTGGGGCGGTACCCAGGCCGGTCCAGGGTTCGGACAGGTGTGACGCGCGGAGCGGCACGACGATGGGATTCCGGTGCTGCGTGCTCGGGGGTTCACGCAGCACCGGAATCCGTGTCATGAGCGTAGGGAGCGGCTAGAAAAGCCGCAATCCAGACATGCCAGGCAAGCCGCCCATATGCCCGTCGCCCCAGGTCAGGGGGCGACCCGGCCGTGCTTCTCGAAGGCCGCATGGGTGAGCGGCATGAGCCGGGCCCACTGCTCCTCCATCCGCTCGGCGACCATCTCGATCTCGCGCTGCGGGAACGACGGCACGGCCGCGTTCTCCTTCTTGGTCCGCAGCGACAGGAAGTGCATCAGCGAGCGGGCGTTGCAGGTGGCGTACATCGAGGAGAACAGGCCGACCGGCAGGACCGCCCGGGCCACCTCGCGGGCGACGCCGGCCGCCAGCATCTCCTGGTAGCGGTCGTACGCCTCGCGGTACGCCGCCTCCATCGCCCCGGTGACGGTCTCGTGCTGCTCCGGAGTCCCGTCGACGAACTCGTAGCGCCCCGGACGGCCCTGCTGGACGAGCTTGCGCTCCTCCCCGGGCACGTAGAAGACCGGCTGCAGCTCGCGGTAGCGGCCGGACTCCTCGTTGTAGGAGTTGTGGACGACGATGCCGTCGGCGAGGAAGTTGTGCCAGGGGCCCTCGACGGCCAGGTCGTACGTCATCTCCTCGCCGCCTTCGGCGATCCCGACCACCAAGTCGGCCTTGGCCAGGGCCACCTTGCCCCCGCGCCTGGCCAGGGCCTGCTCATCGGCGCTCTTCGCTCCGTGGCAGTCCTCGCAGGCGGGGGCGAGGTTGCTCTCGTCCAGGGCCTTGCCGAGGTCGAGCGCCACCGGGACGACGTGGTCGAGCTCCAGCGCCTCGCGGGGGAAGCTGCGGGAGCACAGGTAGCAGATGTCCAGCTCGTCGATGAGCCGGTTACGGTGCATCGAGGTCCAGACCCCGATCCCCCGGCGAAGGCTCGGCGGCACCAGGGCCTCGGACGGCCGTGCGGCGGTGCCACCGGTCATCACCGAGTCACCGACCACCAGCTCACCCGCCTTGCGCCAGCCGTCCGGAGTGAGGATCGCGTGGTCCTTGCTGCAGCGAAGCTGCTTGCCGCTCGCCGTGGTGAGCCTGATGAGCTGCTTGACACCGGATTCCATGACATCGACGATCGGCGCTCGGCCGGCGAGCAGGGTGCGCTCGTCGAAGCACCGCACGTGGTTGCGCCGGACCGACTCCAGCTTCCGGGTTCGCTTGCCGGGGTTCTGCTCCCGGAACGCCAGGACGGCCGCGTCGGCGGCTTCACGGGTCTCGTGCAGGCCAAGGTGATGGGTCTCGCCCTTGAACTTGACCTGGGCCCGCCACTTCTCGGACTTCTTGTGCCAGGTCACGCCGCCCTTCACGGCCGGCATCCGGTCCTCGACCCCGACATGCCACTGGTGGTAGAGCTCGGCGATCGTCCGTCGCTTGAGCGAGCCGTCCTTGCCCTGCAGCGTGATCTCCGTGTCGCCCGCCAGGCACCAGCCGCTGCGGTGGCGGTGGAACTCCCGGAAGACGAAGATCGGCGCGCTGATGAAGAAGGTCATCGAGTTGTGCTCGAACGGCGTGCCGTGCCGGTCCCGCATCAGGTAGTTGATCAGGCCGGTGGACTTCTCCGGGTCCTGCTGCAACGCCTCCAGGGACTGCTCCCCGGCCGTCGAGACCCGGGCCGCCCAGATGACGTCCGAGTCGGCGGCGGCGCTGCGGACCAGCTCCACCGTGACATCGCTGCGGAACTGGGGGGCCAGAGGTTCGTCGGTCACGCGGTACTCCTCGCGGGTTCGGTGGTGCTGTGCAGCCGGATCGCGTGCTGCATGGTCTTACGGGCGCGCGGGGTGTCGCCGGCGTCGGCGTACGCCACCGCGAGGCGGAAGAAGACCCGCCAGTCGCCGGGCGACGCCTCCGCCTCGCCCTTGCGGCGCGCGAACACCGCGTCGGCCGAGTCCCGGTCGATCCGCCCACCGGCGGTGCGCTTCAACTCGTCCACCGGCAGGCCGCCCTCGGCCTCCAGCTCACGGGCGAGCCGTTCGCTGGCCCGGCCGAAGCGGACGGTCTGGCGCAGGAACCAGACCCCGATCGGCGGGACGACGAAAGCGCACAGGCCCAGGCCGATGCCGAGCGGCTTGCCGGTGGCGATCAGCTGGACGCCCTCGCCCACGCAGACCAGGGCCACCAGCAGCAGCACGCCGGAGAGGACGAAGAAGCCGGTACGGGAGGTCATCCTCGGCTCACAGGTCCAGGAAGTGTTCGAGGCCCAGGGTCAGCCCGGGGTTGTCCACGACCTTGCGCACCCCCAACAGGATGCCCGGCATGAAGCTGCTGTGGTGCAGCGAGTCGTGCCGGATGGTGAGGGTCTCACCCGTGTCGCCGAACATCACCTGCTGGTGGGCGAGCAGCCCGCGGAGCCGGACGGCGTGCACCGGCACCCCGTCCACGTCCGCGCCGCGCGCGCCGGGCAGGCTGTGCGTGGTCGGGTCCTGCTGGGGCGGCCGGCCGGCCTCGGCGCGGGCGGCGGCGATCAGCTGGGCGGTGCGGGTGGCCGTGCCGCTCGGCGCGTCGGCCTTGCGGTCGTGGTGCAGCTCGACGACCTCGACCGACTCGAAGTACTTCGCGGCGGTCTGGGCGAACTTCATGCCGAGCACGGCGCCGATGGAGAAGTTCGGCGCGATCAGGACGCCGACGGGCAGCGGCGGCCGGCCGGTGGCCTCGGCCGGGTACAGCCAGTGCTCCAGCTCGCCCAGCCGCACGTTGTCCCAGCCGGTGGTCCCGGTGACCACGTGGATGCCGCTGTGGACGCAGAAGTCGAGGTTGCGCATCACGGAGTCCGGATGCGTGAGCTCGACGGCGACCTGCACACCGGCCGCGGTGAGCTCCTCCAGGTCCGAGTCCCGGCCCAGCGTGGCGACCAGCTCCAGGTCGGGGGCGGCCTCGACGGCCTTGACCGCCTCGGAGCCGATCCGGCCCTTGGCGCCGATCACGGCGACACGCAGCGTCATAGCGAGAAGTCCCTTCAGACCAGCAGGTCGGCGAGCCGGGCGGCCCGCTTGTCGTTGATCGGGCCGATCAGCGCGAGCGAGGGCCGGTACGCGCCCAGCACATCACGGGCCACCGCGTGGACGTCGTCCAGGGTCACGGCCGCGATCTTCGCCAGCATGTCGTCCACCGACAGGTGGTGGCCGTAGCTCAGCTCGGCCTTGCCGATCCGGTTCATCAGGGAGCCGGTGTCCTCCATGCCGAGCACGGTGGAGCCGGAGATCTGGCCGATCGCCCGCCGCAGCTCCTCCTCGGTGATGCCGTCGGCGACCACCTTGGCGAGCTCCTCGCGGCAGATCCGCAGCACCTCCTCGACGCGCTTGGGCTGGCAGCCGGCGTAGATGCCGAACAGGCCGCTGTCCGCGTAGGACGAGGAGTACGAGTAGACCGAGTACGCCAGACCGCGCTTCTCCCGGACCTCCTGGAACAGCCGCGAGCTCATCCCGCCGCCGAGCGCCGCGTTCAGCACGCCCATCGCCCAGCGGCGCTCGTCGTGGCGCGGCACGCCGGGCACGCCGAGCACCAGGTGGGCCTGCTCGGTGGAGCGGTTGAGCACCTCGACCCTGCCGGCCGTGCGCAGCGTCTTGACGCCGCGCCGGGCCGCGGCGGGCTCGGCGGTGGAGCGCGCCAGCAGCGGTGCGAAGGCCCGCTCGACCTGGCGGACCACCTTGCGGTGGTCCAGGTTGCCGGCCGCGGCGACGACCAGGTGCTCGGGCTTGTAGCGGCGGTGGAAGAACCCGGCGATCTGGTCGCGGGTGAGGCCGTTCACGGTCTCCTGCGTACCGAGGATCGGGCGCCCGAGCGGGCCGCTGCCGAAGATCACCTTGGCGAAGAGGTCGTGCACCACGTCGCCCGGGTCGTCCTCGGCCATCGCCATCTCCTCCAGGATGACGCCGCGCTCGGCCTCGACGTCCTCCGGGCGGATCAGCGAGCCGGTGAGCATGTCGCAGACCACGTCGATGGCGAGCGGCAGGTCGGTGTCGAGCACCCTGGCGTAGTAGCAGGTGTTCTCCTTCGCGGTGAAGGCGTTCATCTCGCCGCCGACCGCGTCCAGGGCCGCCGAGATGTCCAGCGCGCTGCGCCGCTCGGTGCCCTTGAAGAGCAGGTGCTCCAGGTAGTGGGTGGCTCCGTTGAGCTGCGGGGTCTCGTCCCGCGAGCCGACGCCGACCCAGATGCCGAAGGTCGCGGAGCGCACCGTCGGCAGGGTTTCGGTGACGACCCGCAGGCCGCCGGGGAGGACGGTGCGGCGCACCGTGCCGGCGCCGTCCACGCCCTTGAGCAGGGTCCGGGTGGTGCCGGGGCGCTGCTTCGCCGCCGAGGCCTGGGCCACGGGGTGTACCTCCGTAGAGAGCATGTGCAACAACAGGGTGCGGCCCGCACGCCGACGGGGCGTGCGGGCCGCGGCCGCTTCTATCGAACCGGCGGGCTAGCGGCGCTTCACTCGGAAGCGTCCTCGCCGCCCTCTTCGCCCTCGACGACCGGGATCAGCGAGAGCTTGCCGCGCGGGTCGATCTCGGCGATCTCGACCTGGACCTTGGCGCCGACGCCGAGCACGTCCTCGACGTTCTCCACGCGCTTGCCACCGGCGAGCTTGCGGATCTGCGAGATGTGCAGCAGGCCGTCCTTGCCCGGCATGAGCGAGATGAACGCGCCGAACGTCGTGGTCTTCACCACGGTGCCCAGGTAGCGCTCGCCGACCTCCGGCATGGTCGGGTTGGCGATCTGGTTGATCGTCGTACGGGCAGCCTCCGCCGAGGGACCGTCGATCGCACCGATGTAGATGGTGCCGTCGTCCTCGATGGTGATGTCCGCGCCGGTGTCCTCCTGGATCTGGTTGATCATCTTGCCCTTGGGGCCGATGACCTCACCGATCTTGTCCACCGGGATCTTGATGGTGATGATGCGCGGCGCGTTCGGCGACATCTCGTCGGGCGCGTCGATGGCCTCGTTCATCACGTCGAGGATGTGCAGGCGGGCGTCCTTGGCCTGCTTCAGCGCGGCGGCCAGCACGGAGGCCGGGATGCCGTTCAGCTTGGTGTCCAGCTGCAGCGCGGTGATGAAGTTGCGGGTACCGGCGACCTTGAAGTCCATGTCGCCGAACGCGTCCTCGGCGCCCAGGATGTCGGTCAGCGCGACGTAGTGCGTCTCGCCGTCGATCTCCTGCGAGATCAGGCCCATCGCGATACCGGCGACGGCGGCCTTCAGCGGCACACCGGCGTTCAGCAGCGACATGGTCGAGGCGCAGACCGAGCCCATCGAGGTGGAGCCGTTGGAGCTCAGCGCCTCGGAGACCTGGCGGATCGCGTAGGGGAACTCCTCGCGGGTCGGCAGCACGGGCAGGATCGCCCGCTCGGCCAGCGCGCCGTGGCCGATCTCGCGGCGCTTGGGCGAGCCCACGCGGCCGGTCTCGCCGACCGAGTACGGCGGGAAGTTGTAGTTGTGCATGTAGCGGCGACGCGTCTCCGGGGAGAGCGTGTCGAGCTGCTGCTCCATGCGCAGCATGTTCAGCGTGGTGACACCCAGGATCTGGGTCTCGCCGCGCTCGAACAGGGCCGAGCCGTGGACGCGCGGGATGGCCTCGACCTCGGCGGCCAGGGTGCGGATGTCGGTGACACCGCGGCCGTCGATGCGGACCTTGTCCTTGATGACGCGCTCGCGCACGACCTTCTTGGTCAGCGCGTTGTACGCGGCGCTGATCTCCTTCTCGCGGCCCTCGAACTCCGGCAGGAGCTTCTCGGCGGCGATCGCCTTGACGCGGTCCAGCTCGGCGTTGCGCTCCTGCTTGCCGGCGATGGTCAGCGCCTGCGACAGCTCGCCCTTGACCGCGTCGGTCAGGGCGGCCAGCACGTCGTCCTGGTAGTCCAGGAAGATCGGGAACTCGGCGGTCGGCTTGGCGGCCTGGGCGGCCAGCTGCGACTGCGCGGCGCAGAGCGCCTTGATGAACGGCTTCGAGGCCTCGAGGCCGGCGGCCACGACGTCCTCGGTCGGCGCCTCGGCGCCGTCCTCGACCAGCTTGATGGTCTTGGTGGTGGCCTCGGCCTCGACCATCATGATCGCGACATCGCCGTCGGGCAGCGTGCGGCCGGCGACGACCATGTCGAAGACGGCGTCCTCCAGCTCGCTGTGGGTCGGGAACGCGACCCACTGACCCTTGATCAGCGCGACGCGGACGCCGCCGATCGGGCCGGAGAACGGCAGGCCGGCCAGCTGGGTGGACGCGGAGGCGGCGTTGATGGCCACCACGTCGTACAGGTGGTCGGGGTTGAGCGCCATGATCGTGCAGACGACCTGGATCTCGTTGCGCAGGCCCTTGACGAAGGACGGGCGCAGCGGCCGGTCGATCAGGCGGCAGGTGAGGATCGCGTCCTCGGAGGGCCGGCCCTCACGACGGAAGAACGAGCCGGGGATGCGGCCCGCGGCGTACATCCGCTCCTCGACGTCCACGGTCAGCGGGAAGAAGTCGAAGTGCTCCTTCGGCTGCTTGGAGGCGCTCGTGGCCGACAGCACCATGGTGTCGTCGTCCAGGTAGGCCACGGCGGAGCCGGCGGCCTGACGGGCCAGACGGCCGGTCTCGAAGCGGATGGTACGGGTGCCGAAGGAACCGTTGTCGATAACGGCCTCGGCGTAGAACACGTTCTCTTCCACCTGGAAGATCTCCTCTTTCGTACGTCTCCGGGAGAGCGCCCCCGCGCATTGCTGCCGGTGGCCCTGGGCCCTCTTTCGCAGAGGAAGGCAGTCGGGCCGGTCTTCGATCGAAGCCTCCGGTGGGCCCCGCTCGGTCTGCGGGGCTTCCGGCGGCCACTACCGAGGACCGGCGCCTCTCGGCTGCCGGGCCGGGGCGGGTGGTCCGCGTCTGGACGCTCTCTCGGATGCGGGCGGCTTCCGTTTGAAGCCTTCGTCCCGCGGGGGTCGGGGTCTGTCGCCCGGGTGGCGCGGTGTCGCGCCATCACCCGGCATGCCCACAACCCTACGGTGCAATCCTCGGCCACCAGGGGAGGTGCGCGCGAGTTGTTATACGCGGTCGTGATGGCCGGGGCGCCATGGGTCGTCGCCCGCGGCATACGCGCGAGGGGCGGCTCCCCGGTGTGGGGAGCCGCCCCGAGCGGCGGTCTTAGCGGGCGCCGCCGGCGGCACCGCGGCGGATGCCCAGGCGGTCGACGAGCGTACGGAAGCGCTCGATGTCCTTCTTGGCCAGGTACTGGAGAAGGCGGCGACGCTGGCCGACCAGGATCAGCAGGCCACGACGCGAGTGGTGGTCGTGCTTGTGGGCCTTCAGGTGCTCGGTCAGGTCCGAGATACGGCGGGAGAGCATGGCCACCTGCACCTCGGGGGAGCCGGTGTCGCCCTCCTTCTGGCCGAACTCGGCGATGATCTGCTTCTTGATGTCAGAGGCGAGTGCCACTGCAACTCCTTCGGGGTGATACCGAGTGGGCCTGGTCTACGGCACAGGACTCTGTGAGAACTCGGTGTCGTGACTGAGTGCGGCCGGCGGTCTGCGACCCGCGTGGGGCGGACACCCTGCTGCACTCGAAGGGCAAGCGTACCAGTGCCCCCGGCGCGACCGGTCAGCCGGTCGCGCCGCGGACCAGGCCGTAGACCTCCAGGACGCCCAGCGCCAGCGGGACGAGGGCGATCAGGGTGAGGCTGTCGACCAGGTCCAGGATGCGCCCCCAGAACGGCGAGACGCCGAGCCGGGGCACCACCAGGGCGATCGCGGTGAGCACCGCGGCGCCGAAGGCGATCGAGGTGGCCAGCCAGATCGTGCGCAGGTCCACCTCGGTGGAGCTGGCGGCCTTCAGGATGAACAGCGGGGTGTGCAGCGAGAGGCCGACGATCAGCAGCGACAGGCCGAGCAGGCCGGCGATGGTGAGGCTGAAGACCTGCGCGGTGTAGCGGAACAGCCGGGCGCGCAGCATGGTGGCGATGCCCAGGGTGAGGGCGAGCAGCTCCGGGAAGAGCTCGTCGGTGAAGCCGAGGACGGCGCAGGCGCCGACGATCACCGCGGCGCAGCCGCCGACCAGGCCGACCAGCACCTCGTGGCCGCGGCGGGCCTGGTGGGCGATGCGCTCGTACTGGACGGCCTCGGCGCGGCCGGCCTCCTCGTCGTAGTCGCGGCTGCGGGTCCGGGTCTGGCCGGGGGCGCTGAAGCCGACGGGGAGACGGGCGAAGCGGGCGGAGAGGCTCGGCAGGAAGCCGATCACGGCGACGGCGGCGACGCCGGTGACGGCGGCGATGTGGTTGGCCGGGGTCGCGGGCAGCAGGACGGCGGCGAAGGTGGCGAGGGCGCCGGCGGTGGCCAGGAAGGCGGCCGCGACGAACAGCGAGTCCTTCTCCGGCAGCAGGCCGACCAGCAGGACGGCCACCACCAGGACGGCGACGCAGCCGGTGAGGAACTGGAGCCGGCCCGGCCCCTCCCAGCGGTGGGCGACCGCGATGACGCCGCTGCCGCCGATCAGCGCGTGCGGCAGTGCGCCGAGGCCGAGCGCGAGCGCCGCCCAGGCGTCCTGGTACACCCGGGCCCGGACGCCGGCCAGGGCGGTGAGCACGATCGCGATGACGCCGGACAGCACGCCCGGCAGGCCGTGCATGTCGTGGCGCAGGTCGGAGAACCAGAGTGCGAAGCCGAGCAGGGTGAGCAGCACGCCGGCGCCGATCAGACCGAAGGCCCGCATCAACTCGGGGCTCCAGAAACGGCGGTCGGCCTCGACGGCGGTGGCGATGGCGTCGGCGACGTCGTCGTAGACGGCCGGCGGCAGCGACTCGGCGAAGGGGCGCAGGCTGAGCAGGTCGCCGTCGCGGACCTGCTGCGCGGCGAGCGGCAGGCCGCTGTCGAGCACGGTGCCGTCCCGGCGGACCAGGTGGAAGCCGGTCGGGGCGCCGTCGGGCTGGGTCTGCCCGGAGAGCCGCAGCACCTCGGGGTAGACGTCGGCGAGCGGGACGTCCTCGGGCAGGGCGACGTCGATCCGGCTGTCCGGCGCGACGACGGTGACCCGGCAGAAGCCGGTCGTGGCGGAGGCGCTCATGCCCGCACCTCGCCGACGCTCGACGCGTGCCGCGCGGTGCGCGCTTCCCTGACGAGTGGCTCGCTTCGCTCGCTCACTGCGCACCCCTCGATCGCTCGACGCACTGGGCGCTCCCCCTTGTTGACGGTGCCGCTCTACCGGCGGCGGTCGTGCTGGCTGCTGGCGCGTGCCGGCCGGGCTGGAACTGACTCGATCCGGCCATGAGTTGGCGCGGCGTTACCCTACCCGTTCCGTTCCGGCCCGCCACCGTGCAGGGGCCGGTGGGACGGCGGCCGGCGGGGCGGCGGCCGGCACCGGGGCGCCCTGGCTGATCCGCCGGAACGGGCCCCAGTAGGATCGGCCCCTGCGCAAGCCGACGGGGGCAGGGGCCGCGCTCCTCCCCGGGTGCCTGCGGTCGGCGGAGCGGGGGCGGCGTCACACGGGGCGCCCTCACCCGTACGTATCCAGTTGCGTGAGGGCTGATGCCGAAGTGAACGATCAGACCGTTCGAAACCGCGGGGTGGGGTGCGCATGAGCGTGATCACGGTCAAGCGCCCCGCACGGGCCTATCCCCCGGCGGTGCCGGACGAGCCGGTGGAGCTGGTCACCCCGCCCGAACTGCCCAGGTCGGGCGGCGAGGACTGGGTGATGAGCATCCTGCCGATGCTCGGCATGGGCGGCTCGGCGGTGTTCTTCTTCTCGCCCGGCGCGCAGGCCCCCATGAAGATCATGGGCGGTCTGATGATCGTCTCGACGGTCGGCATGGCCCTGGCGCAGATCATGAGGGCGCGCAAGGGCGGCTCCACCGCCACCGCCGACGAGCGGCGCGACTACCTCAAGTACCTGCAGCAGATGCGCCGTCAGGTGCGCCGGACGGCGGAGCGCCAGCGCGGCGCGCAGCTGTTCCTGAACCCCGAGCCGGACCAGCTCTGGTCGATCGTCGCGGACGGCCGCCGGCTCTGGGAACGCCGCACCGCGGACGCGGACTTCGCCCAGATCCGGGTCGGCCGGGGGCCGGTCCAGCTGTCGACACCGCTGGTGGCGCCGCAGACGGCGCCGATGGAGGAGCTGGAACCGCTCTCCGCGGCGGCCATGCACACCTTCCTGAAGGCCCACGGCACTCTCCAGGACCTGCCGTTGGCGGTCTCGCTGCGCGCCTTCTACCACATCACGGTGTGCGGCGACCCGGACACCGTGTACGGCAACGTCCGGGCGATGATCGCCCAGTTGACGACGCTGCACTCGCCGGACGACCTGCTGGTGACGGTGGCCGCGGCGCCGGGCGCGGTGGAGGAGTGGGAGTGGACCAAGTGGCTCCCGCACAACCAGCACCGCAAGGACAGCGACGGCGCGGGTTCGCGCCGGCTGATCGCGACCGGCCTCGGTGAGCTGGAGCACCTGCTCCAGGACGAACTGGCGGGCCGCCAGCGCTTCGTGCGCGACGCGGCGCCGTCCTCGGACCAGCCGCACATCATCGTCGTGATGGACGGCGCGTCCGTCCCGCACGACTCGCTGCTGGCCGGCGCGGAGGGCGTCCACGGGGTGACCATCGTCGAGGTGGTCCCGGGCGACCTGGACGAGCCGACCGGACACCTGATCGTCACGGTGACGCCGGACGAGCTGGTGCTGCGCTCCGCCTCGGGCGCGACATACTCCGGCACCCCGGACACGCTCTCCACCTGGCAGTCCGAGGCGCTGGCCCGGCAGCTGGCGCCGTACCGGATCTCGGCCGGCGGCGACGACGAACCGCTGCTGTCCAACCTGGACTTCACCGACCTGATGAACTCGGGCGACCCGGGCTCGTTCGACGTGACGCGCAGCTGGCGGACCCGGGCGCAGCACGAGAAGCTGCGGGTGCCGATCGGCGTCGGGGCCGGCGGCGAGCACGTCTACCTGGACATCAAGGAGGCCGCGCTCGAAGGCATGGGCCCGCACGGCCTCTGTGTCGGCGCGACCGGCTCCGGCAAGTCGGAGCTGCTGCGCACCCTGGTGCTGGGCCTGGCGATGACGCACTCCTCGGAGACGCTGAACTTCGTGCTCGCGGACTTCAAGGGCGGCGCGACCTTCGCCGGGATGGCGGACATGCCGCACACCTCGGCGGTGATCACCAACCTGGAGGGCGAGCTCACCCTGGTCGACCGCATGCGCGACGCGATCGAGGGCGAGATGAACCGCCGCCAGGAGCTGCTGCGCTCGGCCGGCAACTACGCCAACCTGAACGAGTACGAGCGGGCCCGCGCGGCGGGCGCGGCGCTGGATCCGCTGCCCTCGCTGGTGCTGATCATCGACGAGTTCTCCGAGCTGCTCACCGCGAAGCCGGACTTCATCGACATGTTCATCCAGATCGGCCGGATCGGCCGTTCGCTGGGTGTCCACCTGCTGCTGGCCTCGCAGCGGCTGGAGGAGGGCAAGCTGCGCGGTCTGGACACCTACCTGTCCTACCGGATCGGTCTGCGCACCTTCTCGGCGGCCGAGTCGCGGGCGGCGATCGGCGTGCCGGACGCGTACCACCTGCCGCCGGTGCCGGGTGTCGGCTACCTGAAGTTCGGCACCGACGTGATGGACCGGTTCAAGGCCGCGTACGTCTCGGGGCCCTACCGGGCGCCGGGGCAGCAGCGGTCGACCGGCGGGCGGCTGATGACGGCGCAGCCGGTGCTGTTCACCGCGGCCGAGGTGCCGGTGCTGGAACCGCTGGTGCAGGAGGTGGAGCCGGAGATCGAGGAGCAGGACGACGCCCTGGTCGACACCGTGCTGGACGTCTTCGTGCAGCGGATGGCGGGGCAGGGCCCGGCCGCGCACCAGGTGTGGCTGCCGCCGCTGGACGAGGCGCCGAGCGTGGACCAGTTGCTGCCTCCGCTGCAGGCGACCGCGGAGCGGGGTCTGACCTCGCCCGGGTTCGGCGCGCTGGGCCGGCTGAACGTGCCGGTCGGCATCGTGGACCGGCCGCGCGAGCAGCGCCGTGACGTGCTGCACCAGGACTACGCGGGTGCGGCCGGTCACGGTCTGATCGTGGGTGGCCCGCGGTCCGGCAAGTCGACGATGGTGCGCACCACGGTGGCCGGGTTCGCGCTCACCCACACGCCGTTGGAGGCGCAGTTCTACCTGCTGGACTTCGGCGGCGGCGGCTTCCAGTCGCTGCAGGACCTGCCGCACGTCGGCGGGGTGGCCGGCCGGCTGGACGCCGAGAAGGTGCGCCGGATGATCAGCGAGGTGCACGGGGTGCTGAACCGGCGCGAGGAGCTGTTCCGCGCGTCCGGGATCGACTCGATCGTCACCTACCGGGCCCGGCGGGCCAGCGGTCAGCTGCCGGACGAGCAGTTCGGCGACGTCTTCCTGATGATCGACGGTTGGAACACCTTCAAGCAGGAGTTCGAGATGCTGGAGCCGGTGATCGGGGACATCGCCCAGCGCGGTCTCGGGTACGGCGTCCACCTGATCATCACGGCGGCCCGCTACGCGGAGGTCCGCCCGGCGCTGAAGGACCTGCTGCAGAACCGGACCGAGCTCAAGCTCGGTGACGCGATGGAGTCCGAGGTGGACCGCCGGGTGGCGCAGAACGTGCCGGCCCTGCCGGGGCGCGGCGTCACCTCCGGCAAGCTGCACTTCCTCTCCGGTCTGCCCCGGCTGGACGGCTCGTCCTCGGTGGAGGACCTGCAGGACGGCGTGACCGCGCTGGTCGCGGCCGTCAACGCGGCCTGGACGGGCCCGCGCGCACCGCAGGTCCGGATGCTTCCGGCGGTGCTGGACGGCAACTCGCTGCCGAAGGGCTTCGAGTACCCGGAGCGCGGTGTGGCCTTCGGCGTGGACGAGGTCGAGCTGGCGCCGGCGTTCGTCAACTTCGAGACGGACCCGCTGTTCATCGTCTTCGGCGACACCGAGTCCGGTAAGTCGGCGACGCTGCGGATGCTGATCAAGCAGATCACCGAGCGGTACACCCCGGACCAGGCCGGCATCGTGGTCGGCGACTACCGGCGCGCGCTGCTCGGCGCGGTGCCGCAGGAGTACCTGGTCGAGTACGCGGCCGCGCAGCCCGCCATGACGAGCATCGTGGAGATGCTCCGCGGGGCGTGCTCGCGCCGCCTGCCCGGTCCGGACGTGACCGCCGAGCAGCTGCGCAACCGCAGCTGGTACAGCGGCAAGGACATGTTCGTGATCGTGGACGACTACGAGCTGGTGGCGACCGGTTCGGGCAATCCGCTGGCGCCGCTGGCCGAGTTCCTGCCGTTCGCCCGGGACATCGGCCTGCGCGTGATCATCGCGCGCAGCGCCGGCGGCGCCGGCCGTTCGCTCTACGAGCCGGTGATGCAGCGGATGCGGGAGCTGGGCGGCCAGGGCGTGATCCTCTCCGGCAACAAGGACGAGGGCGCGCTGCTGGGCACGGTCAAGCCGCAGCCGCTGCCGCCGGGCCGGGGTGTGTTCGTCTCGCGCCGGATCACCAGCGGGCAGATGGTGCAGACGGGCTGGCTGCCGTCGGCGTAGCCGGCGCGGCCCGGGCGACCGCCGCGGGCGGTTGTCACCGTAAGTGATCGAAGGGGTCGGGTTCCCGTGGAACCCGACCCCTTGCGCGTCCAGGTGCTGAAACGTTATGGAGATCTTTCCGGCTCGGGGCTGCGGTTCCCGCACCCCGCGCGAGCCATGGCGGGCCTCGGGAGCCCGCCTGGGTGACATAGCACCGCGCTGGTCAAAGGCCTTGGATTGAGAGCACGTAATGCTTCGTTCACCTTGGATTCAAGCGCCATGTGGCGAAGGTAACAAGTCGGACATACGTGATAATGACCGTGCGTGATCATCAGATCGCATGTTTATGCCGATCCTCGCAACGGATTCCGAAGCATTTCGGCCATTGACGCAATCAATACGGCCAAGGTTCCATGGCGGCCCGGGAGCGAAGGACCAGAACCCCACAGCAGCAAGCCAGCGGAGGCGATACCGCTCCCTCTCCAGGACCGCACAGAGCCGATCGGAAGCCACATGACCGACACGCTTCGCCCGCCACTCGCCGTAGCCCCCACTACGGCGGACCAGGGCGCCGCCTCCCCCCAGACGCTCAAGCGTTCGATCGGCGTCGTGGGCGGGACCCTGCTCACGCTGTCCTGCGTCACCCCGGCCTCCACGCTGTTCGTGATCGTCCCGGAGCTGTTCTCCAGCATCGGCAGCGCCACCGCGCTGGCCATCGCGATCGGCTCGGTGCTCTGCATCGCGGTCGCCTTCTGCTACTCCGAACTCGGCACCCTGATCCCCAGCGCCGGTGGCGAGTACGCCATGGTCGGCACCCTGGCCGGACGGCTGGCCGGCTGGCTGGTCTTCGTGCTCTCGCTGATCGTGGTGCTGATCGTCCCCTCGGTGATCGCCCTCGGCACCGCCGACTACCTCGCCCCGGTGCTGCACGTCGACAAGCCGATCGCCGGCGCCGCGGTGATGCTGGCCGCCACCCTGGCCGGCCTGCTGGACCTGCGGGCCAACGCCTGGATCACCGGTGTCTTCCTGGTCCTGGAGGTCATCGCCGCCGGTGTCGTCTCGGTGCTCGGCTTCGCCCACGCCAACGGCGACGCGCCCAGCCTGCTGCACGGGGTGGTCGCCGGTGACAACGGCGCCACCACCACGGTGAGCATCGGCGCCATCGTCGGCGCGCTCGGCATCGCCCTCTTCATCACCCAGGGCTTCTCCACCGCGGTCTACCTCTCCGAGGAGCTGGAGAACCCGCGCCGCAACGTCTCCCGCACCGTGCTGTGGACCCTCGGCATCTCCGCCGCGGTCATCCTGATCCCGGTCACCGCCATCACCATGGGCGCACCCGACCTGGCGACCCTGACCTCCGGCGACATCTCCGGCCTGGTCACCTCGTGGAGCAACTCCGCCGTCGGTACCTTCATCAGCCTCTGCGTGGCGCTGGCGATCATCAACGCCGGCATCGTCATGGTCATCCAGAACTCCCGGGTGCTGTTCGCCTCGGCCCGCGACAAGGCCTGGCCCGAGCCGGTCAACAAGGCCTTCTCCACCCTGGGCCGGTTCGGCTCGCCGTGGGTGGCCACCCTGGCCGTCGGCCTGCCGGGCGCCGCGCTCTGCTTCGTCAAGGGCGAGCTGCTGAGCGAGATCACCGGCGTCGCCGTCACCGGGATGTACCTGCTGGTCGCGGTCGCCGCGCTGCTGTCGCGCCGCGACCACCACAAGCACGCCGCCGCCTGGCGGATGCCGCTCTGGCCGGCCGTCCCGGTGATCCTGATCGCCGTCCTGGTCTACATCATCACGCAGTTGGACACCGTGCCCCTGCTGTGGACCGGCGGCATCACCGCCGTCGCCACCCTCTACTGGCTGTTCTACCTGCGCCCCCGGCAGGAGACCCGCTGGGTGATCACCCTCCCCGAGGACCAGCGGGCCTGAACACGGCCCGCCCGGACCCCCACCCCTCCCCCACGCGGCAGTGCCCCGGACCACCCGGTCCGGGGCACTGCCGCGTCGCGTGCGGCTACTTCTTGGTCTTCCACTCCGCGCTGGTGGCGATCGCCTTCAGCTGGTCGAGGGTGAGCAGCGGCTTGCCGGTCGGGCCCTGGGCGACCATGATCCGCAGATCGCCCCGGAGGACGTCCGCCACCAGCTGCCCCTTCGCATCGGCCGTGGGCGCCCCCGGTCCGTAGAGCTTGAGCCTTCCCCCGTCGGGCAGCACCGTCGCACCCTCGAACAGCTGCTCCGTCGTCCGGTCACCCGGCTCCCGCACCAGCTTCTGCACCCGCAGGACCAGCGATCCGGCGCGCTGTCCCTGAGCCAGCTGGACGTCGGCGAAGACCTCATTGCCGTCGATCTTGGTCACGGTCACCCCGGCCGGCAGCAGCGCGGCCAGGACCGCCTGGCGGTCCTGCAGCGACAGGCCGGTGTCCTGCGCCGCGTAGTCGACCCCGTCGAGCCGGACCGCCGCGACGATCCGGTCCCAGGACCTGTCGGTGACGACGGCCTTCAGCTGGTCCAGGGTGAGCGGCGGGTTCGGGCGGCTGTCGGGCGCGCCCTTCTCCTGCGGCGCGTTCCACTCGCTCAGGGTGATCTCGCGACCGTCCGGGCCGGTCAGGACGGCCAGCCACTCCTTGGTGTCGGCCCGACGGTCCGGGTACTCGTAGCCCTGGCTGAGGTACAGCCGGGAGCCGTCGGGCAGGGTGGCGACCGTGCAGGAGTCGATCCGGTTCAGCTTGGGGTCCGGGCAGGTGTGCTCCTGGCTCTGCCCCTTGCGGTGCTTCTGGACCCCGAGCGAGATCAGCGCCTTGCCCTGGCCGTCGTCGTAGACCAGGTCCGCGCCGACGAAGGTGCCGTGCAGGGTCGCGTCGTCGGTGCCCCGGCCCTTCCCGTCGGTGCTCCTGCCCTGGGGCAGCAGCGCCTGGAGGGTGGCCAGCACCTCGTCCCCGCTGATCACCGGCGTCGAGGCGGAGGCCGAGGGCACCGGGGCGGAGCCGCCCGCGCCGGCGGACGGAGCGCCGGCCGCGACGAGCGCGGTGGGAGCCGGGGAGGAACCGGAGAGGTGGACCGCGCCCGTGCCCACCAGGGCGAGCGCGGCCGCCCCGCCGACCACCGCGGCGGCCGAGCGACGGCGCCAGCGGCGGCGGCCGCGGTCCAGGCCGCCCGCCACCAGCGGGGCCTGCTCGGCGTGGAAGCCCTCGCCGGTCCGGGTGAGGGCGTACAGCAGATCGTCTTCGAACCTGTCCTGCTCGGACATGGGTGATCACCGCTTCTTTCGATCACGGGTCGGATGATGGCGTGGCCGGTCCACCCCGGCGGGCGGCGGCCTCGGCGGACGGAAGGGACTCGACGGACGGCAGGCCCGGCGGACGCCGGGGGGGTCGGCGCGCGGGCCGGTTCAGTGGGCCGCCAGCTCGGCGAGCGAGTCGCCCAGCAGTGCCCGGAGCCGGCCCAGGGCACGGGTCGTCCGGGTGCGGACCGCGCCCGAGGAGGCCCGCAGCACGTCGGCGGTCTCCTCGACGCTGCGGTCCTCCCAGTAGCGCAGCACCAGCACCGCCCGGTCCTTGGCGGGCAGCCGGGCGAGCGCGTCGAGCAGGGTGAGCCGCAGCGTGCGGTCCGCCTCGCGGCCCTCCGGCTCGGGCAGCTCGCCGGTGGGGCGTTCGGTGCTGGAACGGCGGCGGCGCTGGGCGAGGAAGGCGCGCACCATCACGGTGTGGGCGTAGGCGCCGGGGTTGTCGATCCGGTGCCGGCCGCCGGTCCAGGCGGTGCGCCGCCACAGCACGTACATCCGGCTGAGGGCCTCCTGGACGAGGTCCTCGGCCTGATGGGTGTCGCCGCCGGTCAACAGGCAGGCGGAACGGTACAGCTGACCGGTCCGGCTCGACACGAGTTCCAGGAACTCCCCGTCCTTGGTCTCACGTGTGGCGCCGATCCGCCCCATCCCCCGTGCCCCCCTGCTCGCTGCCGTCGACACCTCTTGGATGCGCTGGGCGGGGCGGGATGTTACAGCCGGGCCGGGAGAGAATCCCGGATCAGTCCGTCGGGCGCCGACGGTGGTCGCGGAGCACCACACCGCCGCCGATGAGCAGCGCGACGAGCAGGGCCCCGACGCCCAGGACGTAGGTCGCGGTGCGGCCGTCGCGGTCGGCCTGGGTCTCGCCGAGGCCGAGCGGCTGCGGCAGGATCGGGGCGGCGGCCAGCTGGACCGGCTGGTCGTCCTCGACCTTGGAGAGCGGCACCTCTGGTGCCTTCGTGACGGCCTTCACCGGGTCCACCACGCCCCAGCCGATGTACGGGTTGGCGTTGCGCTCGGTGCGCTGCGCGGTCTGCTCGATCCAGGACCGTACCTGTGCGGGCTTCCACTTGGGGTGGGCGCCGACCAGCAGCGCCGCCAGACCGGCGACGTAGGGTGCGGCGAAACTGGTGCCGTTGTCCACGCACTGGCCGCCCCGGGGGACGGTGGAGAGCATGTCGACCCCGGGCGCGACGACGTCCACGAACTCGCCGTACTGGGAGAACGGGGCGCGCTCGTTGTTGCGGTCGGAGGCGCCGACGGCGAGCACGCTCGGGAACGCGGCGGGGAAGGTGTCGCCCTCCTTGCCGTCGTTGCCGGTGGAGGCGACCACCACGACGTCCTTGGCCTCGGCGGCCTCGACCGCGGCCTTCAGCTCCGGGTAGCCGCCGAAGTCGGCGTTGCCGGCCCCGCGCACGTCCTGCGAGATGTTGATGACCTTGGCGCCGCGCTGGAGCGCGATGTAGATCGCCTCGACGAGGGTGTAGACGTCACCGTTGCCCTCGGCGTCGTTCTGGCGGATCGACAGGATGGTGCTGTCGGGGGCGATCCCGACGAAGCCGGTCTGGTCGTAGCGGCCGGCGGCGATGATGCCCGCCACCTTGGTGCCGTGGCCGACCAGGTCGTCCTTGCCGCTGCCCTCGACCTTCTTCTTGTCCTTGTCCTTCAACAGGGACCCGCCGTCCACCACCCGGTTGGCCAGCTGCGGGTTCTGGTCGTTCACCCCGGTGTCGATGACCGCGACGGTCACCCCGGCACCGGTGGTCGTGCCGCCCTGCCAGAGCTCGTCGAGCACCATGCGCTGCAACGACCAGGGCACGGCCTGCACGTTCTGGGCGTCCTTCGAGCAGTCACCGGCGGCCGAGATGCCGGGTCCGTCCGCGTAGGCCGGGGCGGCCAGCGGACCGCCGAGCACCGCGAGCGCGGCCACCGTCGCGGCCGCCTTCCGGTACCTGACTACCGACACCCTGCCACCCCTCTTGTCGTCCACCCGTGTTGCGCGCCAGGGGCGGGTGCCCGCGAACCGGGCACCCGCCCCTTCGGCGGAGTCGATCGTCCCCTGACGGGGAGCGGGCTCCGTCAGTGCCAGAGCTTGGCGTTGTTGTTCTCGGTGCTGTTGTAGCTCTCGGCCGCCTTGTCCAGCGAGCCGGCGATCTGGGCCAGCACCTGCTGCAGGTGGGCGGCGCGGGAGTCCCACTTCGCCTGGTGGGCCTGGTAGCCCTGCTGAGCGGCACCCTCCCAGCTGGAGGCGATCTTGGTGACGCCGGCCTTCAGCTCCTCGAGCTGGGAGTGAATGCGGTTGGCGGTGTTGCGAACCTCGGAACCGGCGTTCCGGACGGTTTCGAAGTTGACGAGAATGTGGTCGGACACGATGTCTCCTTGTCGAGGAACCGACCCGCTCCCTCACCAGGGGCGGCCGGTGAATGACCTGGCAGAGAGGGGATCAGATCTTGCCGGCGCCGAACGCCGCCTGCTGGTCCGCGTCGGTCGCCGAGTACTGCTTGGTCGTGATCTCGATCGCTTCCTTGATCGCCTTCAGCGACTTGTTGAGCTCGACCGTGTCCTCGTTGAACTGACCCTGGAGGGTCTTGTACGCCGTCGCAGCCTGACCCTGCCAACCGCCCGCGATCGAACCCACCAGGCTGTCGAGCTTGCGAATCTCGCCCTCGATCTGCCCGATGACCTCGTCCATGTGCTTGGCGAAAGCCAGCATCTCCTGAGCGGTCGTCTTGAACTGACCCATGCTCTACCGTCCCCCATGAGACAGACATTGTGTCCGGGCCGCCGCTCCCGGCCGGCCCGCCGCATCACCGGTGTGATGTCCAGCAGCACTGTAGTCGGCACACGCAACTCACCCAACACCGGGGAACCGGTAGTTACCAGACCATGACACTGGGGCCAATTCCGTTGCCGGAACGGGTCGGTCAGGCGTTCTGCTGCTGCACCGCGCTCTTCGCGTTCAGCGCCGGACCGGCCGGCACCAGGTTCGACCACTGCTGCGGCACCGGCACCGGCTGCAGGCCCTGGTAGCCGAGCCGGGCCTGGTTGCCACCGGACTCCTCCTGCTGCGGCTGCCCGGCGGCCGGATCCCCGGGCGGGGCGGTCGGGGTCGCCGTGACGGTCGGGCTCGGCTTGCCCGGCTGGGCGGTCGGCGCCGCCTGCGAGCCCTTGCCGCCGGTGCTGTTGGCGGGCACCGCGTAGCGCAGTCCGGTCTCGGTGATCAGGTAGTCGCTGCCGGAGCCGCCCGCACCGGCGTCCAGCGCCCGGTAGAACAGGCCCTGACCGGGCGTCACATAGGCCGAGCCGACACCGCTGCTGTACTTGGCCGGGAAGTCCGGACCGGCCCAGACGCTGCGGCGCGGCGTCTTGCCGTCCTCGGCGATCCCGTCGAAGGTGCTGCAGACCACCGGCTTCGCGTCCTTCGCCGCCTGCCAGTTGTTGACCGGCGCGCCCGTCCTGGCCGGCCAGTCCTCGGCGTCCTTCAGCGGGGTGCTGGTGTTGAACGCGGCGTAGTCCGTCGGCATCAGCTCGTCGATCCGCGGCGTCTTGTCGGCGTCCTGGTTGTAGAGGCCCTGCCACGCGGGGTTCTGCCGGATCAACTCGGCCTGGAGCTGCGTGACGACGTACAGCTGGTCCTTGCCCACGACGAAGTGGCGGTCGCCGTAGCGGACCAGCCGGCCGATCTTGCGGTCCTCCGTCTTCTGCAGCGCCACCGAGGAGTTGGGGCCCTTCACGTCCGCGACCAGCCCGTCGACCTTGGGGAACTGGATCACGCTGGCGGTCACCAGGGTGTCCAGCCACTCCTTCTTCACCGGTTGCGGCTTCGCGCTCGCCCCGAAGATCGCCGCCGTCAGCTGCTTCTTGTCGCTCTCCGAGGTCTGGGTCCCCCCGATGGCGTGCTTGCGGCCCTGCGCGTCGACCAGGTAGAGGTTCAACTTGCTCTGGTCGATCGGCGGCTGGCCCGGGCCGGGCTGCGCGGCGACCTTCTGCTCGTCGATCTCCCTCACCAGCAGCGCCTGGTCGACGTCCAGCACCCGGTCCTTGGCCGCCAGGGTCTTGGCGTCGGCACCGCCGGCGACGAACAGCGCCTGGTTGGCCGTCTCCTGCTTGTCGTCCGCGCCGGGGCTGTCGCAGACCGACCACTTCATCGGCTTGGCGGCGTTCTCCTTGGTCGGCAGCCGGTCCGGCGCGTTCGGGATGCCGATGGTCGGGCCGTGGCTCGGGTACCGGTCGAGCACCTCGTCGGCGACCACCACCACCTTGGCGTCCACCGGCAGCACCAGCCGCGCCGAGGACATGTTGAGCACCTGGTGCAGCCGCTTGGTCTTGCCGTCCGCGTCGGTCAGCACCACGTACCGGGTGGTGCTCTTCTTGCCCTGGATGACGTTCTTCCCGCTGTCCCACCCCACCGGCGCGCTCGGCTTGAACACCCCCCAGAGCCCGAACCCGCCGACCACCAGGGCGCCCACGACGACGCTCGGCAGGATCGCCTTCACCGGCCGCGGCGCGTCCTCGTCACTGCCGCCCCCGTTGGGCAGCAGAAAGGCGCCGACCGTTCGCTTCCGGGCGAAGGTGTAGGCGTTCAGCTCGTCCCGGCGTGATGCCATGCTCGTCGTCTCCCCTGTCTGACCGACATACCCCGTGGTCCGCACCCGCCGGGCGAGAGCGGCTTCGAACCCTCTACGATGCGGCAGCAGACGGTGAGTACGGTACGGGTACGGTTCGCGAACCGGCCAACCGGGCCGCGACAACTGATTCAGAGAGGGCCACTCGGGGGATGCCAAGCCAGACCGCTCCAGGGCGCCGCAGCACCGACGAGGGCAGGGGGTCGCGCCGCTCCGGCCGGCGGACACGGCCCGACCGAAGCCACTCCGCCGAACCCGCGAACGCCGGCGGTCCCGGCTCCGCCGGCGCCCCCGTCCCGGTCCGCGTCCACCCCCGGCCCGGGCTGCTCGGCGGCCGGCTGAGGCTCCAGCAACTCGTGCTGGTCGAGGTCGCGGTGGCGCTGGTGGCGGTCGGCTGGACCATCAGCAAGCCGGTGGCCGGCGCCTTCGGCGCGGTCGCCCTGGCCCTGGTCGTCCTCGCCGTGATCCCGCTGCGCGGCCGCACCATCCCCGAGGCGCTGCGGGTGCGCGCCGCCCTGCAGACCCGCCGCAAGCAGGCCCGGACGAACGTCCCGCCGGCCGGCACCGACCCGGCCATCGCCCCCGCGCTGGAGCTGGAGCCGGCCCTGCGCACCTGCACCCACGCCACCGAGACCGACTTCGGCGGCCGCCCGATGCGCCGGGAGACCGGCATGGTCGGCGACGGCACCTTCCTCAGCTCGGTGCTGCTCGTCCAGGCCAAGGACCAGCCGCTGCGGCCGGTGCGCACCGCGCTGCCGCTGCCGCTGGACGTGGTCTGCTCGGCGCTGCGGGTGGACGACATCACCCTGGAGTCGGTCCAGATCGTCCAGCACACCCAGCCGGCACCGGCCCCGCACCTGCCCGAGCAGTCGCTGGCCGCCCGCGCCTACCAGGAGCTGCCCGACGGCACCGCCACCCCGGGCCTGCGGCTGACCTGGGTCGCGCTCAAGCTCGACCCGGAACGGGCGGCCACCGCCGTCCGCGCCCGCGGCGGCGGCGAGGAGGGCGCCCGCAAGGCCCTGCAGCGGGTCACCGACCAGCTCGCCGGACGGCTGGGCAGCGCCGGCTTCAACGCCACCGTGCTGGACGAGCGCGAGCTGATCGCCGCGCTGGCCATCTCCACCTGCGCCAACCCGCTCGCCGTGGCCGGCCGCCAGGGCACCGGCAGCGGCGGCGGCAGCGGCCGCCGCACCCAGGAGAGCAACCGGTTCTGGCGGATCGACGACCGCTGGCACAGCACCTACTGGATCTCCCGCTGGCCGCAGCTCAGCCGCCCCGGCGGCGCCCCCGGCCGGATCGCCGCACCGGACCTCGTCAACCTGGTCACCGGCTCGCCCGCGCTGGCCAGCACCTTCAGCCTGACCGCCGGTCACGGCACCGGCGGCTCGGTGACGATCAGCGGCCACGTCCGGCTGACCGGCCGCAGCGAGAGCGAGGTGGTCCAGGTCGGGCGGCTGGTGGAGGCCCGGGCGCAGAGCGCCGGCCTCGGCCTCGCCCGACTCGACCTGGAGCAGGCCCCCGGCATGCTCGCCACCCTGCCCCTGGGAGGTGCTTCCTGATGGCGTACCAGACCTATCCGACCCCCGGCCCGCAGCCCGGTACCGAGCAGCCCCGGGTCCGGCCGCGCGTCCTGCCCGGCTTCGGACTGCGCGGCCCGCGCCGCGAGAAGCACGTCCTGACCACCGACGACCTCGCCGCGCTCTCCTTCCCCGTCGGCGACGACGGCGTGCTGATCGGCGAGGACGTACGGCAGCAGCCCGCCGTGCTCGGCCTGTTCCGGCCCAGCGCCTACGACCTGGTCCTGGTCGGCGGCGTCTGGACGGCCCAGGTCATCGCGCTGCGGGCGGCGGCCACCGGCGCCCGGATCGCCGTCGAGACCGCGCGCGGGCAGCTCTGGGGCCCGATGGCGCAGGCCGCCGGCGGCGGCCAGCCCTGCGTGACCGTCCACCAGGTCGGCCGGCTCGGCCCGCAGGGCGCCTCGGTCACCTCGCCGGTCCTCGTGGTGCGCGACCTCGGCGCCCGCCCGCCGCGCAGCCGGCTCTCCGCCGCCCCCTGGCAGACCACCCTGACCCTGCTGCCCTACCTGGGCCCGAACGCGGCCCGGGTGCTGAACGCCGCCGACCTGGTCGGTGTGCAGCGGGTCTCGCCGCAGGAGGCCGAACTGATCGGCCGGGTGCTCTCGCTCGGCCCGCAGGACATCACCGCGCTGCCCACCCTCGGGGACGACATGACGCTGTGGACGACCCGGGTGCGCCGCCAGTACGTACGGACCGTCGCCGGGCAGGCCGAGCAGCAGGTCCTGGGCGGGGCACGCCGGATGGACTGACCCGGTGCGCCCCGATCGCGCCCTGGGCGAGATGAGACTCCGCCTTCAAAGGGGGGTGGTGCACGGCCTAGTCTTTGATGCGGCAACGGCACCGCGAAGAGCGGCGGCGAACACGAGGGAGCCCTAGGTGAGCAGCGATCGGGACGGCGTCTACGTCGGCGACAACGCGGCGGAGGACGACGACGACTGGTCCGACGCACCCGACTACACTCCCCCCTCCTGGTACGTGCAGACGGAGTCCGCGGCGGGTCCGGCCACCGGTCCGGGTCCGGGTCCGGCGCCCGGACCCGCGGCCGGACCACCGGGTGGGGCGGGCGCTCCGGCGGCGGGCGGCGGTCAGGCCGCGGCCGCGCCGGTACCTTCGCCCGTGCCGGTACCGGCGCCTTCACCCGCGCCGATGCCTTCGCCCGCGCCCGCGCCCGTCGCCGCTCCGGTCGCCGCTTCGCCCGCGGACGGCCCGGCGGTACCGCCGGCGGTCACCGCACCCGTCCCCGGCCCCGCTCCGGCTCCGGCTCCGGCTCCGGCCGTGGTGACCGCCCCCGTCCCGGAGGCGGCGCCCGAGCCCGCGCCCGCCACCCATGTCGAGGCGCGGCACGTCCCGTTCACCGCGCCCGCCCCGGCTCCGGGCCCCGCCCCCGAGCAGCCGCAGGCCCCGGTCGCCCAGCCGTGGCCGCCGGCGGAGACCACCGCGCACCAGCAGCCCGGCCCGGCCCAGCCCGTGCCACCGCAGCAGCCGGCGCACCCCCAGCCGTACCCGGACCCGCAGCCGTACCCGGACCCGCAGCACCAGGCCGCCCCGACGCAGCCCTACGCCGAGCCCCAGCAGCAGGCTCCGCGGCCGCCCCAGCCGCACCCCTACGCGGACCCGCAGCCGTACGCCCAGCCACAGCCCTACCCGGACCCGCAGCAGCAGCCGGTGCAGCCCCAGCCGTACCCGCAGTCGCAGGCGCAGCCGTACCCGCAGCCCCAGCCCGTGCAGCCGGCGGACCCGCAGGAGCAGCAGGCCGCCGCCTGGGCCGCCGCCCAGCAGGCCGCCGCCGCCCAGCAGGCGCCCGGCCCACAGGCCCCGCCGGTCGACCCCCGCCAGGGCGGCTGGCCGCAGCCGACCACCTACCAGCAGCCGCCGCAGCCGCAGCCCCAGCAGCCGCAACCGGGCCCCGCCCAGCCGTGGCAGCAGCAGTCCGGCGTCCCGCAGGCGCCCGCCGCGTTCCAGCAGGCCGCCGCCCCGCAGCAGGTCGCGCACGGCGCCCCGCTCGGCTACACGGCCGCCGTCGAGCTGTCCTCGGACCGTCTGCTGCGCAGCCAGCCGAAGCAGCAGCGCCAGCAGCCCCGCTTCCAGTTCGGCGGCAAGGCCGCCGCGGCCGAGCGCGGCCGCAAGCTGGAGATCATCCGGACCCCGGTGATGAGCTGCTACCGGATCGCGGTGATCAGCCTCAAGGGCGGCGTCGGCAAGACCACGACCACCACCGCGCTCGGCGCGACCCTGGCCAGTGAGCGCCAGGACAAGGTGATCGCGATCGACGCCAACCCGGACGCCGGCACCCTCGGCCGCCGGGTCAAGCGCCAGACCGGGGCGACCATCCGCGACCTGGTGACGGCCATCCCGCACCTGCGCAGCTACATGGACATCCGTCAGTTCACCTCGCAGGACCTGCACTCGGGCCTGGAGATCCTGGCGAACGACGTCGACCCGGCCGTCTCGACCACGTTCAACGACTCGGACTACCGCCAGGTCATCGAGGTCCTGGGCCGCCAGTACCCGATCATCCTGACCGACTCCGGCACCGGCCTGCTGTACAGCGCGATGCGCGGGGTGCTGGACCTCGCCGACCAGCTGATCATCGTCTCCACGCCGAGCGTGGACGGCGCCTCGTCCGCGTCGACCACGCTGGACTGGCTCTCCGCGCACGGCTACGCCGACCTGGTGCAGCGCAGCATCACGGTGGTCTCCGGGGTCCGCGAGACCAGCAAGATGATCAAGGTCGAGGACATCGTCGCGCACTTCCAGACCCGCTGCCGCGGCGTGATCGTGGTGCCGTTCGACGAGAGCCTGGCGGCCGGCGCCGAGGTCAACCTCGACATGATGCGGCCCAAGGTCCGCGACGCGTACTTCGAGCTCGCCACCCTGGTCGGCGAGGACATCGTCCGCGCCCAGCAGGCCGCCGCCCAGCAGTCCGGCTGGCAGCAGCAGGCCCAGCAGGCGCCCGCGCCGTACCCGGTCCAGCCGCAGCCGTACGCGGACCCGCAGCAGCCCTACCCGCAGCAGGCGCAGCAGCAGCCGTACCCGCAGCAGGGCCAGGGCGGCTACCCGACCGGCGGGCCGGCCCCCGGCGCGCCGTGGGCACCGCAGCCGGGACAGGCACCGCCACCCCCGCCCGGCTACGGCTACCCGCAGGCCCAGCCGGGTGCCCAGCAGCCTCCGCAGGACTGGCAGCAGCAGCCCCAGCCGCCGGCCGGCGGATACGGGTACCCGCAGCCGCAGCCGCCCGCGCCGCCCGCCGGGTACGGCTACCCGCCGCCGCCGCCCCAGCCATAGCGACGCGAAAGGGCCCGCCGGCCGTTCCGGATCTCGCGATCCCGGAACGGCCGGCGGGCCCTTTCGGCGTCCGCGCCGGTCAGCCCGCGTCGGTCAGCTCGCGGGCCTGCTTGACGTCGTCGGCCATCCGGTCGAGCAACGCGTCGATGGAGTCGAACTTCTCCATCCCGCGCAGGTAGGCGAGGAAGTCGACGGCGACGTGCAGGCCGTACAGGTCCAGGCCGACCCGGTCGATGGCGTACGCCTCGACGGTGCGGGAGGTGCCGTCGAAGGTCGGGTTGGTGCCGACCGAGATCGCGGCCGGCATCAGCTCGCCCAGCGCCGTCAGCCAGCCCGCGTAGACCCCGTCGGCCGGGATCGCGCTGTGCGGCACGGTCTCCACGTTGGCCGTCGGGTAGCCCAGCTCACGACCGCGCTGGGCGCCGCGCACCACCACGCCCTCGACCCGGTGGGGACGGCCCAGGACCTCGCCCGCGCCGGCCAGGTCGCCGGCCGCGACCAGCCGCCGGGTGAGGGTGGAGGAGAACGGCTCGCCGTCCCCGGCCGCCCCGCGCACCTGGAGGTCGACCACCTCGACGGCGAAGTCGGCGGCCCGGCCCAGCTCGGCCAGCAGGGCGACGTCACCCGCCGCACGGTGCCCGAAGCGGAAGTTCGGCCCCTCGATGACCAGCCGCGCCCGCAGCGCGTCCACCAGCACCTGCCGGACGAAGGTCTCCGGGGACTCCTGGGAGAACTCGGCGGTGAACGGCAGCACCAGGACGGCGTCCACCCCGAGCGCCTCGATCAGCTCCGCGCGGCGCGGCTGCGGGGCGAGCAGCGGCGGGTGGCTGCCCGGGCGGACGACCTCGCTCGGGTGCGGGTCGAAGGTGACCACGACCGAGCGGACACCGAGCTCACGGGCCCGCTCGACCGCCCGGTTGATGATCAGCTGGTGTCCGCGGTGCACACCGTCGAACGAACCGATGGTGACGACGCTGCGTCCCCAGTCACCGGGGATCTCCTCCAGGCCACGCCAGCGCTGCACCCTGACCGCTCCTTGTTCCGTACGGCGCGTACCTTCTGTACGCTCAAACGCTCAAACCCGAACCCCTATAGCGTGCCATGCGCCTGCCCCTGCTTCGGCACCGGAAGGCGGGTTGGGCGCACCGCCGGCTGTCCGGTCCCGGACACCGGCGCGCGGGCGGCCTCCCGCCCGGCCGTCCGGTCCGCCTCCCGCCCGGCCGTCCGGTCCGCCTCCCGCCCGGCCTCGACGGCGGCCTCCCGCGGGTCGTGCCCGGCCGCCGCCAGCTCCCGCAACCGGGTCAGCCGCGGGCCCGCGGGGCAGGCCGGCGGCTCGTGCTCGGGCCACCGGACCAGCAGCAGCGCGAACGCCGCCCAGCGGGCGGCGCAGCGCACCAGCAGCTCGTCCGCGCCCGGCAGTCCGGCCGCGGCCCGGGCCAGCACCGTCCGGGCCCGGGCCGGGCGCTCGGCCGCGCAGTGCTCGGCCAGCCGCTCCACGGCGGCGGCGAGCACCTCCCGGTCGCCCTCGGTGGCCAGCAGGGTGTCCAGCAGTTCGCCCCGCAGGGCGTCGGCCGCCGCGTCCGCGACCGGGACGGCCAGCACCTGGGCGAACGGCCGCCGGACGGCCCCGGCCCGGGCCGCCAGGGCGCTGCCGAGCAGCACCCGCAGCTCCAGCCGGGCGACCGGACCGGCGGCGGCGCCGCGCGCCAGCCGGCGGCCCAGGTAGTCGACGGCGATCGGGCCCGCCAGCGCCGGGCGCTCCCGCAGCAGCCGGGCCACCAGCTCGGCGCCGCCCCGGGTGGCCCGCGGCGTCCGGGCGTCGGCCAGCACCCGCAGCGTCTCGGCGGCCGCCGCGCCGGGCGCGTCCAGCCGGTGCGCGAACGCGGCCAGGACGGCCTCCGGGTCGCTCTCCAGCGCCGGGGCCAGCGCCCGGGCCGTCAGGAAGCGGTCCTCGCCGTGCCGGTACGCGGCGAGCGCCGCCGGGAGGTGCCCCGCCCGGGCCTGCCGGTCCCGGACCAGCAGGGCCAGCGCGGCGCCGTGCAGGCACGGCTCCTCCTCGCGGGCGAGCAGGGCCAGCGCGGCGAACCGCAGCAGTTCCGGCCCGGCGCCGCGCGCGTACGGCGCGGCGCGCAGCGCGTGCACGGCGGCGGCGACGTGCCGCTCGGGCCGCCGGTCGTGGCTCCAGCGGTCCACCGCGCGGCAGAGCGCGGAGGGTTCCTCACCGGCGAGGACGGTGAGCAGCGCGTCCGCCCGGGGGTGCGCCGCGTCGGCCAGCGCCTCCGTCAGATCGTCCAGGGCGAGCGCGCGGTGGTGGTACAGCAGGTCGTGGGCGAGGTCGGCGACGGTGGTGCCGGGGCGGCCCGGCAGGCCGCGCGGGTCGTCGAACCAGCCGCAGAGCAGCGGGATCACCCCGGCCGGGTCGGCGCGCAGCCGCCCGGCCGTGGCCGCGAGGAAGGGCTGTCCGGGCCCGTCCGCCGTGACCAGGCGACGCAGCAGCGTCAGTTCCTCCTCGGCCGGCAGGCCCAGCCCGGTCCAGAACGACGGGTCGAACCGGCCCAGACCCGCCGCCGGCAACCGCTCGAACCCGCCGGCCGCGGGTGCCACTTCGGCGATCCGGCCGGCCAACTGGGCCAGCAGCGCCCGGTGTTCGGCGAGGTCGGGGCTGGCGGCCAGCCCGGCGACGAGCAACCGGCCCGCCCACCAGCCCGGTTCGCTGCCGGGCGGGCGCAGGTCCAGCGCCCGCCAGATCCGGTGCAGCCACGGGTCCAGGGCGGTGGCTCCCCAGGTCTCGGCCAGCCGCCGGAGCGCGGCCGCCACCGGGGCGACGCGGTGCCGGGGCACGGTGCGGGCCCCACCCGGCGGCGGGGTGTCCTCGGCCTCGCCGAGCAGCAGTCGCAGCGCCGCGTCCAGGTCCAGGTGCAGGCCCTGGAGCCAGTCGGAGAACTCGCCGTGCGCGAGCCGGAAGCCGGGCCCGGACGGGACGAACAGGCCTTCCGCCAGGACCGCCGTCGCCCAGTTGCCCGGCGGGAAGAGCTCCTCGAAGGCGGCCCGGCCGAGCCCGCCCTGCTCCACGCCGAGCATCCGCCGGGCCGCCTCGTGCACCCGGCCGGCCACCGCCGCGGCCAGCCTGCGCACCCGGCCGTGCGACGCGGCGGGCCGCCCGGCACCCCGGCGGTGGGCGCCCGGCCGCCGGGACCGCCCGTCGGCGGCGATCCGCTGGGCCACCCGCAGGCAGCGCAGGTCCAGGTGGGCCGCGAACAGTTCGCCGCGGCCCACCGGCTCGCCGCGCAGGCCCTCCGCCCACAGTTCCCCGGCCAGCCGGACCGCCAGCGGGTGCCGGGCGTCCGCCGCCGCCGGCCAGCCGGGCGGCAGCCCGTAGCGGCGGCGGACCCGGTCCGCGGCCTCGGCCGGCAGCGGCCCGAGCCGCAGGACGGCGAGGCCCTCGGCCGGCTCCGCGCACCGGCAGTCGCCGGCCGCCGACCTGCCGGCCGTGTCGGTGCCGGAAGGGTCCTCGCCGCTCCCGGTCGCGGCCCCCGCCGGTAACGCGCCTCCGGCCCCCGCCGCTCCGGCGGCCGGAACGTGCAGCGGACAGCCGGCCGCTCCCGCGCCGCCCCCCGAGGCCGCCGCCTCCGCGGCCGACGGCGGCCGCTCCGGACCACCGCCGCCGCGCTCCGCCGCGTCACCACCGCCGTCCGGAGCCAGCAGCTCCCGCGCCTCGTCCCCGCAGGCGGTGAGCAGCCGCGCCCCGACCGCCGTCAGCCAGGCCCCGGCCGCCCGCAGCCAGGCCCCGTCGAGCGGCACGGGCGCCTCCTCGGGCCCGTCCAGCACGACCAGCAGCGGCCGCCGCGCCGCCGCGCAGAGGGCGGCCACCCGATCCGGCGCGGGCGGCGGCCGGGTGCCGAGGCCGGCCGCGGCCGCCGCCAGGGCCCGCTCCACCGCGGCGGCGAGCGAGGAGTCCTCGGCCCGCAGGTCGGCGCCGCGCAGCCAGAGCGTGGGCAGCGGCCGGTCACCGCCGGCGCGCCGGACGGCGAGCGCCGCGAGTTCGGTGGTCCGGCCGGAGCCGGGGGCGCCGACCAGCGCGGTGACCGTCGCCGACGGCTCGTCCCCGGCCAGGCCGTCCGGGCGGTCGACCCGGTCGGCGGCCAGCGCGGCCACCCGGCCGGGGCCGGCCCCGGCCGCCGCCACCTGGGCGGCGGCCAGCCGCAGCACGCCCGCCAGGTTGAGCGCCGAGCCGTACGCGGGGACACCGGCCGCGTTCCGCGCCAGCACCTCGGCCAGTTCCGGGGCGCCCTCGCCCGACCCGCTGCCGTCCGCCGGGGCGACGGTCAGCGCGCCCCCCTGTTCCGGGGCCCGCAGCGCCGGTGCGGCGACGCCGATCACCGCACCGCTGCGGGCGTCCAGCACGGGTGCCCCGGCCGGCACCGGTCCCGTGCCCGCGACCACCGGGACGTCGAGCAGCAGCACCCCGCCCAGCAGGTGGAAGCGGTCCGGGCGGGCGTAGACCGCGCCGGTGGCACCGAGCACGCCGCAGCGCAGGGCGACCGCCGATCCCTCCCCGCCGGTCAGCGTGGGCAGCACCACCGCGCGCCCGGCGGCCGCCCCGCCCGGTGCCGCGATCGGCAGCGGCGGGACGGGCAGGCCGCCGACGGTGTCGGTGCGCAGCAGGGCCAGGCCGTGCCCGGGCAGCGGCAGGACGCTGTCCGGGCCCAGCACCCTGGTCTGGCCGCCCGGGGTGTGCAGGACGATCCGGTCGAGATCCGCGACGCTCTCGTGCGCGGTGAGGACGGTGCCCCGCGGGTCGGCGACGAACCCCAGTCCGCGCAGTCGCCCGTCCAGGTCGCGGATCCGCAGCAGGTAGCGCTCCGGATCGTCCGCCACCCCGTCGCCGTCCAGTGCTCCCGGCATGCGTGCAGCCCTCCCGGCAGGGCCGGGCGGCCCGGAGGCGGACGCGTCGCGGCGACCTGCTCGCCGCCGGGAGCCTGCCCGCCACCGGCCCGGCCCGACCGCGCCCGCGCCGCTCACCACCGGGGTTCACCTCGCGCGCTCCCCCGTGCGGGTGAACCTCGCGCAGCCCCGCCCAGTCCGCTGCCGCGCCCGCGCCACGCGGACACGCCGACACGCGGACAGCGGGGCGCATGCCAAGAGCCCCCTGCCGCCCCGACAGGGGGCGGCAGGGGGCTCGACCGGCAGACCCGGCAGGTCTCAGCCGACGAAGACGGCGACCGGCTTCGCCTGACCGCCGGTCTCCTCCACCAGGGCGAGGAACCGGCCGTCCGGCGCGTACACCGCGATCGGCCCGGCCACGCCCATCCCGGGCGCCTTCAGCCGGGCGCCGTGCGAGAGCAGCTTGGCCTGATCGGCGTCGAGGTCCCAGCGCGGGAAGGCGGCCGCCGCGGCCTCACCGATCGGCAGCACCTCCAGCGGCGCGCCGGACCCGCCGGTCACCGACTCCTCCAGCTGCTCCAGCGTCCGGGCCGACTCCACCCCGTACGGGCCGACCCTGGTGCGCCGCAGCGCGGTGAGGTGGCCGCCGACACCGAGCCCGGCGCCGAGGTCGCGGGCCAGTGCCCGGATGTAGGTGCCGGAGGAGCACTCCACCGTCACGTCCAGGTCGATCACCGCGGTGCCGTCCTCGGCGACGGCGGACCGCTGGGCGTGCACCGTGAAGGAGTGGATGGTGGTCGGCCGCGCGGCGATCTCGAAGTCCTCGCCCTCCCGCACCCGCGCGTACGAGCGCTTGCCGTCGATCTTGATCGCGCTGACCTTGGAGGGCACCTGCATGATCGCGCCGGTGAGGGCGGCGATCCCGGCGTCGATGGCCTCCCGGCGCACGCCGTCGGCTGGCACGGACGCGGTGACGTCGCCTTCCCGGTCGTCGGTGACGGTGGTCTGGCCGAGCCGGATGGTCGCCTCGTACGTCTTGGCGGTGAGCATCAGGTGCCCGAGCAGCCGGGTGGCCCGCTCGATGCCGATGACCAGCACGCCGGTGGCCATCGGGTCCAGCGTGCCAGCGTGGCCGACCTTCCGCGTCCCGGCCAGCCACCGCAGTTTGGCGACCACCCCGTGCGAGGTGATGCCCTCCGGCTTGTCGACGATGACCAGGCCGTCCGGGCCGGTTCCCTTGCGCTTCATCGGTTCTTTTCTCTGGAGGCTTCTCTGGAAGTGGTCAGCTGACGGGCCGCAGCGCGCCCCGGAACCGCTCCACCACGTCGGCCACGGTCTCACGGGTGGAGAACCCGGCCGCGAAGGTGTGCCCGCCGCCGCCGAGCTCGACGCAGGCCGCCGCGACGTCCACCGCGCCCTTGGAGCGCGAGGAGCCGCGCAGCGTGCCGTCCGGGTCCTGCTTGAGCACCAGCGCGACCTCGGCCTCGGCCGGGCGGCGCAGGATGTCGATCAGGCCCTCGATCTCCTCGACGGTGACGCTGAACAGCGCCAGGTCCTGGTAGGGCACCCAGGTCCACACCAGGCCCAGGCCACCGGCCGCGTCGGGCTCGTAGACGGCCCGGTCGAGCGCGGCCGCGAGCACCTTGAGGTAGCCGAAGGACGAGGTGTCCCACAGTTGTCGGGAGATCAGGTCGTGGCGGATGCCGGTGGCCAGCAGCCGCCCGGCGAGTTCATGGGTCGCGGGCGTGGTGGCCCGGTACTTGAACGAGCCGGTGTCGGTCGCGACACCGGTGTACAGGCAGGTGGCCAGGTCCTGGTCCAGCTCGACGCCGAGCCGGCGCAGCAGCTCGTCCACCAGCACGGCGGTGGCCGGCGCGCTCGGGTCGATCAGCTGGTGGGTGCCGAAGCCGGGGTTGGAGGCGTGGTGGTCGATGACCACCAGCACCGGCGCGGCGAAGGCCTTCCCGTGCAGCAGGCCCAGCCGGCTCTCCGCGGCCACGTCGAAGCAGAGCACCAGCTCCGGGGTGCCGGGCACCTCGGAAGCCGGCACGATCAGCTCCTGGCCGGGCAGGAAGGCCAGCGACTCGGGCACGATCTGCGGGTCGTCGCCGAAGGAGACCCGCACCTCGTGGCCGAGCCCGCGCAGGGCCAGCGCGGCCGCCAGGGCCGAGCCGAGCGCGTCGCCGTCCGGGCAGATGTGGCAGATCAGGTCGATGGACCGGGCGCGCCCGATCTCCGCGACCACCTGCTGCCAGACCAGCTCGAAGCCGGGCGCCTCGGCGCGCGGCCCCGGAAGCACCGCGAGGGCACCCTCCACCGTGGTGGTGGAGGACGCCCCCGCGAGTGCTCCGGCCGTCGAACCGGCCGACGCCGGCTCACCCGTCATGACTACTCGTCCTCGTCGTCACGCTCGGACGCCGGGACCTTGTACGGGTCCGCGTCGCCGGCGTACGTCGCGCCCGCCGCGGTGGTGCGCACCGCGGCGTCGATGGCCCGGGCCCGGTCGAGCAGGTCGTCGATGTTCCGGGCGTTCTCCGGCAGGGCGTCCGCGACGAAGGTCAGCGTCGGGGTGAAGCGCACCCCGATCTTGCCGACCTCGGAGCGGATCACTCCCTTGGCGCTCTCCAGCGCGGCGGCCGAGGCCTCGCGCTCGGCTTCGTCACCGAAGACGGTGTAGAAGACGGTGGCCTCGCGCAGATCGCCGGTGACCCGGGTGTCGGTGATGGTCACATAGCCCAGCCGCGGGTCCTTGATCCGGCGTTGCAGGGTCTCGGCCACCACCACCTGGATGCGGTCTGCGAGCTTGCGCGCCCTAGCGGTGTCGGTCACGTTGCCTCCTCGTGCAATGGGCCGGGTAACTCGGGCGTACTGCCTGCCCGTCGGGGCCCACGCCCCAAAGTACCGGCCCGCGCCCAGCCTTGTGGGCGCTCTCGGTCCTCATCTGTGTGAGAACGGCGACTCGCGCCGGTCCCTTCCACAGACCTCATTCGTCGTCGTCGTTGTGGTAGCGCCTCCTGGCGGAGAGCAGCTGAACCTCGGGGCGGCCGGCGACCAACCGCTCACAGCTGTCCAGGATCTCGGTGATGTACCCGGCTTCGCCGGACACCACCGCGAGGCCGATCTCGGCCCTGCGGTGCAGATCCTGGTTCCCGGTCTCGGCAGCGCACACGCTGTACTTGCGCTGCAGTTCGGCCACGATGGGCCGCACGATCGAACGCTTCTCCTTGAGCGAGTGGACGTCGCCCAGCAGCAGGTCGAAGGTGAGTGTTCCCACGAACATGTATGACAGGTCTCGCCGACCTGGAGGCCTCGGGGACGGCCCTGGACCGGGCCGCTACTGCTATTTCTGAACTACCCCGGACCCTACACAGCGAGACCGGGGCCGGTCGACGGAAATACCACCCGTCGACCGGCCCCGGACATCACCCGCTTACGCGCGCGGCTTCTCGCGCATCTCGTAGGTCTCGACGATGTCCTCGACCTTGATGTCGTTGAACGACCCCAGGGTCACACCGGCCTCGAAGCCCTCGCGGACCTCGGTCGCGTCGTCCTTGAAGCGGCGCAGACCCTCGATGGTGAGGCTCTCCGCCACGACCTTGCCGTCGCGGATGAGGCGGGCCTTGGCGTTGCGGCGCAGCAGGCCCTCGCGGACGATGACACCCGCGATGTTGCCGAACTTGGAGGAACGGAACACCTCGCGGATCTCCGCGGAGCCGAGGCGCACCTCCTCGTACTCGGGCTTGAGCATGCCCTTGAGGGCGCTCTCGATCTCCTCGATCGCCTGGTAGATGACCGAGTAGTACCGGACGTCCACGCCTTCCTTGTCGGCCGCGGTACGCGCACGGCCTTCGGCGCGCACGTTGAAGCCGATGATGATGGCGTCCGAACCCATCGCCAGGTTGACGTCGGACTCGGTGATCGCACCCACACCGCGGTGCAGGATGCGGAGCTCGACCTCCTCGCCCACGTCCAGCTTGACGAGGGCGTCCTCGAGGGCCTCGACCGAACCGGAGACGTCACCCTTGATGATGAGGTTGAGCTGCTCGATCTCGCCGGCGGCGATGGCCTTGTCGAGGTCCTCCAGGGACACCCGGACCCGACGCTGCGCGAAGGCGGCGTTGCGGTCACGGGCCGAGCGCTTCTCGGCGATCTGACGGGCGGTGCGGTCCTCGTCGACGACGATGAAGCTGTCGCCGGCGCGGGGCACCGAGGTCAGACCGAGCAGCAGCACCGGGCGGGACGGGCCGGCCTCGGCGAGGCTGTTGCCGTTCTCGTCCAACATCGCGCGGACGCGGCCGTAGGCGTCGCCGACCACGATCGAGTCGCCGACGCGGAGGGTACCGCGCTGCACGAGCACGGTCGCCATGGCGCCGCGGCCCTTGTCGAGGTGGGCCTCGATGGCGATACCCTGCGCGTCCTGCTCGGGGTTGGCCCGCAGGTCCAGCGAGGCGTCCGCGGTCAGGACCACGGCCTCCAGCAGCTGGTCGATGTTGAGGCCCTGGCGCGCGGAGATGTCGACGAACATGGTGTCGCCGCCGTACTCCTCGGCCACCAGACCGAACTCGGTCAGCTGACCGCGGACCTTGGTCGGGTCGGCGCCGTCGACGTCGATCTTGTTGACGGCGACCACGATCGGCACACCCGCGGCCTTGGCGTGGTTCAACGCCTCGACCGTCTGCGGCATGACACCGTCGTTGGCCGCGACCACCAGGATCGCGATGTCGGTGGACTTGGCACCACGGGCACGCATGGCGGAGAACGCCTCGTGACCCGGGGTGTCCAGGAAGGTGATCGGGCGCTCTTCGCCGTTCACCACGGTGGCCACCTGGTAGGCACCGATGTGCTGGGTGATGCCACCGGCCTCGCCGGCCACCACGTTCGACTTGCGAATGGCGTCCAGCAGGCGGGTCTTACCGTGGTCGACGTGACCCATGACGGTGACGACCGGCGGGCGCGGGGCCAGCTGGTCCTCGTCGCCCTCGTTGGCACCGAAGTCGATGTCGAACGACTCCAGCAGCTCGCGGTCCTCGTCGTCCCGGCTGACGATCTCCAGGATGAAGCCCATCTCGCCGGCCAGCAGCTCGAGGGTCGCGTCGGAGACCGACTGCGTCGCGGTGACCATCTCACCGAGGTTGAACATGACGGAGACGAGCGCGGCCGGGTTGGCGTTGATCTTCTCCGCGAAGTCCATCAGCGAGGCGCCGCTGGACAGGCGAACGGTCTGGCCGTTGCCGCGGGGCAGCATCACACCGCCGACGGACGGGGCCTGCATGGCCTCGTACTCCTGGCGCTTCGCCCGCTTCGACTTGCGGCCACGCGCCGGGCGACCGCCCGGGCCACGACCGAAGGCGCCCTGCGTGCCACCACGGGCACCCGGGCCGCCGGGACGGCCGCCGAAACCACCGGGACGCGGGCCGAAGCCGCCACCGCCACCGGGGGCACCGCCACCGGGACGGGGGCCGCCGAAGCCGCCACCGGCCGGACGGGAGCCCGGACCGGCCGGACGACCGGCGAAGCCCGGACGGGCGCCACCGGCGCCACCGGGACCACCCGGACGGGCGCCGGGGCCACCGGGGCCACGGCCGCCGGGGCCCGGACGCGGGCCCGGAGCCGGACGCTGCGGCATCATGCCGGGGTTCGGACGCGGCATGCCGGACGGGCTCGGGCCACCGGGACGCGGGCCGGCCGGACGGGGCATGCCGTCCGGACGCGGACGGTCGCCACCGGGGCGCGGCGCGCCACCGGCACCGGGAGCACCGGCGGGACGCGGACGGTCCCCACCGGGACGCGGACGGTCACCGGCACCCGGGGCACCGGCGGGACGCGGACGGTCCCCACCGGGACGCGGACGGTCACCGGCAGCGGGAGCACCGGCGGCCGGACGGGCACCCGGCGCGGCCGGACGGCGGTCGCCGGGGCGGGCCATACCGGTCGCACTGCCCGAGGTGAACGGGTTGTTGCCCGGACGCGGGCCGGCCGGACGCGGGCCCGGACGGGCACCACTGCCGGCGGCGGGACCGGCCGGACGCTGGGCCTGGGCGGCCGGGCGCTGGGCCTGGGTCTCCTCGGCCGGGGCCGGGGAGGAGAACTCGGCCGCCGGAGCAGCCGGGGCCGCGGGCGCGGCGGGGCGAGCCGCCGGGCGCGGACCCGGGGTCGGCGCACCGGCCGGACGCGGGGCGGCCGGAGCCGCCTCGACGGGCGCGGCCGGGGCGGCGGGCGCCGCCGCGGCGGCGGGGGTGGGACGGGGTCCCGGGGTCGCGGCGGGGCGCGGACCCGGGGTCGGGGCACCCGGCTTGGGTGCGGCCGCACCGGCGGCGGAACCGCCGGCGGGCTGGGGCGCCGCGGGCTTCCGCGGGCCAGGCTTGGCAGCGCCACCAGTGGGGGCGACTCCCAGAGCGTCAGTCAACTTGCGCACGACCGGCGCCTCGATCGTCGAGGACGCCGAACGGACGAACTCTCCGAGCTCGGTGAGCTTGGCCATGACGGCCTTGCTCTCCAAGCCGAGCTCCTTGGCGAGTTCATATACCCGGACCTTAGCCACTTCACTCCTGTCTATGAGTCCGGGGGTCTCGTCCGCCGGACTGTCGCTACTTCATGGGCGTACCCATCGCGTACTCATCGCGTACTCATCGAGTGCTCATCGCAATCTCGACCTACTTCCACATCGCGAGGTACCTGACTGGTGGCACGACGCGCGGCTGCCCGCGCACTGTGCTTGGTGCGGTGGTTCTCCGCCGCGTGGAGCGGCGGCCGTAACAGGGAGGTGCCCACCGGAACGGCCTGAGGAAGCTCAGGGCGCCGGGGTGTCGCCTGCCCGCTCCTCGATGTACTCGCGGAGCCGTTCCGTGTCGAGTGTGCCCTGGAGCCGGAAGGCCCGGGGGAACGCCCGACGGCGGACCGCGAGGTCGAGGCAGGCCGGATCGGGGTGCAGGTGTGCGCCCCGGCCCGGGAGTGCGCCCCGGGGATCGGGGACGCAAACGCCCTCGACCGCCGTGACACGCAACAGCTGGTGCTTGGCCGCACGCTTGCGGCAGCCCACGCAGGTGCGTTCCGGGCGTGCTCGGACGTGCGTCCGGCCAGACGAAGGCAAGTCTACCCCTCCGAAGGGACATGGCGCCGCCCCGCCGATCCGGGGTGGAACGGCGGGGGGCGGTGGAACGTTGGTGCCCGGTGCTCGACTACTCGGCCGAGGACTCCCGGCCACCGTCCTCGGGCTGCCCCTCGGTGTCCGGCCGGATGTCGATCCGCCACCCCGTCAGGCGGGCGGCCAGGCGGGCGTTCTGGCCCTCCTTGCCGATCGCCAGCGACAGCTGGTAGTCCGGCACGATCACCCGTGCGGAGCGCTGCTGCAGGTCCACGATCTCCACGCTGGTCACCCGTGCGGGGGACAGCGCCGAAGCGACCATCTCGCGCGGATCCTCCGACCAGTCCACGATGTCGATCTTCTCGCCGTGCAGCTCGCCCATCACCGCGCGCACCCGGCTGCCCATCGGGCCGATGCAGGCGCCCTTGGCGTTCAGCCCGGAGCGGCGCGACCAGACGGCGATCTTGGTCCGGTGGCCGGCCTCGCGGGCGATCGCGGCGATCTCCACGCTGCCGTCGGCGATCTCCGGGACCTCCAGCGCGAACAGCTTCTTCACCAGGCTGGGGTGGGTGCGCGAGAGCGTCACCGACGCGCCGCGCACGCCCCGGCGCACGGCCACCACGTAGCACTTGAGCCGGGTGCCGTGCCGGTAGTCCTCGCCCGGGACCTGCTCCTGCGGCGGCAGGATGGCCTCCAGCTTGCCGATGTCGACCAGCACGTTCTTCGGGTCGTTGCCCTGCTGGACGACACCGGTGACGATGTCGCCCTCCTTGCCCGCGTACTCACCGAAGGTCTGGTCGTCGGCGGCGTCGCGCAGGCGCTGCATCATCACCTGGATGCCGATGCTCGACGCGATCCGGCCGAAGCCGCTCGGGGTGTCGTCGAACTCCTTCGGCTCGACACCCTCGTCCAGCTCCGCCGGGTCCTCGGTCGCCCAGACCGTGACGTGGCCCGACTTGCGGTCCAACTCGACCCGGGCCCGACGGCGCGAGCCCTCGGTGCGGTGGTACGCGGTGAGGAGGGCCGACTCGATGGACTCGACCAGCAGGTCGAAGGGGATGTTCTTCTCGTTGACCAGCGTGCGCAGGGCACTCATGTCGATGTCCACGGCTACGCCTCCTCGTCTTTCGTCACGTTCGTCATGGTGCGGTCGGTGTGCGGGTCGTCACTGCCCACCGTCGTCCCCCTCCTCGGCGCCGTCGTCCGCCGAGTCGTCGTCCACGAAGTCCGCGGCTTCGTCGAGGAGCTTGTCGTCCTTGCGGTTGAACTCCACCTGGACGCGCGCCCGGGCCACCTCGGTGTACTCCAGGCGGCGCTCCTTGGGCCGGCCGCGGCCCTTCACCGGCTGCACCTCGACCAGCGCGCCGTCCTCGTCCGCCTCCAGCACCCGGGCGACGATCTCCCCGCCGTCGACCAGGTGAACGGCGGCCAGCCGGCCCTCGGCCCGGCGCCAGTGACGGGGCTCGACCAGCGGACGCTCCGCGCCCGGCGAGCCGACCTCCAGCACGTACGCGCCGGCGCCCATCACATCGGACTCGTCCAGGGCGTCCCCGACGGTCCGGCTGAACTCCGCGATGGCGTCCAGATCCACGCCGCCGTCGGCGTCCACGTCGATCTGCACCTGGCGGCGGCTGCCCGCCTGGGTGACGACGACGTCCTCCAGGTCCAGGCCCGCCTGGGCGGCCAACGGCTCCAGCAACGCACGCAGCCGGTCGATGTGGGTGGTGCTCATCCGGGTGGACTCCTCGGCCGCGTCTGCTGTTGTCAGAGGGCGCACCGCGCCGCCTGCGCCGGTCCGGCGCAGGCCGGGTCGCGGCAGCTCGGCCCAAATCCTATCCGGTGAAGCCGCGAACCACCGATTCCGGACCACGCGCGGACGCCCGGGCGCCACCCACTGCGAGCAAGGTCACACCGGCGGGGCACCACCCCGGGCCTGGGAATCCGGACCCGGACGCGTGAGGATTCTGTAATCATTCACGCCAACGAGGGCAGGCGGGCAGGCCGTCCTCCCGTACACGCCCCGGAGTGACACCGATGCAGCCGCCCAGCCGACGGACCTTCCTGGCCCTCGGGCTGCTCCTCAGCACCGGCGGCGCCCTCGCCGCCTGCACCGGCTCCCACCACGGCGAGGACGGCGGCGGCCCGGGCGAGCGCCGCCGGCCCGACCCGGACGAGCCGGTCCGCCAGCGGGCCGTCAGCGCCACCGACGCGCTGCTCGCCGGGTACGACGCCCTGCTGGCCGGGTCCGGGGCCGGCCAGGCCGGGCTGCTCGAGCCGCTGCGGGCCGAGGTGGTCCAGCACCGGGCGGCGCTGGCCGCCGGGCTCCCGGGCCCCTCGGCCGCCCCCTCCGGGGCCGCGTCCGGGACCGCGTCGGGGAGCGGGTCCGGGACCGCCTCCGGGAGCGCCCCGCAATCCCCGTCGGGATCGCCCGGCAGCACCGCCCCCGCCTCGACGGTGACCACCACCGCCGCGCTCGCCTCCCTGGAGCGGCAGACCGCCCAGACCCGGCTCGCCGACCTCGGCGCCGCCTCGCCGCAGCTGGCCCGGCTGCTCGCCTCGGTCTCGGCGGCCGGGGTGCTGCACACGGTCGCCCTCGGCGACACCGCTCCGGCGGCCGCCGCCCCGCCCGGACCGACCGACCCGGCGACCGCGCCCGTCCCGCCGTCCTCCGGCGCCGCCCCGTCCGGCCCGGCGTCGGGGTCCCCGTCCGCCGCCCCGTCCGGCAGCACGGCGGGCACCGGCCCGGAGGCGCTCACCGCGCTCCAGGGCGCGCTGGGCGCGGAGCACGCCGCGATCTACGGCTACGGCGTGGTCGGCGCCCGGCTCCCCGACGACCAGCAGCGCGCCGACGCGCGGACCGCCCTCGCCGCCCACCAGACCCGGCGGGACGCCTGGCAGCGTCTGCTCGGCGGGGCCGGGGCCAGCCCGAGCGCGGCGGCCGCCGGCTACCAGCTGCCGTTCGCCGTCACCGACGCGGCCGGCGCCACCCGGCTGGCCGCCCACCTGGAGAGCCGGCTCACCGCGGTCTACGCCGACCTGGTCGCCGCCGTCACCGGCCCCCAGCGCGCCACCGCCGCCGACGCGCTGCGCGAGTGCGCGCTGCGTGCCCGCCGCTGGGGCGCCGCCCCCACCGCGTTCCCCGGCCTGCCCGACCCCGCCGGCGCGACCCCCGCCACGACCCCCGCGACGACCGGCGGCGCCACCGGCACGCCCGCCGGCTGACCGCCCCACCGCCCCACTGCCGCCCCGACCTGCGACGCACCGTCCGGGACCGCTTTCCCGGATCGCTGACCTGCGGTTTCACCGTCATGGCCGACAATGGACGGGTAGCACCACGGGGGAAGCGGCAACCGGAAGGCCAGCATGTCGGCAGCACCAGGACAGATCACCCTCCCCGAGTGGCTGACGCGGAGCGTCGGCACGGACGAGGAGGGGCGTCGCTGGCTGGCGGGGTTGCCCGCCCGGGTCGGCGCGGGACTGACGCGCTGGGACCTCACCCTGGAACGGGTGATCGACCCGGGCGGCAGCCTGAGCCTGGTCGCCTACGTGCACCGCGACGACCTCAGCCCCGCCGTCCTCAAGACCGGGCTGGTCACCCCGGAGACCGACCGGGAGCACGCCGCCCTCGCCCAGTGGGCCGGCCGCGGCGCCGTCCTGCTGCTGGCCTCCGACCCCGCCGAGGGATCACTGCTGCTGGAGCGGCTGCACGGTGAGATCCCGCTGCGCTCGCTGGCCGAGCCGAAGGCGATGCTGGAGGCCACCAGCCTGCTCCACCGGCTCTGGGTGGACCCGCCCGGGAACCACCGCTTCGCCACCCTCGCCGACCGGGCCGCCGCGACCGCGGCCGACCTGCGCCGCCGCGCCGGGCTCCCCGGCGCCGGTGAGGCCGCCGCGCTGGTGACCGAGGCACTGGACACCGCCGAGGGGCTGCTCGCCGCCGCGGACGAGGAGGTCCTGCTGCACGGCGACTTCCACCACGGCAACGTGCTCGCCGCCGACCGCGCGCCCTGGCTGGCCATCGACCCCCGCCCGCTGGTCGGCGAGCGCGCCTACGACCTGGCCCGGCTGGCCCTGGACCGGGCGGACACCCTGGTCGGCTCCCCCGGCGTCCCCGGCGCCGTCCGCCGCCGGCTGCACCAGCTCGCGGAGGCCCTGGAGGTGGACCGGGAGCGGCTGCGCGGCTGGACGCTGTTCCGCGCGGCCGACCTCGGCCTGCGCGCCCTGGCGGCGGGCCGCCGGGAGGACGCCGAGCTCTACCTGGAGTTCGCCGGCGCGCTCTGAGCCCGGTCCGGCCCCCGCAGCGGCAGTTCGGCGCCCATCACCGCGTACAGGCGCTCGGTGTTGGGGAAGTGCACCGCCCGCGCGAGGTCCCGGTAGCCGAGCGAGCGGTAGAGCCGGCGGGCGGGCGTCTCGGCGTCGATCGCGGAGAGGATGGTGCGCGGCAGCCCGGACCGCGCGCAGAGGTTCCTGATCAGGGTGGAGCCGATGCCCTGCCCCTGGAACTCGGGCAGTACGTGCAGTTCGGTGACCGCGAACACGTCGTCCAGCCAGGCGCCGTACCCGCGGGTCTCCAGATAGGGCTGGATCACGGTGCTCCACCAGTGCTCCCGGCGGTTGGGCATGCCGTACCCGAAGCCCACCAGCCGGCCGCCGCTGAGCGCGCCCAGCGCGATCACCCCCGGCTGCTGCGCGTGCCGCCCGACGATGTGCAGCCGGACCAGGACCTCCTCGGGGGTCAGCCCGAACGCCACCGCCTGGACATCGAGCGCCTGCGGAGCCCACGCCGCAAGGTCGATGGCCTCGATCGTCACCCCGGTCAGCTGATCCATGCCCCGGACGTTACTACCCGTCCGGCCCCCGCGCGGGCACAGGTGGCGAGGAGATCAGAACAGGACGCTCATGAACGCCCCCACCTCGCGGAAGCCGACCCGGCGGTAGGCGGCGCGGGCCCGCAGGTTGTAGTCGTTCACGTAGAGCGAGACCACCGGGGCGACCTCACGCAGGGCGATCTCCAGGACGGCGGCCATGCCCGTCTCGGAGAGACCGCGGCCGCGGTGGGCCGGGTCGACCCAGACGCCCTGGATCTGGCAGGCGCCCTCGGTGACGGCACCGACCTCGGCCTTGAACACCACCTGGCCGTCCTCCGCGAAGCGGGCGAACGAGCGCCCGGTGGAGATCAGTTCGGCGACCCGGGCCTGGTAGAGCAGGCCGCCGTCACCGGCCAGCGGGGAGACCCCGACCTCCTCGGTGAACATCGCCACGCAGGCCGGCATCAGCAGCTCGATCTCGCTCCGCCGCACCCGCCGCACCAGCGGATCGGGCGCGATCTCGGCGGACGGCGTCGTGGTGGCGAGCAGCGGCTGGTGGGCGCGGACCTCCCGGGCCGGGCCCCAGCTGCGCTCCAGCAGCGCCCAGAGCGCGGCGGTCGCCTCGGCCGGGCCGACGATCGACGAGCAGCGGCGGCCCTGCCGGCGGGCCCGTTCGGCGAAGGCCTGCACGGCCTGGGGGCCGGCGTCGACCAGGACCAGGTTCGCGCCGGCGTAGCACAGCGCGTCCAGCTCGCCGCGCTCGTCGTACCACCCCCACATCTCGCCGCCGAGGCGCCACGGGTCCAGCCCGACGGCCTCCACCCGGGTCGCGACGAAGGCGTTGGCGACCGGGTCACGGCGCAGGACCGCCAGGGTGTCCGCGAGGTCGGGGGCCTCCAGGACGCGCGTGGTCGCCAGGGCGCGGGCGGCCTGGAACGAGCTGGGGAGCATCACACCTCGATCGAGCATCGAGACAGCACCTCACTGAGACGACTCTGGCCGCACCCTACTCCGTGGCCCCACCCGGCTACGGCCGCGGGGCCGTCCGCGCACGGACGGCCCCGCCTCCGGAAGACTACCGACCGCCGGTCACTCCGCGGCGGTCACGGTCGGGGCACCGGCCTCGACGCCCTCGACCTGCATCAGTTCGGCCAGCTTGAGGGCCTCCTCGATCAGGGTCTCGACGATCTTGGACTCGGGGACGGTCTTGATGACCTCGCCCTTGACGAAGATCTGGCCCTTGCCGTTGCCGGAGGCGACCCCGAGGTCGGCCTCGCGGGCCTCGCCGGGACCGTTGACGACGCAGCCCATGACGGCGACCCGCAGCGGCACCTCCATGCCCTCCAGGCCGGCGGTGACCTCCTCGGCGAGCTTGTAGACGTCGACCTGGGCGCGGCCGCAGGACGGGCAGGAGACGATCTCCAGGCCGCGCTGGCGCAGGCCGAGCGACTCCAGGATCTGGTTGCCGACCTTGATCTCCTCGGCCGGCGGGGCCGACAGCGAGACCCGGATGGTGTCGCCGATGCCCTCGGCGAGCAGCGCGCCGAAGGCGACCGCGGACTTGATGGTGCCCTGGAAGGCGGGGCCGGCCTCGGTGACGCCGAGGTGCAGCGGGTAGTCGCAGGCGGCGGCGAGCTGGCGGTAGGCGTTGATCATCACGACCGGGTCGTTGTGCTTGACCGAGATCTTGATGTCGCGGAAGTCGTGCTCCTCGAACAGCGAGCACTCCCAGAGCGCGGACTCGACCAGCGCCTCGGGGGTGGCCCGGCCGTACTTCTCCAGCAGGCGCTTGTCGAGCGAGCCGGCGTTGACGCCGATCCGGATCGGGATGCCGGCGCCCTTGGCCGCCTTGGCGATCTCGCCGACCTTGTCGTCGAAGGCCTTGATGTTGCCCGGGTTGACGCGGACCGCGGCGCAGCCGGCGTCGATCGCGGCGAACACGTACTTCGGCTGGAAGTGGATGTCCGCGATGACCGGGATCTTCGACTTCTTCGCGATGATCGGCAGGGCGTCGGCGTCGTCCTGGGACGGAACGGCGACCCGCACGATCTGGCAGCCCGAGGCGGTGAGCTCGGCGATCTGCTGCAGCGTGGCGTTGATGTCCGACGTGACCGTGGTGGTCATCGACTGCACGGAGACGGGGGCATCGCCGCCGACCGGCACGCTGCCGACCATGATCTGCCGGGAGACACGGCGCTTGGCGAGCGGCTTGAGCGGCAGGGACGGAATACCGAGCGAGATCGCGGTCATGTGCGCAGGGTTCCCCGGGGTTGAGGTGTGGTCGGTCCGGCCGTTCAACGGCCTGGGCCGGGCGCGCCGATGAAACGCGCGCCCGGCCCCCAACGGTACGGCACGGTGGTGGCCCCGGGCACACCAGCCGTACCCGGCGACTAGCTGATCTTGACCGGGTTGACCAGGTCGGCGACCAGCACCAGCAGGGTGAATCCGATGAAGACGCTGGCCACGACGTAGGCCAGCGGCATGAGCCGGGCCACGTCGAACGGACCGGGATCGGGCCGCTTGAACAGCTGTGCGAACCGGCGGCGGACCGACTCCCAGAGGGCGCCCGCGATGTGGCCGCCGTCCAGCGGGAGCAGCGGCAGCATGTTGAACAGGAAGAGCGACAGGTTGATGCCGGCCAGCAGGTTCACGAAGTACGCGACCCGCTGGGATCCCGGGATGTCCAGCGAGAAGACCTCGCCGCTGACCCGGGCGGCGCCGACCATGCCGATCGGCGAGTCGACGTCGCGCGGGGCGCCGTCCACCACCGAGTTCCACAGGCCCGGGACCTTGCCCGGCAGGGCCACCAGCGACTTCACACCGCTCTCGGCCATGTCGTACATCCGGTCGAGGGATTGCCCGACACCGAGCCGGACGACGCCGCTGGTCGGGGTGAAGCCGAGGAACCCGGCCTGCACCGTCTCGCCCTTGATCGGCATGCCGTTGCCGTCGTACTTCTGGACGTCGTTGACGGCGATGGTCGGGTTGAGGGTGAGCTGCTGCCCGTCGCGCTCGACCACGAGCGGCACGGTCTTCCCGGCCGACCGGCGGATGTCCGCCTGGAGCTGGTCGTAGCTACCGATCCGGTCACCGTCGAAGGAGACCACCTTGTCGCCCGGCTTCAGCCCGGCCTTGGCCGCCGGAGTCTGCGGTGCGTCGGCCGGGCAGCTGTCGGTCGGCTGGCCGGCCTTGACGACGCACTGCGCGACGGTGCCGATGGTCGGCACCGTCATCGGGACGCCGAAGCCCATCATCACGGTCAGGAACAGCCCGAAGGCCAGGATCAGGTTCATGAACGGGCCGGCGAACATCACGATGACGCGCTTCCACGGCTTGCGGGTGTAGAAGAGCCGGCTCTCGTCACCCTCCTGGAGCTCCTCGTAGGAGGCCTCCCGGGCGTCCTCGATCATGGTGCGCCAGGGTGAGCTGCTGCGCTTGGTGATCCGCCCGTCCGCACCGGGCGGGAACATCCCGATCATCCGGATGTACCCGCCCAGCGGGATCGCCTTGACGCCGTACTCGGTCTCGCCCTTGCGGCGGGACCAGACGGTCGGGCCGAAGCCGACCATGTACTGCGGCACCCTGATGCCGAACAGCTTGGCCGTCGAGAGGTGGCCGAGTTCGTGCCAGGCGATCGAGATGAGCAGCCCGACCGCGAAGACCAGGATGCCCACCACCGTCAAAACCGTTGCCACCGCTGGCCCTCCGTCATTGCGCTCAGCTCGTCCTCTTGTCGTACCGCGGCTGGGGCCGTCAGCCCGCCGCCAGCTCGCGGGCCCGGGCCCGGGCCCAGTCCTCCGCCTGCAGGACGTCCTCGACGGTCAGAGAAGTTCCCGCCGCGGCCCGCCCGCCGTCGTACTGTCCGTGCTCGGCCACGACCTTGGCAACAGTGTCCACGATTCCCGTGAAGGCGAGGCGGCCCTTCAGGAAGGCCTCCACACACTCCTCGTTCGCCGCGTTGAAGACCGCCGGCGCCGTCCCGCCCAGCGAACCCACCTCGCGGGCCAGCTCCACCGCCGGGAAGGCCTCGTTGTCCAGCGGGAAGAACTCCCAGGTGGCGGCCTTCGTCCAGTCGCAGCCCGGCGCCGCGTCCGGGACCCGGTCCGGCCAGCCCAGACCCAGCGCGATCGGCATCCGCATGTCCGGCGGGCTGGCCTGCGCCAGCGTCGAACCGTCCGCGAACTCCACCATCGAGTGCACCACGGACTGCGGATGGACCACGACCTCGATCCGGTCGAAGGGCACGTCGTACAGCAGGTGCGCCTCGATCACCTCCAGGCCCTTGTTGACCAGGGTGGCCGAGTTGATCGTCACCACCGGGCCCATCGCCCAGGTGGGGTGCGCCAGCGCGTCCTGCGGGGTCACCCCGGCCAGCTGCTCGCGCGAACGGCTGCGGAACGGGCCGCCGCTCGCGGTGACCACCAGCTTGCGGACCTCGGCCCGGGTGCCGCCGGCCAGCGCCTGGAACAGCGCGGCGTGCTCGGAGTCCACCGGCACGATCTGCCCGGGCCGCGCCACCGCCCTCACCAGCGGGCCGCCGACGATCAACGACTCCTTGTTCGCCAGCACCAGCACCCGGCCCGCCCGCAGCGCCGCCAGCGTCGGACGCAGCCCGATCGACCCGGTGATGCCGTTCAGCACCGAGTGGCACTCCACGGCGGCCAGCTCGGTAGCCGCGTCCGGCCCCGCCAGCACGGCGGGCAGCGGACGGCCCGCGGCCTTCGCCGCCAGCGCCTCGCGCAGCGCGGGCTCGGCCGCCGGGTCGGCGACCGCCACGGTGTGCACGCCCAGCTCCAGGGCCTGCTCGGCCAGCAGCTCCACCCGGCCGCCGGCCGCCGACAGGGCGACCACCCGGAACCGGTCCGGATTGCGGCGCACCACGTCGATGGCTTGGGTGCCGATCGAGCCGGTCGAGCCGAGGATCACCAACTCCCGGGGAGCGGAAGGGTCCTTCACCACGGGGGTGAAGCGCAGCTGCGGGTGGGCGAGCGAAGTCATGCGCCCATTGTGTCCTGCCGGCCGGGCTCCGCAGGACGCGGCCGTGCCTCCCGGGCTACCGTCGGAGCCATGCGTACCGTCATCGCCGGGGGCCACGGACAGATCGCGCTCAAGCTGGAACGGCTGCTCGCCGAGCGCGGCGACCGCCCCGCCGGCCTCATCCGCCGCCGCGAACAGGCCGAGGACCTGGTGGACGCCGGGGCCGAGCCGCTGCTGCTCGACCTGGAGAGCGCCACCGCCCCCCAACTCGCCCAGCTGCTCACCGGCGCCGACGCCGTGGTCTTCGCCGCCGGCGCCGGCCCGGGCAGCGGCGCCGCCCGGAAGAACACCGTCGACCGCGACGCGGCCGTCCTGCTCGCCGACGCCGCCGAACTCGCCGGCGTCCGGCGCTACCTGATCATCTCCTCGATGGGCGCCGACGCCCACGCGGCCTACCCCGCCGACCCGGTCTTCGAGACCTACCTGCGGGCCAAGGGCGCCGCCGACGACGCCGTCCGCGCCCGCGGCACGCTCGACTGGACGGTGCTGCGCCCCGGCCGGCTCACCGACGGCCCCGGCACCGGACTGGTCCGGCTCGCCCCCTCGGTCGAGCGCGGCGCGGTGGACCGGGCCGACGTGGCGGCCGTCCTGGCCGGGCTGCTGCGCGAACCGGGCACCGCCGGGCTGACGCTGGAACTGGTCGCCGGCAACGCCACGGTGGCGGAGGCCGTCGCCGCCGCGGCCGGCCGCGCCTGAACCCCCCGGCCGCACCTGAACCCCCGGGTACGCCGAGGGGCCCGGTGCCGCCGCGCTGCGGTGGTACCGGGCCCCTCGGACGCCGGGATCAGAGGTCGAGGCCGGTGAGGACCAGGACCTTCTCCACGGTGTAGTCGTCCATCGCGTACTTGACGCCCTCACGGCCGACGCCGGAGTCCTTGACGCCGCCGTACGGCATCTGGTCGGCGCGGTAGGACGGCGCGTCGCCGATGATCACACCGCCGACCTCCAGCTCCCGGTGGGCCCGGAAGGCGGTCTGCAGGTCGCGGGTGAAGACGCCCGCCTGCAGGCCGAAGGCGGAGTCGTTGACCGCGGCGAAGGCCTCCTCGGTGCCGTTCACCCTGTGCAGCGACAGCACCGGGCCGAACACCTCGGCCTTGGCCAGGATCGCGTCCCCGGGCAGCTCGGCGAGCACGGTGGGGGCGAAGGTCGCCCCCTCACGGGTCCCGCCGGTGAGCACCTTGGCGCCCTTGGCGACGGCGTCGTCCACCCAGGACTCCACCCGCTTCGCGGCGTTCTCGTCGACCAGCGGGCCGACGTCGGTGGCGTCGTCGTTGGGGTCGCCGGTGACCTGCGCCTCGACCTTGGCCACGATCCGCTCCACCAGCGCGTCGTAGACCGACGCGTCGGCGATCACCCGCTGCACCGAGATGCAGGACTGACCGCCCTGGTAGTTGGCGAACATCGCGATCCGGGTGGCGGCCCAGTCCAGGTCGGCCTCGGAGGACCAGTCGGCGAGCACCACGGCCGCGGCGTTGCCGCCGAGCTCCAGGGTGGTGTGCTTGCGCGGCACCGAGTCCATGATCTGGTAGCCGACCTTGTCCGAACCGGTGAAGGAGATCACCGGCAGACGCGGGTCCTGCACCAGGGCGGGCATCCGGTCGTTCGGCACCGGCAGAACGCTCCAGGAGCCGGCCGGCAGGTCCGTCTCGGCCAGGATCTCGCCCAGCACCATCGCGGAGAGCGGGGTGGCCGGAGCCGGCTTGAGGATGATCGGGGCGCCGACCGCGATCGCCGGGGCGACCTTGTGGGCCACCAGGTTCAGCGGGAAGTTGAACGGGGCGATGCCCAGCACCACACCGCGCGGGAACCGGCGCACCACCGCGAAACGGCCCACGCCGCCCGGGTCGGTGTCCAGCCGCATGGTCTCGCCGTTGGTACGGCGGGCCTCCTCGGCCGCCCAGCGGAAGACGGAGACGGCACGGCCGACCTCGCCGCGCGCCCACTTGATCGGCTTGCCGTTCTCGGCAGTGATCAGCTGGGCGATCTCCTCGGTGCGCTCGGCCAGGCGCTTGGCCACGTGGTCCAGCGCGGCGGCACGCACGTGCGCGGGGGTCGCGGCGAACACCGGCAGCGCGGCCACGGCGGCGTCCAGCGCCTCCTCGACCTGCGCCTGGGTGGGGACGCCGACCTTGCCGACCAGGCGGCCGTCCCAGCTGTTGTGCACCTCGAAGTCGGCGTCGCCGCTCGCCCGGCGGCCGGCCAGCCAGAAATCGTACGTGGTGGTCACCGTGGTACCGGCCCTCTCCTCGTCGTCCTCACGGCCCCACGAACGTGGAACCAGAATCGAGGGTAGGGGCGGCGAGGCGCCGACCGGGTTGGCCACGAAGTAGCGTTCGCCGTCGCGGCCACTCCATCCCGTCCAGCGACCCGGCCCGTGTGCCCCGGGCCCGCGGCTCCGTCACCACCCGGGCCCACCGCGCCCCCGGGCCCGTCACTCCTCGCCGGAGCGGAGGGCCAGCCAGAGCTCCATCCGGACATCGGTGTCGTCCAGCGAACGGCCGAGCAGCTCCTCGACCCGCCGCATCCGGTAGCGCAGCGTGTGCCGGTGCACGCCCAGATCCGCGGCGGCCGCGTCCCACTGGCCGTGTCTGGAGAGCCAGGCACGCAGCGAGGCCACCAGGTCGCCGCGGGCGGTGCGGTCGTGGTCCCGCAGCGGGCGGAGCAGCCCCTCCGCGAACGCCGTCACGGCGTCCTCGCCCAGCAGCGGCAGCAACGAACCGGCCCCCACCTCCTCGTGGTCCACCGAGCGGCGACCGCCGCGCAGCGCCACCGCGAGCGCCCGCTCGGCCTGCGCGTTCGCGGTGCCCGCCTCCTCCAGCGCGGCCGGCGCCGAGACCCCCAGCGACAGGCCCTCGTGCTCCTCCACCGCCCCCAGGCAGGCCCGGTGCACCGCGCCGTTGTCGAGCGCCAGCACCATCAGCCGAGGCCCGTGCGCGCCGCCCTCCTCACGCGCCACCAGCAGCTTCTCCCCCACCCGGGCGCCGGCCTGCTCGGCCCGGTCGCCCAGCTCGCCCAGCGCCTCGGCGGCGTCCACCCCCTGGCCGGCGCCGGCCACCATGACCCGGACCGTCCCCTCCGGCAGCCCGCCGAAGAGCCCGGCCGCCACCTGCCGCGCGGTCGCCACCTCGCCCGCCAGCACCATCCTCAGCAGCGCGGCGCCCATCCGCTCCTCGGCCTGGCGCAACTCGCGCGAGCGCTCCAGGGTGAGGGTCAGCAGCGCCACCGCCGCGTTCAGCACGTACCGCTCGGTCGGGGTGATCCGGTCCTCGGTGCCGACCGCGAGGAAGCCGCGGGCCCGGCGGTCCGCCCCCAACGACTGGACCACCACGTAGTCCTCGTCCGCGGTGTCTATCCCCGGCGAACGCCCCTGCAGCGCGGCGCTCGACGGCGCCGGACGCCGCCGCAGCCGGTCCACCTCGGCCGCCAGCCGGCCGGCCCGGCGCGCCGCCCAGTCCGGGGCCACCACCGAGAGCGCGCCCGAACCGTCGTACAGCGCCGCCCAGCCACCCAGCCGGGCCGCCAGCCGGCGTACCACGGCCGTGGTGCCGTCCTTGCCGAGCGCCGCCCGGGTCAACTCCTCCTGCGCCTCGAAGCTGGTGGTGACCGCCTCGTACTGCTCGGCGGCCAGCGCCGCCGACACGACCTTGCTGATCGCGATGAACGGCGTCGGCTCCGGCACCCGCAGCAGCGGCAGCCCGCGCTGGGCGGCCGCGTCCACCAGCGGCTGCGGCACCTCGGTGTGCGACAGGCCGACGCCGAGGCCCAGCCCCACCACGCCCGCGTCGGCCAACCGGTGCACGTACGCCTGCAACCGGGCCGCGGTGCGGCCCAGCTTGATGCCGGTGGTGAGCAGCAGCTCACCGCCTTCGAGGAACGGCGTCGGGTCGTCCAGCTCACTGGTGTGCACCCAGCGGACCGGCCGCTCCAGGTGGTCCGCACCGGCGAGGACCGTCAGATGGAGCGAGGTGTTGCGGACGACGGATGCGAGTGTGGGAGGCATGGCACCTTCGGGGGACGACCTGACCGCGCCGTTGCGGCCGGGCGGGGAGAGGGCTGGGGAATCTTGTGAGGGTCTCTCCCCTCATTATGGACGCCCCGGACAACCGGCACTGCCGAATCCACCTCGGAGGCGAGCTTCAGCCCCGCAGGTCCACCAGCAGCGGCGGCACCTGCTCGCCCGAGACCGCCGTCAGCGAGACCACCGCATGCCCCGCCGGCAGCGCGTGCGCCAGATCCGACGGCGACCAGCGCAGCCGCTCCACCTCCCGGGTCGTGACCGACTCGGTCTGCGCCGTCGTCCCCGACAGCGCCTTGCGCCCCAGCCGCCCGGCCCGGCGGACCAGCCCGCCCGAGGTGTCCGGCGCGTGCGTCACCGCGGTCTCCCGAACCAGGTGCGTGCCCCAGGCCTCGGAGAACAGCCGCCCGTCCCACGGCGCGATCCCCGGGAACACCATCCGGCAGCCGACCGCCCCGAACAGCGGTGCCCGCAGCGCCTCGGGCAGATCGACCAGGGTCCGCAGCAGCAGAACGGCGCCCGCGTTGGCCGCCCGCAGCCGCTGCAACCCGCGCACGATCTGCGCGTCCAGCGCCGCCGAGGCGTCGTCGACCACCAGACCGGCGAAGAGCGAGCGGTCCTCCCGGGCCGACGCGGCCTGCACGAACTGGCCCACCACCAGGCGCGACAGCATCCGCGCCGCCTCCGGGTGACTGCGCTCGGGCAGCTTCACCCGGACCCGCAACGGGTGGTCCAGCACCCGCATCGCGAACGGCGGCCGGCCGGTGCCGTCGGTCGCGAACGCCCCCTCGAAGGCCGGCCGGTCCAGCAGGGCCAGCCGGTCCGCCAGCAGCGCCCCCGGATCGTCCGCCCGGCCGCGCTGCCGCTCCCGGTGCTCGAGGTCCCGCTCGTACGCCCCCAGCCGGCCCGCCGCCCGGAGGGCCTTCACCAGGGCCTCCAGCGCCTCCGGCTCACCGCCGAGCAGCGCCCGCAGCTCCCGCACCGCCGGGTAGCGGCCGAACCCGGCGTGGAACGGGCCGACCACCTGCTGCAGCGCCGTCCGGGCGGTCTCCGCGCGGGCGGTCAGCTCGTCCGGCAGCAGTGCCTCGGCCAGCCGGGCGGCCGCCTCGTCCGGATCCCGCACCGCGCCGTAGAGGTCCAGCCCGTACGCCGACCCCTGGTCCCCGGGCGCGATCACCACGTCGTACCAGGCGTCCGGCCCGAGCTCCGCGTCCGCCGCGCCGATCACCACCGCGCACGCGGTGCCGGCCAGCGCCTGGAGGCAGAGCGCCTCGGCCACCGGCCGGGCCAGCCGCGCCGTCTTCCCGGTCCCCGCCGGACCGACCGCCAGCAGCGAGGTGCCCAGCAGCGACGGGTCCAGCGCGAAACCGGCCGCCCGGTGCGTCAGCGGGTTCTTCGGTACGTCCTGCGCGGTCCCCAGCCGCACCTGACTCAGCAGCAGATCGTGCTGCTCGTCCCGCCCGGCCAGCTCGCGCGCCTCGGAGGGGTGGGCGAACGCCGCCGCACCCCGGGCCGCCACCTGCTCGACGAAGGCCGGCACGAACAGCGGGTCGGCCTGGGCCGACTCCCAGGCCCGCTGGATCCGCACGTAGTCGACGTCCCCGGTGGGCTCACCGTCCAGCCGGACCGCCGCCGCGGCCGCCCCGCCGAGCCGCAGCGCCGCCCACGGGTCGCCCGTCCACTCGGCCTGCGCGGCCGCGCCGTCCTCGACGGGCTCCTCCCTGGTCACCGTGCGCGCCATCAGCGGCGCCACGTACCGCCGCCACACCTCCGGCCAACGGCCCATCCGGCCGAAGACCTTGACCACGACGGCGAGCACGAGCACGTTGACGACCAGCAGGGTGAACATCGCTTCGGACTGCGACGGCTTGGCCAACGGGCCGATGCCGGTCTGCCCCCCGAACCAGACGAGCACGTACGTCATCAGCTGCGTGCCGTAGAGGTAGGCGAACCACCCCACCACCGCGTTCAGTCCCGCCCGCAGGAGGAGGGGCCAAGTCGGGACCTTGGCGTCCTCCGCCCGGTCGGGGTCGACCTCGGCGTAGCCCTGCCGGTAGACGCCAGGGGCGGCGTCGGGGCGGGGGGCGGCGACCCAGGCGGGAAGATCGAAGGGCGGGGGCGCCGCGGGGCGGCGGGGGCGTTGGTGCGGCATGGGTGTCGCAGGTGCGGCGGTGGTCCGCTCGCCGTGGCCCCGTGCCCCGTCCAGTCCCATGTACGGCCCCGCTCCCTCGCCCGCCCGGCCCGACCGTCGTCGGTCCCGCCATACCCATGCCGCCGCACCGGCGACACGCCCGCGCTCAATGTAGTGGAGCGAGGGCGGCCGGTAGTCGCACTACCTGCGCTGGCCGCCCCGGACAAGTCGGACGGCTCAGTGCTACCGAGTGGCGCATGCCCGGCCGGGGAGGGCCGCCGTAGCCTGCGAAGCACCGAGCCGAGAAGTCTGGAGAAAACCCATGAGCGCCGCAACGCCGCTCCCGCAGGAGCGCCGCCTGGTCACCGCGATCCCCGGTCCGAAGTCGCAGGAGCTGCAGGCCCGCAAGCTGGGTGCGGTGGCGGCCGGCGTCGGCACCACCCTGCCGGTGTACGTGTCCCGTGCCAACGGCGGTGTGCTGGAGGACGTGGACGGCAACTCGCTGATCGACTTCGGCTCCGGCATCGCCGTGACCAACGTCGGCAACAGCGCCGAGGCCGTGGTGGCCAAGGCGACCGAGCAGCTGGCCGCCTTCACCCACACCTGCTTCATGGTCACCCCGTACGAGGGTTACGTGGCCGTGGCCGAGCTGCTGAACGAGCTGACCCCGGGCGACCACGACAAGCGCACCGCGCTGTTCAACTCGGGCGCCGAGGCGGTCGAGAACGCGGTGAAGATCGCCCGCGCCTACACCAAGCGCACCGCCGTCGTGGTCTTCGACCACGGCTACCACGGCCGCACCAACCTCACCATGGGCCTGACGGCGAAGAACATGCCGTACAAGCAGGGCTTCGGTCCGTTCGCCCCGGAGATCTACCGGGTGCCGGTGGCCTACCCGTACCGCTGGCTGACCGGCTCGGAGAACTGCGCCGCCGAGGCCGCCGCCCAGGCGATCGAGATCATCAACAAGCAGATCGGCGCCGAGAACGTCGCCGCGATCATCATCGAGCCGATCCAGGGCGAGGGCGGCTTCATCGAGCCGGCCAAGGGCTTCCTGCCGGCGATCGTGGAGTACGCGAAGGCCAACGGCATCGTCTTCGTCGCGGACGAGATCCAGACCGGCTTCTGCCGCACCGGCCAGTGGTTCGCCTGCGACGACGAGAACGTCGTCCCGGACCTGATCACCACCGCGAAGGGCATCGCCGGCGGTCTGCCGCTGGCGGCGGTGACCGGTCGCGCCGAGATCATGGACGCCGCGCACGCCGGTGGCCTGGGCGGCACCTACGGCGGCAACCCGGTGGCCTGCGCCGCCGCGCTGGGCGCCATCGAGACCATGAAGGAGCAGGACCTCAACGGCAAGGCGCAGCGGATCGGCGAGATCATGCTGGGCCGGCTGAGCGCCCTGCAGGAGAAGTTCGCCGGCCACGACTCGGTGCGGATCGGCGAGGTCCGCGGCCGCGGCGCCATGATCGCCGTGGAGCTGGTGAAGCCGGGCGGCAAGGAGCCGAACGCGGAGGCCACCGCGGCCATCGCCAAGGCGTGCCACGCCGAGGGCCTGGTGGTCCTGACCGCCGGCACCTACGGCAACGTGCTGCGTTTCCTGCCGCCGCTGGTCATCCCGGAGCACCTGCTGAACGAGGGCCTGGACATCCTGGAGAACGCCTTCGCCACCGTCTGAGCCCGCGCCGCCCGATCGGGCCGCACACCCGTGACCGGGTGGCTCCAGACCCGCCGGAGGGATTCCGGACAGCGCTGAACGGCCCGTGCGGACTCCTCGTCCGCACGGGCCGTTCGGTCTGTACGGGCGGGTTCGTCCTGGTGTGCGGGACCGGCCGGGCGCCGTCCGCCGGGGGGTGAAGATGCTGTGCGGAATCGCTGAAGCTCCTCAGTGCGGACCAGCCGTTGACGTAGTGTCATGACAGATGGACAGCGAGCCTCAGCCATTGGCGGATCCGTCCGCGGCACCGCCCCCACCGGCGGGTCCGCGTGCCGGCCGCGAGGACAACCAGGCCGCCCCGGAAGGGACGGCGCACACCGAAGACCGATCGACCGACCGTCCGACCCATACCCCCCGGGGCGCGCGGAACGGCGATCATCAGAGCCGCCCCGGAGCTCTCCCCCCTGCTCCGGGGCGGCCGCTTCGCGTTCCGGGCCGGCCGGTGGGCCCGGCCGGCCCGGTCGCCGTGCCGGTGGTCCTGGCCGCCGTCCTGGTCCTAATCTCCTGGCAGGTGGCCGTCGACGGACCGCTGCTCGGAGTCGACCGCTGGGTCCGGCACGCCGTCCGGGAGACCCGGCACGAGCTGCACAGCACCGTGCTCAACCATCTCGGGAAGGCCCTGTCGGACCTCGGCAGCTCCGTCCCGGCGATCCCGGTGCTGCTGGCCGCCGGGGTACTGGCCGCCTGGCGGTCCCGCCGGGCCGGGGTGCCGCGCTGGTGGTTTCCGGCGGTGACGGCGGTGCTGACGGCCGGGCTGATCCCGCTGCTGGTCGTCCCGGCGAAGGCCTGGTTCGCCCGGCCGGGGCCCTTCGGGGCGCCCCTGGCACCGGACCAGTGGGGCTGGTACCCGTCCGGCCACACCGCGACCGCGACCCTCGCGTACGGGGTGGCCGCGCTCCTGCCGGCCCGTACCGTCGGCGCCCGCGCCGGGCGCCGGCTGTACGCGGCCGCCGCCCTGCTCGCGGCCGGTGTCGGCCTCGGGCTGGTGTGGAGCGACTACCACTGGCTGCTGGACGTGGTGGCCAGTTGGTGCCTCGGCGGGCTGGTCCTCCGGGCGCTCGCCCGCGTTCCGCCGCCCCGGACGGACCGCGGCTCCTAGCCCTCGGCGGGCTCGTCGTTGCGGTGCACGAGGCCGGGCTCGCCGTTGTCGCGCTGCCAGGCGACGACCAGCTCGTCACGGGCGCCGAAGCGGACCAGGTGGCGGCCGACCACGTCCTCCAGACCCGGCAGGTTCTCGGTCTCGCCCTCGACGGTGAGCAGCAGGGCGTCGGACGCGGCCTCCAGCGTGGCGGTGCCCAGGCCGAAGGTCAGGGTGCCGCGGCCGGTCTCGTCCGACCACTGGGTCTCGATCTTGCGGCCCATGTGGGCGGCGAGCTGCTTGGCGTAGCGGGCGGGCCGGTCGGTGGCGACGCGGGCTTCGGAACGGGGCATGAGCTCTCCAGGGATCGCGGGAGGGAACTTAGGCTGCCCTCACTCGACACCAAGCTAACCCAGATAGTGAGCCTGACTCAACAACTTATCGGGACCGCGCCCGGTGGCGGGTCGTGCACTGCTCCCGCCCCCCGACCGGCCGATACCCTTGGTCGAACATCTGCCGAGGAGAGCCCGCCATGACCACCACGCCGACCGACGACGCGGCGAGCTCCTCCCCCGGCCCCGACAGCGCCGCCGCGCAGGACACCGTGGCCGAGCTCGCCGACGCGATGACCAGGGCGATCAAGCGGATCCGGCGGCGCACCAGCGAGCGGCTGGAGCCCTACGGCATCACCCCCGGCCAGGGCCGCGCCCTGCGCACCCTCGCGCACGCCCCCGGCTGCGAGCTGCCGGACCGGGCGATGCGCCTGGGCGACCTGGCGGAGCGGCTGCACATCGCCCCCCGCTCGGCCACCACCGTGGTGGACGCCCTGGAGGAGGCGGGCCTGGTCGAGCGCACTCCGGACCCTGCCGACCGGCGCGCGGTGCGGATCGTGCTGACGGCGGCCGGCCACTCGGCGGTGGAGCGGATCGGGCAGGTCCGGCACGAGGTCGCGCAGGAGTACTTCGGCCCGATCAGTCCCGCCGACCAGGACCTCCTGCTGCGAGCGCTGCGCTCCGCCGAGACCGCGTACGCGGCCACCACGCCGCCGCGCCGGACAGCGCCCCCGGGCGCAGCGCGGTGATCCCGATCCCCGCGATCACCAGCAGCGCCGCACAGCCGGCCACCGGGCCGACCCGCTCACCGAGCAGCAGCCAGGCGGAGGACATCCCGAACACCGGGACCAGCAGGGAGTAGGGCGCGACCGCGGTGGCGTCGTAGGTGCGCAGCAGGAAGCTCCAGGCGACGAAGCCGAACAGGGTGGACACCAGTCCGACGTACCCGATCGCGCCCAGGCCGGCCGGGGTGAGGTCACGCAGCGCCCGCAGGTCGGCGGCCGGGCCCTCGACCAGCAGCGAGAGCCCGAGCAGCGGCAGCGGCGGGACGGCGCTGACCCAGACCATCCAGCGCAGCGCGTCCGCCGGCGCGGCCCGGCGGGTCAGCACATTGGACAGGCCCCAGGCGACGGCGGCGAGGACGACCAGGGCGAACGCCCCGATCGGGCCGTCGAGGCTGCGGTCGACGGCGCTCAGCCCGATGCCGGCCAGGGCGACCCCGAGGCCCGCCAGGCGCTGCGGTCCGGGCCGCTCGCCGAGCAGGACCGCGGCGAACAGCGCGGTGAAGACCGCCTGGCTCTGCAGGACCAGCGAGGAGAGCCCGGCCAGCATCCCGGCGTGCATGCCGAGGAAGAGCAGTCCGAACTTGACCACCCCGAGCACCAGGCCGACCGCGAGGACCCACCGCCAGGCGACCCGCGGCGGGCCGACGAAGAAGACCGCCGGGACGGCGACCACCGCGAAGCGCAGGGCGCAGAAGAGCAGCGGCGGGAAGTTCTCCAGGCCGACGTGGATCAGGACGAAGTTGAGGCCCCAGACGGCGGCGACCAGGACGGCCAGGGCGATGTGACGCGGCCTCATGCTGCCGCCGGGGGCGACCGGTGTTGGGGTCATGGGTCGAGGATGGCCGCCGTCGACCGTGTAGCACCAGCGATGAATTCTGAAGCACACGCTTTAGCATTGCTGCATGATGGATCTGGGACGCCTGCGGGCGTTGCACGCGGTGGCCGTGCACGGTTCGGTCGGTGGGGCGGCGGCCGCACTCGGGTTCACCCCCTCGGCGGTCTCCCAGCAGATCGCCAAGCTGGAGCGCGAGACCCGGACGGTGCTGCTGGAGCGTCAGGGCCGGGGCGTGGTGCTGACCGACGCCGCCCGCGAGCTGGCCGGCACCGCGCAGGCGGTGCTGGGGCTGGTGGAACGGGCCGAGGTGCGGCTGGAGGAGCAGCGCGGACAGGCGTTCGGACGGCTCGTGGTGGCCGCCTTCGCCACCGGCGCGCGCGGGCTGATGCCGGGCGCCCTCGCCGACCTGCGCGGGCGCTGCCCCGACCTGGACGTCCGGCTGCTGGAGAGCGACCCCTACCCGGCGGCCGAGCTGGTGGCCCGGGGTGAGGTGGACCTGGCGCTGGTCCAGGACTGGCCGACCGTGCCGCTGCCGGTGCAGGACGGCCTGGCCCGGCTGGACTTCGGCCCGGACCCGGTGGATCTGCTGCTGCCCGCCACGGATCCGTTGGCCGAGCTGGCCGTGGTGCCGGTGGGGCGGCTCCGCGGGCAGCGCTGGATCAGCGTGCCACCGGGCAACATCTGCCACGACTGGCTGGTCCGCACCCTGCGCGAGGCCGGCGAGGAGCCCGACGTGCGCTACCAGGTCGGCGAGTTCGAGACCCAGATCGCGCTGATCGCGGCGGGTCTGGGGGTGGGGCTGGTGCCGCGGCTCGGCCGGGGCGCCCTGCCGCCGGAGGTGGTCGCCCGACCGGTCGTGCCGGAGCCCGCCCGGCGGGTGTTCGCGCTCTGGCGCGCCCAGGCCTCCCGGCGACCGGCGATCACCGAGGCGCTGGCCGCGATGCGGGCCCGGTGGGCCGCCCTGGCCGCGCCCGCCGATTCCGCCGGGACCGGTGGGACTACCGGGACCGGTGGGCTCAGTGGGTCCATTGGGTGAGCGGGGGCCCGTTCAGGCGGCGAAGCCGATCACCAGCCACATGAAGCCCACTCCGAGGATGGTGCAGAGCAGGGTGGCGCGGGACGGGTGCGGGCTGTGCGCCTCGGGGAGGATGTCGGAGGTCGCCAGGTAGAGCAGGAAGCCGGCGAAGAATCCGAGGTAGAGACCGAGCAACTGCTCGGGGATGGTGAACAGCAGGGTGATCGCGGCGCCGGTCACCGGGGCCAGCGCGTCGGCCGCCAGCAGGGTCAGCGCCCGCCGGCGGTCGTTCCCGTACAGCCGGGTGATCGTGTAGGTGTTGAAGCCGTCGGCGAAGTCGTGTGCCACGACGGCGACGGCGACCACCGTCCCGACCGTGGTGCCGGCCTGGAAGGCCGCGCCGATCGCGAAACCGTCCATCACGCTGTGGCCGACCAGGGCCAGGGCGGCGGTCAGCCCGATCCCCGGCGCCGGCGCCCCGTCGGCGGCCGACGGCTGGGTGTGCGCACGGGTGTGGGAGTGGGCGTGCTGGTGGCCGTGGGTGTGCGCCGCGTACTCGCCTTCGTGGCCGCGGTGGATGGCGACCGCGCGCTCGACGACGTGGATGGCCAGAAACCCGGCCGCGAACATCAGCAGCGCCTGCGGCACGCCGTGGATCTCCTCGGGTGCCTGGTGCAGTGCCTCCGGCAGCAGGTCGAAGGCCACCACCCCGAGCATCAGCCCGGCGGCGAAGCCGAGCACCAGGTGGCGGCGGTCACCGGTGCGCTGGGCGACGTAGCCACCGATCAGCGTCATCAGGAACGCCCCGGCGGCGACCAGGATCGCGGTCACCGCGGCTCCCCCGTCCCGGACACCCTGCCCATCTCCCGCCTCCCCCGCGTCCCGTGCGTCCCCGTCGTCGTAGTCGTCCCGGTCGTCGCAGCCCGCCCCGGTCCTCCCGGTGGTCCACGGACCTGACCACCGACCGGCGCCGGTCACCCGGGCGCGCCCGCGCCCCCAGCCTCGCCCCCCGTACGGAGCGCCGCCCGCCGGGCGGGCCGGGAGGGTGAGCCGGACAGGTGAGCCGGACCGGCCGGGCAGGAGCTGCCGCGGGTCGGCTTCCGGCGGCTCCGCTCCCTGCGGCCCGGTTCCCCGCCCGCTCAGTGCCCCGAGGCGAGTGGCAGCCCGAGGTGGGTGCGGGCGAGCTCGCGAACCCCGTCACCGTCGACCAGGTGGATGTGCTGGTGCTCGCCCTCGCCGGTGAGGTCGAGGGCCTCGTCGCTGAACCGGCCGGTGGTCAGCCGCAGACCGCGTTCGGCGGACTCCTCCCGCACGGCCTCCGCCAACGTCCGGATCTCCTCCTCGCCCACCGCGCCGGAGCCCCGGGAGGCCCAGACCACCCAGCGCCCCGGCAGCGCGCTCCCCGCGGCCCCCTCCCCGGTGGCGACCAGGCCGGCCGGGCCGCGCAGTCGCACGCTCCACTCCTCCAGCCCGCCCCGGGTCAGCAGCTCGCGGACCAGCTGGGCGAACTCGTTCGCCGAGAGGTCCGACGCGGACGGCACGGTGGCACCCGCCAGGGCGGCCGGTTCGACGCCCGCCCTGGCGTAGGGGTCGGGGGTCACGGCCGCGCCGAGCTGGCGCAGCCGGACCAGCGCCTCGTCCTGTTCGGCGTCCGCGTAGACGCCCTCGCCGTCGTGCTCCTCGTAGGGGGCGGCCGCCGGCAGCAGCCTGGTCCGGGCCAGGGCGTCGCGGTCGGCGTCCACGCTCACCAGGCAGAGCGGCTCCGCCCCGGCGGTCTCACGCAGCCAGCCGTTCAGCACGACCCCGGCCAGTATCTCGTCGGTGTCGACGGCGTCGGCGGCCTGCAACGCCCGCAGCGCCAGCCGGGCGACCAGCCGCAGGTAGTCGGTGGCCCGGTCGGCGGGCGGGCGCGGCACCGGCAGGATGTCGCCGTCCGGAGCGAGCCGGTAGCCGGTCAGCGAGGGCACCAGATCGAGGTCCGGGAGGTCGAGGTCGAGCACGGCGGTACGGGTGAGCGGGCGGAAGACGGCCCGGCAGGGCGCCGGCAGATCCTGGGTGGCCGTCTCCGCCGCGGCCAGCGCCCGCTCCAGCAGGGACTCGACGGCGGCCGGCTCGGCCAGCCGGTAGGCCCGCCGGCACTCCTCCAGGCTGTCGTTGTACTCGCGGACCGCGCGGGCCCTGGCCTGCTCGGTCTCCTCGTGGGCCCGCCGCGACTCGTTCTCGGCCGGGCGGCCGGCCTCGGCATGCCGGGTGCGCCACTCCCGGAGGGCTCGCTGGTGGGTGAGCCGCGCCTGGGCCAGCTCGCGCTGGAAACCGGAGTCGAGCAGCCGCCGGGTCGGCGGCTCGTCGGGCGCGACGCCGGCCGGCTCGGCGGGCGCGAAGTCCTCCCAGCGCGGTTCGGCGTCGGCGTCGGCGCCGCCCTGGCCGACGCTCGGGTAGGGCCGCGGCTCGTAGTGGCGGAGCTGGCTCTCGAAGTCCATGGCCGAGACGGGCAGCGCGGCCCGCCGCAGCAGGTCGGCCAGCCGGTCGTGCTCGGCCCGGACGCTGACCGTGCGGTGGTGGGTCAGCGCGGCGGCACGGGCGTGCGCGGCGACCGACTCGTCCGCGCCGTCCTGACCTCCCGGGCCGCCGGCTCCCGGGCCCGACGAACCGGGTGGGCCTTCGGACCCGTCGGGCCCGTACGGTCCGTCAGGGGCGGTCGGCGATCCGTCCGGGCCGGGGACACCGAGGTCACGGAAGACCGTGGCCAGGAAGCCGGGTTGGGGGGCCATGACAGTGCCCTCGGGCTGGCCGTCTGCTGAGTACTGCATCGGTCGTCGTTCCCCCATGCTCGTCCGGCGCCTGCCCGGGGCGGCCGGCGAGCCCGCGGACCGCCCCTGCCGGACATTGTCCACCGAACGGGTGCACCGGTCAGCCAAGCCTCTCAGTTGGTCCGGGTGTTGGTCAGGTGCAGGCCGATGTAGCCGACATAGATCCGGCCACTGCCCGAACAGTCGTCGAGATAGTGCAGCCGCGGGGCCGTCCGCCCGCCGCCGATCCGCAGGTGCGCGCCCATGAACGCCCGCCGGGAGGTGTCCACGCACTCCGGCACCGGCAGCATCCGCTCGCGTTTCCACTTGGTGTGGCTGAAGACCGTCCGCGACTCCCCGCGCACCGCCTTGCGGGGCGGGAAGCGGTGGCAGCCGGTCGGGGTGTGCTCGCACCACTGCTTGAAGTCGCCGCCGGCCTCGCCGCGCACCGCCGCCTCGGCGTACTCCTGAAGGGCCGTCAGGCCGCCCCAGGTGAGCCGGGCCCAGCCGGCCCCGGTGCACCGCAGGTCGTCCAGGGCGAGCGCGCTCTTCTGGTCCCCGGTGAAGCTGAGCAGCGGGAACTCGCCCAACCGGGCCATCAGTTCGGTGAAGCTGTCCGGCACCACCGCGGGACCGCGGTCCCCGGGGGCGCCCGGGTGTCCGGCGGGCCCGGGCAGGACGGAACGCCGACCGGACGCGCCTCCGGTGCCGACGCAGAGCCGACCGGCCAGCCCCCGGCCCTGAACGCCTCGGCGCAGCCCGCCGACCGCCCCGCCGGACGGGTCGTCCACCGGCAGCCGGCGGCCCTGGCGGCGCTCCCGGCGCAGGCTGTGCCGCACCCGCTCCAGTTCGTCGGCCCTGGCCTGCCGTTCGGCGTGGTCCTGCTGCTCCTCGCGGGCGAGCGCCGCCTGCTCGGCCCGGCCGGGGGCGTCGTCCGGGCCGGTGCCCGCGCGGACCCCGGGCGCGGGTGCCCGCAGCACGGGGACGGCGGCCAGCGGCGGGGGCAGCGGCTGCTCGGCGGCGAGCCGGCGCGGTTCGCGGGCCAACAGCCCGGCCGCCCGGCGGAGGTCCTCCTCGATCCGGTGGCGGGCCAGTACCGGGTGCCGGGCGCCGTCCTGCCGGGAGGCCGGATCGACCTCGGGCAGGTAGGTGCGCACCGCCCCGCCGTACACGGTGTGGTACTCCAGTGCGACGTTGAACTCGGTCCGGGCGCCCGGATCCAGCACATAGGCGGTGGCGAGGCCGGGGAGTTGCCGGCAGAGCGGGCGGACGACGTCCGCCACCCACGCGTCGAGGTCGTGGTTGACCGGGACGCTGGCCACCACGGTGGGCAGCCGCCGTTCCGGATCGCAGAGTTCGTCGATGAGGCCGTCGACCTCGGCGGCGGTCAGCACCCTCGGCGCCGACTGGACGGCGACCGGGCCGTCGGCGGCGTCGAGCAGCGGCAGCAGGCTGCAGGCGAGTTCGGGCACCGGCACCCGGCACGGCGTCCGTACCCCGCTGCCGGTGGTGTGGGTCTCGGCCTCCAGCCGGACCCAGGTGCGGCCCTCGGCCCCGGTCGCCACGGTGAGCGTCAGTTGATGGGTGCCGTGCGGTGCCGGTGTGCGCAGCCGACGGCGGTCGTAGTACCCGGCGCCCGGGCCGCCGCGCAGCGGACCGCCGTCGCGGTCGAGCAGGACCCGGCCGCCCAGCCGCAGGCGTTCAGCGGGGGCTTCGGCCGGGACGTCGGCGGTGTCGGCGGCGACGGACCGGTGCGGCGCCGGCGGCGGCTCGTCGCAGCCCTCGTGCTTGAGCCAGGCGGCCAGGCGCTGGTCGGCCAGGGCCACGGCATCGGCGTGCGGGAGGGCGGTGGTGACGGTCATCCGGTAGGGAGTCGCGGGGCCCCTGGGGCCGGGCAGACCGGCACGGGAGGGCGGCGGAAAGCGGTCTGAGGTCATGCGCATACCTCCGTGGTGCGGTGGTGGGGTCTGTCGTCCTCCATCGATGGGGTGTGTTCGTCCGGATGTCCCGGATCCTTGCCCAGGAAACGCCACAGCCCGGAGCGGAAGTTCCAACTCCGGGCCACGTCAATACGTTCGAGTGAATCTGCTCAAGCCGCCCGCCCCACCGGGCCGACATCTGCTGCGGGCCGGCATCCGCCGCGGGCGGGTTCAGCCCGCGGCACGCTCCGCGCCGCTGCGGCTCCACTCCGGTTCCCCGACCGGCACCGCCAGCGGACAGCCCTCCGGGATGTCGTAGCCGGCGATCAGCACCACGGGGACGGTCCCGTGGTTGCGGCCGACGTGCACGTGGACCGGCCCCGCCCCCTCGACCAGCGAGTCGCCCGCCCGGCTGACCTCGACCCGGCCGTCGCACAGGGTCCGGGTGAGCGTCCCGGACAGCACCACCACGTCGACCCGGCCCGGGTGGTAGTGCCAGCCGGTACTGGCGCCCGGGGGAAGGGTGATGGTCTGGACGACGCGCATCGCGGCTCGGCCTCCTGGTCGGCGATCCGCCCAGGCTAGGCAGGCGGGACGGGCCCGGAAACCGGCCGGCCCCGATCTGTCCGAAAGTCTGTCCGGAACCCCCGGGCCGGTCGCCCCGCCGGCCCTTCTCCCCCGCCCGCCCGGTCACCCCGCCGGTGCGCCGGGCTCCCGCTCAGACCGGCACCTCGACGTACGTGCGCCCCGCCGCCACGGCCACCGAGGCACCGCCGGTCGCCTCCGCCAGCCAGGCGTGGAACTCCGCCACCCCGGGCTCCGGCACCCCGACCTCGATCCGCACCCCGGCCGCCTCGTAGGCCAGGTCGCTCACCGTGTACCCGGCCGCCCGCAGGTCGTTCTCGACCCGCCCGGCCCGGGTGTGGTCGGCCGTGACGGCGAGCAGCGCCACCGGCCGCCGCTCCAGCAGCCCGACCGCGTCGACCGCCTCCGACACCGCGTTCCCGTACGCCCGGACCAGGCCGCCCGCGCCGAGCTTGATCCCGCCGAAGTACCTGGTCACCACGGCCACCGTGTCGGTCAGCCCGCGCCGGCGCAGCACCTCCAGCATCGGCACGCCGGCCGTGCCGCCGGGCTCCCCGTCGTCGCTGGAGCGCTCGCGCCGCTGCTCGTCCCCGACCACGAACGCGGTGCAGTTGTGCCGCGCGTCCCAGTACTGCTTGCGGATGCCCGCGATGAACGCCTGCGCCCCGTCCTCGTCGGTGACCCGGGCGAGGTGGCAGATGAAGCGGGACTTCTTGATCTCGATCTCGTGGCTGCCCGCGTGCCGGATGGTCAGGTACTGCCTCGGAGTCGGCTCCGGCGTGGCGGACATGGTTCGGCGGTTCTCCCGGAAGACGGCGAAAGGCTGGCGGCACCGCCCCGACGGTGTCCGGGGCGGTGCCGCCAGCCTAGTTGCCACCCGGAGCGGTCCGGCCGGTCAGCGGCCGGCCAGGGCGTCCAGCTGGGTGCGGTCCAGCCCGGTGAGCGAGACGACCTCGGCGAGGTCGACCGCACCGCAGTCCAGCCCGCGCAGCACGTAGCCGCTGAGCGCCCGCGCGGTCGCGGGCTCGTCCATCACATCGCCGCCGGCCTTGGCGACGTACGCCGCCAGCCGGGCGGCGGCGGCCGCCAGGCCCTCGCGGTAGAAGGAGTAGACGGCGACGTAGCGGGTCGGCAGGTGCGCCGGGTGCATGTCCCAGCCCTGGTAGTACGCCCGGGCCAGCGAGCGGCGAACCAGGTCGTGGTGGAGCTTCCAGGCGGCGTGCACCTGCTCGGTGGAGCCGGTCGGGATGACGTTGGTGGAGCCGTCGGAGAGCCGCACGCCGGTACCGGCGGCGGCCACCTGCATCACCGCCTTGGCGTGGTCGGCGGCCGGGTGGTCCATGCTCTGGTAAGCGGCGCCGACCCCGCAGGCGGCGCTGTAGTCGAAGGTCCCGTAGTGCAGACCGGTGGCCCGCCCCTCGGCGGCCTCGATCATCCGCGCGACGGTGGCCCGGCCGTCGGGGCCGAGGATGGCCTGGGTGGTCTCGATCTGGATCTCGAAGCCGATCCGGCCGGCCGGCAGCCCGGCCGAGCGCTCGAAGTCCGCCAGCAGCCGGACCAGCGCGGTGACCTGCTCGGCGTAGGTCACCTTGGGCAGCGTGAGCACCAGCCCCTCGGGCAGGCCCCCGGCGGCCAGCAGAGTGGTCAGGAACAGCTCCAGGGTGCGGATGCCGCGGTCGCGGACGGCCGCCTCCATGCACTTGATCCGGATGCCGAGGTACGGCGGGGCGCTGCCGTCCGCCACCGCGGCCGCGATCAGCTCGGCGGCCCGGACGGCGGCCGCGTCCTCCTCGGCGTCGGGCCGGGGGCCGTAGCCGTCCTCGAAGTCGATCCGGAGATCCTCGACCGGCTCCCGCTCCAGCTTGGCGCGGACCCGGGCGTGCACGTCGGCGAGCAGCGCGTCGTCGGCCACTCCGAGCGCGCCGGCCAGGGCGGCCGGGGTGCCGGCGTGCGTGTCGAAGGCCTCCAGCGCCCGGCGGCCCCAGTCGCCGACGGTGTCGGCGCCGAAGACGTCGGCCGGGACGTAGACGGTGTGGACCGGCTGGCGGCTGCCGGAGTCGCCCGGGTAGCGGCGGGCCAGGTCGGCGTCGACGGGGGCGAGCAGCGCGTCCACGGCGGCACGTGCCGCTTCGGAGAACGACGCTCCGCCCGCCGGACCGGTACCGTCCACCTGGACCTGCGACATCCGTACTCCTCCGGGCCGAACCAGCGCTTCAACAATTTGTTGAAGCGAAGGTAACCCCGCCGGGGTCGGGCGTCAATGGCCGACCGAGCGGTGGACGGGCGGCAGGGCGGCGCCGCGGGACGGGGTCGGCGGGACGGGTCAGTCCCTCCCGGCGGCGAGGAAGCGGTCGCGCAGCTCGGGGAAGAGCTCGGCGACGTCCTTGGGGTGCACCGAGCCGTCGGGCCGGGTGCCGGCCACGCCGTACTCCCTGGTCAGCCAGTCCGCGAGGCGCTGCGGGTCGGGCTGGTGGTCGAAGGTGTCGATGTAGCTGACCAGCGCGGCGTAGCAGAGCTCGGGGTCCAGCCGCGACGGAGCCGGGCGCGGGACGGAGTCGTCCTCGCCGCCGGAGCCCTGCGCGGCGCCCGCCACCGGGGTGAAGCCCTCCTCCTGCGGGTACCCGGCGCCCTGGACGTACTCGGTGCCCTGGACGTCATCGGGCTCCGACGGGAAGTCCGCGTACTCGATGCCGTCCGGGCCACCGTCGGCGGCGGGCCGCGGAACCGGCTGCGCGACGGAACGGGCGGACGGCTCCGCCGCCGGCTGCGGGCCGCCGGGCTGCGGAGCGGACGGGCGGGGCGGCTTGAACCACGGCGAGGCCTGGCCCGGCACCCGGCTGCCCGGAGAACCGTCCCCCTGGGGCCCGGTGGTCCGCACCGGACGCTCGGTCCAGACGTTCAGCTCCTCCCGGGGCTGCGGCGGCGCCTGCTCCTCGTCACCGGCCGGCTCCTGGGAGGCCCGCAGCCGGACCGCGGCCAGCTTGGCGAGCATCGGCGCGGCCACCTGGGCGGGCACCGGCGCCACGGCGGCCGCGGCCGCCTCGGGCCGGGGCCCGGCCTGGACCGGCGGCTGGGCCTGGACCTGGACCGGAGCCGGGGCCTGCTCCTGCGTGCCGGCCGCCACGCCCGACGGGATGGCGGCAGCCGGCGTCCGGCTCTCCCGCAGCTCCTCGGCCTCGCGCGACTGCTCGTCCAACCGGTCCAGCAACGCCGGGTCCAACGGCACCCCGTACTTGGCCAGCTTCAACGGCAGCAGCGCCTGGATCGGCGCCGCGCGGCGCCAGCCGCGCCCGTACCGGAAGCGCAGCTGCGCCCGGTAGACCAGCCGGTTCTGCTCCAGCCGGACGACCTCGTCGTAGGAGCGCAGCTCCCAGAGCTTCATCCGCCGCCAGAGCCGGAAGGTCGGCACCGGGGACAGCAGCCAGCGCATCAGCCGGACGGACTCCATGTGCCGGTCGGCCGTGATGGCGGCGATCCGGCCGACGGCGTGCCGGGAGGCCTCGACGACGACCACGAACAGCACCGGGATGACCGCGTGCATGCCCATCCCGAGCGGGTCGCCCCAGGAGGCCGCCGCGTTGAACGCGATGGTGGCGACGGTCAGCAGCCAGGCGGTCTGCCGCAACAGCGGGAAGGGTATCCGGAGCCAGGTCAGGACGAGGTCCAGTGCGAGCAGCACCACGATGCCCGCGTCGACCCCGATCGGGAAGGCGTAGGAGAAGGCACCGAAGCCCTTCTCGGACGCCAGCTCCCGCACCGCGTTGTACGAACCCGCGAAGCCGATGCCCGAGATCAGGCACGCCCCTGCGGCGACCAGCCCGAGCAGGCTCCGGTGGGTCTTGGTGAGCGGAGGGCGTGCCATAACGTCTATCAACCCCTGGATGTCGGCTGCGGCCGTACGCTGCCTCGGCGGCCGGTTCCCCTTGGTCGGGGCGCCGGACGACTGAGCGGCCTCCGGGCTCGGCCCACCGGAGTTTACTCGTACAGATGTTTCAGCGTCCTCGCAGCCCAGGGTGTCACTACCCGCGGCAGCCGCCGCGTGCGGGCCCGGTGTCGACCGGGTGCCGATCGGGTGCCGGCCCGACCCGGCGGGGTGTCAGGCCGTCCGCTCCGTCGTCCCGTTGAGGTAGGCGAGCACGGCCTGCACCCGGCGGTTGGCGTCGTCGGCGGGGGCGAGGTCGAGCTTGGTGAAGATGTTGGCGATGTGCTTCGCCACCGCACCGTCGCTCACCACCAGCCGGGCCGCGATCGCCGAGTTGGAACAGCCCTCCGCCATCAGTTCCAGCACCTCGCGCTCGCGCGGCGAGAGGCGCTGGAGCGTCCCCGGGCGGCGGGAGGTGCTCTGCATCAGCTTGGCGATCACGTCCGGGTCCATCGCCGTACCGCCGGCGGCCACCCGACGGACCGCCTCGATGAACTGGTCGGCGTTGAAGACCCGGTCCTTCAGCAGGTAGCCGACGCCGCCGGTGCCGTCCGCCAGCAGCTCCCGCGCGTACAGCTGCTGCACGTGCTGCGAGAGCACCAGGACCGGCAGTCCCGGGATCTCCCGCCGCGCGTGGAGGGCGGCCTGCAGGCCTTCGTCGGTGAGCGTCGGCGGCAGCCGGACATCGACCACGGCGACGTCCGGACGGTGCGTCAGCAGCGCGTCCAGCAGTTCCGGGCCGGTCTCGACCGCCGCCGCGATGGTGAAGCCATGGGCTTCCAGTAGCCGGATCAGGCCTTCGCGAAGGAGGTAGAGGTCCTCGGCGAGGACAACTCGCACGGCAGCTCCAAGGTGATGGTGGTCGGACCGCCCGACGTACTGTCGATGGCCAGGACACCGTCGAAGGTACCCAATCGCCGCTCGATCCCGCGCAGGCCGGTACCCCGGGTGGGGTCCGCCACGCCGACACCGTCGTCCGTCACCGTGACCCGCAGGACGCCGGCCCGGTACAGGATGTCCACCCAGACCTGCTCGGCGCGCGAGTGCTTGGCGGCGTTCGCCATCAGCTCGCAGATGCTGAAGTAGACGGCCGCCTCCACCGGTGCCGGGGGCCGGTCCGGGAGGCTCACGCAGACCTCGGTCGGCAGCGCGCTGTCCAGCGCCAACGCCCTGACCGCGTCGCCCAGTCCACGCTCGGCGAGCACCGGCGGGTGAATGCCCCGGACGAGGTCGCGCAGCTCCTGGAGCGCACGCGCCGAGGACTGCCGTGCCTCGGAGAGCAGCTCGCGGGCGGCCGCCGGGTCGGTCTCCATCAGGTGCTCGATCGTGCCGAGGGTCATCCCGATCGCGACCAGCCGGGCCTGGGCGCCGTCGTGCAGGTCCCGCTCGATCCGGCGCAGTTCGGCCGCCTGGTCGCCGACCGCGTCGGCCCGGGTCTCGGTCAGCTCCGCCACCCGCTTGGTCAGCTGGGCGTGCGAGGCCCGGCCGTCCTGGTCCAGCACCCGACGGGCCAGCTCCAGGTACCCGCGCACGGCGAACGGCGCCGCGAGCACGCCGAGCCCCGTCAACCCCAGCCCCAGGGCGACCGAGAGCAGCGCGGAGACGCCGCCCGCGTCGATCGGTCCGTACGTCCGGGAGTCCACCGCCGCGGTCACCGCGTAGCCCGCCCCGCCCAGCAGCAGACCGGCCACCGGCAGGACCAGCGCGCCCGCGGCCACCGGGCTGATCACCAACCAGGCGATCTCCGACCGGGTGGCCCGGTCCCGGGCGGCCCAGTGCAGCAGGTGGGCGAGCCTCGCGACGGCCTGGGAGCGGTGGTACGAGTACCCCGTCCACCAGTGGCCGCGCTCGTCCCGCTCCAGCACCGGCCGGGGGCTGTACTCGACGGGCAGCCGGATCCCGAACCAGCGGACGAGCTGGCCCCGCGTCCGGTCCGCGGTCCGGCGCACCAGCAGGCCGGCCACGGCCGCGCCCGCGACGGCCGCCGCGACCACCGCGAACAACCGGGCCGGGTAGTAGGCCTCCAGCAGCGAGGAGACCGACGCGCCGGCGAAGAGCGCGGCCAGGAACGGCAGGGCGACGGTCGGCACCGCGCCCAGCGCGAGCAGCGCCAGACGGACCAGGCCTCGGCCGCCCGAGGTGAAGGCGGCCTCGGTCTGGGCGCGCACGCCCGCGCCGCTCGTTCGACTCGCTGCTGTCACGGGTGCTCCTGGGGCTGGTACCGATCGTGGTTCTTCCAGTGTCCCCGGACGGCATCGACGCGGCACTGGCCGTCCCACCCCGGTTTCGGGGTGGACCTAGCACCACCTCCGGACAGCCTTTTCGCACCGCCATTCCGTACCGGGTCTCTCCGTACCGGCGGGCCTGTCACAGGAATGCCCCGGAAACGCAAAGAACCCCCCGATCCGAAGGGATCAGGGGGTTCTTCACAATGATTGTTCGGCGGCGTCCTACTCTCCCACAGGGTCCCCCCT
>NZ_JBIVVS010000036.1:0-72894 GCF_044768625.1 Kitasatospora sp. NPDC091207
GGCCCAGCAGATCGCCATCGGCGAAAAGGTCCTCGCCGCCCAGGGCCCCGGCGCCTGGCCCGTCTGCTCCGTCAAGGCCGGCCTCACCAAGTAACCACAGCCCCCAGCACCACCACGACCACGCCGCTGCACCCCCACCCGGGGACAGCGGCGTCGCCATACCCCCGCACACAAGCGAACGCACCCGCACGACGAAGCCGGGGCCGAAACCCTGGCCTGTCACGCCCCGTAGCGGTTTACTGGGAGGGACCAGGGCAGGAAAAGGAGGCCCGGCGATGGAATGTCCCCACCCCTCCGGGTTCCACGCCGAGGTCCGCCGCTGCTACGCGGCCGCCGCGGCGGAGGTGTCCCGGCTGGTGCGAGCCGCTCCCGAGGACCGCTGGTCGGCGCCCACACCCTGCCGCGCATGGGATGTCCGCACGCTGGTCAACCACCTCGCCGCCCAGCACCTGTGGGTCTGCCAGGCCGTGGCCGGCTACACCCCGGAACAGATCGGCCGGCGCTTCGCGGGCGACGTCCTGGGCCGCAACCCCGTCGGCGTGTGGACGACGGCCGTCGACAGCGCCGTCCGCGCGCTGAACCAGCCGGGTGCCCCCGACCTCCTGGTGCACCTGCCGTACGGGGTCCGCGATCTGGGCGGGTTCGCGCGGGAGTTGACCGCCGAGACGGTCGTGCACAGCTGGGACCTCGCCCGGGCGCTCGGCGAGAGCGGCCGGCTGCCGCAGGAGGCCGCGCGGTACGCGTTCGCGGAGTTCCGGGGCTACCGCGACCTGACCGGCAGCGGCCAGTTCGACCCGGCACGCGGCGTGGCTCCCGGCGCCGGCACCCAGGAACAGCTGCTGGCCCTCACCGGTCGTGACCCCCAGTGGTCGGCCGAACGGATCTGACGCCTACCGCGCGAGCCGGCCCAGGAGCGCGGAGGCCGCCGCGATACCGAGCACCGTCGCCAGCGCCAGCACCCCGAAGTCCAGCGGGAGGTGCGCGGGGGTGCCGATCAGCAGACCGCGCAGCGCGTCGACCTGGTAGCTGAGCGGGTTGGCCTTGCTGACCGCCTGCAGCCAGCCGGGCATCAGGTCGACCGGGTAGAGGGCGTTCGAGGCGAAGAAGAGCGGCATGGTGATCGCCTGGCCGATGCCCATCAGCCGGTCCCGGGTGAGCACGATGCCGGCGATGGCCGTCGACAGGCAGGCGAAGAAGGCCGATCCGAGCATCACCGCCACCACGACGCCGAGCAGCCGCAGCGGGTTCCAGGTCATGCCGACGCCGAGCAGCGCCGCGAGCACCACCACCACGGCGGCCTGCAGCACCGCCTTGACCCCGGCGGCGAAGGCCTTCCCGGTCACCAGCGCGGCGCGCGGGGTCGGGGTGACCAGCAGCTTGGTGAGCACGCCGGAGTCCCGCTCCCAGATGATCATGATGCCGTAGAAGATCGCGATGAACATCGCGGACTGGGCGATGATCCCGGGGGCCAGGAAGTCGAGGTAGGGGATCCCGCCGGTCGGGATCGCCTTCAGCCGGGTGAAGGTCTCACCGAAGACCAGCAGCCAGAGCGCAGGCTGGACCGCCCGGGTGTACAGCTCGGTGCGGTCGTGGCGCAGCTTCTGCAGTTCGACCACGCACATCGCGGTCACCCGGGCCGGGACCACGCGCCAGCCGGTGCGGGCCCGCGGGGGCACCAGCAACAGGCCGAGGTCGGGCAGGTCGGCGGCCGCGGCGCGGCCGGCCGGTTCAGCCGACACGGCCGGCCGTGCGGCGGGTTCGGCGGACATCGTTGAAGTCTCCTTCCGCGGCCTCGCCACGGGACAGGCCCCGGCCCGAGAAGTGGCGGAACACGTCGTCCAGGCTCGGGTCGGGCTGCTGCGGGTCCTGCTCCCGGACCTGCTCCTTCAGCTCCGCCGGCGTACCGAGCGCGCGGATCCGGCCGCGGTCCATCAGGGCGATCCGGTCGCAGTGCCGCTCGGCCTCGTCCATGTAGTGAGTGGTGACCAGCACGGTCATGCCGGTGGCCCGGCGGATGGCGTCGACGCGCTCCCAGACACCGGCGCGGGCGATCGGGTCGAGGCCGATCGTGGGCTCGTCCAGGACGAGCAGCCGGGGGGCGCTGACCAGGGCCTGAGCGAGCTCCAGCCGGCGGACCATGCCGCCGGAGAAGGTGCCGGCCATCCGGTCGGCGGCCTCGGTGAGGTCGACGGCGGCCAGCGCCTGGGCGACCCGTTCGGAGCGCTCGGACCTCGGCACGTCGAAGACCCGGGCGAACAGTTCGACGTTCTCCCGCCCGGTCAGCCCCGCGTCGGCGGAGAGCTGCTGTGGCACGTAGCCCAGCAGTCGGCGGACGTCCGTCCGCTGCCGGGCCGCGTCGTGGCCGAAGACCCGGACCATCCCGGCGGCCGTCGGGAGCAGGGTGGTGATCGCCCGGATCGTGGTGGTCTTGCCCGCGCCGTTGGGCCCGAGCAGGCCGAACACCTCGCCGGCGCGCACCGTCAGGTCGACCCCGTCGACGGCCTTCGTCCCGCCGCCCTTCCCCTTCCCCCGCCCGCCGGCCCGGTGGAAGGTGTACTCCAGCGCGCGGCAGACCACCGCGTCGGTCTCCCCCGGCGTCATCGCTCCGCCCCCCGTTCCCCGGCCGGTCGCTCCGCCCGGGGAGCGCCGCTCTCCTCCGGCCGGCCGTCGCGCAGGCCGGTGGCGACGCCGCGCAGCGCGGGCAGGGCGGCGGCCAGCGCCGCGCGGTCCCCGGCGGACAGCTCCGCCACCACCTCGCCGACCAGGGCCGTCCGCCGGGCCCGCCAGGCCGCGAGCCGTTCCACGGCCTCGCCGGTGGTGTACAGCAGGGCGGCCCGGCGGTCGGCCGGATCCACCTCGCGGCGCAACAGGCCCAGCGCGACCAGCTGGTTGACCAGCGTGGAGACCGAGTTGCCGGCCAGGCAGAGTTCCCCGGCCGCGTCCGAGACGCGCAGCCCCGGGGAGTCCGCGACCAGGCGCAGCAGTTCGACCTGCGCGCCGCGCAGCCGGGGCTCGGTCAGGCCCTCCCGCAGCCGTCGTCGTACCAGGCGCTGGATGCCGACGAGGAGGGTGGAGAACTCGTCGCCCAGCGCGGTGTCCGACGTGCTCGGGGCGTCCGCGGTCATGTCTCCAGTTTAGCTCTCAGTGAGAGGTATCCGTGCAGGGCCCGGGTGCCGGAATCCGGTCCGGCCGAACGTTCAGGTCGGATTCACGCCAGTCCAACACCCCCGCGCACTGGTGGACTTGGAGCCGAACCCGCTCCACCCACGGACAGGACCACCGGCATGCCCGAGAACGACCGCCCCGCCCCGCGCCCGCCCGGCGGCGGCACCCCGCCACCTCGCGGCCGGACCGGCGGCCTGCCCGCCGTGCTCGCCGTGACCACCGGTGTGTTCGCCATCGTCACCACCGAGATCCTGCCGATCGGACTGCTCACCCCGATCGGCGCCTCCTTCCGGATCTCCGACGGCACGGCCGGGCTGATGATGACGCTGCCCGGCCTGGTGGCCGCGGTGGCCGCGCCCGTGGTCACGGTGGCGACCAGGCGGGCCGACCGGCGCACCATGCTCTGCGGCCTGCTGGTGGTCCTGGCGCTCGCGGACCTGCTCACCGCGCTCGCCCCCGCCTACTGGGCCCTGCTGGTGGCCCGGATCGCGCTCGGCGTGGTCATCGGGGCCTTCTGGTCGATCGGTTCGGGGCTCGCGCCGCGCCTCGTCCCGCCGGCCCGGCAGGCCCGGGCGAACACCGTGATCTTCTCCGCCGTCCCGCTGGGCTCCGTCCTCGGCGTACCGGCCGGCGTCTTCCTGGGCTCCGTCGCCGGCTGGCGCGCGGCCTTCGCCGCGATGACCGCGCTGACCGTCCTGGTGCTGGTCGCGCTCCTCGCCTCGCTGCCGCCGCTCCCCCCGCGGACCGGGACCGGCGCCGGCGTGCTGCGCGCGCTGCTCACCGGCCGGGGCACCCGTACCGGCCTCGTGGTGACCTTCCTGGTCGTGCTCGCCCACTTCGGCAGCTACACCTATGTCACCCCCTTCCTGGCGGAGGTCACCCGGGTCGGACCGGGACGGATCACCTGGCTGCTGCTCGCCTTCGGCGCCGCCGGTCTGCTCGGCAACGTCCTGGCCGGCGGGCGGGCGGCGCGGACGCCCGGTCCGGCGCTCGCCACCGCGGCCGGGCTGCTCGGCGCCGCGACGCTGCTGCTGCCGCTCGTGGGCACCTCCGGTCCGGGCGCCGCGGCGGTGCTGGTGCTCTGGGGCGTGGCGTACGGCGCCGTCCCGGTCTGCTCGCTGACCTGGTTCCTCGCCGCGGCGCCGCACGCCCCGGAGGCGGCCGGGGTGGTGTTCACCTCGTCGTTCCAGGCCACCATCGCGCTCGGCTCGCTGGCGGGCGGCGCGGTGGTGGACCACGGGTCGACCACCACCGTCATGCTGCTGGGCGGCACCGTCGCGCTCCTGGCGGCCGCCGCCGCCCGGGCGTTCGGCGGCCGGATCCGGCCCGACGCGGCGGACCGGATCCGGCCGGACGGCACCGCGCCGACGGCTCCCGGCCGGCCGGCGGCGGTCGGCCCCGGACCCCGTTCGGACCGCTAGGTCCGGCCCCGGTACCGGCACCCGGGGCCGGGGTTGGCGCGCCCGGCCCTACGGGACGGGTTGCGGCTGGGTGACGCAGTGGATGCCACCGCCGCCGAGGCCGATGTAGTCGATGTTCAGCTGCTCGACGACCCGGCCGGGGAAGAGCGACTGGAGCTTCGCCTTCGCCGCGGCGTCCGCCCGGGAGTCGCCGAACTGGGCGGCGATCACCGCGCCGTTGCAGACGTAGTAGTTGGCGTAGGAGCCGACGAAAGCGGGATCGCTCTGCCGGATCGTGTAGTAGTCGGGGCCGCCGAGCTTGGTGGCCTGGATCCGGACGCCGCGGGCGTCGGTCGCCGAGGACAGCACGTTGTACTGGTTGATCTCGTCCTTGGTCCAGACGTCCGACGGGTCGTCGGTGGCGTTCGGCTGCTGGACCAGGCCCTTGCCCGGGGCCAGGAAGCGCGAGGTGGCGTCGACGTGGTCGCCGGTGATGTCCTGGCCGGCGACACCGGTGAACCAGATGACCTTGGAGGCGCCGTACGCGGCCTTCATCGCGTTCTCGGCCTGGGTCTGCGACATGCCCGGGTTGCGGTTGGAGACGAGGATGCTGCTCCTGGTGGCCATCAGGGTGCCCGCGCCGTCGGCCTCGATCGCGCCGCCCTCGCCGACCAGGGCGGCCGCGGTGAACGGCACCCCGACGTGGGCGGCGACCCGGGCGGCCACCTTGCCGTCGTTGGTGGAGGTCTGGTTGCCGCCCCAGCCGTTGAAGTTGAGGCCGATCGCGTCCAGGCCGCCGAGTCCGTCGGTGCGGAACACCGGGCCGGAGTCGCGCATCCAGCAGTCGTTGACCGGGATGGTGGTGAGCACGGTGACGTTGCCGCCGGGGCAGGCCCGCCGGGCGGCGGCGGCCGCGGCCGGGTTGGCGCACAGGTAGACCGGCTCGTACGTGGCGATGGTGTTGACGACGAGCGCGATGTTGGCCTGGATCTGGGCGAGGGAAGGCGTGGTGCCACCCCGGCGGCCGCCCCTGCGGCCGGTCCAGATGGCGGGGTCGTCCGGCCAGGCCATCCAGGTCCGGGTGTGGGTGACCGTGTCGATCGGGACGGCGAAGGTGCCGGCGGCCGCGGCGCGTCCGACCGGGGCGGCCGGGGCGGCTGCGGCGGCACGGCCGTTGGCCGCCAGGGCGGTGCCCGCCGTGACCAGCCCGGCCGCCACCAGGAAGTTCCGTCGACCCAACGCGGCCGGCCCTCTGCCGGACGAGACGGGCGGTTCGCTGTGACCGTTCATCTCTCGGCCTCCTCTTCTGACTGTCCGTGGTGCTTCCACGTGATGGCCATGACGGTAAAACTGACCAAGCGCTCGGTCAAGAGTTTTGGCAGAGCCGGCCCGACCGACCGGCCCCCGCCGCCACCGGCACGGGCTCGCTAGAGTTTCCGGATGGCTACGCGCGCTGAGGATCCGCACCCCGTCGACCCGCCCCCCGGGGGCCCGGCGACCAGGGGACCGGCGACCGGCGCCAAGCGCCCGCGCGCCTCGGCGAAGGGCGAGCAGACCCGGGCGCGCCTGCTCGCCGCCGCGCGCGACCTGCTCGCCGGGGACGGCTCGGTCCCCTTCACCACCCGCAACGTGGCCGCTCTCGGCGGGGTGACCCACGGCATGTGCCACTACCACTTCCAGAACCGCACGGACCTGATCGTCGCGGTGGTGGAGAGCATCAGGCCGGAGTGGATCACCCCGCTGGAGGAGGCGGTCGCCGGCCCGGGGACCTTCGCCGAACGGGCCGAGCGGGTCGTCGAGATGCTGGCCCAGCCGGAGGCCGGCGACCTGTCCCGGCTGCACTCCGCCCTGCACTGGTTCGCCGCCGGCGACGAGCGGGTGCGGGAGAGCCTGGAGGCGGAGTACCGACGGTGGCGGGCGTGCTTCGTCGCGCTGTTCCAGGTCCTGGCGGACGAGCGCGGCGGCGGGTTCGACCCCGTGCCACTGGGCGAGGCGGCGGCGGCCGGGACGGACGGGCTGGCCGCGTTCCAGTCCCTGGGCGCGCGGATCGACTCCGCGCCGGTGATGCGGGCGCTCGTCCTCGGACTCGCCGCCGGCACCGCGTAACGCCCGCCGTGGCATCAGGACGCCCCCGGCGAGGAGGACGCCCCGGCGGCCTCGGGCTGCTGCTGGGTGGAGCAGTGGATGCCCCCGCCGCCGGCGGCGATGGCGTTGATGCTCACCGGTACGATCTCGCGCCCCGGGTGGAGGTCGGCGAGGACGCCCGCCGCGCGGTCGTCGGAGGCCTGGTCGCCGAACCGGGGCATGATGACGGCGCCGTTGACCACGTAGTAGTTGAGATAGGTGGCCAGGAAGTCCTTGCCCGGGTCCGGGAGGGCGCTGAGGTCGGGCTCGGTGAGATCAACGATCCGCAACGTCCGCCCCGTCGCGTCGGTGGTCGCGTGGAGCACCTCCAGGGCCTGGTCGGAGGCGCGGGACCAGATGTCCGGCGGGGTGTCCGGGCCGGGCCGGTGGATGACGACCACGCCGGGCTCGGCGAACCTGGCCAGGGCGTCGATGTGGCAGTCGGTGATGTCCTGCCCGGCCACGCCGGCGAACCAGATCACCTTCCGGACGCCGAACAGCTCCTTCATCGCGGCCTCGATCTGGTCGCGGCTCTTCCCGGGGTTGCGGTTCTCGTTGACCCAGGAACTCTCGGTGGCCATCAGGGTGCCCTCGCCGTCGACCTCGATCCCGCCGCCCTCGCCGGTGATCGGCGCCTGGACGCGCCGGATGCCGTAGTGGTCGAGGAGTCGGCGCGCGACCTGGCTGTCCTCGGCGTGGGTCTGCTTGTTCCCCCAGCCGTTGAAGTTGAGGTCGACGCCGGCCAGGCCGCCCGGCCCGGTGACGAAGGTCGGGCCGGTGTCGCGGGCCCACAGGTCGTCCACCGGGAGGTCGATCACCTCCACGGTCGAGCCGCACAGTTGCCGGGCCTGGGCGCTCTGGTCCGGGCGGGCCATCAGCACCACCGGCTCGAAGCGGGCCACGGCCTGCGCCACGTGCGCGATGTCCTGGCGGACGGCCGGCAGTTGACCGCCCCACACCTCTTCGAGGGCCGGCCAGGCCATGAAGGTCCTGGTGTGGGGACGCGACTCGGCCGGCATCGCGTACGAGGCCGGGGCCGGCGTGGCCGTTCCGCTCGCGCCCGCACTCCCGCCCCCGCTCGCGCCCGCCGAGGACGGTTCGGACCCGCCGGACGACGCGGCGTCGGAGCCACAGCCCTCCAGCACCGCGAGCGCGGCGGCGGCCGCCCCCGAACGCAGCACGGCCCGGCGGGACAGGAAGGGATGTCTCACAGCGGCTCCCCTTGTTCATCCGGATGCGCCCCGAAATGGGCGATACCCGACAGTAGAGGCGACCGGGGGGCGCACCGGTGAGCCCGCGCGCCGCCGATCGGGCGAAGCGGGCGAAGCAGAGCGGGCGAGGTGTCACCGGGGGACGAGCGGAACGGGTCCGGACCGCCGCCGTGGGGGCGTCGACGATCCGGACCCGGGTACGGGGCCCCGCCGCTACAGGGCGCGGCGGGCGGCCGCGATGGACCGCGGGTCCCAGCCCGGCCTGGGCACGGAGTCCAGCAGCAGCCGGGTGTAGGGGTGCCGGGGCCGGGCCAGGACCTCGGCGGTCCGGCCGGACTCGACGACCTTCCCGTGCCGCATCACGATGACCTCGTCGGTCACGGACCGTACGACGCCGAGGTCGTGGGTGATGAACAGGTAGCCGATCCCGGTCTCCTCCCGGATGTCGGCGAGCAGGTTGAGGATCTGGGCCTGGACGGACACGTCGAGCGCGGCCACCGCCTCGTCCAGGACCAGGACGGCCGGCTCGACCGCCAGCGCCCGGGCGATCGCGACGCGCTGGCGCTGGCCGCCGGAGAGCTGCCGGGGCAGGGCGCCGGCCTCCCGTTCACCGAGGCCGACCTGCTCCAGGAGTTCGGCGATCCGGCCGGCGTGGTCCCGGTCGGGGAAGTGCAGCCGCAGGGTCTCCCGCAGCACGGCGCCGACGGTGGTGCGCGGGTCCAGGGACAGGTACGGGTCCTGGAAGACCATCTGGACCTCGCGGGCCCGCGCGAGCCGGTGGGCCCGGCCGCGCCGGTGCTCGGTGCGGTCCCGGCGGTGGACCAGGACCCGGCCGGAGTCGGACCGTTCCAGTCCGACGACGATCCGGGCGGTGGTCGTCTTGCCGGAGCCGGACTCGCCGACGATGCCCAGCGAGCCGCCCTCCGCCAGGGTGAACGAGACGTTGTCGACGGCCTGCACGCTGCCGTAGGCGCGGTGCAGGCCGACCGCCTCCAGGACGGTCCGGCGCATCGGCGGCACTCCTCTCGAACGGGCCGCGGCCCCCAGGTCCGGGCTACGCATCGGCGCTCCCCTCCCCCGTCCGGTCGCTGTGGTGGCAGGCGGTGCGACGGGCCGGCCCGGCGCCGACCGGCAGCAGCTCGGGGACCTCCCGGGCGCACAGCTCCGTCGCGAGCGGGCAGCGCGGCGCGAACGGGCACCCGGTCAGCTCGTCGCGCAGGCTCGGCGGCCGGCCCTCGATGGCGGCGAGCCTGCCCCGGGGGGCGTCCAGGCGCGGCGTCGAGGCGAGCAGCGCGGTCGTGTAGGGGTGCCGGGGCCGGTCGAACAGGGCCTCGGCGGGGCCGGTCTCGACGATCCGGCCGGCGTACATCACGTAAACGCGGTCGCTGATGGCGGCGGCGAGCCCCAGATCGTGGGTGACGAAGAGCAGGCCGGTGCCGAAGCGTTCCTGGAGGTCGCCCAGGAGCGCGACCACCTCGGCCTGGGAGGTGACGTCCAGGGCGGTGGTGGGCTCGTCGGCGAGGAGCAGCGCGGGGTCGCCCATCAGGGCGGCCGCGATCATGACCCGTTGGAGCATGCCGCCGGACACCTGTCCCGGGTAGCGGTCCAGGACGGCGGCGGGCAGGCCGACCGCGTCCAGCATCTCGGTGGCCCGTTCGGTCGCGGCCCCGGCCGGGAGCCGGCCGCTGAGGCGCACGCTCTCGGTGAGGAAGTCGCCGAGGCGGCGCAGCGGGTTGATGGCGGCCCGCGGGTCCTGGAAGATCATCGCGGCGGTGCCGGTGCGCAGCCGGCGCACCTGCTCGGGCGTCATGGTGAGGACGTCGTCACCGTTGACCCGCACGGTGCCCTCGGTGGCGGCGCCGTCGGGGAGCAGGCCGAGGACGCTGCGGGAGGTGAGGCTCTTGCCGGAGCCGGACTCCCCGACGAGGGCGACGGTCTCGCGGGCGTCGACGGTGAGGTCGACGCCGGCGAGGACGGGCCGGGCGGTGTTCGGCAGGCGCAGGCGGTAGCCCCGGATGTCGAGGGTGGTCATCGGTCCCTCCTGGCGACCTGGTCGGCCCGGCGTTCGCCGACGACGTTGAAGGCGACGACCGTCAGCACGATCGCGACGCAGGGCAGGATCGCCGACAGCGGGTAGCCGTGCTGGACGGCGGACTGGCCGTCGAAGACCATCCGGCCCCAGTCGGGGGTGAGCGCGGGGACGCCGAGCCCGAGGAAGGAGAGGCCGGCCAGGTCGATCAGCGCGTAGCCGAAGTTGATGGTGGCCTGCGCGAGGACGACCGGGGCGATGCCGGGGATCAGGTGGCGCAGGCAGATCTGCAGGCCGGAGTGGCCCTGGACCTGGTACGCCTCCACGTAGGGGCGGGCGCGTTCGGCGAGGACGAGGGAGCGGGTGAGGCGGCTGACGTAGGGGAGGTAGGCGATGGCGAGGGCGATGACCGGGGCGAGCAGTCCCTCGCCGTGGACGGAGACGATCAGGATCGCCAGCAGCATCCCCGGGAAGGCGAAGATCAGCTCGGTGCCGCGCGAGAGGACGGAGTCCAGCCAGCCGCCCCGCCAGGCGGCGGTGGTGCCGACGGCGACCCCGGCCAGGGTGGAGAAGGCCACCACCCCGAGGGGTCCGAGCAGGGAGGTCCGCGCGCCGGTGACCAGGCGGGAGAGGGTGTCCCGCCCGGAGGCGTCGACGCCCAGCAGGTGGTCGGCGGAGGGTCCGGCGAGCGCGTTGCCGAGGTCGACGGCGTTCGGGTCGGCGGGGGCGAGCCACGGCGCGAGGACGGCGGACAGCACGACCAGGGCGACGAAGCCGAGACAGAGCAGGTACAGCGGCGCGCGGGCGGTGCGCAGCCGGCCGAGGCCGGGCCGGCGCAGCAGGGTGGCGGTCATCCGGTGGCCTTTCCCGCTCCGAGGGTGACCCGGGGGTCGACCAGCGGGTGCAGCAGGTCGACGACCAGGTTCACCGCCATGAACAGCCCGACCATGATCAGGGAGATGGCCTGCACGGTGGGGAAGTCCTTGGTGGTGGTGGACAGTTCGAGGAGCTGGCCGATGCCGCCGACGCTGAACGCGGTCTCCACCAGCACGGTGCAGACCAGCAGCGTGGAGACGATCAGGCCGCCGGTGGTGAGCACGGTGCCCAGGGCGTTGCGGAAGACGTGCCGGCGGATCACGTGGTGCTCGGTGACGCCCCGGCTGCGGGCCACGGTCACGTGCTCGTGGCCGAGGACCTCGACCATCGCCGCGCGGGTGACCCGGGCGAGCATGCCGATCAGGTAGAACGCCAGGGCGAGGGCGGGCAGGGTGAGGTGCCAGAGCATCGAGCCGAGTCCGTCACCGGTGCCGCCGGACGGGAACCAGCCCAGCCTCACCGCGAAGAGGCCCTGCAGCAGGACGGCGGCGACGAAGGACGGGGTGCCGACGGCGACGGTGGTGGTGACCAGGATGGTCGAGTCGGCGCCGCCGCCGCGGACGGCGCCGATCCAGCCGAGCAGCAGGCCGAGGGCGAGCACCAGGACCAGCGCCATCGCGACCAGCAGCAGGGTGGCGGGCAGCCGGTCGGCGAGCAGCCGGGAGACGTCGGTGCGGTAGGTGATCGAGCGGCCGAAGTCGCCGTGCAGGATCTGCCCGGCCCACCGCAGGTACTGCAGCAGGAACGGGTCGTCCAGGTGGTACTGGGCGTTGACCGCCCGCAGGGCCTCCGGGGAGGCCGAGCGGCCGGCGAGCAGGAAGCTCGCCGGGCTGCCGGGGGCCAGGTACATCGCCCCGAAGATCACGAACGAGGCGCCGGCCAGGGTGGCGGCCAGCTCGGCCAGCCGCCGGGCGGCGAATCTCAGGAAACTCACCGGGCCGCCCCCACATCGGCCGCCCACGGGTAGTAGAGGTAGGAGATGGTGGTGGGCGCGCCGGTGATCCTCTTGTTGAGGAACACCGCGGTCGGCCACTCGGCGACGGGTATCCAGAGCAGCTTCTCGGAGGCGGCCTTCTGGAGCTGGGCCGCCAGGGTGAAGCGCTCGGTGGGGTCGGTGGCGGCCGCGGCCTTCGCGACCAGGTCGTCGTAACCGGGGTCGCTGTAGGAGGCGAAGTTCTGGTAGGCGCCGGTCCGGAAGTTGGCCAGCAGGTCCAGCGGGTCGGTGATGGAGTCGTAGTACGTCTCCGGGAACAGGTCGATGCCCTCGCGGGCCTTCGGGTCGGTGAACAGCGCGGTGAAGGCGTTGGGGGCGATGGTCTTCAGCCGGACGTCCAGACCGATCTTCGCGCCGGCGGCCTGGACGGCGGTCGCGAGCAGGGAGACGTCCTGGCCGATCGGGCTGGTGGCGACGGTGAGGGTCTTCCCGGTGGCGCCGGCCTCCTTGATCAGCGCCTTGGCCCGGTCGAGGTCGGGCGTGGTCGGGGTCAGCCCCTCGAACGCCTCGGCGCGCAGGTGCTCGGGGGCGGCCGCCCAGGCGGCGCGGGTGGTCAGCGAGCCGGTGACGCTGCCGGCCCCGCCGAGACCGGTGCGGACGAAGCCCGAGCGGTCCAGGGCGAGCGAGAGAGCCTCGCGGACCCGGACGTCGCCGAGCACGCCCTGCATGGAGGTGACGTTGACGTTGACGGTGCTGAGGCCCTCGCCGAAGTAGAGCGTGCCGCTGCCGCCGGTGCGCAGCCGCTCGTAGCTCTCGGTGGGGATCAGGTAGCCGCCGTCGGCCTCGCCGCTGAGCAGGGCGTTGACGCGGGCCGAGGGGTCGGTGAGGAAGCGGAAGACGGCCTTGGCCGACTTCGCCCTGGTCCCCCAGTAGCCGTCGAAGCGCTGGAGCTCGATCGACTGGCCCTTGGTCCAGGTGCCGAGTTCGAACGGCCCGGTGCACGCGAGGCCGCCGCCGGTCCCGTAGTCCTTGCCCGCCGCCTCGATCCCCGCCTTCGAGGCGACCACGCCCGCGGCGGTGGCCATGTACTGGTTGAACTGCGAGTCGGGCTGGGTGAGTTTGACGGTGACCTGGAGCGGTCCGGTCTTGGTGACGGTGCTGACGTTCTGGAACTGCTGGGCCCAGGCGGCCGCGTTGTCGGGGTTCATCTGCCGGCCGAGGCTGTACACCACGTCGTCGGCGGTCATCACGTTGCCGTCGTGGAAGCGCACGTTCGGGCGCAGGTCGTAGACCCAGGTGGTCGGGTCGGGGCTGGTGGCCTTCTCCGCGAGCCCGGGGGCCAGGGTGAGCTGCGGGGTCCACCGCATCAGGCTCTCGCAGACGTTGGAGAGCACGGTGTTCTGCGGGTAGTCGAAGGCGGAGATGTAGTCCAGCGTGGGCGGCTCGGCGTAGACGGCCCAGGTGAAGGAGTCCAGACCGCCCTGGGCGGGCGGGGTGCCGGCCGATAGCCGGTAGGCCGTCGCGCCGTCGGCGCCGCCGTCCTTCGGCGGGCCGGCGCAGGCGGTGGCGAGCGTGAAGGTGGCGAAGGTGGCGGCGGCCAGCGCCGCGACCGGGAAGGCGGATCGGCGGCGCGGGGTTCTGCTGCTCCCGGGCCTGTCCTGGGGGTCTGGCATGAGGGTGGCTCTCTTCCGTGCGGGACGGGGGTGGCGAGGGGGTGCCGGACCGGCGGGCCCGCGCGCGGGTGGGGTGCGGGCCCGCCGGTCCGGTGACGCGGGAGTGCGCGGGCGGCTCAGCCGGCCGGGCGGGCCGCCGGCACCTGCTGGGTGATGCAGTGCACGCCGCCGCCGCCGTAGGCGATCACCCGGGAGCGCACCCCGACGACCTCGCGGCCGGGCAGGGCGGCGGCGATCACGGCGAGGACGTCCTCGTCCTGGGGGACGTCGGCGACCGGGACGACGACGCCGCCGTTGGCGATGTAGAAGTTGAGGTACCCGACCTCGGTGTCCTTGCCCTCGACGTCGACGAAGGCGCTCTGCGGCAGGTCGATGATCTCCAGCTTGCGGCCCTTGGCGTCGACGGCGGCCTCCAGGACGGCCCGGTTCTCGCGCATCCGGTCGTAGTCGGGGTGGCCGGGGTCGCCCGGGAGCTGGACGATCACCTTGCCGGGGGCCACGAAGGCGCAGACGCCGTCGACGTGGCCGTCGGTCTCGGTGTCCAGCAGACCGCCGTGGGGCAGCCAGATCACCGTGCTGACACCGAGCTTGGCCACCAGCTCGGCCTCGATCTCCGCCTTGCTCATGCCCGGGTTGCGGTTGGGGTGGAGCAGGCACTGCTCGGTGGTGATCAGGGTGCCCTCGCCGTCGACGGTGATCGCCCCGCCCTCCAGGATCATCCGGGAGTCGATCCGCTCGACGCCGAGGCGCTCCAGCAGGGCGCCGGCGATCCGGTCGTCGGTGTCGAAGGGGTGGTGCTTGCCGCCCCAGGCGTTGAAGCGGAAGTCCACGCCGGCCCGCTCGCCCTCGGGGCCGAGCACGAAGATCGGCCCCGAGTCGCGGAACCAGGAGTCGTCGATGGGCAGTTCCACCACCTCGACGCCCGCACCGCACAGGGCCCGCGCCTCCTCGCCCTGGCCGGGGCAGGCGACCATCGTCACCGGCTCGAACGCGGAGATCGCCCGGGCGACGCCGGCGTACTCCCGCCGCGCCTCGTCCAGGGCGTCGCCCCAGAGCTCGGCCCTGGTGGGCCAGGCCATCAGACAGCCCTCGTGCTCGGTCCACTCGGCGGGCATACGGAAACTCACGATGGAACTCTTCTCTGCTCGAACGTTCGGTCGGTGGGTGGGTGCCGGGGCGGCAGCCGGGGTGGTGGCCCCCGCCGGGGCCCGGGTGGCGCCCCGGGCGCGGGGCGCGGGGTGCCTCAGAGGGTGTCGGGCACGGCCGGCTGGGACTGCGTGGAGCAGTGGATGCCGCCTCCGCCGCTCGCGACGGCGTCGATGTCGACCTGGACGATCCTGCGGTCGGGGTACGTGGCCTGGAGGATCGCGTAGGCGACGCCGTCGGCGTAGCCGTCGCCGAACTGCGGGACGAGGACGGCGCCGTTGACGGTGTAGTAGTTGGTGTAGCTGGAGAGGAAGTCCTTGCCCCGGCCGCGGATCGCGGTGCGGTCCGGCCCGGGGAGTTCGGTGACCCGCAGGCGCCGGCCCCGGGCGTCGGTGGCGTTCCGCAGCACCCGCTTGGCCTCCTCGTAGACGGCGACCCACCGGGGGTCGACGCCCGGGCCGGGCTGGTCCAGCAGGACCTGGCCGGGGGCGGTGAAGCGGGCCAGGCAGTCGATGTGGCAGTCGGTGATGTCCTGCCCGGCCAGGCCGGGGACCCAGATGACCTTGTCGATCCCCAGCGAGGTCCGCAGGGCCTGCTCGACGTCCTGCTGGGACATGCCCGGGTTGCGGTTCGGGTTGACCAGCGAGCTGACGGTGGCCAGCAGGGTGCCCTGGCCGTCGGTCTCCAGCGAGCCGCCCTCGCCGACGAACGGGGCCTGGATCCGGTCGACGCCGTAGCCGCGCAGGAGGGTGGCGGCCGCCGCGGCGTCGTTGGCGAACGGCTGGGAGTAGTCCGTGCCGGTCTTGCCCCAGCCGTTGAAGTTGGTGTCGACACCGGCGATCCCACCGGGTGCCACGACGAAGGTGGGCCCGAAGTCGCGGATCCACAGGTCGTCGTTGGCGACCTCCAGGACCTCGATCGGGAAGTAGGCGCCGGAGCCGCAGGAGTACCGGGCGTCGGCGGCCTGTCCGGGGCGGGCCAGGACCACCACCGGTTCGAACCGGGAGATCTCGTGGGCGAGGTCGGCGATGTTCCGGCGGACGGCGGACAGCTTGTTCTGCCAGACCGAGAACAGCGCGGGCCAGGCCATGAAGGTCCGGGTGTGCCGGTCGGTCTCCGCCGGCATCCGCAGCACGGATCCGGCCGGCGGCGCGGTGGCGGCGCGGGCGCTCGCCGGGAGCGCGACACCGAGGGCCGCCAGGGGCAGCGCCGCCGCGCCGAACTTCAGCAGGCCGCGGCGGGTGGAGGAGGGGGTGTTCATGGGGCTCCCTGGAGGGATCGGGAGGTGAGGGGTGACCACATCCTGGACCGAACTGAAAGTTCAGTCAATATTTCGACGCACAGCACTTGCACCCAGTTCGCAGCAGGCCCGACAGTGCGGCTCCGTGCGCGGACGCACCGAATCGCCGCACAGCCCGGGACCCGCTCCGGGGGCGCAGCACCCCCCGTGACCCGCATCCTGAAGATACGATCAGGATTCGGCCCCGGAAGCCGGCCCCTGCGAGTAGAGTGAGCACCCGTGTCAGACCGTCGAACAGAGATCGTCAGAGCCGCCACCCGCGTGATCGCGCGGCGCGGGGTACGCGGGCTGCGGGTGGGGGAGCTGGCGACCGAGGCCGGCGTCTCGACCGCGCTGATCTACTACCACTTCACCGACCGCGCCGGAATCCTTCGCGAGACCCTGGCGTTCATCGGCGAGCGGGCCGACCGCTACACCGCCGAGCCCGACCCCGACGACACCGCCCGGGGCCCGCGGGCCGAGCTGGAGCAGGCCCTGCTGCTGGAGCTCCAGAACTCCGCCGAGGTGCGCGAGAACAGCACCGCCTGGGGCGAGTTGCGAGCGAGCGCGGTCTTCGAGTCGAGCCTGCGCGACGACCTCGCCCGAGCCACCCACACCTGGGTGCACGAGATCGCCGAACTGCTCGGCCGCGTCCACCCCACCGGCACCGCGCCCGCCCACGCCGCGTCCGCCGAGCGCCTCACGGCCCTGCTGGAGGGGCTCAGCATCCGCTGGCTGAGCGGCTCACTGCCGCTCGACCACGCCCGCAGACTGCTCGGCGAGGCGGTCGACGCGGAGCTCGCGGACTGCCGGCCGGCCTTCCGCTGAGACGGACCGCCATGCCGGTCGGGCGAGGAGGCTCCCCGTACTCCTCCCCCGCCGCCCCGCCGCTCTCCCCCGCCGCTCTCCCCCGCGGCCGCGCCGCGGCCCGGCCAGGGACGCGGACGCGGCCGGAACGGGCCCCGGCCCCATCCGAACGAAGCCGCCGCGAAGGACGCCTGAGCGTCGGTCACGGCGGCTCGCCGGGGCATCGGGGATCAGCCGGCGTCCGGCCTGCCGGGCTGGTCGTGGGTGGAGCAGTGGATCCCACCGCCGCCGGAGGCGATGTTGTCGATCTTCACCGGGACGATGTCGCGGCCGGGGAAGTGGTCGCGCAGGATCTGCTGGGCCCGGTCGTCGGCCTTGGCGTCGCCGAAGCGCGGCAGGAACAGCGACTTGTTGGCGACGTAGAAGTTGATGTACGAGGAGACGAAGGCGTCGCCGCGCCCGGTGATCCGGTCCGGGTCGGGCTGCGGCAGGTCGATCACCCGCAGCGGCTTGCCGTGGGCGTCGGTGGCGCCCTTGAGCACCTCGCGCGCCTGCGCGGCGGAGCGCGACCAGACGTCGGCGGGCGCGCCGGGGAACGGCTGGTCCAGCAGGACGACCCCGGGGGCCGCGAAGCGCACCAGGCAGTCCACGTGCGCGTCGGTGATGTCCTGGTCGCGCACGCCGGCGAACCAGATCACCTTCGTCACGCCGAGGGCCTTCTTGAGCTCGGCCTCGATCTCGTCCCGGCTCTTGCCCGGGTTGCGGCGCTGGTTGACCACCGAGCTCTCGGTGACCATCAGCGTCCCCTGCCCGTCGGTCTCGAAGGAGCCGCCCTCCGCGACCACCGGCGTGCGGACCCGTTCCATCCCGTACCTGCCGAGCAGGGCGGCGGCCAGCGCCGTGTCGTTCGCGTGCTCCTTCTGCTTGTCGCCCCAGCCGCTGAAGTTGAGGTCGACGCCCTTCACGGTGCCGCCCTCCTCGACGAAGACCGGCACGGTGTCCCGGGCCCACAGGTCGTCCACCGGCAGCGCGACGACCTCGACGTCCTTGCCGCAGGCGTTCTGCGCCGCGTCCACCTGCCCGGGGCGGGCGAACATCACCACCGGCTCGTAGCCGCCGACGGCACGCGCCAGGCGGGCGATGTCCGCGCGGACGTCCGGGAGTTGGTCGGCCCAGATGCCGGTGGACGCCGGCCAGGACATGAACGTGCGGGCGTGGCTGTCCCACTCCGCGCCGAACCTGCGGCCGGGCGTCGCCTCCGCCCCGCCCGCGGCGGGCGGCGCGGGCGGCACGGACGCCGCCGGCGCCGGCGGCTCGCCGGAGCCCGCGAGGTCCGACGGGTCCGCGCCGTCCGAGGGCGCGCAGGCCGCGGCACCGAGGGTCAGCAGGCCCGCGCCGGCCGCGGCGCGCAGCATCGTGCGGCGGGACGGGGCGCTGCGGCAAGGGGTCGACGGGAGGGAGGTCTGGGACATGGGGAACTCCGGCTGGATGAGGGTGGCGGACCGCGCGGACGGGTGGGCGGGAGGCCCCGGCGTCGCCCCGCGGGCGGGAGTCGGGAACGGGTGCTACGGAAGCGGTTCCTGCATCGTGGAGCAGTGGATGCCGCCGCCCCCGGCCATCAGGCGGTCGACGTCGAGCTGGACGACCTCGCGCCCGGGAAAGGCCTCCGCGAGCGTGCGCCGGGCGGCGTCGTCCTTGGCCACGTCACCGAACTGGGTCGCGATCACGGCGCCGTTGACGACGTGGAAGTTGAGGTACGAGTCGACGAACTTCGGGTCGCGCGAGCGGACGGTGTCGGGGCCGTCCACCCGGATCACCCGCAGCCGGCGGCCCCTGGCGTCGGTGGCCCGGGAGAGGATGTCGAACTGCTCGCGGGCGTCCCGGGCCCAGACGTCGTCGCGGTCCTCCGGGGGCAGTTGCACCAGGACGACGCCGGGCCGGACGAACCGGGAGGTGACGTCGATGTGGTCGTCGGTGATGTCCTTGCCCTTGATCCCGGGGACCCAGATCATCCGGTCCGCGCCGTACACCTCCAGCACGGCCTCCTCGATCTCGTCCCGGCTCATGCCCCGGTTGCGGTTCTTGTTCACCAGGCTGCTCTCGGTGGCCAGCAGGGTGCCGTCGCCGTCCGTCTCGACCGAGCCGCCCTCGCCGACGAACTCCGCGTACGAGAAGGGGAGCCCGAGCATGGCGGCGATGCCGCGGGCGGCGTCGGCGTCGTCCCGGTGGGTCTGCTTGTTGCCCCAGCCGTTGAAGTTGAGCCCGACGGCGTCGAGCCGCCCGTGGCCGTCGCGCCGGAACACCGGGGCGATGTCCCGCATCCAGAGGTCGTCGGTGGGGACGGCCCCGGTCACGGTGACGGCCGGGCCGCACAGACCCTGGGCCTCCCGGACGCTGTAGTCGTCCGGGGCGCACAGCACCACCGGCTCGAAGCGGGCGATCGTCCGCGCGATCAGCGCGATGTCCTGCTGGACACCGGCCAGCTGCCGGCCCCAGACGGACTTGCGGGACGGCCAGGACATCCAGGTGCGGGCGTGCGGGACGTCATCGCGGTCCACCCACCACTGCGGGAGCCCGGCCTCGCCGTCGTCGGACCGCCCGGCGTGCGGAACCGGCCCGCGCGGGGGCTGGGCTCCGAAGAGCCGGCCGAACAGGGAGCGGTCATCACCTCGGGTGTCGCTCATGAGGATCTCCAGAATCAAGTATCGCCCACCAGGTGACCGGCGGCCTTGCCGTGGACGCCCCGAACCGTCCTCCCCGGCGCCGCGGCTCCACTCTCGCATTGACTGAAATTTCAGTCAACATTCGCCTCGCGAGCCGGCCCCGTCGAGTCCGGAGCCGCGCCCCCGCACACACCCGGGCCGAACCCGGACGGACGGTCGTCGCCACCGGGGGCCGGACCGGCCCGGCCGGAGTCAGGACGCGAACGGCCCCGGGTCGCGGGTGACCCGGGGCCGAACCGCGCCGCGGCGCGTCAGCGGCGCAGCCGCTCCAGCTCGATGTCGATCGCGCCGGTCATGAGGTCGCGGGCGTGCTCCACCGGCAGGCTGCCGCTGAGCCACCGGACGCTCAGCCCCTCCATGAGCGCGGTCAGCCGCTCGGCGGAACTGGCCAGCGCGGCGGCCCCGTTCATCGGCCGCACCTTGCCCAGCAGCTCGGCGACCTCCTGCACCCAGACCAGGGTCGCCCGGGCCAGGTCCTCCCGCAGGTCCGGGTCGAACACCGCGCTCGCCCGCAGCTCGCCCCAGGCCGTGCTGTTCTCCCGCACCTCGGGGGTGTCCTGGAGTTCCAGCAGCAGCGTCTGCTCCAGCTCGCCCCGGTCGTCCAGCGGCGGCGCGTCCGGCGCGCGCTCGGTCGTGTAGCGACCGGCCCGGTCGTTGATGAACTCCAGGGTCGCGCGGAGGATCCCGGCGCGGTCCTTGAAGTGGTAGTAGATCAGCGCGGTGGACACGCCGGCCTCGGAGGCCAGCTCCTCCACCCGCAGCCCGCGGACACCGCGCCGGGCGATGACCCGCGCGGCCGCTTCCATGATCAAGGTTCGACGGTCAGCCACGATGGATCATCCTACCGGGAGGCCTGTCCCGGTCGTCACCCCGGAGGGCGGACCTGACTGAAACTCCAGTCGGGGTTATGATCCGGTGCGATTCCGGAGGCCGGCGCGCCCGTGGGCCCATCCACCGAACCCGTGCCGCCACCCTCACTCGACCCGCTGGGAGCCAGCATGACCGCAGAGCCCTTCGGCGCCCCGTCGCCCACGGCGTTCCAGGCGCTGTCCCCGGACGACCCCCGCGAGGTCGGCGGCTACCGCCTCTGCGCCCGGCTGGGCGCGGGCGGCATGGGCCGCGTCTACCTCGCCTACACCCCCGGGGGGCGCCCGGTCGCGATCAAGGTCGTCCGCCCCGAGCTCGCCGAGGACCCGGAGTTCCGGCACCGCTTCACCCAGGAGGTGGCCAGCGCCCGGCGCATCCACGGCCTCTACACCGCCCAGGTGGTCGACGCGGGCACCGACGCCGCCGCCCCCTGGCTGGCCACCACCTTCGTGCCCGGCCCCTCCCTCCAGCAGGTCGTGCTCCGGCACGGTCCCCTGCCGGAGCGGACCGCCGTCCTGCTCCTGGCCGGCATCGCCGAGGCCCTCCAGGTGATCCACGCCGCGGGCGTCGTCCACCGCGACCTCAAGCCCGGCAACGTCCTGATCGCCGCCGACGGCCCGCGCGTCATCGACTTCGGCATCGCCCGGGCCGCCGACGCCGGCCGGCTCACCGGGACCGGACTGCGCATCGGCTCGCCCGGCTTCATGGCCCCCGAGCAGGTCCTCGGGCTGCCCGCGACCCCGGCCACCGACGTCTTCGCCCTGGGCGCCCTGATCGCCTACGCCGGCTCCGGCGTCCCGCCCTTCGGCGACGGCCCCGAGCCGGCCTCGCTCTACCGGGCGGTGCACGAGGAGCCCGATCTGTCCGGCCTGCCGCCCGGACTGCACGAGGCGGTCGGGCTCTGCCTGGCCAAGGACCCCGGCCGGCGGCCGGGCACCGCCTGGCTGATCGAAGCCGCCCGCCGCCACCCGGCCACCGGCGGCGGGCTCCGGCTCTCCGACGACTGGCTGCCCCCGCGGGTCAGCACCGAGCTCCGGCGCCACACCGACCTGCCGACCACACCGGCACCGACCACACCGACGCCGGCCGCCACCGACCCGGACGACATCCGCACCGCGGTCCACGCCGCGGCCGGGGCCCCGACCGCCCGGTTCCACCCCGCCCCGCCGGCGACCCGGCCGCAGCCGGCCCCCGCCGCCGGACCCGGAGCCCCCACCACCGCACGCCGGGGCGCCCGCACCGCGCTCCTGACGACCGCCGCCCTGCTGGTCGGCGCCGCCGGGGCGTTCCTCCTGCTCGATCCCGGGTACTTCGACGACCTGGACGACCAGAACGTGGCCGCCACCGGCAGCATCCCGCCGGCCCCGCCCGCCGCGTCGGCCTCGGCGTCCGCGCCGTCCGCTCCCACCGCGCCCGCCACTCCCCCGCAGCCGACCACCCTCCCCGGTTTCACCGCCGTCTACACCGGCCTCGAACTCACCTCGCCCGACCACTCCTACGAGTTCGACCTCAAGACCGGGAAGGTCGCCGCCCAGGACACCTCCACCTGGTACCTGGGCCGGCACGCCGGCGAGTTCTACATCCCGGAGGACAGCGACGCCTACGTCTCCCCGACCGGTCCGCTGACCCTCGCCGACTGCGTCAAGGGCATCGAGACCCAGCCCGCCGCGGCCCTGCCCTTCAGTGCCGTGCAGGGTGACCGAAGCTTCTGCGTCCGGGCCAAGGGCGGCCGGGACGTCGCCGTCGTCCGCCCGCTCGCCACCGCCCCGGACGACGGACCGGTCCGGGTCTCCCTCACCTACTACCGCCGCTCCGCCTGACGCCTGACGCCCGAGGTACGGGGGCACAGGGGCGACGGCGGCGACGGCCGGCCCGGGCACGACGCCCGGCCGGCCGTACGCACCCGCGCGACGGCGACGGTCAGCCGGCCTGCCCGTGCAGGGCCGGGTCCCGGGCGAGGTCGGCCAGCAGGGCGTCCAGCTTGGCCCGGTCGACCGAGGGCATCACGAAGACGTGCGCGTAGCTGCGGCGGGTGGACTCGTCGCCCGGGACCATCAGCACGTCCTGGGAGGACAGCGACCACTTCGCCACCAGCTCGGGGCCGGGCTTGCGGAACCGCACGGTGACGGCGCCCGGGGTGCGGGCCGGCCAGAGCTCGACGCCCGTCTCCCGCTCCATCGCCCTCAGCCGCCGCTCCAGGTAGCCGGCCAGCTCCTGGGCCCGGCGGACCCGGTCCACCTGGTCCTGGTAGGAGTGCCGGGACAGGTGGTCCCAGAGGACCAGCGGCGAGAACCCGTTCCTGGAGCCCGCGAAGGTGGTGTCCGGCGCGCCGATGTACTCCGGCTGGGACGGCGGCGAGATCTGGTACTTGACCTTCGTCATGTAGATGCCGCAGGGCCACGGCGCACCCGGCCACTTGTGCCCGCTCATCGCGATCGAGGAGACCATGTCGATCTCGCCGAACTCCTCGGTGGGCAGCCTGAGGCCGAAGTCGAAGGCGGGCAGCTCCACCTCGGGGGTCCAGCCGTACGCCTGGTCCTGGGAGGCCATCCGCAGGAACGGCGCGTACCCGGCGCCGAGGGCGCCGTCCACGTGGATCCAGAAGCCCCTGCGCAGGTCGGCCAGCGGCTCACCGGTCTGCGGGTCGGTGCCGTACGTCACCCGGCGCCGCACCAGGCCGTGCCGTTCGAAGATCGGCAGCAGTCGCTCGCAGACCGCCCGGACGTCGTCGTGGGCGCCCTTGAAGGTGCTGCCGAGGTTGAGGTTGACGAAGACCGGGTGCCCGTTCGCGGCGAAGAACTCGACCAGGACCGCGAGCGCTTCGACGTCGATCTCGCCCGGACCGTCCCAGGACCGGCCCGAGGGGCCGGGACGGGAGGGCACCTCGGTGGGCCACTCACGGCGTCCCGTGGCGGGGTCGACCAGCGGGCACCGGTCCGGGTACTGCTCCAGGCCGACCGCGTGGAAGGTCTCGACGCCCAGCACCCGCACGGCCTTGGCGAAGGAGTAGTGGGTGTCCTCGGAGTAGAAGGCCACCGGGCGGTGGGCGTTGGGGTTGTCCCGGTCGGGCGTGGCCCTGACGTACCGCAGGGCGTCGAACGGGGCCGTCGGCGGCTGGATCAGCGCCTTGCCGCCCAGGTAGTCCCGGGCGTTCCAGAGCGCGTACATGTTGCCCTCGGTCGATCCCATCGACAACATGTAGCCCCAGTACGACTCGGGGTCGGCGGGGTCGTGCGGCCCCTCGGCGTTCCACAGCGCCGCGTAGTAGTCGAGCACGGCGCGCTCGACGACCTTGGTGTTCGGCTTGTAGCCGCCGCTCTGGAACGGGTCGCCGAGGTTGTTGATGTTGTTCGGCATGAACCGGGCCAGGTCCAGCGCGCAGCCCTGCATGTCCTGGGTGGCCTGGTAGCCGACCAGGTGCCGGCGCTTCCTCGACAGGTACTCGTCGACGGTGTCGAGGGCGCGCAGCCGGCGGTCGTCGTCCAGGCCGCTCGCGGGGAGCGCGAAATCGCGGCCGTCCAGCTCCGCGCCCGGGTCGACGGCGGTCGCGGCGGCGAGGGTGACGGTCGGGCTCATGGGAACGGCACTCCGGGGTCGGTGCGGGCCGGCCCCGGGCGGGGAACGGCGCGGCGGCGTTCGCCACCCGCCGTCAGGATGGAACTTCACCGAGCCGGGGGGAAGATCTCCCGAACAAGATTCGGTACCACCGTTCGAGGTCTTGCGGATCGTCGGAAACAGCTGGAATCCTGCCCGGCATGCCGAACATTCCGCAGGCCCGGAGGGCGCCCCTCGACGAGGTGGACCGGGCGATCGTGCGCACCCTGGCCGACGACGCCCGGCTGCCGAACAACGCGCTCGCCGAGCGGGTCGGCATCGCCCCCTCCACCTGCCTGGCCCGGGTCCGGGCGCTGCGGGAGCGCGGGACCATCCGGGGGTTCCGGGCGGACGTGGACCCCGCCGCGATCGGCCTGCCGCTGCAGGCGATGATCTCCGTCCGCCTCCGGGCCCACACCCGTGAGCAGAACGAGAGCTTCCGCGGCACCGCCCCCGACCTGCCCGGCGTCCTGGCGGTGTTCCACATGTCGGGCTCCGAGGACTACCTGCTGCACGTCGGCGTCGCCGGCCCCGAGGGCCTGCGCGACTTCGTGGTGGACCACCTCACCACCCACCCGGCGGTGGCGCAGACCCGGACCAACCTGATCTTCGAGCAGATAGCCGGGCGCCGGTACCTGGGGGACCCGCCACCGGCGTCCGGCTGAGCCGCGTCCGAAGGGGCGGCGGGCCGGGGGTGCGGCGGGCCGGGTGCGGCTGCCCGGCGGCGGGCCGCTGGCTCCGGCCCGCGGAGATTCCGCCGGGCCCGTGGGGCAGGCCGGGCCGAATCGGAGGAGCATCTAGTGCTGTGGGGCGACCGCGGCGTGCTGCGCCGCCGGTGGGGCGACACGCGGCGCGGTCGGCCGGGCACGAGGAGGAAGGCCATGATCGTCGACTGCGCGCACTACCGCGACGGACGCCGGCAGCACGAGGGCCCGATGCCGCTGGAGGAGGCGGCCGCGCGCTGCGCGCGGGGCGGATTCGTCTGGCTGGGCCTGTTCGAACCGGGCCCCGAGGAGCTGGCCACCGTCCGCGAGAGCTTCGGCCTGCACGAACTCGCCGTCGAGGACGCCCAGGCCTTCCACCTGCGGCCGAAGGCCGAGCGGTACGAGGACGGCACCGAGCTGATCATCCTGCGTACCGCCCGCTACGACGACGAACGCGAGGAGGTCGACTGCGGCGAGATCAGCGTCTTCCTCGCCGAGCACTTCGTGATCACCGTTCGCCAGGGCATCGCCAGCGAACTGACCGGTGCCCGCAGCCGGCTCGAACGCAGCCCCGAACTGCTGCGCACCGGAAGCGCGTCGACCCTGTGGGCGATCCTCGACCAGGTGGTCGACAGCTACGCGCCCGTCGTCGCCGAACTCGAACGCGACATCGAGCAGATCGAGGCGACGGTGTTCTCCGGCGCGGTCGCCCCGACCGAACGGATCTACTTCCTGCGCCGCGAGGCCACCGACTTCTACCGTGCCGTCCACCCCCTGCTCGCCGTGCTCGCCCGGCACCTGAGGCCCAGCCGGTCGGCGCCCGAGTTGCTGCCGTACTTCCGCGACGTGCACGACCACCTCCTGCTGGTCAACGAGGAGGTCGCCGCCCAGCGCGACCTGCTGGCCACCGTCCTGGAGGCGAACATCGCGGTGATCTCGGTCGAGCAGAACCGGATCAACCTCCGGCAGACCGCCACGATGGAGCGGCTCACGATCGTGGCGACCGTGTTCCTGCCGCTGTCCTTCGTGGTCGGCTTCTTCGGGCAGAACTTCGGGTGGCTGGTCCGGCACATCGACAGCCTCGCCGCGTTCGTCGCCCTCAACGTCGGCGGTCTGCTGCTGCCCTGTCTCCTGCTGTACCTCTGGCTGCACCGGCGGCGCGGCCGGCCGGCCCCGGCCCTGCCGGAGGCGGGCAACGGCGTGCGGCGCGCTCCGGGCTCCACCGCGCCGTAGGGGTCCACCGCGCCGTAGGGGTCCACCGTGGCGCAGGCGTCCCCCGCGACACGGGCATCCCCCCGCGTCACCGGCATCCGGCGCCGGCGCGAACGGGTGGCGCGCGGCCTGTTCCCCGGCCCTCCGCCGTGGCGTAGCGTGACCGCGTGAACGCGCAAGCGCAGTCCCGGCACGATGTCGTGATCGTCGGCGGCGGGCACAACGCCCTGGTGGCGGCGGCCTACCTCGCGCGAGCGGGCCTGCGGGTGCTGCTCCTCGAACGGCTGCCGCGGGTGGGCGGGGCGGCGGTGTCGGCCCGGGCGTTCCCGGGCGTGGACGCCCGGCTGTCGCGCTACTCGTACCTGGTGAGCCTGCTGCCGCGCGAGGTCGTGCGGGACCTCGGGCTGCGGCTGGAGCTGCGGCGGCGCCGGATCGCCTCGTACACGCCCACCGTCCGGGACGGCCGGCCCACCGGGCTGCTGGTGGACGCGGCCGACCCCGCCCGGACCCGGGAGTCGTTCCGGGCGCTGACCGGCGCGGACCGGGAGTGGGAGGCCTGGCAGCGCTTCTACGCGTCGACGGGCCGGATCGCCGAGCGGGTGTTCCCCACCCTCACCGAGCCCCTGCCCACCCGGGCCGAGCTGCGCCGGCGGGTCGCCGACGAGGCCGCCTGGGAGTCCTTCTTCGAACGCCCCCTCGGCGAGGCGGTCGAGCGGACCTTCGGCGACGACCTGGTGCGCGGGGTGGTGCTGACGGACGCGCTGATCGGCACCTTCACCCACGCGCACGACCCCTCGCTGCTGCAGAACCGCTGCTTCCTGTACCACGTGATCGGCAACGGGACGGGCGACTGGGACGTCCCGGTCGGCGGGATGGGCGCGGTGACGGACGCGCTGGCCGAGGCCGCGCGGGCGGCCGGCGCGGAGATCCGGACCGGCTGCGAGGTCACCGCCGTGGCCACCGACGGCACCGGCGAGGCCGAGGTGTCGTACCGGCACCGGGACGGGGAGGCGACCGCGGTGGGCCGGCGGGTCCTGGTGAACGCCGCTCCGGCGGTACTGGCCCGGCTGCTGGGCGAGGAGGCCGGCCCTGCACCGGAGGGTTCCCAGCTCAAGGTCAACATGGTGCTGCGCCGGTTGCCCCGGCTCCGGGACACCGCCGCGGACCCCCGGGACGCCTTCGCCGGGACCTTCCACATCGCCGAGGGCTACCGGCAGTTGGCGACGGCCCACGCCGAGGCGCGGGCCGGCCGGATCCCCTCGGCGCCGCCGTCGGAGATCTACTGCCACACCCTCACCGATCCGTCGGTCCTGGGGCCCGAGGCGCTCCGGCAGGGGCTCCAGACGCTGACCCTGTTCGGCCTGCAGATGCCCGCACGGCTGTTCGCCGACCCGGCGGCCAAGGCGCGCGCGCTGGCGGCGAGCCTGGCGCGGCTCGACGAGGTGCTGGCCGAGCCGATCGCCGACTGCCTGGCGACCGATGCCGACGGGCGGCCGTGCGTGGAGGCCCGGACGCCGCTCGACCTGGAGCGGGAGGTCGGCCTGCCGGGTGGTCACATCTTCCACCGGGACCTGTCGTTCCCCTTCGCGACCGAGGCCCCCGACAGCGCCGCCGCCCGCTGGGGCGTGGCGACGGCGCACCGGAACGTGCTGCTGTGCGGCGCGGGCGCGGTCCGCGGCGGCGGCGTCAGCGGCATCCCGGGCCACAACGCGGCCCGGGCCGTCCTGGCGGACCTCGCCCGGTAGGGCCTGCCGGAGCCCAGCACCTGCGCAGCCAGGGCCGCTTCCAGGAGGCCAACGTCACGGACGCCCGCGCCGCCGCCATCGAGGCGCAGAGCCACCGCTACCTCGACTGCGAGCGCAACGTCCGCTGCTGACCGGCTCTTTGACGAACCCCCGCGGCGGCGCTCCGGCGTCCGCCGCGGGGGTTCCCGCCCGTCCGGACCCCCGCCGCCCGCAGATGATCGTGCCCGCACGAAACCGGCCCGCGGCGCGCTTCGACCCGTTCGCCCGGGGGAAGTCTTCCCCGCGCGGGGACACCGAGGCGAGGAGGACGGCATGGGCCAGGACGAGGGAACGCACGACGGCGACCGGACAGCGGCCGCCGGCGCGGACACCGGTCCGTCCGCACCGAGCACCCCCGGGGCCGCCGACAGCGGGGCGACCGACCTCGAAGCCCGCTACCGCCGCTCCTCCGCCTTCCTCACCGACGAGGCCCTCGGCTTCCTCTTCCCCGCCGCCCTCCGGGCCGCCGCCGACATCGGGGTGGCCGACCACCTCACGGACGGCCCCCGCACGCCCGCCGAACTCGCCGCCGCGACCGGCACGGACGCCCGCAGCCTCCACCGGGTCCTGCGCCTGCTCGCCACCCGGGGCGTGGTCGCGGAGGACGACCTGGGCCGGTTCGCCCTGACCGACGCCGGACAGGCGCTGCGCGGCGACGTCCCCTACTCCGCGCGGACGGCCGTCCAGATGCTCACCGACCGCACCATGTGGCTGCCGGCCGGGGAGCTGACGAGCTGCCTCACCGACGGCACCGCGTCCTTCGAGAGCATCTTCGGCATGCCGTTCTTCGACCACTTCGCCCAGGACGCGCGGACCGCCGCCGTGTTCCACGTGGGCATGGCGGCGATGTCCGACCCGGAGAACGCGGTCATCGCGGCGGCCTACGCCTTCCCGGCGGCCGGCACGGTCGTGGACGTCGGCGGCGGGCACGGCGGCCTGCTGCTGGAGGTGCTGCGCCGCAACCCGGGCCTGGCGGGCGTCCTCTACGACCGCCCCCACGTCCTGGCCGGCCACCGCCTGGACGCCGACAAGGAGATCGCGGACCGCTGGACGCTGGCGGAGGGCGACTTCTTCGCGTCCGTACCGCCCGGCGACGTGCACCTCCTCAAGCGGATCACCCACGACTGGGACGACGAGACCTGCGTGACCCTGCTGTCCCACTGCCGCCGCGCGCTGCGCCCGGGCGGCCGGGTCCTGGTCCTGGACGCGGTGGTCCCCCGGGGCAACGCCCCTCACCAGTCCAAGACCCTGGACCTGATGATGATGGCCTCCCTCACGGGCCGCGAACGCACCGAGGCGGACTTCGCGGAGCTCTTCGAGCGGTCCGGTCTGCGGCTGTCGCGGGTCATCCCCACGTCGACGGCCCTGTCGGTGGTGGAGGCGCTGCCGGCCTGACGTGCGGGTGGCGGGCGGGCGCCCGGGGCGGAGCGGTGGGAACGAGGCCGCTTGACACACTTCTTCGTATCGAGAATATTAGATCTGTCTTACGGGTCGTCGTGCGGAAGGAGTGTGGGCGGTGGATCCGCTGGCCGTTCACAAAGCGCTCGCGAACCCGGCGCGCGCGGAGTTCCTGCGCTGGCTGAAGACGCCCGAGCGCTACTTCGACGAGGACTACTACCGTGAGCGCGGCGTGGGATTCCACATCGGCGTGTGCGTGACGGACATCCGGGAGCGGTCCGGGCTGGCCCAGTCGGTGGTCTCGGGCTACCTGCAGATCCTGCGGGACGCCGGGCTGCTCGAATCGGAGCGCATCGGCAAGTGGACCTTCTACCGCCGCGACGAGGAGACGATCGCCGCGTTCGCCGCCTACGTCCGCGACGAGCTCTGACCCCTCCCCCGCCGGCCCGGCGCCGCCACGCGCCGTGCCGGGCCCCAGCGTTGCCTCACTTCGGCATGATTCATCTAATTATCTAGATTTGTCGCTCGGTTCACGGACGTGTCGGCCGAGCGCGGAAGGCTGCCATGCGCAAGAACGGTCTCGTCGTCCTGACACTCGCCCTGGGGGTGTTCGGGATCATCACCACGGAGATGGGCGTCGTCGGCGTCCTCCCCCGGATATCCGAGGAGTTGGGCGTCGCGCCGTCCACGGCCGGCTGGCTGGTCGGCGTCTTCGCGCTCGTGGTCGCCGCCACCGGCCCGTTCATGACGCTGCTGGCCTCCCGCGTCCCCCGCCGGACGGTCCTGCTGACCGCGCTCGCCGTGTTCGCCGTCTCCAACGCCGTCTACGCGCTGACCGACCGGTTCGACGTGATGTTCGTCTTCCGGATCGTCCCGGCGGTGTTCCACCCGGTGTTCTTCTCGGTCGCGCTCACCGCCGCCGCCCGGCTCGTCCCGGCGCAGCGGGCCACCCGGGCCGCGACGACCGTCTTCGCCGGTGTCACGGTCGGGTTCGCCTTCGGCGTGCCGCTCACCTCCTACCTCGCCGAACACCTGTCGCTGGCAGCCGCGTTCTGGTTCGGCGCGGGCGTCAACCTGCTCGCCTTCCTCGGCATCCTGGCCCTCTTCCCGTCGATGCCGTCCGAGGAGCGCCTGTCCTACGGCAGCCAGCTGCGGATCCTGCGGCGCCCCCGGCTCTGGCTGGCGGTCCTGGCCGTGGTGTCCGTGTTCGCGGCGATGTTCTCGGTCTACGGGTACTTCGCCGAGTACCTGGAACAGGTCACCCACCTGAGCGGTTCGCGGGTCGGCGTGGCGCTGATGGCCTTCGGGGTGGTGATGGTCGCCGGGAACCTGCTGTTCGGCCGGCTGCTGGAGCGCGACCCGGTCCGCACGGTGACCGCCTTCCCCGTCCTCTACGCGGTCGTCTACGCCGTGGTCTGGGCCGTCGGGCCGTGGACCGTCCCGATGGCCCTGGGCGTCCTGCTCTGGGGCGCGGTCCACTCCGGCGGGCTGGTGGTCAGCCAGACCTGGCTGGCGCGCGACGCCCGGGACGCCCCCGAGTTCGGCAACAGCCTCTTCATCTCCTTCTCCAACCTGGGGATCACCCTCGGCAGCGCGGTGGGCGGGCTGGTGGTGTCCTCGCTCGGCGCGCACCGGCTGCCCTGGGCCGGGGCGGCGTTCGCCCTCGTCGCGCTGGCCGCCGTCCTGCTCCGCCGGCGGCTCGGACCCGAGGCGCCGGCGCGGCGCCCGGAGCCGGTGACCCCCGCCGCCGGCCGCGCCGGAACCGCCGTCCGCTGACGGCGCCCGTACCGCTACCGGCCCGGACGCCGCGTCCGGGCCGGTAGCGGTACGGCCCCGTACCGTCACCGAAACGTCCCCGGAGCAACATTTTCCGGCCAAGGCCTGTCCGAAATTCGACCCGGGACCTAGGCTGCGGCGCGTGTCGATACTTCGCAAGCTTCGTGCCTCCGGCCCCCGTCTGCTGCCGGAGCTCGACGACGTCAAGCTGGGCCGGGTGCGGCGGCAGCTGAACTCCACCGGGCTGCCCGGCCAGAGCGGCATCCAGATCGACCAGATCGAGCGGCTGCTCCAGGAGAGCGGTACGGACTGGGACCGCCGTACGCACCGCCTCGCGGTGCTGGCCGAGGCCGCCGCGCCCTCGGGGCTCGCCCGCACCTGGCGGATGCGCCGGCCGCAGAGCGGTGACGCGATGGTCTTCGAGGCCTGGGTCGAGCTGGTGCGCGGACGGCACGACGGACGGATGGAGCAGGCCCGGACCGTCGCCGACGACTGCCGTCGCGCGGCCGAGGCGCTCCCCGAGGACCCCGCCCCCTGGGTGGTGCTGCTCGGGATCCTGCGCCTGATCCGCGCGGAGTCGCGCGAACTGTTCGCCGTCTGGCACGAAGTGACCTCGCGCGACCCGTGGAACCGTGAGGCCCATCTCCAGATGCTGCGCTACCTGTCGCCCGAGGAGTGCGGCTCACGCAGCGGCCAGCTGGAGTTCCTGGACGCCGTCCGGGGCGGGGTGCCGTCGAACGCGCCGGCCGTGGGCGTGGAACTGACCGCCCTGGTGGACGAGCACGCCCGCACCGTCGCCCGCGGCGGCGTGGAGGCCCTGCTGGTCCGCCGTCAGTGGACCAACCACCGGGCCACCAGGGCGCTGGAGACGGCGCTGGCGAACTGGCCCCGCGCCGGGCACCTGCGGTACGCGGCCGCCCTGGCCGACCTCAACCTGCTGGCCTTCGCCCTGGTCCAGGCCGGCCGGCCGCGCGAGGGCGCCGGCGTCTTCGACCTGGTCGGCGACACCGTCACGCCCTGGCCGTGGTCGCTCGACGGCGAGCCGCTCCGGCAGTTCTCCTACTGGCAGGCCAAGGCACTGGGCTGACCGCCGGGCCGCGGCAGCGGACCTCCGGGCCCCGGCTCCGGGGCGGCGGCGGACTCGCGCCGCCGCCCCGGGGCCCGGACCGTCACTCCAGACCGCTGGTGCCCAGCTCCTCCCGGACCAGGTTCAGCAGTTCCTCGTCGTCGGCGGCGTCGAGGAGATCGGTGATGGTGTCCTCGTCCTCCGCCGGGGCTCCGGCGGCCCACCTGGCCAGGAACGCCTGCAGCCGCACGGTGACCCTGGTCCTCGACAGCTCGTCCGGCGGGCTGTCGGCCATCGCCGCCTCCAGCCCGTCGAGCATCCCGAGCAACGGCTCGACGTCCGCGGCCGACTCGGCGCCCGGCAGTGTGCTGTGCAGATGGGCTGCCAGCGCGACGGGTGTCGGGTGGTCGAAGACGATCGTGGCCGGGAGCGGCACACCGCACTCCCGCGCCAGCCGGTTGCGGAACTCGACGGCCGTGAGCGAGTCGAAGCCGAGGTCGCGGAACGGCCTGGTCCCGTCGATCTCCCGGGTCGAGGAGTAGCGGAGCACGTCCACGAGGACGCCCCGGGTCAGCTCCAGCAGTTCGGCCGTCCGCTCCCTCGGGCCCAGTCCCGCCAGCCGGGCGGGCAGCCCACCGGCCCCGGCCGCGGGCGCCTGCGCCGTGGTCAGCGCGTCGACCGCCTCGGGCAGGTCGCCCAGCAGCGGGCTCGGCCGGCCGGAGGTGAAGGCGGGCGCGAACCGTGCCCAGTCCACGTCGGCGACGGTCAGCCCGCTCTCGCCGCCGTCGACGGCCGCCGCCAGGGCGGAGAGCGCGAATTCCGGGTCGAGCGGCACCAGGCCGCGGCGGCGCAGGAAGTCCTCCGCGCCGTCGGCGGCCATCCCGGCGCCCGCCCACGGCCCCCAGGCGACCGACGTCCCGGCGAGACCGCGGTCCCGCCGGTTCCTGGCCAGGGCGTCCAGATAGGCGTTGCCCGCCGCGTAGAGGGCCTGCCCGCCGCTGCCCCAGGTGGCCGCGATGGACGAGAAGACCAGGAACAGCTCCAGGTCCGCGGCCTCGGTGAGCTCGTCCAGGTGCGCCGCGCCGTCGACCTTGCCGCCGATGATCTTCGCGATGTCGTCGACGTCCGTCTCCGCGAGCAGCGCCGACTGGGCGACGCCCGCGGCGTGGACCACACCGAGCAGCGGACGGTCGGCCGGGATCGCGGCCAGCACCGCGGCCAGCTCCTCCCGGTCGGCCGCGTCGCACTCGGCGACCGTCACCCGGGCACCGGCCGCCGTCAACTCGGCGGCCAGCTCGGCGGCACCGGGCGTGCGGGCGCCCCGGCGGCTGGTGAGGACCAGGTCCGTGACCCCCCGGCCGACCAGCCACCGCGCGACGACCGCGCCCAGCGCACCGGTGCCGCCCGTGACCAGCACCGTGCCGGGCCCCGACGGCCGCCACGGCCCCACGGGGGCGTCCCCGGCGCCGGTGCGGGTCAGCCGCCGGGCGAGCACCCGGCCGCCGCGCAGGGCGAGCTGGTCCTCGCCGGTCCCCCCGCCGAGCACGGCCGCCAGGGCCGCGGCGGTCCGGGCGTCCGGTTCGGCGGGCAGGTCGATCAGCCCGCCCCACCGCCCCGGGTACTCCAGCGCGGCGGCCTGGCCGAAGCCCCACAGCTGCGCCTGCTCCGGGCGGCCGACCCGGTCCGCCCCGTCGACGGCCACCGCACCGCGGGTGACCGTCCACAGCGGCGCGTCCAGGTCCGCGTCGTCGAGCGCCTTCATCAGCACCAGGCTCCGCGCCAGTCCGGTGGGCAGGTGCAGGATCCCGGTGACACCGTCGGCCGCGGCCCGCAGCCGGCCCGCCAGACCCGCCGGGTCGAGCCCGTCGACGGTCACCCGGACGATCTCGGCTCCCGCCGTCGCGGCGCCGAGCAGCGCCGCCCCGGGAGCCGCGTCGGCCTCGGTGTCGGTGACGAGCAGCCAGGTGCCGTCGAGCCGCTTCGGAGCGGGCGTGACCGGCTTCCACACCACCCGGTAGAGGCAGTCGTCGAGCACCGGGTGCTGCCCCGGCCGGCTGCCCGCCGTGACCGGCACCTTCGGCCAGTACCGGTCCCGTTGGAAGGCGTAGGTCGGCAGCTCCACCCGGGCACCCGCCGGCAGCACGGCCGGCCAGCCGACCTCGGCGCCCGCCGTCCAGAGCCGGGCGAGCGCCTCCAGCGCGGTGTCCCGGTCCTCGCGGCCGGTGCGCAGCAGCGGCGCGAAGGTGCCGCCGGAAACGGACTGCTGCGCCAGCCCGCACAGCACGCCGTCCGGTCCGAGTTCCACGAACCGGCGCACGCCCTGCTCCTCCAGGTGGGCGAGGCCGTCGGCGAACCGCACCGCCTCGCGCACCTGCCGCACCCAGTAGTCCGGGGTGGTCAGCAGACCGGGCCCGGCCACCCTGCCGGTCAGGTTCGACACCACCGCCGTACGCGGCTCGGTGAAGGTCAACCCCTGGATCAGGGAAGCGAATTCGGCCAGCATCGGCTCCATCAGCGCCGAGTGGAAGGCGTGCGAGACGGTCAGCCGGCGGGTTCGGCGGCCGCGGGCCGTCCAGGCGGCCGCCAGCTCGTCGACCACCCCCGCCGGGCCGGAGACCACCACCGCAGTCGGCCCGTTGACGGCGGCGATGTCCAGCCGGTCGCCGATCTCCGCCCGCACCTCGGCTTCGGACGCCTCGACCGCCAGCATCGCGCCACCGTCAGGCAGCGCCTGCATCAGCCGGCCCCGCGCCGCCACCAACGCGCAGGCATCGGCCAGCGAGAACACCCCCGCCACATGCGCGGCGGCGACCTCGCCGATCGAGTGGCCCAGCAACAGGTCCGGGGTCACCCCCCAGGATTCGAGCAACCGGAACGACGCCACCTCGACCGCGAACAGGCCGGCCTGCGCCCACACCGTCCGGTCCAGATCGTCGGCGCCCTCGAACACCACCTCCCGGACCGGCCGGTCCAGCAGCAGGTCAAGCTCCCCGCAGACGGCGTCGAACGCGTCCGCGAACACCGGGAACGCCTCGTACAGCCCGCGCCCCATGCCGACGCGCTGCGCGCCCTGACCGGTGAACAGGAACGCCGTCCGACCCTCCACCGCGACGCCCGACACCACCGCGCCGGACGGCCGGCCCTCGGCCAGGGCGCCGAGCGGGCCGTCCCGGTCGGCGCCGAGCACCACGGCACGGTGGTCCAGCCCCGCCCGGGAGAGCAACGACCGGGCCACGTCCTGCGGTCGCAGGTCCGACCGCCGCGCCGCGAACCCGCGCAGCCGCTCCGCCTGGGCGGCCAGCGCCCCGGCCGAACGGCCGGACAGCAGCCACGGCTGCGGATCGGCGTCCACCGCTCCGTCCACCGCGCCGGTCGTCGCCGGCGGCCGGGTCCCGGCGGCCGGAGCGGCCTCCAGGATGACGTGCGCGTTGGTCCCGCTGATCCCGAACGAGGACACGCCCGCCCGGCCCGGCCGGTCCACGACGGGCCACGGCCGGCGCTCCGTCACCAGGTCGACCGCGCCCGCCGACCAGTCCACCTGCGGCGTCGGCTCGCCGACGTGCAGGGTCGGCGGCACGATGCCGTGCCGCAGGGCGAGCACCATCTTGATCACTCCGGCGACACCGGCGGCGGCCTGGGTGTGGCCGAGGTTGGACTTCACCGAACCCAGCAGCAGGGGCTCACCGGACCGGTCCTGACCGTAGGTGGCCAGCAGCGCCTGCGCCTCGATCGGGTCGCCCAGCCGGGTGCCCGTCCCGTGCGCCTCCACCACGTCCACCCCGTCCGCCGACAGCCCCGCGTTCGCCAGTGCCTGCCGGATCACCCGCTCCTGCGAGGGACCGTTCGGCGCGGTCAGCCCGTTCGACGCGCCGTCCTGGTTCACCGCGCTGCCCCGCACCACCGCCAGCACCTCGTGCCCGAGCCGTCGCGCGTCGGAGAGCCGCTCCAGCACCAGCAGGCCGACGCCCTCGCCCCACCCGGTGCCGTCCGCCCCGGCGGAGAAGGCCTTGCAGCGGCCGTCCGCCGCCAGTCCGCCCTGCCGGTCGAACTCCGCGAACACCCCCGGGGTCGACATCACCGACACACCGCCGGCGAGCGCCAGTTCGCACTCGCCGCCCCGCAGCGCCTGCGCCGCCAGGTGCAGCGCCACCAGCGAGGACGAGCAGGCCGTGTCCACCGTCATCGCCGGGCCCTCCAGCCCGAACGCGTACGCCACCCGGCCGGACAGCACCGAGGCCGCGTTGCCCGTGGCCACGTGCCCGGCCACGTCCTCCTCGGAGGCCGCGAGCAGCACCGGGTAGTCCTGCCCGTTGGTTCCGGCGAAGACCCCGACCGGCCGCCCCCGCAGCGCGTGCGGATCGACACCGGCGGACTCGAACGCCTCCCAGGACGCCTCCAGCAGCAGCCGCTGCTGCGGGTCCATCGCCAAGGCCTCACGCGGCGAGATCCCGAACAGCCCGGCGTCGAACTCCGCCACGCCGTCGAGGAATCCGCCCCGCGCGGCCGAGTCCGCGCCCGTCCAGCCGGCCTGCCAGCCGCGGTCGGAGGGGATCCCGGTCATCGCGTCCACACCGTCGGACAGCAGCTCCCACAGGGCGTCCGGCGATCCGGCGCCACCCGGGAAGCGGCAGGACATGCCGACGATCACGATCGGCTCCTCCGCCGCGGCGGCGCCGCCGGCGGCCGGGACGGCCTCGCCCGGCTCGGCCCGGCCGAACAGCTGCTCGGCCAGGTTCCGCGCCAGCACGGCCGGAGTCGGCCGGTCGAACACCAGGGTGGCCGACAGGGACAGGCCCGTCCGGGCCGCCGCCAGGTTCCGGAACTCCACCGCCGTCACCGAGTCGAACCCCAGGTCGCGGAACGCCTGCTCGGCGCCGACCGCGTCCGGCGAGCCGTGTCCCAGGACCACCGCGGCCCAGGACCGCACGGCGTCCAGCAGCAGGGCGGGACGCCTGGTCTCCGGCGCCGCCGCGAGCTCCGCCCGGAACTCCGCCGCCGGCCCGACACCCGCCGCGCCCGCCGCGCCGGCCGTGGCCCCGGCGGCCTCCGGCAGGTCCGCCAGCAGCGCGCCGGCCCGGAGCCCGCTCAGGCCGCCCGCGAACAGCGACCAGTCGATGTCGGCGATCACCAGGGTGGCGTCGTCGTGGCCGATCGCCCCGGCCAGGGCCGTGACCGCCAGCGCCGGGTCCATCGGCGGCAGACCGCCACGCCGCAGCCGCTGCACCAGCGCGGGGTCGGCCGCCATGCCGCCGTCCGCCCACGGGCCCCACGCGACCGACACACCGGGCAGACCGCGCTCGCGCCGCCCGCCCGCCCACGCGTCCACGAAGGCGTTGGCGGCGGCGTAGTTGGCCTGACCGGCGCTGCCGACGGTGCCCGCCAGCGAGGAGAACGCCACGAAGAACTCCAGCGGGTGCCCCTGCGTCGCCTCGTCCAGGGCGACGAGACCGGCCGCCTTCGCGGCCAGGACCGCCTCGAACCGTTCCGGGGTGAGCGAGTCCAGCGCACCGTCGTCCAGCGCACCGGCCGCGTGCACCACACCGATCAGCGGGAGGTCCGCCGGGATCGCCGCGGCCAGTGCGGCCCGGTCGGTCACCTCGCAGGCCGCGACCACGACCTCGGTGCCCAGCTCCGCCACCTCCGCGACCAGGTCCGCCGCGCCCGGCGCGTCCATGCCGCGACGGCTCGTCAGCACCACCCGGGCCACCCCGCACTCGGCCAGCCACCGGGCGACCGTGGCGCCCAGGGCGCCCGTCCCGCCGGTGACCAGGACGGCCCCGGCGCCGGCCGGCGACCACGGCGCCCCGTCACCGGAGGCGACCCGGACCAGCCGGCGACCGTACGAACCCGAGCCGCGCACGGCCACCTGGTCCTCACCGGTGCCCCCGGCCAGCACCGCGACCAGCCGCGAGCCCGCCCTGGCGTCCAGGGCGGACGGCAGGTCCACCAGGCCGCCCCAGCGCTCCGGGGCCTCCAGGGCGGCGACCCGGCCGAACCCCCAGACCTGTGCCTGCGCGGGACCGGCCGCCCGGTCCGACCGGCCGACCGAGACCGCGTGCTCGGTCAGCGCCCAGACCGGGGCGCTGACACCCGCGTCACCGAGGGCCTGGAACAGGCCCAGGGTCAGCTCCAGGCCCTCCGGCACCGAGGAGCCCGGCGCCGTCTCCTCGGCGAGCGCGGCCAGCGACACCACGCCCGCGACCTCGCCCACACCGTGGAGCTGCGCGGCCAGGGCCGCCCGGTCCGTACCGACGGGCACGAACCGGACCACCTCGGCGCCCGCCGACCGGATCGCCGCCGCCACATCCTCGGCCAGGGCGTGCGTCACGCACGCCGCCGGGACGGCCAGCAGCCACCTGCCGGTCAGCGCCGGGGCCGCCGCCGGACCGGTGAGCGGCCGCCAGGTCACCTGGTAGCGCCAGGACTCGATCGCGGACTCCCGGCGCCGCCGGCCGCGCCAGGTGGAGAGCACCGGCAGGGCCGCGCCGAGCAGCCGCGAGGGGTCGGGGGTGTCCAGGATGTCCGCCAGATCGCCGAAGTCCTCGCGCTCGACGGCGTCCCAGAACCTGGCCTCCACCGAGTCCCCCGCCGTCGGCGCGAGCCCGGCGGTAGCGGCCTGCGGCCAGAACCGCTGCCGCTGGAAGGCGTACGTCGGCAGCTCGACCCGCCGCCCCTCGGGCAGCACCGCGGACCAGTCGACCTCGGCGCCGTCGGCCCACAGCCGGGCGAGCGCCCGCAGCGCCGTCCCGGTGTCCTCACGGCCGTCGCGCAGCAGCGGGGCGAACACACCGTCCGCGACGGTGTGCTGCGCCATCCCGGACAGCACACCGTCCGGCCCGAGTTCCGCGAACCGGGTGACACCGAGCTCGCGCAGGGTGTCGACGCCGTCGGCGAAGCGGACCGCCTCGCGCACCTGGCGCACCCAGTACGCCGGGGTGGACACCACCCCGGGCCCGGCGAGTTCACCGGTCAGGTTCGAGACCAGCGGGACGGCCGGTTCGGCGAACGACAGGGTTTCCAGCACCGCGCCGAACTCGGCGAGCATCGGCTCCATCAGCGCGGAGTGGAAGGCGTGCGAGACGGTCAGCCGGCGGGTCCGGCGGCCCCGGGCCGTCCAGTCGGCCGCCAGCTCGTCGATGCTCTCGGCCGGGCCGGAGACCACCACCGCAGTCGGCCCATTGACGGCGGCGATGTCCAGCCGGTCGCCGATCTCCGCCCGCACCTCGGCCTGGGAGGCCTGCACCGCCAGCATCGCGCCACCGGCCGGCAGCGCCTGCATCAGCCGGCCGCGCGCCGCCACCAGGGCGCAGGCATCGGCCAGCGAGAACACCCCCGCCACATGCGCGGCGGCGATCTCGCCGACCGAGTGCCCCAGCAGGAAGTCGGGCGTCACGCCCCAGGATTCGAGCAACCGGTACGAGGCCACCTCGACGGCGAACAGTCCGGCCTGGGCCCACACCGTCAGGTCCAGGTCGGTGCCCTCGAACACCGCCTCGGTGAGCGGGCGGTCGAGCCGGAGGTCCAGCTCCGCGCGGACGGCGTCGAAGGCCTGCGCGAACACCGGGAACGCCTCGTACAGCCCGCGCCCCATGCCGGCGTACTGCGCGCCCTGACCGGTGAACAGGAAGGCGGTGCGGTGGTCGCCGACCGCGCCGGAGACCACCGCCGCGTCGGGCTCGCCCGCGGCCAACGCGGTCAGGCCGCGCAGGAGTTCCGCGTGGTCCCCGCCGACGATCACCGCCCGGTGGTCCAGTGCCGCCCGGGAGACGGCCAGCGACCGGGCGACATCGCGGACGTCGGCGCCCCGCGCGACGAACGCCCGCAGGCGGTCCGCCTGCGCGCGCAGGCCGTCGGCCGTCTTCGCCGAGAGGGTCCAGGCGGGGAGCCGCGGAGCGGGCTCCGGCTCCTCCACCGGGGCCGGCGGCACGCTCTCGATGATGACGTGGGCGTTGGTGCCGCTGATCCCGAAGGAGGAGACGCCCGCGCGACGCGGCCGGTCCGTCTCCGGCCACGGCCGGGCCTCGGTCAGCAACTCCACCGCACCGGCCGACCAGTCCACCTTCGGGGACGGCTCGTCCACGTGCAGGGTGGCCGGCAGCACGCCGTGCCGCATCGCCTGCACCATCTTGATCACCCCGGCGACGCCCGAAGCGGCCTGGGTGTGGCCGATGTTGGACTTGACCGAGCCCAACCACAGCGGCCGGTCGGCCGGCCGGTCCTGCCCGTAGGTGGCCAGCAGTGCCTGGGCCTCGATCGGGTCACCCAGCACGGTGCCCGTGCCGTGCGCCTCCACGGCGTCCACGTCACCCGACGACAGCCCGGCGTTCGCCAGCGCCTGCCGGATCACCCGCTGCTGAGCGGGACCGTTGGGAGCGGTGAGGCCGTTGGACGCACCGTCCTGGTTCACCGCGCTCCCCCGGAGCACCGCGAGGACCCGGTGCCCGTCGCGCCGGGCGGTGGAGAGCCGCTCCACCAGCAGGACGCCGACGCCCTCGGCCCAGCCGGTGCCGTCCGCGCCGGCCGCGAAGGACTTGCAACGACCGTCGGAGGCCAGCCCGCCCTGCCGGTCGAACTCGTCGAAGGCGGCGGAGGACACCATCACCGTCACACCGCCCGCCAGGGCCATCTCGCAGTCGCCCTCACGCAACGCCTGCGCCGCCCAGTGCAACGCCACCAACGACGACGAACACGCCGTGTCCACCGTCACCGCCGGCCCCTCCAGACCGAACGCATACGCCACCCGACCCGAGATCACACTGTTCGCCGTCCCCGCCAACACATGCCCCCCGGCCTCCTCCAACCCCCCACCCATCCCATAACCCGACGACGACGCGCCGACGAACACCCCCACCGCACCACCACGCACCGACCGAGGATCGATCCCCGCCCCCTCGAACGCCTCCCACGACGCCTCCAACAACACCCGCTGCTGCGGATCCATCGCCAACGCCTCACGCGGCGAAATACCGAACAACCCCGCGTCGAACTCCGTCACCCCCGCCACGAAACCACCACGCGCGGCCCCACCACCCAACACACCCACCGGCCAACCACGATCGGACGGGAACCCCGACACACCGTCCACCCCACCGGCCACCAGATCCCACAACCCCGCCGCCGACCCCACCCCACCCGGATACCGCGCACTCATCCCCACGATCACCACCGGATCGTCCGAGACCGACACCACCCCGGCAGACACCCCCGACTCCACCCGCGACTCCACCGCGGCCACCGACCCCAGCAACTCCCCCGCCAGATACCCCGCCAACACCACCGGCGTCGGATAATCGAAAGCCAACGTCGCCGACAACGACAACCCCGTCTCCCGCACCAACAGATTCCGCAACGCCACCGCCGTCAACGAATCAAAACCCAACGCACGGAACGCCTGCCCCGCCCCCACCGACTCCACCGACGCATGACCCAACACCACCGCCGCACACGACCGCACCAACTCCAACACCAACCGCTCACGACGCCCCACCGGCGCCGCCGCCAACTCCGCCCGGAACACCGAACCCCGCTCCACCACCCCCACCACCGGCACCAACGCCGCACCCACCTCCGGCAGATCCGCGAAGAGCGAGCCGGCCCGCGCGGACCCGAAGACCGGCGCGAACCGCTCCCAGTCCACGTCGGCGACGGTCACGCAGGTCTCGTCCCCGTCCACGGCACGGGCCAGGGCGAGGACGGCGAGCCCGGGGTCCATCGTGCTCAGGCCGCGGCGGCGCAGTTGTTCGGCGGCCTCGCCCTGGGCGGCCATGCCCTCGCCGGCCCACGGCCCCCAGGCCACGGAGGTGCCCCGCAGGCCCCGCCCCCGGCGGCGCTGCACCAGCGCGTCGAGATAGGCGTTGGCGGCCGCGTAGACGCCCTGGCCACCGCTCCCCCAGGTGGCCGCGATCGAGGAGAAGACCACGAACAGATCGAGGTCCAGCCCGGCGGTCAGCTCGTCGAGGAGTGCGGCGCCGGTCGCCTTCGCGTCGAGCACGCGGGCGATCTCCGCCTCATCGGTGACCGCCAGCGGCACGGCACCCTGCCCGACACCGGCCGCGTGCACCAGGCCGGTCGGCCGGTGCTCCGCGAGCAGCGCGGCCAGCGCCTCCCGGTCGGTCGCCTCGCAGGCGGCCACCACGACCTCGGTGCCCGCCGCCGTCAGCTCGGCCACCAGCTCGGCGACGCCGGGGGCATCCGCGCCGCGACGGCTGGTCAGCACCAGTCGCGGCACCCCGCGACCGGCCAGCCAGCGGGCCGTCTCCGCACCCAGCGCACCGGTCCCACCGGTGATCAGCACCGGGCCGGACGGCGCCCACGGCGTCACGGGCGAGCCGTCGGCCGCGACGCGGGTCAGGCGGCAGCCGTACACGCCGGCGCCGCGCACGGCCACCTGGTCCTCACCGGCGCCGCCGCCGAGCAGGGCGACCAGGCGCCGGGCCGACCGCGGGTCGAGGACGGCCGGGAGGTCGACCAGACCGCCCCAGCGCTGCGGGTGCTCCAGCGCGGCGACCCGGCCGAGGCCCCAGACCTGGGCCTGGACGGGATCCCGCAGCGGATCGGAGCGGCCGATCGAGACGGCTCCGCTGGTGACCGCCCAGAGCGGGGCGTCGATCCCCGCCTCGCCCAGGGTCCGGAGCAGGTCCACCGCGGCCGATACCACGGCGGACCCCACCGCACCCGACGGGAGCACCGCGACGACCCCGGCGACCGCCGCCGGGACGGCGTCCAGGTCGAACGGGAGCACGTCGGCGCCGGCCTCCCGCAGCGCGGCGGCGATGCCGTCCGCGTCCGCGGCGCCCTCCGGTGCGGCCAGCAGCCACGTCCCGGAGAGCCTGCCGTCCGTCAGCCCGGTCAGCGGCTTCCAGGTCACCCGGTAGCGCCACGACTCGATCACCGCCTCCTGACGGCGCGACCGCCGCCAGGAGGACAGCACCGGCAGGACGGACCCGAGCGCGTCCGGTGCCTCGGCGATGTCGAGGGTGTCGGCGAGGCCGTCGAGGTCCTCGCGCTCGACCGCCGCCCAGAACCGGGCCTCGTCCGGGTCGGCCGTGCCGGCCCCCGGGTCGAGCGGCTCGGGCCAGTAGCGCTCGCGCTGGAAGGCGTAGGTGGGCAGTTCCACCCGGCGGCCGGTGGGCAGCAGCGCGGACCAGTCGATCTCCGCGCCGGCCGCCCACAGCGTGGCGAGCGCCGCGAGCACGGTCTCCCGGCCGTCCCGGTCCTTGCGCAGCAGCGGGGCGCCGACCGCATCGGGAACGATCCGGCCCGCGAGCGCGGTCAGGACACCGTCCGGACCGAGTTCGACGAACCGGGTCACGCCGTGGCCGTCCAGGGTGGCGACGCCGCCGGCGAACCGGACCGCCTCACGGACCTGGCGCACCCAGTACTCCGGCGACGACAGCAGACCCGGCTCGGCAACAGCCCCGGTCAGGTTGGAGACGATCGGGAGCGTCGGCTCGGCGAAGGCCAACCCCTCCAGGACGGCGGAGAATTCGGCCAGCATCGGCTCCATCAGCACCGAGTGGAAGGCGTGCGACACCGTCAGCCGGTGGGTCTTGCGGCCCTGCGCGGCCCAGCCGGCCGCGAACTCCTCCACCACCCCGGCCGAACCCGACACCACCACCGCAGTCGGGCCGTTGACCGCCGCGACATCCAGCCGATCGCCGAGCTCCGCCCGCACATCGGCCTCGGACGCCTGCACCGCCAGCATCGCGCCACCGTCAGGCAGCGCCTGCATCAAGCGGCCACGCGCCGCCACCAACGCGCAGGCATCCGCCAGCGAGAACACGCCCGCGACATGCGCGGCCGCCACCTCACCGATCGAATGCCCCAACAGGAAGTCCGGCACCACACCCCAGGATTCGAGCAACCGGAACGACGCCACCTCCAGCGCGAACAACCCGGCCTGCGCCCACACCGTCCGGTCCAGATCGTCGGCGCCCTCGAACACCACGTCCTTGACCGGCCGGTCCAGCAGCAGGTCGAACTCCGCACACACCGCGTCGAACGCCGCCGCGAACACCGGGAACGCCGCGTACAACCCCGCGCCCATCCCGACCCGCTGCGCACCCTGACCCGTGAACAGGAACGCCGTCCGACCCTCCACCGCGACACCCGACAGCACAGCGCCCGAAGGCCGCCCCGCCGCCAACGCGGCCAGCCCGTCCAGCAGTTCAGCACGTCCGGCGCCCAGCACCACCGCGCGATGGACCAGCTCGGCCCGCCCGGTCGCCAGCGACCACGCCACGTCCGCCGGACGCTCGTCGGCGCCCAACGCCCCGGCCAGCCGCGCCGCCTGGGCCCTCAGGGCCCCGTCGCTCTGCGCCGACACCAGCCACGGCACCGGGCCATTGGCCGGCTCGGACGCCGCGACCGGCGCCTCGGGCGCGGCCGGCGCCTCCTCGATCACCACATGCGCGTTGGTGCCACTGATCCCGAAGGACGACACACCCGCCCGACGCGGCCGCTCGGCCCGTGCCCAGGGCCGGGCCTCGGTCAGCAGCTCGATCGCGCCCGTCGACCAGTCGACCTGCGGCGTCGGCTCGCCCACGTGCAGCGTCGCGGGCAGCACGCCGTTCCGCAGCGCCTGCACCATCTTGATCACCCCGGCGACGCCCGCCGCCGCCTGGGTGTGCCCGATGTTCGACTTCACCGACCCCAGCCACAACGGCCGGTCCTCGCCGCGCCCCTGGCCGTAGGTGGCCAGCAACGCCTGCGCCTCGATCGGGTCACCCAGCCTGGTCCCCGTCCCGTGCGCCTCCACCGCGTCCACCTCGGACGCCTCCAGCCGGGCGTTCGCCAAAGCCTGGCGGATCACCCGCTCCTGGGCCGGACCGTTCGGCGCCGTCAGACCGTTCGACGCGCCGTCCTGGTTCACCGCGCTGCCCCGCACCACCGCCAGCACCTGATGGCCGTTGCGGCGCGCGTCCGACAGCCGCTCCACCAGCAGCAGCCCGACACCTTCGGACATGCCGGTGCCGTCGGCGTCGGCCGAGAAGGCCTTGCACCGCCCGTCCGAGGCCAGGCCGCCCTGCCGGTCGAACTCGGTGATCACGCCCGGGGTGGCGAGCGTGGTCACCCCGCCGGCCAGGGCGAGGTCGCACTCGCCGCCCCGCAGCGCCTGCACCGCGAGGTGCAGCGCCACCAGCGAGGACGAGCAGGCCGTGTCCACCGTCATCGCCGGGCCCTCCAGCCCGAACACGTAGGCCAGGCGGCCGGACGCGACACTGGTCGCGCTGCCGGTCATCAGGTGCCCGAGCGCGCTGTCCGGGATCCGCATGCCCAGGCCGTAGTGCGAGGAGGCGGCGCCGACGAAGACACCGGTGGACCGGCTGCCCGGGGCCGAGGCGACGATTCCCGCGTCCTCGAACGCCTGCCAGGCCGTTTCCAGCAGCAGCCGCTGCTGCGGGTCCATCGCCAGCGCCTCGCGCGGCGAGATCCCGAACAGCCCGGCGTCGAACTCGGTGGCGCCGGCCACGAAGCCGCCGCGCGCGGCCTCGCCGTCGATCACGCCGGCCGGCCAGCCGCGGTCGGTCGGGAAGGCGGCGATCCCGTCCTCGCCGGCGGACACCAGCCGCCACAGGTCGGCCGGGGAGGCCACGCCGCCGGGCAGGCGGCACGCCATGCCGACGATCGCGATCGGCTCGTCGGGGGCGGCCGGCACCGCCGGTCGGGCGACGACGGCCGGGGCGCTCTCGCCCAGCAGCCTGGTCGCCAGGTGGTCGGCGAGCGCGGTCGGGTTCGGGTGGTCGAACACCGTGGTGGCGGGCAGCCGCAGGCCGGTGGCGGTGTTGAGCCGGTTGCGCAGCTCGACCGCGGTGAGCGAGTCGAAGCCGAGGTCGCGGAAGGCCTGCCGGGCGCCGATCGCGTCGGCGTCGGCGTAGCCGAGCACGGTCACCGCGTTGGCCCGGACGAGGTCCAGCAGGATCTGCCGGCGCCGGCTCGCGGAGGTGCCGCGCAGCTGCCCGGCCAGCGTGTCGCCGTCACCCGTGTCCCGTTCGGCCGCGCGGCGGGCGGCGGGGCGGATCAGGCCGCGCAACAGCGCCGGGACCGTCCCGCCACCGGTGCGGTCCAGCACGACGGGCACCAGGTGCGGGGTGGGCGCGGCGGTGGCGACGTCGAAGAGCGCGAGACCCTGGGCGGTGCTCAGGGCGACGCCGAGCTTGTCGGCGCGGGTCCCGGCCGCCGGGTCCAGGTGCCGGGTCATCGCGCTGGCCTCCTGCCAGAGCCCCCAGGCCAGCGCGTGGGCGGGCAGCCCGCGTGCGCGCCGGTGGGAGGCGAGGCCGTCGAGGAAGGCGTTGGCGGCCGCGTAGTTGGCCTGGCCACCGGTGCCGAAGGTCGCCGAGGCCGAGGAGTACAGCACGAAGAGCGCGAGGTCCGCGCCGAGGGTGAGTTCGTGGAGGTTGACGGCCGCGTCGACCTTGGGGCGCAGCACGGCCTCGACCCGTTCGGGGGTCATCGCGTCGAACACGCCGTCGTCCAGGACGCCGGCCGCGTGCACCACGCCGGTCAGCGGGTGCCCGGCCGGGATCGCGGCCAGCACGCCGGCCAGGGCGTCCCGGTCGGCGGCGTCGCAGGCCGCGACCGTCACCTCGGCGCCCAGCGCGCCGAGGTCCGCGAGCAGGTCCGCCGTGCCCGGGCCGTCCGCTCCCCGCCGGCTGAGCAGCAGCAGGTGCCGGACGCCGCGCTGGGTCACCAGGTGCCGGGCGAGCAGGCCGCCGAGCGTGCCGGTGCCGCCGGTGATCAGGACGGTGCCGGCCGGGTCCAGCGGGGCCGGCACGGTCAGGACGTTCTTGCCGACGTGCTTGGCCTGGCTGATGTGCCGGAACGCCCGGACCGCGTCGCGCACGTCCCAGGCGGTGATCGGCAACATGGTCAGGGCGCCGGCGTCGAACAGGGCGACGATCTCCGCCGTGATCGCGCGGACGCGCTCCGGGCCGGCCTCGGCGGGGTTGAACGCCCGGTAGCGCACGCCCGGGTGGTCGGCCGCGACCCGGTCGGCGTCCCGCAGGTCCGTCCGGCTCATGTCGGCGAACCGGCCGCCGTCGGCCAGCAGCCGCAGCGAGGCGTCCACGAACTCGCCGGCCAGCGAGTTCAGCACCACGTCGACGCCGCGTCCGCCGGTGGCCGCGCGGAACCGGTCCTCGAAGGCGAGGTCGCGCGAGGAGGCGAGGTGCGCGTCGTCCAGGCCGAGCGACCGCAGCACGTCCCACTTGGCGGGCTTCGCGGTGCCGAACACCTCCAGGCCCAGGTGCCGGGCGAGCTGCACGGCGGCCATCCCGACCCCGCCGGCGGCCGCGTGCACCAGCACCGCCTCCCCCGGCCGCGCCGCCGCCACGTCGACCAGACCGTAGTACGCCGTCGTGAACACCACCGGCACGGCGGCGGCCTGCGCGAAGGTCCAGCCCGCCGGCATCCGGGCCAGCAGCCGGCGGTCGGTGACCGCCCGGTCGGCGAAGCCGCCGGAGAAGTGGCCGAACACGCGGTCGCCGACGGCCAGGTCGGTCACCTCGGCGCCGACCTCGGTCACCACGCCCGCGGCCTCGGCGCCCATCACCGCACGGTCGGGGTACATGCCGAGCGTGATCAGGACGTCGCGGAAGTTGACCCCGGCCGCGCGGACGGCGACCCGGACCTCCCCGGCGCCCAGCGGGGCGTCGGCCCCGGTCGCGGGCACCAGGGCCAGGTTCTCCAGGGTGCCCTGCTCCGTGACGTCCAGCCGCCACGCCGCGGGCCCGTCGGGGGCGACGAGGTCCTCGCCGGCGCCCTGCCGGACGAGCCTCGGCACCCGGGCCCCGCCTTCGCGGAGCGCGATCTGGGGCTCCCCGTCGAGGGTGGCCCACGCCTGCCAGTCCGGGTCCTCGCCGGCGGGGTCACGGTCGAGCAGCACGATCCGGCCGGGGTGCTCCGACTGCGCGGACCGCAGCAGGCCCCAGACCGCCGCGCCGGCCAGGTCGGTCACCGGCTGCCCGGGAGCGGCCGGGACCGCGCCGCGGGTGACGACGACCAGGCGGGCGGCGGCGAGCCGGTCGGACGCCAGGAAGCCCTGGACGGTGCGCAGGACGTCGCCCGTGGTCCGCCGGACGGTCCGCGCCACCTCGGCGTCGGTTCCGCCGGGCGGCACGGTCAGGACGACCACCGGGGGCGTCGTGCCGTCCTCGACCGTGCCCGCGTCCGTGCCCGTGCCCGCGTCCCGCCAGGCCGAGGTGTCGGGCCGGGTGGGTGCCCCGGCCGCCACCGGCGTCCAGTCGACCGTGAACAGGGCGTCCTGGACGGCGCGTTCACCGGCCCGGCGCAGGGACGCAGCGGCGACCTCCCGCAGGGTCAGCGACTCGATGCCGATCACCGGCACACCGGCGGAGTCGGCGGCCCGCACCGTGATGCCGTCCGGACGGACCGTCAGCGCCACCCGGAGCGAGCCGGCCCCGGTCGCCTGGAGGGACACGCCGTCGAAGGAGAACGGCAGCCGGGTGCCGGCCCCGGGGTCGGCGGCGAGGCCCACCGCGTGCAGCGCGGCGTCCAGCAGCGCCGGGTGCAGCCCGAACCCGTCCGGCCTCAGGTCCGGCGGCAGCGCGACCTCGGCGTAGACGGTGTCGCCGTCGCGCCAGGCGGCGCGCAGCCCGCGGAACGCCGGGCCGTAGCCGTACCCGGCCGCCGTCAGCGTCTCGTAGTAGTCCTCGACCTCCAGCCGGTCGGCGCCGGTCGGCGGCCAGACGGCTAGGTCGGCGCCGGCCTGCACGGCGGTGGCCGCCGGGGCCAGCAGGCCGGTGGCGTGGCAGACCCACGCGGTGTCCGCGGTGTCCGTGGCGTCCGGGCGGGAGAACACCTCCAGGGTGCGGGAGCCGTTCTGCTCGGCGGCGCCGACACTCAGCTGGACGGCGACGCCGCCCTGGGCGGGCAGCACCAGCGGCGCCTGCAGCACCAGTTCGGCGAGCAGCCCGCAGCCGGTCTGCTCGCCGGCCCGCAGCGCCATCTCGACGAACGCCGTCCCCGGCACCAGCACCTCGCCGCGCACCGCGTGGTCGGCCAGCCAGCCGTGACCGGCGAGGCTCAGCCGTCCCGTCAGAACGAGGCCCCCGCCCGGCAGGGGCAGGGCGGCGCCCAGCAGCGCGTGCTCGGTCACGAGCTGGCCGACCGTCGTCAGGTCGCCCGCCGCGACGACGGACTTCGGCCAGTAGCGGTCGCGCTGGAAGGCGTACGTCGGCAACTCCACCCGGCCACCGCCGGGCAGCAGCGACCCGAAGTCGACCGGCGCCCCGGCCGTCCAGGCCTCGGCGAGCGCCGCCAGCAGCCGCTCCGGACCGCCCTGCCCACGCCGCAGCGTCCCCAGCACGGCCGCCTCGGCGGCGACCGCGTCGGCCGTCTCCAGCACGCCGACCGTCAGCACCGGGTGCGGACTGCACTCGATGAACACCGAGCGGCCGTCGGCCAGCAGCGCGCGGGTGGCCTCCTCGAACCGCACCGTGGAGCGCAGGTTGTCGTACCAGTACCCGGCGTCCATCCGCGCGGTGTCGATCGGCGCACCGGTCAGTGTGGAATACAGCGGGACCCGGGAGGTCGCCGGAACGATTCCCGCCAGCTCGGCCAGGATCCGCTCCCGGACCTGCTCCACCTGCGCGGAGTGCGAGGCGTAGTCCACCGGAATCCGCCGGGCCCGCACCTCCCCCGCCGCACACAGCGCCAACAGCGCGTCCAGCGCCGCCGGCTCACCCGACACCACCGTCGACGACGGACCGTTGAACGCCGCCACCGACACCCGACCCGCGAAGGAACCGCCCTCGAAGGAACCGATCAGCTCCTCGACCACGGCACGACCCGCCGCCAGCGACACCATGCCACCGCCACCGGCCAGTTCCACCAGTGCCCGGCTGCGCAACGCCACCACCCGCGCGCCGTCCGCCACCGACAACGCACCCGCCACCACCGCGGCCGCGATCTCCCCCTGCGAATGCCCCACCACCGCCGACGGCTCCACCCCGTGCGCCCGCCACACCTCCGCCAGCGACACCATCACCGCCCACAACACCGGCTGGACCACATCCACCCGGCCCAGCAACAGCTCGTCGCCCAGCGCCTCCGCCAACGACCACGACACGAACGGCGCCAACGCCGCCTCGCACTCCGCCAACCGCGCCGCGAACACCGGCGACCAGTCGGCGAGTTCACGTGCCATGCCCACCCACTGCGAACCCTGCCCCGGGAACACGAACACCACGTCACCCGGCACCACCCGGCCCCGGACCACACCCTCACCGTCCAAGGTGCCCAGCGCGGCCACCAACCCGGCCCGCTCACCACCCAGCACCACCGCACGATGCTCCAGAGCGGCCCGCGACACCAGCGACCGGCCGACCTGCGCCGGCGTCAGCCCGGTCCGCCCGGCCACGAAGTCCCGTAGTCGCTCGGCCTGCGCGCCCAGCGCGTCCGGCGTCCGGCCCGACAGCAGCCACGGCAGCACGCCGTCGACCGTCGCGGGCTCCTCGGCCGCCACCGCCGGCACCTCCTCCAGGATCACGTGCGCGTTGGTCCCGCTGATCCCGAAGGACGAGACACCGGCCCGGCGCGGCCGGTCCGCCGCCGGCCAGGGCCGCGCCTCGGTCAGCAGCTCGACCGCACCGGCCGACCAGTCCACCTGCGGGGACGGCTGGTCCACGTGCAGGGTGGCCGGCAGCACGCCGTGCCGCATCGCCTGCACCATCTTGATCACACCAGCCACACCGGCGGCGGCCTGGGCGTGGCCGATGTTGGACTTCACCGACCCCAGCCACAACGGCTCACCAAGCCGCTCCTGGCCGTAGGTCGCCAACAGCGCCTGCGCCTCGATCGGGTCACCGAGACGGGTGCCCGTGCCGTGCGCCTCGACCGCGTCGACGTCACCCGCCGACAGACCGGCATTGGCCAGCGCCTGCCGGATCACCCGCTGCTGGGACGGACCGTTCGGCGCCGCCAGGCCGTTGGACGCGCCGTCCTGGTTGATCGCGCTGCCCCGGATGACCGCCAGCACCTCGTGCCCGTTGCGCCGCGCGGTCGACAGCCGCTCCAGCACCACGACGCCGACCCCCTCCGCCCAGGAGGTGCCGTCGGCGGCGGCGGCGAACGGCTTGCACCGGCCGTCCGCCGCCAGCCCGTTCTGCTTGTCGAACTCGGCGAACACCCCCGGGGACACCATCACGGCGACACCGCCGGCCAGCGCCATCTCGCATTCGCCGCGCCGCAGCGCCTGCGCCGCCAGGTGCAGCGCCACCAGGGACGACGAGCACGCCGTGTCCACGGTGACCGCCGGGCCCTCCAGGCCGAAGGTGTAGGCGATCCGGCCGGACAGCACGCTGCTGACGGTGCCGGTGAGCAGGTGGCCCTCGGTGTTCGCGGGCAGGTCCATACCGAGGCCGTAGCCGGACGCCGAGGCTCCGATCACCACGCCGGTCGGCGAGTGGCCCAGCGAGAACGGATCGATCCCGGCGTTCTCGAACGCCTCCCAGACCGTCTCCAGCAGCAGCCGCTGCTGCGGGTCCATCGCCAGCGCCTCACGCGGCGAGATCCCGAACATGCCCGCGTCGAACTCGGCCGCCCCCTCGACGAACCCGCCGCGCCGGACGTAGGAGCCGCCCTCGGGCCACCCCCGGTCGGTGGGGAAGTCCGTGACGCCGTCCCGGCCTTCGGTCACCATCGCCCACAGCTGCTCCGCCGACCGGACACCGCCCGGGTAGCGGCAGCTCATGCCGACGATCGCGATCGGCTCGTCGTCGACGGGCGCCGCCGGTACCGGCGACGGGGCCCGGTCGGCCGTGCCGAACAGCTCGCCGAGCAGGTACTCGCTCAGCGCGGCGGGCGTCGGGTGGTCGAACACCAGCGTCGCCGCGAGCTTCAGACCGGTCTCCGCGCCGAGCCGGTTGCGCAGCTCCACCGCGGTCAGCGAGTCGAACCCCAGCTCGCGGAAGGCCCGGCGCGGCTCCACCGCCGCCGCGGTCGGACGCCCCAGCACCAGCGCGGTGCGGGACCGGACCACCTCCAGCAGCAGGCGCGACCGCTCCCCCTCGGGCGCGGCGGCGAGCGACTCCCGCAGCTCGGAGGACGCGGCGCCCCCGGCCGGCGCCCCGACCGGCCCGGCCACTTCGGCCAGCTCGCTCAGCAGCGGGCTGGGCCGGCCGGAGACGAACGCGGGCGCGAACCGCTCCCAGTCGACGTCCGCGACCGCCACGCAGCTCTCGTCACGGTCGACGATCCCGGCCAGCGCCCGGACCGCCACCGCGCGGTCCAGCGCGGTCAGGCCGCGGCGGCGCAGGAAGTCCTCGAACCCGGCGTCCGCCGCCATACCGGCCTCGGCCCACGGGCCCCAGGCCACCGACGTGCCGGCCAGCCCGCGCGCCCGGCGGTCCGCCACCAGCGCGTCCAGGAAGGCGTTCCCGGCCGCGTAGGCGCCCTGGCCGCCGCTGCCCCAGATCGCCGCGATCGACGAGAACACCACGAACAGGTCCAGATCGCCGGTGAGTTCGTCCAGGAGCGCGGCCCCGACCGCCTTCCCGCCGATCACCTCGGCGACGGCGTCCGCGTCGGTCTCCATCAGCGGGCCCGGCGCGCCGACTCCGGCCGTGTGCACGACTCCGGTCAGCGGGTACGCGGCCGGAATCCCGGCCAGCACCTCGGCCAGCGCCTCCCGGTCGGTCACATCGCAGGCGGCGACGGTCACCCGGGCGCCCAGCGCGGTCAGCTCGGACACGAGTGCGTCCGCTCCCGGCGCCTGTGCGCCACGGCGGCTGGTCAGCAGCAGATGCGGCACGCCCCGGCCCGCCAGCCAGCGTGCCACGTCCCCGCCCAGGGCGCCCGTCCCGCCCGTGATCAGGACGGTGCCGTCGGTGGTCCACTCCGGCGCCGCCGTCGCGGGCAGCGGCGCCCGGACGACCCGGCGTCCGAGCACCCGCGCCCCCCGCAGGGCGATCTGGTCCTCGTCGCCGGTACCGGCGAGGAGGGCTGCCAGGTGCGTCCCGTCCTCGTCGGCCAGGACGGGCGGCAGATCGATCAACCCGCCCCAGCGACCGGGCTGTTCGAGGGCCGCGACCCGGCCGAGCCCCCAGAGCAGGGACTGCTCGGGGCCCGCCGGCCGGTCGTCGTCACCGGTCGACACCGCGCCGCGGGTCAGGCACCACAGCGGGGCGTCCGAGCCCGTGTCACCGAGCGCCTGGAACAGCGGCAACCAGGCCGCGAGGTCGTCGGAGACCGGCAGCCGGCCGGCGTCCGGGGCCGCCACGAACACCACGCCGGCGAAGTCCTCACCGGCGAGGCGGGCCGCGAGCGCGGCCCGGTCCCCGGTCAGCCGCAGGCGCGTGACCCGCGCCCCGGCGGTCCGCAGCGCGGCCGCCACGTCGTCGGCGGGAGCGTCTGCGGCGGTCCCGGTCGTGGCGGTCTCGGCGGCGGCCCCGGTGGCGGGAGCGCCCTCGCCGGGAGCGCGCTCGCCCGACGTGACGAGCAGCCAGGAGCCGTGCAGCTCGACGGCGTCCTTCGACACCTCCAACGGCTTCCACGCCACGCGGTAGCGCCAGGAGTCGACGATCGCCTCCTGGTGACGCGAGCGCCGCCAGGAGGACAGTGCCGGAAGGACGCCGTCCAGGACCTCCGGGGTGTCCTCCAGTCTGAGGGTGGCGGCCAGCTCCGGGAGGTCCGCACGCTCGACGGCCGCCCAGAACCGGGCGTCCTCCGCCGAGCCGGGCGCGGCGAGCGGCGCGTCGGGCCAGTAGCGTTCGCGCTGGAAGGCGTAGGTCGGCAGCTCGATCCGGCGGCCGGCCGGCAGGACCGCCCGCCAGTCGAGGTCGACGCCGGCGGCCCACAGCTCGGCCAGCGCCCGCAGCACCGTCCCGGCCTCGTCCCGGTCACGCCGCATCAGCGGTGCGAACACGCCGTCCGCCACCGACTGCCCGGCCAGCCCGCACAGCACCGCGTCCGGGCCCAACTCGGCGAACCGGGTCACGCCGTGGTCGTTCAGGGCGGCGACGCCGTCGGCGAAGCGGACCGCCTCACGGACCTGGCGCACCCAGTACTCCGGGGTCGACAGCAGACCCGGCTCGGCGACGGCCCCGGTCAGGTTGGAGACGATCGGGAGTTGCGGCTCGGCGAAGGTCAACCCCTCCAGGATCGCGCCGAATTCGGCCAGCATCGGCTCCATCAGCGCCGAGTGGAAGGCGTGCGACACCGTCAGCCGGTGCGTCTTGCGGCCCTGCGCGGCCCAGTCTGCCGCGAACTCCTCCACCGCCTCCGCCGGACCCGACACCACCACCGAAGTCGGCCCGTTGACCGCCGCGATGTCCAGCCGATCGCCAAGCTCCGCCCGCACCTCGGCCTCGGACGCCTGCACCGCCAGCATCGCGCCACCGTCAGGCAGCGCCTGCATCAAGCGGCCACGCGCCGCCACCAACGCGCAGGCATCGGCCAGCGAGAACACGCCCGCGACATGCGCGGCCGCCACCTCACCGATCGAATGCCCCAACAGGAAGTCGGGCACCACACCCCAGGATTCGAGCAGCCGGAACGACGCCACCTCGACCGCGAACAGCCCGGCCTGCGCCCACACCGTCCGGTCCAGATCCGTACCCTCGAAGACAGTCTGCTTGACCGACCGACCCACCAGCGGATCCAGCTCCGCGCACACCGCGTCGAACGCCGCCGCGAACACCGGGAACCCCTCGTACAGTTCCCGGCCCATCCCGGCCCGCTGCGCACCCTGACCCGTGAACAGGAACGCCGAACGCCCCTCCACCGCGACACCCGACACCACCCGGGCCGCAGGCTCGCCCGCCGCCAACACGGCCAGCCCGTCGGCCAGTTCCTCACGGGCGGAGCCGAGCACCACGGCGCGGTGAGCCAGCCCGGCCCGCGTCGTCGCCAGCGACCACGCCACGTCAGCCGTCCCGGCCTCGGGCCCCAACCACCCGGCGAGGCGGGCCGCCTGGGCGCGCAGCGCTTCGGCGCTCTGCGCCGACACCGGCCATGCCACCGGACGCGTACCCGGCTCGGGCGTCCGCGCCGGCGACCCGGCGTCGGCCTCGGCGGCGACCTCGACCGGGGTCGCCTCGATGAGCACGTGCGCGTTGGTGCCGCTGACACCGAACGCGGAGACACCGATCCGCCGCGGCCGCTCCGTCTGCGGCCACGGCCGGGCCTCGGTCAGCAGCTCGACGCCGCCGCCCGACCACTCGACGTGCGGCGTCGGCGCGTCCACGTGCAGGGTGCGCGGCAGCAGCCCGTTCCGCAGGGCCAGCACGCTCTTGATCACGCCGACCACACCCGAAGCGGCCTGGGTGTGCCCGAGGTTGGACTTCAGCGAGCCGAGCAGCAGCGGCCGGTCGGCCGCACGACCGCGACCGTAGACGGCCTGCAGCGCCTCGGCCTCGATCGGGTCGCCGAGCCGGGTACCGGTGCCGTGCGCCTCCACCGCGTCCACGTCGGACGGCTCCAGGCGCGCGTTGGCCAGGGCCTGGCGGATCACCCGCTCCTGCGAAGGACCGTTCGGCGCGGTGAGGCCGTTCGACGCCCCGTCCTGGTTCACCGCGCTGCCCCGCACCACCGCCAGGACGTCGTGCCCGAGCCGTCGCGCGTCGGAGAGCCGCTCCAGCAGCAGGACGCCGACCCCCTCGCTCCAGCCGGTGCCGTCCGCCGCGGCCGCGAAGGACTTGCAGCGCCCGTCGGACGCCAGGCCGCCCTGCTTGCCGAACTCGGCGAAGGCCACGGGCGTGCTGATCACGGCCACGCCGCCGACCAGGGCCAGGCCGCACTCGCCCTGCCGCAGCGACTGGACGGCCAGGTGCAGGGCCACCAGCGAGGAGGAGCAGGCCGTGTCCACCGTGACGGCCGGGCCCTCCAGGCCGAACACATAGGACAGTCGGCCCGAGAGCACGCCGCTCGCGGTGCCGGTCAGGTGGTAGCCCGCGGTGTTCTCCGGCAGCCGGCCGGCCCCGTCGTACCCCGACGGGGAGGCCCCGACGAAGACGCCGGTGGCCGTTCCCGCCACGGCCTGCGGGTCGATGCCCGCCCGCTCGAACGTCTCCCACGCGACCTCCAGCAGCAGCCGCTGCTGGGGGTCCATCGCCAGCGCCTCGCGCGGGTTGATGCCGAACAGCTCGGCGTCGAACCCGGTCGCGTCGCCGAGGAACCCGCCCCGGCGGGTGTAGTCCCGGGCGCCGGGGAGGATCTCCTCCCAGCCGCGGTCGGCCGGGAACCCGGCGATCGCGTCGGTGCCGTCCACGACCAGCCGCCACAGGTCGTCCGGGCCGGCGACTCCGCCGGGCAACCGGCAGCCCAGCGCGACGATCGCGATCGGCTCGCGGGCCGCCGCCCGCAGCTCCCGGTTCTGCCGGCGAAGCCGCTCGACCTCCCTCAGCGAGGCCCGGAGCGCTTCGACCGCCTTGTCACCGCGGGTGTTCATCGGCTTCTCCATGCTCAGGCGTCATCCCGTTCGGTGTTCAGGGCGATCTCGATCAAAGCGTCGGCGTCCAGGTCGTCCAGGTCGTCGAGCGAATCGAGTGGATCGAGCGAATCGAAGGCGTCGAGTGCGTCGCGGCCGGCCGACGCTTCGGGTGGGCCGGACCCGTCCGGCGCCGCCTCGGCGGCGGTGGCGGTGGCGGCCAGGCTCAGCAGGGTGTTCAGCAGTCCGGCCTCGCGCAGCCGTGCGATCGGAACGGCCGCCAACGCCTCGCGGACCGCCGCCGCCTCCAGGTCGGCGGACCGGTCGGCGGCCGTGAGGCCCAGCTCCTCGCCGAGGAAGGCGGCCACGCCGTTCGGGGTGCGGTGGTTGAACACCAGGCTCGGCGCGAGCCGCAGACCGGTCACCCGGCTCAGCCGGTTCCGCAGTTCGACCGCCGTCAGCGAGTCGAACCCGAGGTCCTTGAAGGCCTGCCCGGCCGCGACCGTGCGCCCATCCTGGTACCGCAGCACCGCGGCCGCCTCGGCACGCACCACGTCCAGCAGGATCTGCGGGCGCTGCCGGACCGGTGCCGCCGCCAGGCGCGCGGTGAGGGCGGACGCCTCGTCGGCGTCCTCCGGCCCGGCCGGCTCCGGGCCCTCGTCCGGACCGAGTCCGGCCAGCAGCTCGGTGAGCAGCGGGCTGGTCCGGCCGGAGGTGAACGCCGCGCCGAAGACGTCCCAGTCCACGTCGGCCACGGTCAGGCAGTCCTCCGCCCGGTCGACGGCCTGCCCGAGGGCCTGGACGCCGAGGGCGGGATCCATCGGGGTCACGCCGCGACGCAGCAGTCCGCCGGTGTCCCCGGCGACGGCCAGTCCGGCGCCCGCCCAGGCTCCCCAGGCCACCGAGGTGCCGGGCAGACCGCGCGAACGGCGGTGCTCCACCAGGGCGTCCAGGAAGGCGTTGCCCGCCGCGTACGCGCCCTGCCCCCCGCCGCCCCAGACCGCGGCACCGGACGAGAAGACGATGAACCGCTCCAGATCGAGGTCCCGGGTCAGCTCGTGCAGGTGCAGCGCTCCCCCGATCTTCGCGCCCAGCACGGTGTCGAGGTGCTCGGCGTCGATCTCGTCCAGCGCCCCCAGGTCGCCGACCCCGGCGGCGTGCAGCACCGCGGTCAGCGGCAGCTCCTCCGGTACCGCGGCCAGCACCTCGGCCACGGCGTCCCGGTCGGCCGCGTCGCAGGCGGCGACGGTGACCCGGCTGCCGAGCGCCGTCAGCTCCGCCGCGAGCGCCTGGGCCCCGGGGGTCTGCGCGCCGCGCCGGCCGAGGAGCAGCAGGTGGGGGGCGCCGCGCCGGGCCAGCCAGCGGGCCGACTCGGCGCCGAGCGCGCCCAGCCCGCCGGTCACCAGGACCGTGCCGGAGGGCCGCCAACTCGCGGGCGCCGGGCCGGTGGTGCCCAGCGGCGCCCGGACCAGCCGCCGGGCCAGCAGTCCGGACTCCCGGATCGCGAGCTGGTCCTCGTCGGTGTCCTCGCTCAGCAGCGCGGTCAGCAGGTCGCCCGCGCGGGTGTCGACGACCTCCGGCAGGTCGACCAGACCGCCCCAGCGGCCCGGGCTCTCCAGCGCCGCCACCCGGCCGAGGCCCCAGACCGGGGCCTGCGCCGGGCTCTCCAGCGGGTCGGCGGCACCGGTGGAGACCGCCCCCCGGGTCACCACCCAGAGCGGCGCCTCGATCCCCGCCCGGCCGAGGGCCTGGATCAGGGTCACGCCGGCGGCGGTGCCCTCGGGCAGGACGGACGCGGGCAGCGGGGCGCCGACCGCGGCGGTCAGCGCCAGGACTCCGGACACCGGGCCCAGCTCCCCGGCCGCCTCCCCGAGCCGTGCGGCCAGCGCGTCCCGGCCCGATCCGGCGTCGACGAGTACGGTCACGTCGGCGCCCGCGGCGCGCAGCGCGGTGGTGGCCCAGTCGGTGAGCGCGGACTCCGGCGGCGCGACGACCAGCCAGGTGCCGAACAGCAGCCCGGTGGCGGGCAGGCCGGTCAGTGGCGTCCAGTCGACGCGGTAGCGCCAGCCGTCGATCGTCGCGTCCCGACGTCGACGAGTGCGCCACGCGGCGAGCGCGGGCACGACCGTGTCCAAAGCCTGCGAACCGACGTCGAGCGTGTCGGCCAGCTCCGCCAGGTCGCCGCGCTCCACGGCGGCCCAGAACCCGTCCTCCGCCGGGTCCGCCGCGCCGAGCGGCTTCGTCGTCGGCGCCGGGTCCGGCCAGTAGCGGTCCCGCTGGAAGGCGTAGGTGGGCAGTTCCACCCGGCGGCCGGTGGGCAGCAGCGCGGACCAGTCGATCTCCGCGCCGGCCGCCCACAGGGTGGCGAGCGCCGCGAGCACGGTCTCCCGGCCGTCCCGGTCCTTGCGCAGCAGCGGGACGCCGACCGCGTCGGGAACGATCCGGCCCGCGAGCGCGGTCAGGACACCGTCCGGACCCAGCTCCACGAACCGGGTCACCCCCTGGCCGTCCAGGGCGGCGACACCGTCGGCGAACCGGACCGCCTCACGGACCTGGCGCACCCAGTACTCCGGCGACGACAGCAGACCCGGCTCAGCCACCGCCCCGGTCAGGTTGGAGACGACCGGGATGCGCGGCTCGGCGAAGGCCAACCCCTTGATCAGAGAATCGAATTCGGCCAGCATCGGCTCCATCAGCGCCGAGTGGAAGGCATGCGACACCGTCAGCCGGTGGGTCTTGCGGCCCCGGGCGGCCCAGTCGGCCGCGAACTCCTCCACCACCTCGGCGGGGCCCGACACCACCACCGAGGTCGGGCCGTTGACCGCCGCGATGTCCAGCCGATCGCCAAGCTCCGCCCGCACCTCGGCCTCGGACGCCTGCACCGCCAGCATCGCGCCACCGTCAGGCAGCGCCTGCATCAAGCGGCCACGCGCCGCCACCAACGCGCAGGCATCGGCCAGCGAGAACACGCCCGCGACATGCGCGGCCGCCACCTCACCGATCGAATGCCCCAGCAGGAAGTCCGGTGTCACACCCCAGGATTCGAGCAGCCGGAACGACGCCACCTCGACCGCGAACAACCCGGCCTGCGCCCACACCGTCCGGTCCAGATCGTCGGCGCCCTCGAACACCACGTCCTTGACCGGCCGGTCCAGCAGCAGGTCGAACTCCGCACACACCGCGTCGAACGCCGCCGCGAACACCGGGAACGCCGCGTACAGTTCCCGGCCCATCCCGACCCGCTGCGCACCCTGACCCGTGAACAGGAACGCCGTCCGACCCTCCACCGCGACACCCGACAGCACAGCGCCCGAAGGCCGCCCCTCGGCCAACGCCGCCAGCCCGTCCAGCAGTTCAGCACGGCCGGCGCCCAGTACCACCGCACGTTGCTCCAGCGCAGCACGGGAGATCAGCGTCCCGGCCACGTCCACCGGCACGAACTCGGGCTCGCCGCCCAGGAACGCGGACAGTCGAGCGGCCTGCGCCGCGCGCGCACCCGCCGACCGCCCCGACACCACCCACGGCAGCACGCCGTCCACGGTCGCGGGCTCCTCAGCCTCTGCCGCCGGCGCGGACTCCAGGATCACGTGCGCGTTGGTCCCGCTGATGCCGAAGGACGACACACCGGCCCGGCGCGGACGGTCCGCCTCGGGCCACGGCCGCGCCTCGGTCAGCAGCTCGACCGCACCCGCCGACCAATCCACCTGCGGGGACGGCTCGTTCGCGTGCAGCGTGGCCGGGAGCACCCCGTGGCGCAGCGCCTGCACCATCTTGATCACCCCGGCCACACCCGCGGCCGCCTGGGTGTGCCCGAGGTTGGACTTGACCGAGCCGAGCCACAGCGGCCGGTCCTCGGGCCGGTCCTGACCGTAGGTGGCCAGCAGCGCCTGGGCCTCGATCGGGTCCCCCAGCCTGGTCCCCGTCCCGTGCGCCTCCACCGCGTCCACCTCGGCCGCCGCCAGCCCGGCGTTCGCCAAGGCCTGGCGGATCACCCGCTGCTGCGCGGGGCCGTTCGGAGCGGTGAGGCCGTTGGACGCACCGTCCTGATTGACCGCGCTGCCCCGCACCACCGCCAGCACCTCATGGCCCTTGCGGCGCGCGTCCGACAACCGCTCGACCAGCAGCACGCCGACGCCCTCGCCCCAGCCCGTCCCGTCCGCGTCGGCGGCGAACGGCTTGCAGCGGCCGTCCGCCGCCAGCCCGCCCTGGCGCGCGAACTCGGTGAAGACCCCGGCCCCGGTCATCACCGTCACGCCGCCCGCGAGCGCCATCTCGCACTCGCCGTTGCGCAACGACTGGACCGCGAGGTGCAGGGCCACCAGCGAGGACGAGCAGGCCGTGTCGACGGTCATCGCCGGGCCTTCGAGCCCGAACGCGTAGGCCACCCGGCCGGACAGGACGCTGGTCGCGCCGCCGGTCAGCCGGTGCCCCTCGGTGTCCTGCGGCAGGTCCACGTCGACGCCGTAGTACGAGGGCGCGGCGCCGGCGAAGACGCCGATCTGGGCACCCTTGAGCGCCTTGGGGTCGAGCGAGGCGGACTCGAACGCCTCCCAGACCGCCTCCAGCAGCAGCCGCTGCTGCGGGTCCATCGCCAGCGCCTCACGCGGCGAGATCCCGAACAGCCCGGCGTCGAACTCGGCCGCCCCCTCGACGAACCCGCCGCGCCGGACGTAGGAGCCGCCCTCGGGCCACCCCCGGTCGGCCGGGAAGGCGGTGATCCCGTCCTCACCGGAGGACACCAGCCGCCACAGGTCGGCCGGGGAGGCCACGTGGCCGGGGAAACGGCAGGACATGCCGACGATCGCGATCCGGTCGTCGGCGTCGGCGGCGCCGGCCGGACGGGGCCGGGCGGTCTCCTCGGCCCCGCTGTCCCCGGCCCCGCCGAGCAGCCGGGTGGCGAGGAAGTCCGTGAGGGACACGGCCGTCGGGTAGTCGAACACCAGGGTCGCGGGGAGTCGCTGCCCGGTGGCGGCGTTCAGCCGGTTGCGCAGCTCCACCGCGGCCAGCGAGTCGACGCCGAGGTCCTTGAACGCCTGGTTCGGTCCGATCGCCTCGGCGGTCGCGTGACCGAGCACGGTCGCCGTGTTCGTCCGGACCAGGTCGAGCAGGAGCTGCCGCTGTTCGCCGGCCCCGATGCCCCGGAGCCGGCGTTCCAGCGTGGCCTGACCGCCCGAGGCGTGGCCGGCGGCCCGCCGGACAGCGGGGCGCACCAGGCCGCGCAGCAGCGACGGCGGTTCGGCGGCCGCGCTCCGGGCGGCCGAGAGGTCGAGCGGGACCGGCAGCAGGTGCGCCGCGGGCACGGTGGACGCGCGGTCGAACAGGGCCAGTCCCAGCTCGGCGGTCAGCGCGGTGCCGAGCCGGTCGCCGCCGGTGACCGTGGCTCCCTCGGCGAGGTGCCCGGTGAGGGCGCTCGCCTGCTCCCACAGGCCCCAGCCGAGCGACTGCGCGGGCAGGCCGTGTGCCCTGCGGTGCGCGGCGAGGGCGTCCAGGAAGGCGTTCGCGGCCGCGTAGGTGGCCTGGCCGCCGGTGCCGAAGGTCGCGGCGGCGGAGGAGTAGAGCACGAACGCGGCCAGGTCGGCGTCGGCGGTGAGCAGGTGCAGATTGACCGCCGCGTCCACCTTCGGGCGCAGCACCTCGCGGAGCCGGTCCGGGGTCAGCGCCCCGAACACGCCGTCGTCGAGGACCCCGGCGGTGTGGACGACGCCGGTCAGCGGGTGTTCGGCGGGGATCGCGGCGAGGACGTCGGCGAGCGCGTCCCGGTCCGCGGCGTCGCAGGCCGTGACGGTGACCTGCGCCCCGGCCCGTTCCAGGTCGCCCGTCAACTCCGCTGCTCCGGGGGCGCCGTGGCCCTGGCGGCTCAACAGGAGCAGGTGCCGGACGCCGTGCTCGGCGACCAGGTGGCGGGCCAGCAGGCCGCCGAGCGTGCCGGTCCCGCCGGTGATCAGGACGGTACCGGCCGGGTCGAGCGGCGCGGGCACCGTGAGGACGTTCTTGCCCACGTGCTTGGCCTGGCCGATGTGCCGGAACGCCTCGACCGCGTCGCGCACGTCCCAGGCCGTGGTCGGCAGCGGTCGCAGGACGCCGGCGTCGAACAGGGCGATGACCTCGGCGAGGATCTCGCCCATCCGCACCGGTCCGGCCTCGCCCAGGTCGAACGCCCGGTACCGGACGTCGGAGCGCGGGACGCTCTCCCGGACGTCGGCCTTGCCCATCTCCAGGAAGCGCCCGCCGGGGGCGAGCAGGCGCAGCGAGGCGTCGACGAACTCGCCGGCCAGCGCGTTGAGCACCACGTCCACGCCCCGCCCGCCGGTCGCCCGCCGGAAGGCCCCCTCGAAGTCGAGGTCGCGGGAGGAGGCGAGGTGCGTGTCGTCGAGGCCCTGCGAGCGCAGCACGTCCCATTTGCCGGTGCCGGCCGTGCCGAACACCTCAAGGCCCAGGTGCCGGCCGAGTTGCACGGCGGCCATGCCGACCCCGCCGGCGGCGGCGTGCACCAGTACCGACTCACCCGGCTGCGCGTCGGCCAGGTCGCGCAGCCCGTAGTAGGCGGTGGCGAACACCAGGGGGACGGCGGCGGCCCGGCCGAAGGTCCACCCGGCCGGGATGCGGGCCAGCAGGTCGCGCACCGTGACCGCGGTGGAGCCGATGCCGCCGGAGAAGAAGCCGAACACCCGGTCGCCGGGGGCGAGGTCCGCGACGCCGGGGCCGGTCTCGACGACCACGCCGGACGCCTCGGCGCCCAGCAGCGCCCGGTCGGGATACATGCCGAGCGCGATCAGGACGTCGCGGAAGTTCACCCCGGCGGCGCGGACCGCGACGCGGACCTGCCCGGGGGCGAGCGGCTCGTCGGCGTCGGGGGCGGCCACCAGGGCGAGGTTCTCCAGCGTTCCCGGGCCGAGGGTGTCCAGGCGCCAGGCCGACCGGCCGGGCGGCACCGCCGGCCCGTCCGAGGGCCGGGCCAGCCGGGCGGCGAGGAGCGCGCCGTCGCGGACGGCCAGCACCGGCTCGTCGCCGTGCGCGGCGACCGCGCACCACGTGTCGCCGCCCGCGTCCGGGCCGGGGCCCACGCCCAGGTCCAGGCCCACCCCCAGGCCCAGGCCCAGGTCCAGGTCCAGGTCCAGGTCCACCAGCACGATCCGGTCCGGGTTCTCGGTCTGCGCCGAGCGGACCAGACCCCACACCGCTGCGGCGACCGGGTCGACGGGCTCCTGCCCGACGGCCACGGCGCCGCGCGTCACGACCGCCAGCCTGCTGTCCGTCAACCGCTCGTCGGCCAGCCAGGTCTGGATGTCCGACAGCGCGCGACCCACCGTCCCCCGTACCAGGTCGGGCAGGTCCGGGCCCACGGCCGGCGGAACGGGGGCGGTCACCGGGACGGGCAGCACGACGACCTGCGGCGCCCGCAGCCCGCCGTCGAGCGCGGCCGCCAGCGCGTCCAGGCCGCCGAACCGGAGCATGCCCCCAGGCGCGTTCCCGCCGACCACCACCCAGGCCGAGGTGTCCGCGGTGGCACCGGGCGTCGCCACCGGGATCCAGTCGAGCCGGAAGAGCGCCGCGGCGACGGCCGGGTCGGCGGCCGCCCGGCCCACCTGCTCGGCCCCGACCTCGCGCAGGACGAGGGACTCGATGGTCATGACGGGGGCCCCGGTGCCGTCGGCGACGCTCAGCGCCATGCCCTCGGCGGTCACGGTCAGGGTCACCCGCAGCGCCGACGCACCGGCCGCGTGCAGCCGGACACCGGTCCAGGCGAAGGGCATCCGCGCGGCGCGGTGCGCGTCGGTGGCGGCGGAGAAGCCCACCGCGTGCAGCGCGGCATCGAGCAGTGCGGGATGCAGGCCGTACGCGTCCGCCTGGTCGGCCGCGTCCGCCGGGAGCACGACCTCGGCGTAGACGGTGTCGCCGGCGCTCCAGGCCGCCCGCAGTCCTTGGAACACCGGGCCGTAGCCGTAGCCGACGGCGGTCAACCCGTCGTAGAAACCGGCGAGTTCGACGGGCTCGGCACCGTGCGGCGGCCACACCGCAGGAACGGCCGGTGCCGCCGGGGGCGAGCCGGCGGCCAGCACCCCGATCGCGTGGCACACCCACTCCGCGCCGTCCGTCTCGGGACGCGACAGGACCTCCACCGGGCGGTCCCCGGCGTCGTCGGCGGCGCCGACACTCACCTGGACCGCGACGCCACCCTGCTGCGGAAGCACCAGGGGCGACTGGAGCACCAGCTCCCGCAGGAGTCCGCAACCGGCTTCCTCGCCCGCCCGCAGCGCCAGCTCCACGAAAGCGGTGCCGGGCACCAGCACGGTGTCCAGTACGGCGTGATCGGCGAGCCAGGGCTGGCCGGCCAGGCTCAACCGCCCGGTCAGCACCACGCCCCCGCCGTTCAGCGCGACCACGGCGCCCAGCAGGGGATGCCCCGCCACCACCTGGCCGACGGCCTTCACATCACCCGCCCCGGCCTTGGGCTTCGGCCAGTAGCGCTCGCGCTGGAAGGCGTAGGTCGGCAGCTCGATCCGGCGACCGGCCGGCAGGACCGCCCGCCAGTCGAGGTCGACGCCGGCCGTCCACAGCACCGCGAGCGCGGCCAGTGCCGTCTCGGCCTCGGTCCGGTCGCGTCGCATCAGCGGGGCGAACACGCCGTCCGCCGCCGACTGCCCGGCCAGCCCGCACAGCACCGCGTCGGGCCCGAGTTCGACGAACCGGGTCACCCTCTGGTCGTTCAGGGCGGCGACGCCGTCGGCGAACCGGACCGCCTCACGGACCTGGCGCACCCAGTAGTCCGGAGTCGACAGCAGACCCGGCTCGGCGACGGCCCCGGTCAGGTTGGAGACGATCGGGATAAGCGGCTCGGCGAAGGTCAACCCCTCCAGCACCGCAGCGAATTCGGCCAGCATCGGCTCCATCAGGGCCGAGTGGAAGGCATGCGAGACGGTCAGCCGGTGGGTCTTGCGGCCCTGCGCGGCCCAGCCGGCCGCGAACTCCTCGACCACGTCCAGGGGACCCGACACCACCACCGAGGTCGGGCCGTTGACCGCCGCGACATCCAGCCGGCCGCCGATCTCCGCCCGCACCTCGGCCTCGGACGCCTCGACCGCCAGCATCGCGCCACCGTCAGGCAGCGCCTGCATCAGCCGGCCCCGCGCCGCCACCAACGCGCACGCGTCGGCCAGCGAGAACACCCCCGCCACATGCGCGGCGGCCACCTCGCCGATCGAGTGACCCAACAGGAAGTCCGGGACCACACCCCAGGATTCGAGCAACCGGAACGACGCCACCTCGACCGCGAACAGGCCCGCCTGCGCCCACACCGTCCGGTCGAGATCGTCGGCGCCCTCGAACACCACGTCCTTGACGGAGCGATCGAGCCGCGGCTCCAGCTCCGCGCACACCGCGTCGAACGCCGCCGCGAACACCGGAGACCCCTCGTACAGTTCCCGGCCCATCCCGGCCCGCTGCGCGCCCTGCCCCGTGAACAGGAACGCCGTCCGACCCTCCACCGCGACACCCGACACCACCCGGGCCGAAGACTCGCCCGCCGCCAACGCGGCCAGCCCGTCCACCAGTTCAGCACGGGCGGACCCCAGCACCACCGCGCGATGCTCCAGCGCGGCGCGGGACACCAAGGTCGCTGCCACGTCCACCGGCACGAACTCGGGCTCGCCGGCGAGGAACTCGGACAGTCGAGCGGCCTGGGCGGACAGCGCGCCCGCCGACCGCCCCGACACCGGCCAGGGCGCCGCACCGCGCGGGGCGGCGGGCTCCTCGGCCTCCACCGCCGGCGCGGACTCCAGGACGACGTGCGCGTTGGTCCCGCTGATGCCGAACGACGACACCCCCACCCGACGCGGACGGTCCGCCTCGGGCCACGGACGCGCCTCGGTCAGCAGCTCCACCGCACCCGCCGACCAGTCCACCTGCGGGGTCGGCTCGTCCACGTGCAGCGTCGCGGGCAGGACGCCGTGCCGCATCGCCTGCACCATCTTGATCACCCCGGCCACCCCGGCGGCCGCCTGGGTGTGCCCGATGTTCGACTTGATCGAGCCCAGCCACAACGGCCGGTCCTCGGCCCGGTCCTGGCCGTACGTGGCCAGCAGCGCCTGCGCCTCGATCGGGTCGCCGAGGGCGGTGCCGGTGCCGTGCGCCTCCACCGCGTCCACCTCGGACGCCTCCAGCCGCGCACTCGCCAGCGCCTGCCGGATGACGCGTTCCTGCGCCGGGCCGTTCGGCGCGGTCAGACCGTTCGACGCGCCGTCCTGGTTCACCGCGCTGCCCCGCACCACCGCCAGCACCTCGTGGCCCAGGCGCTGCGCGTCCGACAGCCGCTCCAGCACCAGGACTCCGACGCCCTCGCCCCAGCCCGTGCCGTCCGCACCGGCCGCGAAGGCCTTGCAGCGGCCGTCCGCCGCCAGGCCGCCCTGCCGGTTGAACGACGCGTACCCGCCGGGGGTGGACATCACCGTGGCACCGCCCGCGAGCGCCAGGTCGCACTCGCCGGACCGCAGCGCCTGCACGGCCCAGTGCATCGCCACCAGCGACGACGAGCACGCCGTGTCCACCGTGACGGCCGGGCCCTCCAGGCCGAAGACATAGGACAGCCGGCCGGACATCACGCTGGCGGTGGTCCCGGTGGCGATGTGCCCCTCCAGGCCCTCCGGCGAGGCGAGCGCGAGCAGGCCGTAGTCCTGGCCGTTGGTGCCCGCGAACACGCCGGTCCGGCTGCCGCGCAGCGCCCGCGGGTTCAGGCCGGCGGACTCGAACGCCTCCCAGGACGCCTCCAGCAGCAACCGCTGCTGCGGGTCCATCGCGGTCGCCTCGCGCGGAGAGATCCCGAACAGCGCCGCGTCGAACTCGTCGGCGTCGTGGATGAAGCCGCCCTGCCGGGCGTAGTCGTCGTCCGTGTCCTCCGCCCAGTCCCGGTTGGTCGGGAAGTCGCCGACCGCGTCGGTCCGCTCCGCCACCAGGCGCCACAGGTCGCCGGGCGACCGGACGCCGCCGGGGAAGCGGCACCCCATGCCGACGATCGCGACCGGCTCCTGCGCGCGGTCCTCGATGGTGCGGATCCGGCGGTGCGCCTGGCGGAGCTCGGTCGTCACCCACTTCAGATGGTCGAGCAGCTTCTGGTCATCCGCCATGGATCTTCCCCTTCACGAGCGGTGCCTCGACGCCGATCAAGCCGGGCCCCCGAATTCCTTCCGGATGAGGTCGAGGACCTCATCGGCGCTGGCGTCGTCCAGCGCGTCCTCCGTTGCCGTCCCGTCCGCCCCGGCCAGGCGCGCCAGCAGCCCCTGGAGCCGGGCGGCGACGTCCGCCCGCTCGCGCTCGTCGGGATCGAGCCGCAGCAGCCTGGCCTCCAGCCGGTCCAGGTCCGCGGCCAGGTCGACCGGGCGGTCGGTGCCGTCCGGCAGCAGCAGGCCGCCGAGGTGGGCGGCGAGCGCGGCCGGGGTCGGGTGGTCGAACACCAGCGTGGCCGGCAGGTTCAGGCCGGTCTCGTGGTGCAGCAGGTTGCGGAACTCCACCGCGATGAGCGAGTCGAAGCCGATCGCGCGGAAGGCCTGGTCCGGCGCGACGGCGTCGGCGCTGTCACGGCCGAGGACCGCGGCGGCGCGGGCGCGGATCATGTCCAGCAGCATCCGGTCCCGCTGCGCGGCGGGCAGGCCCGCGAGTTCCCGGCCCAGCGCGGCGGGGCCGTCGGCCGGGGCCGGGGCCGCGATCACCGCCGTGAACTCCGCCAGGTCCCGCATCAGCGGGTTCGGCCGCGTGCCGGCGAACCTGGGGGCGAACGTGGGCCAGTCGATGTCCGCGACCACCAGGTTCGGCCGGTCCCCGCCGATGGCCCGGGCCAGCGCCCGGACCGCCGACCGCGGGTCCATCGCCGGGACGCCGCTGCGACGCAGCCGCTCGGTGACCACCTGGCTCGCGGCCATGCCCTCGTGCGCCCACGGGCCCCACGCCACCGACACGCCGGGCAGGCCCCGGTCGTGCCGGCGCTCCATCCAGGCGTCCAGGAAGGCGTTCGCGGCCGCGTAGTTGCCCTGCCCGGAGCTGCCGATGGTGCCGGCCAGCGACGAGAACGCCACGAAGAAGTCCAGGTCCGAGGTCAGCTCGTCCAGATGGACGAGGCCGGACACCTTCGCCGCCATGACGGTCGCGAACCGCTCCGGGGTGAGGGAGTCGAGCGTGCCGTCGTCCAGCACGCCGGCCGCGTGCACGACGCCGGTCAGCGGGGCGTCCGCCGGGATCCCCGCCAGCACCGCCGCCAGCGCGTCGCGGTCCGCCGCGTCGCAGGCCGCGACGGTCACCCGCGCGCCCAGGGCGGTCAGTTCGGCGACCAGGCCGGCGACGCCGGGCGCCTCCGGGCCGCGCCGGCCGGTCAGCAGCAGGCTGGTCACGCCGGACTCGGCGAGCCAGCGCGCGACCACCGCGCCCAGCGCGCCGGTGCCGCCGGTGACCAGCACCGTACCGGGCCCGGACGGCGCCCACGAGGGCTCCGTGCCGTCGGCGGCGCCGACCCGGACCAGGCGCCGGACGAGTGCGGCGCCCCCGCCCCGCACCGCGACCTGGTCCTCGCCCGGCACACCGCCCAGTACGCCGGCCAGCGTTCGGCCGGCCGACGCGTCCACGGTGTCCGGAAGGTCGATCAGACCGCCCCAGCGCTGCGGGTGTTCCAGCGAGGCGACCCGGCCGAGGCCCCACACCTGCGCCTGGACCGGGCTGTCGAGCGCGTCACCCGGGCCCGTCCGGACGGCGCCGCGGGTCAGCGTCCACAGCGGCGTCTTCAGGTTCGCGTCGCCGAGGGCCTGCAGTGTCACCAGGGCCGCCGTCACGGCCGGTGCCGCGGCCGTCGTCACGGCCGGTGCCGCGGCGGAGCCGGCGGCGTCCGGGCCGTCGGCCGCGGCCAGTAGCACCGTCCCGACCACGTCGGGCACGCCGTCGATCGCGTCGAGGATCCGGGCCGCGAGCGCGGCACGGTCGAGGTCCGCCGCACCCAGCGCCAGGTCGACGACGCCCGCCCCGGCGGAGCGGATCGCCTCGCGCACGCCTTCGGCCAGGTCCGCGTCGGTCCCGTCGAGGGCGACCACGAGCCAGGTGCCGTCCAGCTCGGGGTCGGAGACGGGGATCGGCTTCCAGACGATCTGGTAGCGCAAGGTGTCGAGGACCGAGTCCTGGCGGCGCAGTCGGCGCCAGGAGGATAGTGCGGGCAGGAGCTCACCGAGGACCTCCGACCGCTCGCCGAGGCGGAGCGTGCCGGCCAGCTCGGCCAGGTCCTCGCGCTCGACGGCCTCCCAGAACCGGGACTCCACGACATCGCCGGCGAGCACCGGCGACGGCGCCGGGGTCGGCCAGAACCGCTCGTGGTGGAACGCGTACGTCGGCAGTGCGACCCGCCGGCCTTGCGGCAGGAGGGCCCGCCAGTCCACCTCGACGCCGACCGTCCACAGGGCGGCGAGCGCCCGCAGCGCCGTCTCGGCCTCGCTCCGGTCACGCCGCATCACGGGGGCGAACACGGCCTCGGAGACGGACTGTTGGGCCATCCCGCAGAGCACGCCGTCCGGGCCGAGTTCGACGAACCGGGTCACGCCCTGCCGGTGCAGGGTGGCGACGCCGTCGGCGAAGCGGACCGCCTCACGGACCTGCCGCACCCAGTAGTCCGGGGTCGACAGCAGACCGGGTTCGGCGACGGCCCCGGTCAGGTTGGAGACGATCGGGAGCGTCGGCTCGGCGAAGGTCAACCCCTGGATCAGCGCAGCGAATTCGGCCAGCATCGGCTCCATCAGGGCCGAGTGGAAGGCGTGCGAGACGGTCAGCCGGTGGGTCTTGCGGCCCTGGGCGGCCCAGTCGGCCGCGAACTCCTCCACCACCCCGGCCGGACCCGACACCACCACCGAAGTCGGCCCGTTGACCGCCGCGACATCCAGCCGCTCGCCGATCACCGCCCGCACCTCGGCCTCGGACGCCTGCACCGCCAGCATCGCGCCACCGTCAGGCAACGCCTGCATCAGGCGACCCCGCGCCGCCACCAACGCGCAGGCATCGGCCAGCGAGAACACGCCCGCGACATGCGCGGCGGCGATCTCACCGATCGAGTGGCCCAGCAGGAAGTCCGGCACCACACCCCAGGATTCGAGCAGCCGGAACGACGCCACCTCGACGGCGAACAACCCGGCCTGCGCCCACACCGTCCGGTCCAGATCGCCGGCGCCCTCGAACACCACGTCCTTGACCGGCCGGTCCAGCAGCAGGTCGAACTCCGCGCACACCGCGTCGAACGCCGCCGCGAACACCGGGAACGCCGCGTACAACCCCGCGCCCATCCCGGCCCGCTGCGCGCCCTGACCCGTGAACAGGAACGCCGTCCGGCCCTCGCGCACGAGGCCGGTGACCACCGCTGCCGAGAACGCCTCCGAAGCCAGTGCCCGGGCGCCCGAACGCAGCGCGTCGCGGTCGGCGCCGAGCACGACCGCGCGCCGGGCCAGCCCGGCCCGGCCCGTCGCCAACGACCGGGCCGCAGCGGCCAGATCGTCCTCGGGTCGGGCGTCCAGGTACCCGACCAGCCGCTCGGCCTGTGCCCGCAGCGACTCGGCGCTCTGCGCGGACACCAGCCACGGCAACCCGGCCACCGGGGCCTCGGCCGGGGCCGGGCCGGCGTCCACGGCGGGCGCCGCTTCCAGGATGATGTGGGCGTTGGTGCCGCTGATGCCGAAGGACGACACACCGGCCCGGCGCGGACGGTCCGCCTCGGGCCACGGCCGCGCCTCGGTCAGCAGCTCCACCGCGCCCGCCGACCAGTCCACCTGCGACGAGGGCTCCCCAACGTGCAGCGTGGCCGGCAGCACGCCGTGCCGCAGGGCCAGCACCATCTTGATCACCCCGGCCACACCGGCCGCCGCCTGGGTGTGCCCGATGTTGGACTTGATCGAGCCGAGCCACAGCGGCCGGTCCTCGGGCCGGTCCTGACCGTAGGTGGCCAGCAGCGCCTGCGCCTCGATCGGGTCACCCAGCCGGGTCCCCGTCCCGTGCGCCTCCACCGCGTCCACCTCGGACGCCTCCAGCCGGGCGTTCGCCAAGGCCTGGCGGATCACCCGCTGCTGCGCGGGGCCGTTCGGAGCGGTGAGGCCGTTGGACGCACCGTCCTGGTTCACCGCGCTGCCGCGCAGCACCGCGAGCACCTCGTGCCCGTGGCGGCGCGCGTCCGAGAGCCGCTCGACAAGCAGCACGCCGACGCCCTCGCCCCAGCCGGTGCCGTCCGCGTCGGCCGAGAAGGGCTTGCAACGGCCGTCCGCCGCCAGCCCGCCCTGCCGGTCGAACTCACTGAACACACCCGGCGTGGACATCACGGTGACACCGCCGGCGAGCGCCAGCTCGCACTCCCCGCGCCGCAGCGCCTGCGCCGCCAGGTGCAGGGCGACCAGCGAGGCGGAGCAGGCCGTGTCCACCGTCATCGCCGGGCCCTCCAGCCCGAACGCGTACGCCACCCGGCCGGACAGCACCGCCGCCGCGTTGCCCGTGGCGACATGGCCCTCGACCTGATCGGCCGAGGCGGCCAGCAGCGTCGGGTAGTCCTGACCGTTCGTCCCGGCGAAGACGCCCACGGACCGGCCCCGCGCGGAGCGCGGATCCATCCCGGCGGACTCGAACGTCTCCCAGACCGTCTCCAGCAGCAGCCGCTGCTGCGGGTCCATCGCCAGCGCCTCGCGCGGCGAGATCCCGAACAGCCCGGCGTCGAACTCCGCGACATCGTCGACGAAGCCGCCCACTGCCGCGTACGAACCCGAGCGCCCGGCCAGGTCCCAGCCGCGGTCCACGGGGAAGCCCGTCATCGCGTCACCGTCCCCGGCGAGCAGCGACCACAGCGCCTCCGGCGACCGGGCGCCGCCCGGGAACCGGCACGCCATGCCGACGATCGCGATCGGCTCGTCCCCGGCCACGGTGACGGCGGCGTCCGCTGCCGGCGCGGGGTCGGCCGTGCCGAACAGCTCGGCGCGCAGGAACTCGCCCAGCGCCGTGGGAGTGGGGTGGTCGAAGACGAGGGTGGCCGGCAGCCGAAGGCCGGTGCGGGCACCGATCAGGTTCCGGAAGGCCACCGCGGTCAGCGAATCGAACCCGATGTCACGGAACGCCCGACCCGGCTCCACCACCTCGGTGGACGTGTGCCCCAGCACCGCGGCCGCGCACCCGCGGATCAGGTCCAGCAGCACCCGGCCGCGCTGGGCGACCGGGGTCTCCGCCAGCCCCTGCCGTCCGGCCGGCGCCTCCTCGCCGTGCTCGGCCCGGACCGCCGTGGCCGCCTCGGCCAGGTCGGCCAGCAGCGGGCTGACCCGCGCAGCGGTGAAGGAGGGCAGCATCCGCGCCCAGTCGACATCGGCGATCGCCACGAAGTCCTCACCGTGGTCGACGGCGCGGGCCATCGCCTCCATCGCCACCTGCGCGTCCATCGGGGTCAGGCCCGCACGACGGACCCGATCGGCGACCGCCTGCCCGGTGGCCATACCCTGCTCCGCCCAGGCACCCCAGGCGATGGACAACCCGGCCAGACCGCGGTCACGCCGCTGCTGGATCCAGGCGTCCAGGAACGCGTTCGCCGCCGCGTAGTTGCCCTGCCCCGCGCTGCCCACCGTGCCCGCCAGGGACGAGAACACCACGAACAGATCCAGGTCCAGCCCGGCCGTCAACTCGTCCAGCACCACCAGACCACCGGCCTTGCCCGCCAACACCGTCTCGAACCGCTCCGGCGTCAACCCGTCCAACACACCGT
>NZ_JBIVVS010000037.1:0-72809 GCF_044768625.1 Kitasatospora sp. NPDC091207
CGTCGTCCTGGACTCCGGCAGCCACGACCTGGTCGCCGTCATGCGCCGCGGCGAGTGGATCACCGGCGGCGACACCTTCCCGACGGTCCGGCCCGACTGACGGACCGGCCCCGCCGACCGACGACGACGGCCGCCCGCTCCCCTCGGGGAACGGGCGGCCGTCTCACGTCCGCGGGCCGGACCGGTCAGCCGCCGTACGGCTCGACGGTCACCTGGTCGATCAGCACCGCGCCACCGGTCGGGTTGGTGATGGCGACGGTGTTCGAGCCCGCCTGGAGCTGCGGAAGTATGAACGTGGTGTACCAGGAGGACGTCGCGTCCTTGCCGGGCGAGTAGTTCTTGAACGAGAGCCCGCTCGGCCAGTCCTTGCCGTTGACCGCGGCCGAGGCCTTCACGTCGCCCGCCGCGTTGTTGAAGTGCACGGACAGCTTGTACGTGCCGGCCGTGGCGATGTCGCCGGTCCAGCTCACCGTGGAACCCGGCTGAAGGGTCAGGTAGCTGCCGTCCGCCGACTTGGCGCCCTTGACGGTGTTGCCGGACGGGGCGTTCTGGCCCTGCAGCTGGCTCGCGTCGACGGTGGAGGGACCGGCCGGGGTACCGGTGGCGGCGCCGGGTGACGCCGTGCCGGAGGCCGACGGCGTGCCGCCGGTGGCACTCGGGACCGGCGGCGCCACGGTCTGGGTGCCGTTCTTGCCCTTCTTGTCGCCGCCCGGGTCACCGGTGGAGAGCGCTATGCCCGCGCCGATCGCGATGGCCGCGACCACCGCCACCGCGCCGATCACCGCGCCCTTGCTCCGCCCGCTGCCCGCCCGCTCCTCGCCCGGCTGCGGGCGGGAGCGCTCGGCGTACCGGGTCTGCTGGGTGGGCGCGGCGCCGTACTCCTGGTGCTGGGCGGGCTGCTGCTGGGCGGGCGCGGCGCCGTACTCGGCCTGCTGCGGCGGGTACGGCTGTCCCTGCGGATAGCCCTGCTGCGGCGGGTACTGCTGCGGCGGGCGCTGCTGCCCGTACTGCGCGCGGCCGACCTCCATCGGGCGGTTGTACGACGTACGCGGCACGCCCTGCTGCGGCTCGGCCGGCTGCGCGGCGCCGCCGCCGGCCGGACGGTAGAGGTAGCCGAAGGGATCGTCGTCCTGGGGGGCACCGCCCTCCGGGCTCTCGGGCACTCCGTTGCTGCCGGCGGTCGTCACGGTGGTCAACTCCCCGTCGCGGTGGCGCCGCCGGGCTGCCGTGCCGTCGGCGCACATGGTGGTCGCACGTACCCGGGAACCCTACCTGCCGCAGCCGACCCGCCGAAAAGACCCCTTGACAACCCACGGGTAGCTTTCACCCCGCCGTCACCCGCCGCCGCGGCCCGGACGAGCGCCGCCCACGCCACCACGGCACCGCGCCACCACGCCACCACGCCACCGGACAGGCTCCCGCGGCGGGCGCCGGACAGGGCGGGGCGGACAGGGCCTAACCCGCCCGGCGGTGCGAGCGCTCGCCCCGGGCGCCGCGCACCGCGCCGCCCCGGGCCCGCTTCTCGTCGTACATCCGCTCGTCGGCGGTGTGCAGCACCTCCTCGGTGCTCATCCCGCAGCCGGCCCAGCCGACCCCCAGGCTGACGCCGACCCGCATGCCCCGGCCGTCGATCCGCATCGGCGGGATGATCGCGTTGCGCAGCCGGTGGGCGAGGTCCTTGGCCTCCTCGCGGCCGATGCCGTCCGCGAGCACCACGAACTCGTCGCCGCCGAGCCGGGCCACCGTGTCGCCGTCCCGGACCGCCTGGCTCAGCCGGCGGGCGACCTCGACCAGCACGGCGTCGCCCGCGTTGTGGCCGAACCGGTCGTTGATCGACTTGAAGCCGTCGAGGTCGCAGAAGAGCACCGCGAGCCCCTTGTCCGGCGCGGCCGCGCCGCCCGAGCGGAACGGGCCCGACCAGACGTCGCCGCCCGGACCGTGGTCGGCCGGGACCACCGCGTGCACGTGCTCGCCGAAGCCGGCCGGCCCCGGGTAGCCCTCGGACACCCCGTAGCCGTGGGCCGCGCCGGTCCGCGGGTCCGCCCCGTCCAGGCCCTCGTACGCGGTGTGCGCGCTGTAGGAGTCGACGACGTAGCCGCTGTACGGCTGCGGGTACGCACCCTCGCCGGGCCCGGCCGGGTGCCCGGCGACGGCCCCGACCGTCAGCGGTTCGCTGCAGAGCCGCCGGCCCAGCCGGGCCTTCAGCTCGGCGCCGTTCGGCAGGCCGGTGAGCGCGTCGTGGCTGGCCCGGTGCGCGAGCTGGAGCTCGTGCCGCTTGCGGTCCTCGATGTCCTCGACGTGGGTGAGCAGGAAACTCGGCCCCTCCGCCGCGTCCGCGACGATCGAGTTGCGCAGACAGACCCACTGGTAACCGCCGTCCCGCCGGGACAGCCGCAGTTCCGCCCGGCCGCTCTCGGCGCTGGTGCGCTCCAGCAGGGCCCGGTCGTCGGGATGGACGAGGTCGGCGAAGCTCTGCTGGCGCAGCACCGCGCGGGGGCGGCCGAGCAACCGACAGAGCGCGTCGTTGACCCTGGTCAGCTGGCCGCGCCCGGCGCCGTGGAGCTCGGTGATGGCCATCCCGCTGGGCGCGTACTCGAAGGCCTGGCGGAAGCTCTCCTCACTGGCCCGCAGCGCCTGCTGCTCCTTCTCCAGGCGGGCCAGCGCGCGCTGCATCTCGGCCCGCAGCCGGGCGTTGCCGATCGCGATGGAGGCCTGCAGCGAGAACATCTCCAGCGCCTCACGGGTCCAGGCCCCGGGGCGCTTGCCACTGCGCGGGCGGTCCACCGAGAGCACGCCGAGCAGGTCGCCGCCGGCGCTGTACATCGGGGCGAGCAGACCGTCGGCGGGGTGCCAGTCGTTGGCGTAGACGGGCATCGGGCCGTCGCCGATCCAGCGCGGAATGTCGCTGGCCACGGCCCAGCCGCGGTCGTAGGGCAGGAAGCGCAGGGTGCCCCAGTGGTCGCTGACGCCGAGCAGCCGGTCCCAGGACTCGCGCGAGCCGACCTGCCCGAGCAGCACGGAGGGGCCGCCCATGGCGCTCTCCTCCAGCTCCCAGACGGCCGCCACCACGAGGTCGCCGTCCGGGCGCACCAGGCTGACCGCCGCGGCGTCGAAGCCGAGCCCGTGCACCGCGCCCTCGACGACAGCCTGCAGCGTGCCCGCCAGGCTGCGGGCAGCGTTGAGGTCCGCCACGACCCGGTGCAAGGTGCGGAGGGTCGCGAGACGGACGTAAGGCTCCGACTCGGCTTCCATGCGGGGGCTCCCCGGCTGCTTCGGATAGTTCTTGAATGGTTATCGTCCGATTGCCAGAAGAACTGAATCACAGGGAGCACAGCGTTCGGCACGCTCGGTCAGCAATAGGCCACCACTTGTGACTTAAATCACACGACACTTATGCGCCCTTAATCAGCTCATCCGCCCCATAACGGGACATAAGGCTTTATAGGAACGTTTCTGGTGGTCGGCCGCATTGGCCGCGCACTGAAGCCGTCTGCCGCCCGGCAGGCCCTCTGCTTCACTCCTGGGGGTGAGTCCGGCCGCAGGACCGTGACCAGTGCGTCGCTGGTCCTACGACCACGGTCCGATGCCGTTTCGCCCGGCCGCCGACTACCGTGCGGTACGTGTACTCGGCTCCGCAGCCCGAAGCTGCCTCCCAAGCGACGCCCGACGAGTTCCGGGCGGCACTCTCCCAGCTCGCCTCCGGCGTGAGCCTGGTGACCGTCCACGACCCGGAGGACGGCGAGGACGTCGGCATGACCGCCACGTCCTTCCTCTCCGTCTCGCTGGAACCGCCGCTGGTGCTGATCTCGGTCCGCGAGGACTCCCGGATGGACGAAGTGCTCGCCCGCGCCGACACCTGGGCGGTCTCGTTGCTCGCCGAGGAGCAGAAGGCGCTCGGCTCGCGGTTCGCCATGAAGGGCCGGCTCAGCGACCGGCTGCTGTTCGCCGAAGCCCCGCACCGGCGGGGCCGGTACAGCGGCGCGCCGCTGGTCGACGGCGCGCTCGCCACCGTGGAGTGCCGCACCGAACAGCGGATAGCCGCCGGCGACCACACCCTGCTGCTCGGCCGCGTCCTGGAGGCCGCGGTGCCGAACGCCGGCGGCCGCCCCCTGCTCTACTTCCGCGGCGGCTACCGGCAGCTGGGCTGACCCCGGCCGCCCGGCTACTCACCCTTCGGCGAGCGCCGGCCCTGCTTCAGCTCGGCCCGGTGCCGCTTGTTGGTCAGCCGCCGCTCGACCATGCCCCGGCTGGGCTTCGTCGCCCGGCGGGCCTTCGGCGGCGGCGCGGTGGCCTCGCCCAGCAGCGACGCCAGCCGGGCCGCGGCGACCTCGCGGTTGCGCCACTGCGAGCGGTGCTCGGAGGCGCGCACCACGAGCACCCGGCCGTCCACCAGCCGCCCGGCCAGCCGCTCCAGGGCGCGCTGCTTCCAGACGTCGGGCAGCGCGGAGGAGGCCGCCAGGTCGAAGCGCAGCTCGACCTGGGTGTCGGAGGTGTTGACGTGCTGGCCACCGGGGCCGGAGGAACGGGAGAAGCGCCAGACGAGCTCGGCGTCGGGGACGACCACCGATCCCCGGACGCGAATGGGCTCGGGCATGCGCCCATCATCCCGCGCCCGGGACCGCCGGTCACGCGGTTATCCGGTCACCCGGTTATCCGCCGGCGCCCGCAGCCCCGACAATGGCGTACGTGATCGAGCTCGGCTACTCCCTCTCCAACCGCTTCCCCGACCCCCCGCAGACCGACTACCGCGGTGCCTCCGTGCACGCCCTGCGGTACGACCTCTTCTGCGGCGACGTCTACCTGGACGCCGACGGCACGGAACTCTCCACCGCCTGGGGCTGGGTACCGGTGCTGGACTTCGCCTGGGCGCTGTGCGACACCGTCGAGGAGCTGGACCGCGACCCGGACGGCAGCCGGGCCGCCCGGGTGCAGAGCCGCGACCTCGACTTCACCCAGAACACCGAGCTGCTGCGATTCGCCCGCCGGTTCAACTGGGTCGAGGTGACCGCCACCTGGCTGCCGGACGAGGCGCCCGCGGTGATCCGGCACAGCGACCTGCGCCGCGAGGCCCGGGACTTCCTCCAGGACACGCTGGCCGATCTCTTCGACATGCATCCCGACCTGGCCGACAATCCGAACATCTGGTCACTTCAGGGCCGGTTCCGCCGCATCTGAGTGCGCCGTGACCCGGCCGTTCACCAACCCGTCATTCGCCCCGGAGAATGTCTGCCGCGAAGCGTGGAACCAACTCCGCGCCCTCCCGCGTTATCCCGGGCAAAAGCAACGAAGGGACAGCAAACACCATGCCAGTGAGCCTCTCCAAGGGTGGCAACGTCTCGCTGACCAAGGAGGCCCCCGGCCTGTCCGCGGTCACCGTCGGCCTCGGCTGGGACGTCCGGACCACGACCGGTGCCGAGTTCGACCTCGACGCCAGCGCGATCGTGCTGAACGCTGACGGCAAGGTGCTGTCCAACAGCCACTTCGTCTTCTTCAACAACACCAGCACCCCGGACAGCACGGTCGTCCACACCGGTGACAACCGCACCGGCGAGGGCGCCGGCGACGACGAGGCGATCAACGTCAACCTCGCCGGCCTGCCGGCCGAGGCCGTCAAGATCACCTTCCCGGTCTCGATCTACGACGCGGTCGCCCGCTCGCAGAACTTCGGCCAGGTCCGCAACGCCTACATCCGCGTGATCAACGCGGCCGGCGGTGCCGAGATCGCCCGCTACGACCTCTCCGAGGACGCCGCCACCGAGACCGCCATGATCTTCGGCGAGCTCTACCGCAACGGCGCCGAGTGGAAGTTCCGCGCCGTCGGCCAGGGCTACGCCTCCGGCCTCGCGGGCATCGCCCAGGACTTCGGCGTCCAGCTCTGACGCCACGCTGAAGCGCCCGGCCCCCACCCGGAGGCCGGGCGCTTCGCCGTTCCCGCCCCTCCCCCGCCCTCGAACGCCTCGGCGCGCGCCCCCGGTCGGGGACGCGCGCCGAGGGCGACAGCGGGGGCGACGCGGGACGCCGCGGGGCGGGTTCAGCGCGAGGCGCGCAGCTCCGGGAGCTGGAGCAGCTCGGTCTCGTCGTCCGGGGTCAGGTCCACCACGGCCGGCCCGGCCCCGGCGGGCTCGCCCGCGGGCTGCCCGGCCCCGGCCTGCTCGACCTCGGGCTCCAGGTCGACCGGCACGACCGGCGACGGCGCCCGGTCCTGGACGGCGGCCACCGGTGCGGCCTTGGCCTCGGCCACCGCCTCGTCGCCCACCACGTCCGCCAGATCCGCCCGCTCGCCCAGCTCCGCGACACTGCCCACGGCCGGGGCCGGGGCCACCGGCCGGCCGGCGGCCCCCGAACGGCCGAAGAAGCTGAAGCCCTGCCCCCGGCCCTGCTGAGGACGCGGACGCTGCCGCTCGGCCGCCGCCGCGGGCGTGCTGGCCACCCCGCCCGACTGCCCGCCCAGCTGCCCGACCGTCGCCGTCAGCGCCGGCCTCGGCGCGGCCGCCGGAGCGACCACCGCGGGCCTGGACACCGCCGGCGTGGACGCCGCGGGCGTGGGCACCGCGGGTGCCACCGGGGCCGGCACCGGACGGGCGGCCGCCACCGGAGCGGGGGCGGACACCGTCACGGGCGCGGTACGGGCCCGCAGCGCGACCTCCGCACCCGCCGCGCGCTCGCGCTGCGCCTGCCGGGCCGCCGCCTGCCGCTCCAGCTGCCGCAGCACGGCCGCGGCCCGGACGAACGCCGCCGGGCTGGCCGGGTACTTAGGACGGGCGGCCGCGAGCGCCCGCTGGGTCGCCTCGGCCTCCTTCAGCGCCTGCTCGGCGACCGCCACGGCCCGCTCGCGCAGCAACCGGGCGATCTCCGTCTCGGCCTTGGCCAGCCGCGACTTCTCGGCCGTCAGCCGCCGCCCGAAACGGGTGGCCCGCTCCTCGGCGACCTCCGCCGCGTACTCGGCCTCGGCGAGCTGCTCCTCGAAGCGCTCCTCGGCCCGCAAGCGCTGCGCGACGGACACCTCGGCGGCCGCCCGGGCGGCCCGGTCGCGCTGGCGCAGCAGCACGGCGATCCCGAGCGCGGCCAGCACAGCGGCGACACCCACCGAGCGGACCAGCACGGTGTCCTGACTGAAGACCAGCGCGGCCACGGCGGCGACGATGAGCACGCCGGCGGCGGTGGGGGGAAAGACCCGGCCGAGGACGGAGGAATGACGGTGGCGTCCGCGAGACATGCCAAGAAACTAGCGTGCGAATTGGGGCCGTGTCAGCCCAGGGTCCGCTTTGACCCTTGACACTGCGCAAGCTTTACCGCACGTGCCCGGGCCTTCACTCAAGATCACCGAGGAATTCCCTCAGCGGTGCGAGGTCGCCGGTCCGCTCGGGTCGTCGTGATCCTCCGGCAGCTTGCACACGTGCTGCAGCCAGAGCGCCGCCGCGATCACCGCGGCGCCGGCCAGCACCGAGAGGCCGGCCGTGAGGGCCTGGTCCTGGCGCGCCTGCACGTCCAGCTCGCCGAGCAGGTAGATGCCCGCGCCCGCGTAGACGCCGGTCACCACCGAGGAGACCAGCGCGCTCGCCTGCGCCAGCACCACCGCCCGGGCCGCCCCGAGCGGGTCGACCCCCTTCGCCCCGGGCTGCCGCTCGCGCGCCGCCTTCAGCCGGGACCGCAGCGAGATCGCCGTGGCGAGCAGGATCACCGCCACCGCGGCCAGCACCACCGGAGCCGCGCCCGGCACCGCGGGCAGGGTGTCCAGGGAGGCCCACAGCTTGGCACCGGCCCAGGACAGTGCCGTGGTCGCGGCGGTGATGCCGACCAGCAGACGGAGGCGAAGCAGCTTCACTCGGACGTGGTCCTTCCCGGGGTTGCGGAGTCGGGCGGCCGCCCCCGGCCCGGCCCCGCTCCCCGGCCCGACGGCTGGGGGACGGCCCCGGCCCGGTGACGGGCGGGAAGGACGGTACGACGGCGCCAGGCCACCGTACCGGGCCCGGCCCGGCGGGCACCCACGCGGACGGCGGACACCTACTCGGACGGCCGGGGCCCCCTCGCGAGTTCCCCGGCCGCGCCGGTGCGGCCTACTCCGGCAGGGTCAGCCCGATGTCCTCGCGCCGCCGGACACCCTGCGCGTCGGCGCCGCCGAGCGCCTGGAGCAGCACGGCGACCTGCCCGTGGCCGGGCACCTCGGCCTCCGGCTGGGCGTCCAGCCACGGCGCCAGCACGAAGGCCCGCTCGTGCGAGCGGGGGTGCGGCAGCAGCAGCTGCGGGTCGTCACTGGTGACGCCCTCGTAGGCGAGGATGTCGACGTCCAGCGTCCGCGGGCCCCAGCGGACGGTGCGGACCCGACCGAAGGCGTCCTCGATCGCGTTGCCGCGCTCCAGCAGGTCGCGCGGGGGCAGGCTGGTGCGCAGCACGACCACGGCGTTGTAGTAGTTGGGCTGCTCGTCGGGGCCGCCGAGGGCCTCCGTCTCGTACACGCCGGAGACGGCCTTGATCTTGAGCCCGGGGGTGTCGGCGAGCGCGTCCACGGCACCCTGGAGGGTGTCCAGGCGGTTGCCCAGGTTGGATCCGAGGGCGACCACGGCGCAGCGCTGGCTGTGCAGCGTGGCGTCGGCCGAGTCCACCCGGCTCTCCAGGTCGAAGGTGGTCGGCGAGGCGGTCGGGTCGCTGGTGCTCATCGGACTTCCCCTACAGCTGGAATGGGCTCTGCGGCTGGCACGGGGTGCGCGGTGCGGGTCATGCGCGGCCCCGGTGGATGGTGATGGTCACGTCGTCGAACGGCACCGTGATCGGGGCGTCCGGCTTGTGCACGGTGACCTCGACCTCCTCGACCGCGTCGTGCTTCAGGCACTGGTCGGCGATGCGCTGGGCCAGGGTCTCGATCAGGTCGACCGGCTCGCCGGCGATGATCGCGGTGACCTCCTCGGCCACGATGCCGTAGTGCGCCGTGCGGGTGAGGTCGTCGCCGGACGCGGCGGGGCGGGTGTCCAGGTGGAGCACGAGGTCCACCACGAAGGTCTGGCCCTCGACGCGCTCGCGCTCGAAGACGCCGTGGTGGCCCCGGGCACGCAGGCCCCGCAGGGTGACGCGGTCCAGCAAACGAATCACTGCTCCCAGTCTGACGGGCCCTGCTCCGGAAAAGCGGCGGGTGGGCAGGGCGAAGGCGGGCATCACGCCCGCCACTCCGTTTCGAATCTACCCGCGAGCGCGGACAACGCCTGACCGTCCTACCCGGCACGAACCGACGCCACGCGCGCCGGAACGGCGATTGACGTGAACGTTCGGTGACCGTTCGGGAATTCCCGGGCCGCCTCCGGGGGGCCTTTTTCCGACGCCCCCGGGATCAGTCCTCGTCCTCGTCGTCCCCGCTGGTCAGGACGGGTGAACCGTGGTGGGACCAGAGCTTCCAGCCCGCCGGGGTGCGGCGGAAGAGATTGGTCGAGACGACCTTTCCGCCGACCAGCGGGCCGAGTTCGCCCTCCTCCTCCGCCTCGCCACCGGAAAGGATGTTCTCGGTGCACGTGACAAGGGCCACATCGCCCTGCACCTCGGCCTCGACGTCGGTCAGGATGAACTGGATGTACTCCGTGTTCGCCATGATCAACATGTACGAGCGGGTCACCTGGGCCCGCCCGCGCAGCACCGGCCAGCCGGGGTGCACGCACACCACGCCGCCCTTGTCGTCGGCCTCGTCGGCCCCCAGCCAGGCCTCCTCGACGGCCTCCAGATCGCCGTTCTCCAGCGCCTCGTACAGCGCCCGGTTGGCCGCCAGCGCGGCCTCCCGGTCCGCTTCACGGGCCCGCTGACCCGCGGTCTCGCCGCTCACCCTGCCGTCACCTGTCACAGACCCTCCCGTTTCACCAGCCCACCCGGCCCGACGACGGGCCGGAGGAGTCCTGCCGGGCCGCGCGCTGCCAGGCCGCGACCACCCGGACGGCATCCGCCGTACCGGACACGTCGTGCACCCGCACCGCCCAGGCCCCCGCCCCGGCCGACAGCACCGACACCGCGGCGGTCGCGTCGTCGCGCTCCCGGGCCGGGCGCAGTTCCCCGGTTTCCGGGTCGGCGAGCAGCGTACCCAGGAACCGCTTCCGCGATGCGGCGACGAGGACGGGACGGCCGAGCGCGGTGAGCGCGGGGAGCCCGCCGAGCAGCGCCCAGTTGTGCTCGGCGGTCTTGGCGAAGCCCAGGCCCGGGTCCAGGATCAGTTGCTCCTCCTTGACGCCGGCGGCCAGCAGCGCGTCCACCCGGGCGGTGAGCTCGCCGACCACGTCGGCCACCACGTCGCCGTAGACGGCCAGGCTGTCCATGTCGGCGGACTGCCCGCGCCAGTGCATCACCACGAAGGGCACCCCGGTCTCGGCCACCACCCGGGCCATCGCCGGGTCGGCCAGACCGCCGGAGACGTCGTTGATCAACCGGGCGCCGGCCGCGACGGCCTGCTCGGCGACGGAGGCGCGCATGGTGTCCACCGAGACGACCACCCCGGATTCGGCGAGCTCGCGCACCACCGGCAGCACCCGGCCCAGTTCCTCCGCCTCGGGCACCCGCTGCGAGCCGGGGCGGGTGGACTCGCCCCCGACGTCCACCAGGTCGGCGCCGCGGGCCCGCAGCGCCAGGCCGTGGGCGATGGCCCGGGCGGGGTCGTGCCACATCCCGCCGTCCGAGAAGGAATCGGGGGTCACGTTGACCACGCCCATCACGGAGCAGCGGTCGAGCCGCGGCAGTCCGGCCGGCAGCGAGAAGGACAGCGAAGTGCTCATAACCCCATTATCTGTTCAAGCCCCGGTCCGCCCGGTGACGACCGGACCCCCGCCGGAGTGTCCGACGGGGGTCCGGTGCCGGGCGCGGGCGCGGCTCAGGCGGCCTCGGTGACCTCCGGACGGGCCGGCGACGGCTGCAGGCCGTGGCGCTGCGGCTTGCGGCCGAAGCGCGGCATGCCGAGGGTGATGAAGGCCTCGGCCTGCATCGCGGCGAAGCCGATCCGGGGCAGGTCCCGGGTGTTCGGGAAGACCAGGAAGCGCGGCTCCCACTCGGGCTGGAACTTGGCGTTGAACTTGTACAGCGACTCGATCTGGAACCAGCGCGACAGGAAGACCAGCAGCCCGCGCCAGGCCCGCAGCACCGGCCCGGCGCCGATCCGCTCACCGCGGGCCAGGGCCGAGCGGAACATCGCGAAGTTGAGCGAGACCCGCCGCACGCCCATCGCCGGCACCGCCTGCAGCGCGGCCACGATCAACAGCTCGTTCAGGCCGGGGTCGGCGGCGCGGTCGCGGCGCATCAGCTCCAGCGAGATGCCGTCCGGCCCCCAGGGCACGAAGTGCAGCACCGCCTTCAGGTCGTCGCCGCTCTCGCCCTCCTCGGGCTCCTTGTGGGCGGTGACCACCACGCAGGCGTCGTCGCCCGGGTCGCCGAAGCGGCCGAGGGCCATCGAGAAGCCGCGCTCGGTGTCGGTGCCGCGCCAGCGGGCGGCGGCGTCGGCGATCCGGTGCCTCTCCTCCTCCGCGAGGTCGGCGACCCGGCGCACCTGGCAGGAGTACCCGTTGCGCTCGATCCGCTTGACCATCTGCCGGACGTTGCGCATCGCCCGGCCGGAGAGCGAGAACGTCGCGGTGTCGACGATCGCCTCGTCGCCCAGCTCCAGCGCGTCCAGCCCCGCCTCGCGGGTCCAGACCTCGCCGCCGACCTCGCTGCACCCCATCACGGCCGGCACCCAGGCGTGCTCGCGGGCCTCGGCCATGAAGACCTTGATCGCGCCCGGCCAGGCCTCGACGTCGCCGACCGGGTCGCCGGAGGCGAGCATCACGCCGGAGACCACCCGGTAGGAGATCGCCGCCTTGCCGGAGGGCGAGAACAGCACGCTCTTGTCCCGGCGCAGCGCGAAGTAGCCGAGCGAGTCGCGCTCGCCGTGCCGGTCGAGCAGCGCGCGGACCTTGACCTCGTCCTCGGCGGTCAGCTCCGGCTTGGGCTTCTCGGGGCGCAGGGCCAGGTAGGCGGTGGTGAAGGCGGTGATCAGGCCCAGGCCGCCGAGCAGGTAGGCGACCAGGTCGGAGACCCGGTCCGAGCTGTAGTCGAGCGGTCCTTCGAAGCCGAACAGCCCGTACCCGACATGCTCCAGGCGGTGGAACAGACCCGGGTGGCCCAGCTCGTACCCGGCCCGGGTCGAGACCACCAGCAGGCCGAGCGCCACGCTGATGGCGCCCATCACGGCCAGGTTGACCAGCGCCCGCCAGCGGGTGCGGGGGTCGGCCTTGGCGTAGAACTCGCGCCGGTGCACCAGCATCACCGCGAACAGCACCAGCGAGACGACCGCCGGGCCGATCTGGTGCCAGCGCAGGATGTGCAGCGCCGCGCCCACCGGCAGCAGCACGCAGACGGCCCGCCAGGCCCGCCGCTTGCGGCGGCGCAGGGCGTGGGCGAGCAGCACCAGCAGCAGGCCGACCATCAGCGTGCCCGCCGCGGCGAGGGTCGTGGTGCCGCCGGGCAGCTGCCCGGCGAACGTGTGCACCTTGGTGTGCCGGAGCTTGGGGAACACCGCACTGGCGATGTCCACCAGCCCGATCAGCAGACAGGCGTAACCGACCGCGCCCGGGAGCCAGGCCCGGGGAACGGCGGCCGCTTGGGTACGAAGCGTCTGCAGGCCGCGACGGCGGGGCGGCTGCTCGGGGCTCGGCTCAACGGACACGGGAACGCTCATGGAAGCTCAGCGTAGAGGCTGCGGAGCGCAGTCCTGTCACTCCGGGGGAGGAGTTGTGAGGGACCTTCATGCCTTTTCCTTCATCAGGCAATGCGCCCACCAAACATCCGGAAACGGAGGGTAAACCGGGTGGCCGGCAGGCGCTGCGATTGAGCCGAGGGGTGGGCGCCGGGGCCCCGCGCCGCGTGGCGCGCCGGACCCCCGCATACCCGGTACGTACGGTGGACGCCGCATTCCAGGGCGCCGGTTGCGTCGGATCGCCCCCGGACTCCGGCCTGCCCCGACGTCCGGACAGCCTAGCCGCGATGGCCCCGGCTGACGCACCGCCAGACGATGAAGCCTGCCCCGAGAGTTTCCCACCGGAAGGCCGACGGCATGGAACTGACCAGCGACGCGCTGGTGAACTCGCTGCTCGCGCTCGGCGCGGCAGCCCTGCTCACCACCCTCTGGCTCTGGCCCCGGCTGGCCCGGCAGCGCCCCCTCCCGGTGCTCGGCCGGGTCGCGCTGATGACGGTCACTCAGGTCTCGGTGCTCGCGGTGCTGGCCCTGTCGGTCAACAACTCGTTCGGGTTCTACACCTCCTGGGACGACCTGCTCAGCCCCGGCGGGACCAAGCTGGCGCTGGCCGGCAGCGAGAAGCACCACAGCGGCACCCCGGTCTCGGACGCCCTGGTCCAGCCGACCGAGGAGGGCGGCCTGGAGACCGTGACCGATCTGCCCAAGGGCCCGCCGGAGGAGGTCGGCAAGATCGAGTCGATCAGGGTCTCGGGCAAGGAGACCGGCCTGTCCGACCAGATGTTCGTGTACCTTCCGCCCGAGTACTTCGACCCGAAGCTCGCCTGGGTGCGCTTCCCCGTCCTGGTCACCATCGCCGGTTTCCCCGGCACCACCATGCACCTGGTCAAGGACCTGCCCGTACCGCAGACCGCCTGGGAGCTGCGCAAGGCCGGCAAGCTGGCCCCCACGATCATCGTGATGACCCGCCCGACCATCGCCCCGCCGCGCAACACCGAGTGCGTCGACGTCCCCGGTGGCCCGCGCGCCGAGTCCTGGTTCGCCAAGGACGTGCCCGAGGCGCTGCGCTCGGCGTACCGGGTCAGCCGCGCGCCCTCCTCCTGGGGCGTGCTCGGCTTCTCCACCGGCGGCAGCTGCGCGATGCGGCTCGCGATGCGCTACCCGGACGTCTACGGCAACGGCGCGGGCATGCACGGCGACTTCAAGGTGGCCGAGGACCAGTTCACCGGCGGCAACCTCTTCGGCGGCGACAAGGCCCTGGCCGACCAGAGCGACCTCGGCTGGCGGCTGCAGAACCTCCCCGCGCCGAACCTCTCGCTGCTGGTGATCAGCACCCGCAAGGAGACGGACTACCCGGACACGGTGAAGTTCGTCGAGCTCGCCCAACAGGTCGCGGCCGCCAATCCGCAGTTCAAGGTCGAGTCGCTCTACCTGGACGACGGCGGCCACAACTTCGACAGCTGGATCCGCGAGCTGCCGGCCGCCCTGGAGTGGATGAGCGCCCGGCTCACCGCGACCTGACGCCGGCCCCGCCCCCGGCCCGCCGGACGAGTGATTACCGGCCGGTCGGGCGGGTTCGCCACCACCCCGGGGAACGTATCGCGACCGCCCGGCCGAACGGCCGGGGCCGCCCCCGGATCCGTGCAGGAGGCCCCGTGCTCAGCACCCGATCGCTGTTCACCGAGATCTACCACAACGACGAGGCCTACCAGCTCTTCTGCAGCATCGCGGCCGGCGGCGAGGACCAGGGCGGCTGGGAGAACGAGCGGATCACCGCCCTCACCCGCGACCCGGTCCTGGCCCCCAAGATCGCCCGGCACGGTGCCGACGAACGCAAGCACGGCCGGATCTTCACCCAGCTGCTGAACAAGCGCGGCCTGCCCAAGGTGGACGTCCCCGCCGAGGCCGACTACTGCATGCTGCTGGAGCGCCAGGGCGTCGGCCTCTCGCACGAGCGGCTGAACAGCGCGGTGCCGCTGGCCGAGCGGGAGATCATCACCTACCTGGTGCACAGCCGGGTGACCGAGCAGCGCGCGGCCGAGCAGATGCGCCAGCTGGTCAGGGTGTACGGCGACAACCCGGACCTCGGCCGGGCGATGCGGATGATCTCCGCCGACGAGGACGACCACCTCGCGTACTGCCACGAGGAACTGCTCCGGCTGGTCGCCGAGGGCCACGGCCCGTACATCCGGCACACCCTGGAGACCAGCGCGCGCGGCGAGATCCGCACCCACCGGGACGTCGGTCTCGCCGTCACCACCCGGATGGCGCGGATCCTCGGCTGGTCGCGCTGGCAGCTGGCCGTGGTGACGGCCGGTGTCCACGCGCTCTACCTGTACGATCGCGCGTTCGGCTGGCGGCGGATGGTGACGCTGCGGATGCCCCGGCGTCGCAACGCCCTGGGCACCCCCGCACCGCCGCATGTGGAGCACGAGGTGCTCTGAGCCCCCCCGGGGGGGGCGCGGGCCGCTAGCGACCGATGATCAGGCTCATCGCCTCGGCCCGGGTCGCCGGGTCGCGCAGCTGGCCGCGCACGCAGGAGGTGATGGTCTTGGCCCCGGGCTTGCGGATGCCGCGCATCGACATGCACATGTGCTCGCACTCGACCACGACGATCGCCCCACGCGGTTCGAGGATCCGCATCAGCGCGTCCGCGACCTGGCTGGTGAGCCGCTCCTGCACCTGCGGGCGGCGGGCGTAGACGTCGACCAGCCGGGCCAGCTTGGAGAGCCCGGTGATCTTGCCGTTGACCGACGGGATGTAGCCGACGTGCGCGACGCCCCGGAACGGCACCAGGTGGTGCTCGCAGACCGAGGTCAGCTCGATGTCCTTGACCAGCACCATCTCGTCGTGACCGAGGTCGAACGTGGTGGTGAGGACGTCCTCCGGCTCCTGCCAGAGGCCGGCGAATATCTCCTTGTACGCCCTGGCCACCCGGGCCGGGGTCTCCAGCAGACCCTCGCGGTCCGGGTCCTCCCCCACGGCCAGCAGCAGCTCGCGGATGGCGTTCTCGGCCCGCTTCTGGTCGAAGGTGCCGACGGCGGGCGGACCGTCGAGCGTCACCGGGTCGATCATGCGGGCCTCGCTAACTAGGGGGACGACTTGGCTGAACAGCACGGATGCCGCGCCTCCAGGGTACAAACCCAGGAGGCGCGGCATCCATTCCGTCCGGTGCTCGGCCGGATCAGCCCTCGGCGGGCGGCTCCGCCGGCAGCTTCACCACGTCGACCGGCGCGGCCTCGACGGCGGCGGCGCCGTTGGTGAGCGCCAGCTCCTTCGGGGACTGCACCGGCGGCCGGGTCGACGGCGTCCGGCGGGACGAACCCGTCCAGGCCGGCCGCGCCGGGCGCTTGACGATGGTCGAGAAGATCTCGGCGATCTGCTCCTTGTTGAGGGTCTCCTTCTCCAGGAGCTCCAGGACCAGGTTGTCGAGCACGTCGCGGTTCTCGACCAGGATCTCCCAGGCCTCGTTGTGCGCGTTCTCGATGAGCTTCTTGACCTCTTCGTCGACCAGCCCGGCGACCTCTTCCGAGTAGTCGCGCTGGTGACCCATCTCGCGGCCCAGGAACGGCTCCGAGTTGTCCGAGCCGAACTTGATCGCACCCAGACGCTCGGTCATGCCGTACTGGGTGACCATGGCCCGCGCGGTGGCGGTGGCCTTCTCGATGTCGTTCGAGGCGCCGGTGGTCGGGTCGTGGAAGACCAGCTCCTCCGCCGCCCGGCCGCCCAGCATGTAGGCCAGCTGGTCGAGCATCTCGTTGCGGGTGGTGGAGTACTTGTCCTCGTCCGGAAGCACCATGGTGTAACCCAGGGCCCGGCCGCGGGACAGGATCGTGATCTTGTGCACCGGGTCGCTGTTGGGGCACGCCGCCGCCACCAGGGCGTGGCCGCCCTCGTGGTACGCGGTGATCTTCTTCTCCTTCTCGGACATGATCCGGGTCCGCTTCTGCGGTCCGGCCACGACGCGGTCGATAGCCTCGTCCAGCGTGAAGTTGTCGACCAGCTTCTTGTCCGAGCGGGCGGTCAGCAGAGCGGCCTCGTTGAGGACGTTCGCCAGGTCCGCACCGGTGAAGCCGGGGGTGCGCTTGGCGACGGCCGAGAGGTCGACGTCCGGCGCGACCGGCTTGCCCTTCTGGTGCACCTTGAGGATGTCCAGCCGGCCCTGGAGGTCGGGACGCTCGACCGCGATCTGGCGGTCGAAGCGGCCCGGGCGCAGCAGCGCCGGGTCCAGGATGTCGGGGCGGTTGGTGGCCGCGATCAGGATCACGCCGCCCTTGACGTCGAAGCCGTCCATCTCGACCAGCAGCTGGTTGAGGGTCTGCTCGCGCTCGTCGTGGCCGCCGCCGAGACCCGCACCGCGGTGCCGGCCGACGGCGTCGATCTCGTCGACGAAGACGATCGCCGGGGCGTTCGCCTTGGCCTGCTCGAAGAGGTCGCGGACCCGGCTGGCGCCGACACCGACGAACATCTCGACGAAGTCCGATCCGGAGATCGAGTAGAACGGCACCCCGGCCTCGCCCGCGACGGCACGCGCCAGCAGGGTCTTGCCGGTCCCGGGCGGGCCGTAGAGCAGCACACCCTTGGGGATCTTGGCGCCGACGGCCTGGAACTTGGCCGGCTCCTGCAGGAACTCCTTGATCTCGTGGAGCTCCTCCACCGCCTCGTCCGCACCGGCGACGTCCGAGAAGGTCGTCTTCGGGGTGTCCTTGGTGAGCAGCTTGGCCTTGGACTTGCCGAACTGCATGACGCGCGAGCCGCCGCCCTGCATCTGGTTCATCAGGAACAGGAAGACCAGCACGATGATCACGATGGGCAGCATCGACAGCAGGAGGCTGACGAAGGTGCTCTGCTTCTCCGGGCTGATGGTGTAGCCCTCGGACAGCGTGCTCTGGTCGTTGTCGTTGATCTGCGCCTGGAGCTTGTCGGCGATCCCGACACCCTGGTCGCCGATGTACGAGGCCTGGAACTTGCTGCCGGACGGGGTCTTGCCCGTGCCGGCGTTGGACAGCGTTGCGCCGTCCTTCAACTGGATCTTGATCGTGTTCGAGTCACCAGTGGTGATCTGCGCCGACTTGACCTGCTTGGCGTCGATCGCTGCGACGACCTGCCCGGTGTCCACCGTCTTGTAGCCGTTCGAGTCAGAAACGACCTGCATCAGCACGATGACGGCGAGGACGGCCAGCACGATCCACATGATCGGCGCACGGAAGTATCGCTTGACGTCCATCCATGCGGGGCGTTGCCGCCCCGTCCCTCCTGCCACTCGACGGCGCCGCGGGGCCTGGGCCGCCGGCGCATCCGGTCTCTGCTCATGTGAAGAGCGGTTTTATTGGACCGTACCGCAGTCCGACCCGCCGGTGGCGGGAGCACAGCGGTACGACGTACTTCTATTTCCACCGATGCAACGGGCGAGAACGGTCCACTGTTCCCGCCCCTAGCCCGAACGGGGCCCCGGAAGCCCTCTCAGCCGCCGTAGACGTGCGGCGCGAGGGTGCCGATGAAGGGGAGGTTGCGCAGCTTCTCCGCGTAGTCGAGGCCATAGCCGACCACGAACTCGTTGGGGATGTCGAACCCGACGTACTTGACGTCGATCTCGACCTTGGCCGCGTCGGGCTTGCGCAGCAGGGCGCAGACCTCCAGCGAGGCCGGGCCGCGCGAGCCCAGGTTGCCCAGCAGCCAGGACAGCGTCAGCCCGGAGTCGATGATGTCCTCGACGATCAGGACGTCACGACCGGCGATGTCGGTGTCGAGGTCCTTGAGGATCCGCACCACACCGGAGGACTTGGTGCCCATCCCGTACGAGGAGACGGCCATCCAGTCCATGGTCACCTGCGAGTGCAGGGTGCGGGCGAGGTCCGCCATGACCATCACGGCACCCTTGAGGACGCCGACGATCAGCAGGTCCTTGCCTGCGTAGTCCCGGTCGATGCGCTCGGCCAGCTCCAGGAGCTTGGCGTCGATCTCGTCCTTGCTGATGAGCACCTTCGCGAGGTCAGCGCCCATGTCGTTCTGGTCCACCGGGGATACGTCCTCAAACGTTCGGGGTCTGGATGGCCGGCGGCCCGGCGCCCCGGGAGCATGCCTGCCCGTCAGTCGCCCTGCCGCCGAAAGACCAGCGTGCCACACCTGCGGGTGGCTTCGACGCCCCCGGGTAGGTGCAGCGGCCCCTGGCCGCGCCAACCGGTGACCAGCAGATCGATCGTTTCGAGGTGGCGCGCGAAGAGGTCCCCGGCCGGACAGCCCGCCCGCAGCGCGGCCCTGCGCAGCACCCGGCGGCGCACCGCGGGCGGCAGCTCGGCCAGCTTCGCGATGTCCAGGGCCCCCTCGCCCGTACGGAGATCGCGCTCGGCGAGCGCGGCCCACTGGTCCAGCGCGTCGGCGTCGTCGCGGAACAGCCGGGCGGTCCGGGCCAGCGCCTCGACCACACCGCCGCCGAGATGCTTCTCCAGCACCGGCAGCACCTCGTGGCGGACCCGGGAGCGGGTGTAGGCGGGGTCACAGTTGTGCGGGTCGTCCCAGACCGGGATCGCCTGGGCGGAACAGGCCTGCCGGGTGGCGGCCCGGTCGAGCTCCAGCAGCGGGCGGCGGTAGCGGCCCTTGTGGGCCGGCATGCCGGCCAGCGAGCGGGCGCCGGAGCCGCGGGCCAGGCCCAGCAGCACCGTCTCCGCCTGGTCGTCGCGGGTGTGCCCGAGCAGGACGGCCACGGCGCCGTGGCGCTCGGCGGCCGCCTCCAGGGCGGCGTAGCGGGCGTCCCGGGCGGCGGCCTCGGGGCCGCCGGCGCGACCGACCCGGACCGGCACGGCCTCGACCGGGTCGAGCCCGAGCGAGCGGAGCCGCTCGGCGACCTGGGCCGCGCGGTCGGCGGAGCCGCTCTGGAGGCCGTGGTCGACGGTGACGGCACCGACCCGCAGACCCAGCTTGGGGGCCTCGAAGGCGGCCGCGATGGCCAGCGCCATCGAATCGGCGCCACCGCTGACGGCGACCAGGACCAGCGGCGACCCGGGCGCGGCCGGGGTGCGCGGCAGCCCGGACGGGTGACGGTGCGCGTTGCCGATCAGCGTGGTCCCGACCGCGGCGCCGACCAGCGGCGCCCCGCTCGGGCGCTCGCGGGGCTCGCGCCCGGGGGCGGTGAAGGTGGTACCGGCCTCGGCGGCGAGGTCGGTGAGCGTGCGGCGTACGGCCAGGCGTATCGCGGCGACAGCGGGGTGTGGGCCCACGACGGACGACTCCTTGACGGAGGGGACAGGACGGCGGTGGGCGCGGCGGGGACCGCGCGATTGTGAGCACCGTGTTACCGGGCGCTCACAGATGGTGGCAGAAAGGAGGCACCCACTACGCCACCCGCGCCACCGGTACGACCACCGTCCCACGTACGGGTGAATGGAAAAACGTATCTTCACCCGCCATTTGCACGATTGGACCACTCGTACGAACGGCTTTGACCGCTGCCGACCGCCTTGCCGGACCGGGGCACCCGCCGGCCCCCGGCACCGGGCCGGAGCGGCACCCCGGAACCCGCCCCGAGGCGAAGGCGAGCGGGCGTACGGGAACCCGCCCCGAGCCGAAGGGCCGCGCCGGTGCCGAAAGGGTGGGCCCCTCCTGCCCGATGGCGGGCAAGGAGGGCAAGCGAGGACGCCGGGAGGAACGAGCGGCGTCGGAGCGCCGACCGTCGGCACCGGACGAGAGCAGCCTTGACGCAAGCGGGCGAGCGGGCGACTCCCGCCCCGAGCCGAAGGGCCGCGCCGGTGCCGAAAGGAAGAAGCGAGGACGCCGCGAGGAACGAACGGCGTCGGAGCGCCGACCGTCGGCACCGGGCCGAGCGGCCCGGAGGCGAGCGGGCGACAACACCGCCCCTCAGCGCGCGACGCGGGCCACCCAGGCGCTCGGGTCGTGGATCTCCTCCTTGGTCGGGAGGGTGTTCGGGGACGTCCAGACCCGGTTGAAGCCCTCCATCCCGACCTGCTCCACCACGCCCCGCACGAAGACCGCGCCGTCCTGGTACTGGCGGAGCTTGGCGTCCATGCCGAGCAGCCGGCGCAGCACCAGGTCGAGCCGGTTGGCGCCGCGGTCCCGGCGCTGCTGGAACTTCTCCCGGATCTCGGCCACGCTGGGCACCACGGCCGGGCCCACGCCGTCCATCACCACGTCCGCGTGGCCCTCCAGCAGCGACATCACGGCCGTCAGCCGGCCGAGGATCTCCCGCTGGGAGGGCGACTGGACGATCTCCAGCAGGCCGGTCGAGCTCGCCGTCCCGCCCCGGCCGCCGAGGCCCGGCAGGCCGCCGCCGAGCGTGCCGGCCGCGTCCCGCAGCCGGTCCAGCAGCGCGCCCGGGTCGACGTCCGTCTCGGCCAGGAACGACTGCACCTCGGACTGGATGTGGTCGCGCAGCCACGGCACCGCGGTGAACTGGGTGCGGTGGGTCTCCTCGTGCAGGCAGACCCAGAGCCGGAAGTCGGCCGGGTTGACGTCCAGCTCCCGCTCGACGTGCACGATGTTCGGCGCCACCAGCAGCAGTCGGCCCGGACCGGGGCCCTCGGGGCCCAGCCGGGGCTTGTCGAACAGCGCGGCCGGACTGTCCGGCGCCTCCAGCGAGGGCTCGGCCGGGGCGAACGTCTCGTACTGGCCCAGCACCTTGGTCGCCAGGAAGGCCAGCAGGGCGCCGACCTCGATGCCGGTGGCCTTCTCCCCCACCGCGCCGAAGACGCCGGCGGCGGTGCTGCCGGCCCGGCGGGCCTGGAGCTTCTCCACCAGGGGCTGGACCACGGTGCGGAAACCCGCGACGTTGGCCCGTACCCAGCCGGGGCGGTCCACGATCAGCACCGGGGTCGCGGCGGCCGCGCCGAGGCTGCTGGAGCGCATCCCGGTGAACGCCCTGACGTGCTCCTCCGCTTCCAGGGCGTGCCGGCGCAGCTCGCCGACCACGGACGCCGCCTCCGCGCGGCTCACCTCGGGCCCCGGCCGTACCAGCCTGGTCGCGGTCGCGACCGCGAGATTCCAGTCGACCATGTCAGCACCGCCGCTCGCGCTCGTCATGCCCTCACCGTACGTGCTCCGGCCCATCGGGGGGAGCCACGGGTGCCCACGTCCTGCCGGACGGCCACACGGAAGGACAACCGGATGGACAAGCGGACGGCGGGGCGCCGGGGAGCCGGCCGTGCGGAGCCGAACCCTCCGTCGGCACACGGGGATCGGCCCGGACGCCACCCGGCGGCCGGCTCAGTGGCAGCCGCAGCCGGCCAGCTTGGCCACCACACGGTCCATCGCGGCGCGGGCGGTGTCGGCGGACGCGGTGGTCTTCGTCATCAGGGCGAAGGTGAGCAGCCGGCCCTCGGCGTCCACCACCGCGCCGGCCAGGGTGTTGACGCCGCTCAGGCTGCCGGTCTTGGCGCGGACCAGGCCGGCCGCCTCGGCGGAGCCGGAACCGGCGCCGAAGCGCTTGCCGAGGGTGCCGGTGAAGCCGGCGATCGGCAGCCCGGTGAGGACCGGACGCAGCGTCGGGTGCTGGTCCGAGGCGGCCAGCGCGAGCAACTGGACCAGGACGGCCGGCGGGATCGCGTTGCCCGGGTACAGCCCGCTGCCGTCGCCCAGGACCACTCCGGTCATCGGCACGCCGAGCCGGGCGAGTTCCTGGGTGACGGCGGTGGCGGCACCCTCGAAGCTGGCCGGCTGGTGCGCGGCGAGCGCGGCCTGACGGGCGATCGCCTCGGCGAGGGTGTTGTCGGAGGTGGTCAGCAGTCGCTCGACCAGTCGGGCGACGGTCGGCGAGTCCACCCGGCCGAGGACCGGCGCGGTGGCGGCCGCGGGCGCGACGGCGGGCTTGGCCTTGCCGTCGACGGTGACGCCCTGGGCCTTCAGCAGGGCGGCGAAGGCGTCGGCGGCCTGGGAGGCCGGGTCGGCCACCCGGGCCGGCGCGTCCTCGCGGCTCTTCGGGTCGACCTTGCCCTCGTCCACCATCAGCGGGGTGACCAGCGCGATGTTGGCGGCGTCGTGGTTCTTGTGCTGCGGGTTGCCCGCGTAGAGCGAGAGGTCGTAGTCCAGCTTGACCGTCGTGGTGCCGGCGGCCTTGAGGGCGGCGGCGGTCTGCCGGGCCAGCGCGTCCAGCGAGGCGGGAGCGGTGTCGGCGTCGGCGGGCAGGCCGCCGATCTGCACCTGGTCGGGGGACAGCGCGGTGAGGGTCGGATCACCACCACCCACGAGGGTGATCTCGCCGGGGTTCGCACCCTTGACGACCCGGGTGGTCAACCGCGTGTCGGCCGGGATCAGCGAGAGCGCCGCGACGGTGGTCGCCAGCTTGGTGGTGGAGGCCGGTGTGGCGGGGGTGTTCTCCCCCGAGCCGTAGAGGAGTTGGCCACCGGCGGCGTCCGCGACGGCGAAGCTGACGGTGCCCAGGTTCCGGTCGCCGAGCGCGGCGGCGAGCGCCTGCTGGAGTCCCTGGGAGGTGGGCAGGGCGGCGGCCGGTCCGGCCTCGGCCGAGGCCAGGACAGCCCCCGCGGGCGGGGCCGGGCGTCCGGCGGCCGGGCTAGCGGGCGGGCCGGCGGGTGTGCCGGAGGGCGCGGTGGGGGGCGTGCTGGAGGGCGTGGTGCCGGTCCCGGGGGCGGCCTGGCCGACCGGCCCGCCGGTGCCCGTCGGCTCCGCGTCGCCGGCCCGGTTCCTGGCCGGCTCGGCGCCCCTGCCGCGGTCGTCCCCCCGGCCGTCGCCGCGGCCGTCGTCCCGGCCGTCGCCCCGGCCACCGCCCTTGCCGTCGTGCTTCCCGTCCTCGCCGTGGCCCGCACTGTGCCCACCGGGCGAGGGGGAGGGCTGGGCGTAGGCGCCGCCGCCCGAGGTCAGGACCGTGCCGGCGACCAGCAGGGCCGCCCCGAACAGCCCCGCGGCCGTCCCCCTGCGGCGGTCTCCCGCCCCGACCCCTGCTCCCACCGACCGGCCCCTTTCCTGAGCACCCGCTCCCGTAGGAGACACTTGGATTCTGTCAGTCCCTACCTTGGAGGAACCGTTGGAGTTCGACGTCCTTATCGAAATCCCTAAGGGCTCGCGCAACAAGTACGAGGTCGACCACGAGAGTGGCCGTCTTCGTCTTGACCGGATGCTGTTCACCTCGACCCGGTACCCGGCCGACTACGGCTACGTCGAGGGCACCCTGGCGGACGACGGCGACCCGCTGGACGCCCTGGTCATCCTTGAGGAGCCGACCTTCCCCGGTTGCCTGATCAAGTGCCGCGTCATCGGCATGTTCAAGATGACGGACGAGGCCGGCGGCGACGACAAGCTGCTCTGCGTCCCGGCGACCGACCCCCGCTGGGAGCACCTGCAGGACATCCACCACGTGTCGGAGTTCGACCGTCTGGAGATCCAGCACTTCTTCGAGGTCTACAAGGACCTGGAGCCCGGCAAGTCCGTCGAGGGCGCCAACTGGGTCGGCCGCGCCGAGGCCGAGGCCGAGGTCACCGCGTCGATCAAGCGACTGGCGGAGCAGGGCGGTCACTGAGCCCTCGTACCGATCTCGTTCTCAGGGCAGTTCGAGGTAGGTCGGGGCAGTCGAAGGCCGGGGTGCGCGGAGTTGTCCGCGCGCCCCGGCCTTCGCCGTTCCCGGAGCCGCTCCGCGGCCCCGGACCCGCCCCGGACCCGGACCCGCCCCCCGCCGTTCCGGGCCGGATTTTCCCGACACCCTGTCGGCATGATGGTGACTTAGGTTAGGCTAACCAAAAAGTCGGGGCCGATTCCGATCTCTGGAGGCCGCATGCCCACGCCCGAGCAGCCCGTCCCGTTCTCCACCGTGCTCCGCACCGCCAGCAGCGAGGAGCACGAGGCCGCGGAGCAGTCGTCATTCATGAGCCACCTCCTGGGAGGGCGGCTCGGGATAGACGCCTACACCGACCTCACGGGTCAGCTCTGGTACGTCTACCGGGCCCTGGAGGGCCGGTCCGCCGAGCTGGCGGACCACCCGGTGGCCGGACCGTTCATCGACCGGGCCCTGCTGCGCACCGCCGCCATCGAGCGCGACCTGGAGCACCTGCGCGGGCCCGGCTGGCGCGAGGGGCTGGCGCCGCTGCCCGCCACCGCCGCCTATGTGGCCCGGGTGGAGGAGCTGGCGGCCGAGTGGCCGGCCGGGTACATCGCGCACCACTACACCCGCTACCTGGGCGACCTGTCGGGCGGTCAGATCATCCGCGGCATCGCCGAGAAGACCTGGGGCTTCGAGCGCAAGGGCGACGGCGTGCGGTTCTACGTCTTCGAGGAGGTCGACAACCCGGCCGCCTTCAAGCGCGACTACCGGGCCAAGCTGGACGCCGCCGGGCTCGCGCTGGACGACATCGAGCGCCGCCGGGTGGTCGAGGAGTGCAAGCGCGCGTTCGTGCTCAACGGCGCGATCTTCCGTGACCTGGACGGCCGTTACCCGCTCAGCGCCTGACCGCGGCGGCGCTGGAACGTTCCTTCAAGGGGACGTTCCCGCCCTGACAGCGCGCCACGAGGCACCGAGCCCCCGCGAGCAACCGCTCGCGGGGGCCCGGTGCCTCGTGGCGTCGGATCAGGCCTGCGCGGCGCCGCGGCGGCGGCGGACCAGCACCGTGGTGCTGCCGCCGAGCAGCAGCAGACCGGCCGCGGTGGCCAGCAGCGGCACCACCGGGGTGTCCGCGCCGGTGGAGGCCAGCGAGGCGCCGCCACCGGTGGTCAGCGTGGCACCACCGGCCGTGCCCGCGCCGCCGCCGGAGCCGCTGCCCGTGCCGGCGTTGACGCCGGTGCCGGTGCCGGTGCCCGCCGCCGGGCCGGTCGGCAGTTGGGCGCCCTTGTCGAAGGCGAGCGCGATGGCGACCGGGTCGAGCACCTCGCCCGCCGGGTAGCTGCCGAACGCGGGCACGCCCTCCGCGGTCAGGGTGGCCGGGACGCCGGAGAGCGTCACCACGCCGTTGACCGGGGCGAAGCTCGCCCCGGAGAGGTCCAGCTTGGCGATCCGGACACCGGAGAGCGCGGTGTCGCCCTTCCCGTCCCGGGACTTCGCGTTGACGTCGGCGGTCAGGTAGGCGCCGTCCTTGTCGATCTTCAGGCCGAACTTGGCGAGGGTGGTGTCCAGCTGGTAGCCGCCGCCCTCCGGGTGGCCGAGGAAGCGGACCGAGCCGTTGAAGCCGGCCGACACCGCGTGCGTCGCGGTGTCGTAGCTGCCGGTGCCGCCGCCGAAGCGGTAGTCCGCGGCGCCGCCGCCGAACTCCACCTTGCCGTTGGCCATCGTCGTCAGGTACGTGCGGAAGCTCTCCTTGACCGACCAGTCCAGGGTGGCGTTCACGACGGCGAGTTCGCCGTTGCCGCTCGGCTTGGCGGTGGCGGACGGCGTACCGGTGGCCGACGGGCTGCCGGTCGCGGAGGGCGAACCGGTCGCCGAGGGCGAACCGGTCGCCGAGGGCGAGGCCGAGGAGGAGGCGGACGGCGAACCGGAGGCACTCGGCGACTGCGTCGCCGACGGGGAGCCGGTGGCGCTCGGCGACTGCGTCGCGGAGGGCGAACCGGTCGCCGAGGGCGACGCGGTCGCGGACGGCGAGGCGGTGGCGCTCGGCGACTGCGTGGCCGACGGCGTGGCGGTCGGCGACGGCGTGGCCGGGCTCTGCTTCAGCAGCAGCGCCAGCGGGTCCATCGCCGTCCCGCCCTGGTAGAAGCCGGCGAACGCCTTGGACCCCTGCTCGGTGAGCGTGGCCGCCGTCGGCACGCCCGTGGTGGTGTCCCGGCCGACGGTGAACGTCACCAGCGGCACGTCGTCCCGGCGGGTGACCTCGGTGGCGCCCATCGACTCCTTGGAGGCGGTGTCGGCGGTCAGCGTGCCGGTCGTGCCGGAGGTGGAGATCTTCAGGTCGCTCAGGCCGACGTCCAGCGCGCCGTGGTGGGCGGTGAACCGGACGCCGCCGGTGAAGGCCGAGGTGAGCGAGTGCGTGGTGAGGTCGTAGGTCGCGCTCGCCAGACCGAAGTGGAAGCTGCCGTCCGCGTTGGTGGTGGCGCCGCCGGTCAGCTCCACGCCGCCCTGGCCGACCGGCCCGGTGACGTAGCCGCGGAAGCTGGCCTTGACCCCCCAGTCCAGCGCACCGGTGTCGTACGTGACGCCGCCGGGCCCGCCCGCGCCGAAGGCCAGGGCGGGGGCTCCGAAGGCGGTCAGGCCGAGACCCGCCGTGGCGGCGGCGAGGGCGGCCAGCCGGGTGCGGTTACGACGGCCGGCGGGCGTGGCGGAACTGCGGGACATGGTGGGACTCCGTTCGGTGAGCGAGGGAAGGGGACCGACGTCAGGCCGCGTCGGTGGGGGTGGCACGGCGCCTGCGCCGGGTGAGCACGACGGCGGTGGCGGCCAGCGCGACCGCCAGCAGGCCGCCGGCCACCGCCACCGCCGGGACGCCGTCCGAGGAGGAGGACGACGCGGCGACGGGCGCGGCGGAGGGCGCCGTGGTGGGGCTCGGGCCGGGCGCGACCGGCGCGGCGCTGCCGATGTCGGGCAGCGGGGGGAGCGCGGCGGCCGGGTCCAGGGCGACGGCGAAGCTCAGCGGGTCCATCTCGGTGCCCGCCGGGTAGAGGTTGCCGAAGGCCTTGGCGCCCGCCTCGGTGAGCCTGAGCGGGAGTTCGACGGCCTTCAGTAGGCCCGCCTCGGGCTTCAGTGCGGCCGCGTCGAAGGCGGCCAGCTCGACCCCGGTCAGCGCCTGCGAACCGCCGTCCGGCGTCCGGCCGGAGACGTCCGCGACCAGCCGGCCCTGACCGTCGGTCACCGTCACCCCCGGGTTGGCGAGGGTGAGGTCGAGCCCGTAGGCACCGCCGCCGGACATGCCGGTGAACCGGACGCTGCCGCCGAAGGAGGCGGTGAGGGTGCCGGCCCCCGGGTCGTACCCGCCCTTGGCCGGGGTCCAGCGGAAGAACGCGCCGCCGTCCGCCGCGCCGCCGCCGAGCTCCCAGCGGCCCTTGGCGATCGCGCCGGTGACGTAGTCGCGGAAGGTCCGGCGCACGCCCCAGTCGAGCGCGCCGTCGGCGAACTCGGTCCGGGCCGGGGCCCCGGCGGCGGGCGGCGTCGGGGCGGCCGACGGCTGCTCCGGCGTCGCGGCCGGCCGGGTGGTGGGCACGGTGGTCGGCGTGGACGCCGCCGCGGTCGGCGACGGGGCCGCCGGGGCCGGCTGCGCCGCCGGCAGGTTGACCGAGAGGCTGACCGGGTCCAGCGCCGTCCCGGCGGTGTAGAAGTTGCCGAAGGCCTTCGCCCCGGCATCGGTCAGCGTCGCGGGCACGTTGCTGAGCGCCAGGGTGCCGGCCGCGCCGCGCAGGTCCACCCCGGCCAGCGAGAGGTCGGCCAGCTTCGCCTGGCTCACGCTGCTGACCTGGCCGGTGTCCTTGGCCTTGCTGCTGACGTCCGCGTACAGCCCGGCACCGCCGCCGGCGGCGGCCCGGAAGGTCAGCCGGCCGATGCTCAGATCGAGGGCGTTGCCGCCGTTCTCCTGGTGCCCGGTGAACCGGACCCCGCCGGAGAACGCGGCGCTCAGCGCGCCGGTCGCCGGGTCGTACGCACCGGTGGCCGAGTGGAACCGGAAGGTGCTCCCGGCGACCGTGGCGGCGCCCCCGGTCAGTGCCCAGTTCCCCTTGGCGATCGGGCCGGTGACGTACGTCAGGAAGGACTGTTTGATCCCCCAGTCCAGCCGGCCGCCGGACACCTTGCCCTCCGCCGCCACCGCCTGGGCCGGCAGCAGCGCCACCGTCAGGAGAGCGGCGAGGGTGGCCACCAGAGTGGCGGCCAGGCGACGGAGCCGTCTGGGCAGGGGCACGGCGGATCACTCCTCGGCACAACGGGGGGAGAGGTCGGCGCAGCAGCGACCCCCTTGCGAAACTCAGGTAAGGCTAACCTAATATATGAGTCAAGAGTCCCGCCGGCCACCCCGGCCCTCCGCCGTCGGCGGCGACAACTCCCAGCGAAGGGAAGCATGTTGAGCAGCGGCACGATCCGAACCCGAGGAGCCCGCGGCCCTCTCCTGCTGCTGGTGGCCCTCGGTCTGCTGCTCGCGCTGACCGCCTGCGGCTCGGGCACCGGCGCCGGCGGAGCCGCCGCCAAGGCCGCCGCCCCACGTGCCCCGGACGCCGTGGAGCCCTTGCCCGGGGAGCCCGCGCCCCGACTGCCGGCCACCACCGCCTCCGCCGACGGCCACCAGGTCACCGTGACCAGCACCGACCGGATCATCCCGCTCAACGGGAGCCTCGCCGAGATCGTGTTCAGTCTCGGCCTCGGCCCCAAGGTGGTCGCCCGGGACGTCTCCACCACCTTCCAGCAGGCCGCCGCGCTGCCGGTGATCACCCAGGCGCACGACGTCTCCGCCGAGGGCGTGCTCTCGCTGCACCCGACCGTCGTCCTCGCCGACCGCTCCACCGGCCCGGCCGAGGCGATCGCCCAGATCCGCGCGGCCGGCGTCCCGTTGATCGTCCTGGACGACGCCAAGCAGCTCGCCGACATCGGCCCCCGGATCGACACCCTCGCCGCCGGCCTCGGCGTCCCCGACGCCGGCCGGCAGCTGAAGGAGCGCACCGGGCAGCGGATCACCGAGGCGCGGGCCGCGCTGCCCACCGCCGACCGCCACCCCAAGGTCGCCTTCCTCTACCTGCGCGGCAGCGCCTCCGTCTTCCTCCTGGGCGGCCCGGCCTCCGGCGCCACCTCGCTGATCGAGGCCGTCGGCGGTGAGGACGCCGGCAAGACCGCCGGACTCACCGGCGACTTCACCCCGCTCACCAGCGAGGCCCTGGTCAAGGCGGCGCCCGACGCGATCCTGGTGATGAGCAAGGGCCTGGACTCGGTCGGCGGCGTGGACGGCCTGCTCAAGCTGCCCGGCGTCGCCCAGACCCCGGCCGGCCTGGACCGCCGGGTCGTCTCGATCGAGGACGGCCAGCTGCTCAGCTACGGCCCGCGCACCCCGCAGGTGCTCCGCGAGATCGCCGACCAGCTCTACCCGGCGGCCGCCAAGTGACCACCGCCGTACGGAAGAAGACCCTCGCGCTGCCCGGCGCGCGGCGCACCGCGGTGATCACCGCCGGCCTGGCCGCCGCCCTGCTGCTCTGCGCCCTGCTCGCGGCCGGGACCGGCGCCTACCGCATCCCGCTCGGCGACATCCTCGCCTCCTTCGCCCACCGGCTCGGCCTCGGCGGGCACGCGCTGGACCGGGTCCCCGAGTCGGTGCTCTGGAACGTCCGCCTCCCCCGGGTGGTGCTCGCGCTGCTGGTCGGCGGCTCGCTCGGCTGCGCGGGCGCGCTGATGCAGGGCGTGTTCGGCAACCCGCTGGCCGAGCCCGCCGTGATCGGCGTCTCCTCCGGCGGCGCGGTCGGCGCGGTCGGCTGCATCGTGCTCGGCCTGGACGCCCTCGGCACCTGGACCATCACCGCCTTCGCCTTCGTCACCGGTCTGCTGACGGTCTTCGCGGTGTACGCGATGTCCCGCTCCGGCGGCCGCACCGAGGTGGTCACGCTGATCCTCACCGGCGTCGCGGTGAACGCCTTCTGCGGAGCGCTGATCGGCCTCTTCCTGTTCACCGCCGACTCCGCCGCGATCAGCCAGGTCACCTTCTGGCAGCTCGGCTCGCTCTCCCAGGCCACCTGGGGCAAGGTGCTGGCCGTCCTGCCGTTCGCACTCGTCGGCCTGGCCCTCGCCCCCCGATACGCACGCCAGTTGGACCTGCTGGCGCTCGGCGAGCGGCCGGCCCGCCACCTCGGTGTGGACGTCGAGCGGATGCGCCTGGTGCTGATCACCCTGGTCGCCCTGCTGACCGCCGCCGCCGTCGCGGTCAGCGGCATCATCGGCTTCGTCGGCCTGGTCGTCCCGCACCTGCTGCGGATGGTGGCCGGACCGGGCCACCGGTTCCTGCTGCCCGCCTCCGCCCTCGGCGGCGCGCTCGTGCTGGTCGCCGGCGACCTCGCCGCCCGCACCCTGGCCGCGCCCGCCGAACTGCCGCTCGGTGTCCTCACCGCGCTGATCGGCAGCCCGTTCTTCTTCTGGCTGCTGCGTCGCACCAGGACCAAGCAGGGAGGCTGGGCATGAGGCTGCGGACCCGACCCGAGGTGCCCGGACACCCCGCCGCAGGCACCGAGCTGCTCACCGCCGGGGCCGTCCGGCTGACGGTCGGCGGGCGCGAGCTGCTGGCCGGCGCGGACGTCCGGGTGGCGGCCGGCGAGGTGGTCGCCCTGCTCGGGCCGAACGGCGCCGGCAAGTCCACCCTGCTCTCCGTGCTGGCCGGCGACCTCGCGCCGACCGCCGGCGAGGTCCGGCTGCTCGACCGCCCGCTGGCCGGCTACCGGCCCGCCGAACTCGCCCGGCACCGCGCGCTGCTGCCGCAGTCGGCCGCCCTCTCCTTCCCGTTCCCCGCGGCCGAGGTGGTCCGGATGGGCCGCGCCCCCTGGGCCGGTACGGCGGCCGCCGCCGAGGACGACGCGGTGGTCGCCGAGGCGATGGCCGCGACCGAGTGCGCCGCCTTCGCCGGGCGCCCGTTCACCGCGCTCTCCGGCGGCGAGCGGGCCCGGGTGGCGCTGGCCCGGGTGCTGGCCCAGCGGACCGCGCTGCTGCTGCTCGACGAGCCCACCGCCGCCCTCGACCTGCGCCACCAGGAGCTGGTGCTGCGGGTCGCCCGGGCCCGGGCCGCCGCCGGGGACGGCGTGGTGGTCGTGCTGCACGACCTCTCGCTGGCGGCGGCCTACGCGGACCGGGTGGTGCTGCTGACCGCCGGTGCGACGGTCGCGGACGGGCCGGTGGCCGAGGTGCTGCGGGCGCCACTGCTCAGCGAGGTCTACGGACACCCGGTCGAGGTGCTGGCGCACCCGCGCACGGGCGTCCCGCTGATCCTGCCGGAGCGCGACCGCTGAGCCCCGGCAGGACGCCGGGGCCGGCCGGGCCGTGCCGGGGCGTGCCGGGGCGTGCCGGGGCGTGCCGGGAGCCCGGACGTACGGCGGGCAGGAGGCCTGACCGGCGGCGCGCGACGCCGGTCAGGCCTCGTCGTCGAGCCGGAAACCGACCTTCAGACCGACCTGGTAGTGCTTGATCCGGCCGTCCGCGAGATGGCCCCGGACCTGCGTCACCTCGAACCAGTCGAGGTTGCGCAGCGTCCGGGAGGCCCGCTCCACCCCGTTGCGGATGGCGGCGTCGATGCTCTCGGTCGAGGACCCGACGATCTCGGTCACCCGGTACACGTGCTCGCTCATGACGGACTCCCTCAGCTCTGCGACGGCCCCCGTCCACCGTGCACCGCCCCCGGTCGGTCCGCACTCCGGCACCCGCCGGGCGGGCCTCAGAAGGCCGCCCGTACCTCGCCCACCGGCACCCCGCCACCGAGCAGCGGCGCGGCCGCGATCCGCTCGACCGTGCCGTCCGCCGTCGTCACACCGAGCCGGCGCAGCGCGGCCGCCAGGACCGGCCCGCGGGCCCGCTCGGCACCGTCGTCGATCTTGAAGGCGAGCGCCCGGCCGTCCGGCAGCGCCACGACCTGTACGGCCTCGGCGCCCATCTTGGACAGCGCGCCCGGCACCGCCCGCATCAGCCAGGTGTCGGGCCGGCGGGTGCCGGCCACGTACTCGGGGTGCGCGCGCATGGCGTCGGCCACCCGGCGCTGCGGCGTACCCGGCTCGGCGCGCAGCAGCGCCCGGTAGCCGCGGGCCAGGCCGGTCAGGCTGACGGCCAGCAGCGGCGCGCCGCAGCCGTCCACCCCGGCGTGCGCCGCCGGCTCGCCGGTGGCCTCCTCCAGGGCCTCGCGGGCGAGCAGCTGGACGGGGTGCGCCGGGTCCAGGTAGGTCTCCGTGGGCCAGCCGTTGGCGACGCAGGCGGCCAGCCAGCCGGCGTGCTTGCCGGAGCAGTCCATCAGGATCGGCGCGCGCTCGCCGCCGGCCTTCAGGTACAGCTCGGCCTCGGTCTCGTCGAGCGGCAGGTCCGCCGGGGTCCGCAGGGCCGACTCGTCCAGCCCGGCGGCGCCCAGGATCCGTCGTACGCCGTCCCGGTGAAACGTTTCGGCGGAGTGGCTGGAGGCCGCCAGCGCCAGCAGCTCGCCCTCGATCGCCAGGCCCGCCCGCAGGGTGGCCACCGCCTGGAACGGCTTGGCGCACGACCGCGGGAAGACCGGCGCGTCGGGGCTGCCCAGCGCGAACTCCACCGAGCCGTCGGCGGCGAGCAGGACCAACGACCCGTGGTGCCGGCCCTCGGTGAAGCCGGAGCGTATGACCTCGGCGAGCACGGGCAGGGCGACGGAGTGGGACATGGCGGAAGCCTTCCGGGGTGAGGGTGGGCCGGGGGCGAGCCGGACCGCCCGCCCGCCCCGGACACCTCACCCGGTCAGAGCGGGCCGCCCGTGAGCAGGTCGTCGACCCGCGCTTCCCCATCACGGTACCTGCGGGTGATCTCGGCGCTGCAGCCGTCCGCCGTCCGCAGCAGCAGTTGCCGGCGGCCGGACACCTCGCGCTCGTGCGCCCGCAGCAGCTCCAGCGCCGCCAGCAGCTCCTCGGGCGGATGCGCGGCCAGGTCGGCCAGTTGGACGTCACCCATCAGGGCGTCGGCCTCCAGCTGGGACTGCTGGCCCCGGGGCGGCCCCAGGGTGACGTGCCGGGCGGACCGGCGCACCGTCGACGGCGCGTCGGTGAGGATGGCCGGCAACCGGTCCAGCAGGGCGCCGCCCGCCGGGCTCTCACCCCCCGCCGCCACCCGGAGCGCGCCCGGCCGGCGGTCGAGCTCGGCCCGCAGGATGTCCATCCGCCCGTGCAGCAGGCGCCGCAGGTAGGAGAGGTCCGCCTCCTGCTCCAAGGTCTCCCGGCGCAGGGTCCGCAGCTGATCCAGGCCCAACCCCTCCAGATCGGGCCAACCGTCCGTACCCGCCGCCGGGCCGGAGGGGCCCCCCGCCGGCTCCGGCTCCTCGGGCATCCGCCCCGACCGGTCCCGTGCCGCGCTGCTCGCGTCCATCAACCAACCACCTGCCGTCGTCCGATCCCGCCCGCTCGCGGCACCCCGTCGCCTGCCGCCGGTCCGACCCGTCCCCCGGCGGGCCGTCGCGCGTACCCACCGCGCACACCCGTCCGATGGCACGCGCGACCGCCCCCGAAGGTTCCCGCCGTCCGCCGGTGCCACCCCACGGGGCGACACCACCAGAACGCCTGACCTACCGACTCGACCGCCCGGCCGAACGGGCCCGGCGCGGCGGACCTCTGGCGCCCCGGACCCTCGTACCGTCCCCCAGCGTGCCACCCCGCCCACCGCCGGTGCACCGCCCGTGCACCCGAACGGCCCCCTGGCGAACGGGGGTGGCTGATATGACCGGGGCTTTTCGCAGCAGGAGCGGCACCACCGGTCACACAGGCGCACACCACCCGGCGCGCACCGACCACATACACGCCCCCCAGGGGGCCGCGAAGGCGCGCGGCCGGCTCCGGCACAATGGCCGCATGCGAGCAGTGGTGCAGCGAGTGACCGAGGCCAGCGTGACGGTGGCCGGCGAGACCGTCGGCGCGATCGAGGGGCCCGGACTCTGCGTCCTGGTCGGCGTCACCCACGAGGACACCCCCGCCAAGGCGGCCCAGCTGGCCCGCAAGCTCTGGACGCTGCGGCTGCTGGAGGCGCCCTCCCCGGCGGCCGACGGGGAGGGCGAGCAGGGCGGCGACGGGAACGCCGTCGAGCTGTCCTGCTCGGACCTCGGCGCACCACTCCTGGTGATCAGCCAGTTCACCCTCTACGGGGACGCCCGCAAGGGCCGCCGCCCCACCTGGAACGCGGCCGCCCCCGGCCCGGTCGCCGAGCCGCTGGTGGACGAGGTGGTCACCCAACTGCGCGCGCTGGGCGCCAAGGTCGAGACCGGCCGGTTCGGCGCGGACATGCGGGTCGCCCTGGTGAACGACGGACCGTTCACCGTCCTGGTCGAGGTCTGACCCGGCGGCCGGTCCGGCCCGCCCCGCCTACTGCGGGACGATCACGTCCTGCGTTCCCGGCACCGTCCCGGCCAGCAGCACCGCGTCCACCGGGACGTTCCGCTTGACGATCGCCAGCGCGATCGGCCCCAGCTCGTGGTGGCGCGCCGAGGAGGTCACGAAGCCCAGCGCCCGGCCGTCCGGGTCCGCGGCGAGCCGGACCTCCGTGCCGTGCGGGGGCAGCACCTCCTCGGTGCCGTCCAGGTGCAGGAAGACCAGCCGGCGCGGCGGCCGCCCCAGGTTGTGCACCCGGGCGACGGTCTCCTGCCCCCGGTAGCAGCCCTTCTGCAGGTGGACGGCGGTGGTCAGCCAGTCCACCTCGTGCGGGATGGTCCGGTGGTCGGTCTCGAACCCGAGCCGGGGCCGGTGGCCCTCGATCCGCAGCGCCTCGTACGCCCAGATCCCGGCCGCCGGGCCGTACCCCCCGGTCAGCGTCTCCAGCTCGGCCCGCGGCAGGAAGAGGTCCCGCCCGTACGACAGCTCGCGCACCGCCGAGGCGCCGTCCGCCGAGGCGGTGGAGCCGGCCGGCAGGTGGACCACCGCGTAGTCGGCGGTCGCGTCGGCGACCTCCACCCGGTAGAAGAACTTCATGCTCTCCAGGTAGCCGACCAGCGCCTGCTGGGTGCCCGGCTCGACGTGCGCCCAGGTGGTGGTGCCGTCGTCGACCAGGTAGAGGGCGTGCTCGACGTGTCCGTTCGCGGAGAGCACCAACGCCTCGGTGGCCTGCTGGACGGGCAGCTCGCTGACGTGCTGGGTGAGCAGCAGGTGCAGCCAGGCCAGCCGGTCGGAGCCCGTGACGGTGACGACGCCCCGGTGCGAGAGGTCCACGAAGCCCGTACCCCGGGCGAGGTCGCGTTGCTCGCGGAAGATGTCGCCGTAGTGGGCGGCCACGCCCTCGTCGGTTCCCTCGGCGGGGACGGCACCGGGCAGCGCAAGCAGCGGGCTCTTCATACCGGCCAGCTTACGACCGGTCCTCGGCGAGCTTGGCGCTGCAGTCGGCGCAGCGGCCGAAGATGGCGAAATGCTTGAGATCGGTGTCGAAACCGTGCTGCTCGCGCAGGCTGTCGATCAACGGCCGGGCGATCTCGGTCCCGGTCTCGGTGACCTTCTCGCAGTCCCGGCAGACCAGGTGCAGATGGTGGTGACGGCCGGCCAGGTGGTACGTCGGGGCGCCGTGGCCGAGGTGCGCGTGCGACACCAGGCCGAGCTCCTCCAGCAGCTCCAGGGTCCGGTAGACGGTGGAGATGTTGATGCCGCTGGCCGTCCGGCGGACGTGGCCGAGGATGTCGTCGGGCGTCGCGTGGTCGAGCGCGTCGACCGCCTCCAGCACGAGCTGGCGCTGGGGCGTGAGGCGGTAGCCGCGCTCACGCAGGTCGGCCTTCCAGTCGCCGGAGAGCTGCCAGTCGGTGGTGCCGGTGTCCGCCACGGTGCTGTCCCTGCCAAGGTCGGGGGTCCTGCCGCAAGTGTAGGGACCGGCCCCCGACCGGTCCCCACCCCATGCGCGGTGAGCCGGGCGCGACGACGGCCGCGCCCGACGGAAGGCCGCGCCCGGCGGGAGGCCGGGCTCAGCGGGAGGCTGCGCTCAGCGGAAGAACGCGATGCCGTCGTCCGGCAGGTCGTTGATGTCCTTGATCAACTGAGCCGGGCTGAGCACCTTCTTCAGCTGCGCCGACATGTACGGGCGCAGCGGCACGTTCGGGGCGGCCTTCTCGCCGACCCAGAGCAGCTCCTCGTTGACGAAGCCGAAGAGACGCTTGCCGCCCGAGTACTCCGGCGAGCCCTCGATGCGGGCCACCGCGTCGGTGGAGACGTCGATCTGCGGCTTGCCGTCGGCCAGCTCGCCGTACCAGATCTCCACGGTGCCGTCGTCGCGGACGGAGGAGATCTCGATGCCGCGGGCACCGCTGGTGCCGTGCTGGTTGCTGGTGATGCGCCAGAACGCGTGCTCGTTCTCCAGCGGGCGGATCTTCTCGCCCTCGCTGTCCAGCACCCAGGTGCGGGAGCGGAACTCCAGGAAGGGCCGGCCGTCGTGCCGGAAGATGATCTCCTGGCCGAAGTTGCACTTCTCCGCGCCGGCGGCCTCCTCAGCGGGCAGCGGCGCGTAGACGCCCGCGCCCTCCCAGGTGCCGAGGAGGAAGGCGAGCGGGACGACGTCCTGGTGGAGGTCAGAGGGGATTTCGATCATGTTCCTGGTCGCTGTCGTCGACGATGTGGGGCAGCTTCAACCGTACGGCAGCCGACTCAGCGCTGGCCCTGGTACAGCTTCATCACCGAGAAGATGGCGAACCAGGTGATCAGCACGGCCATGAGGGCCAGCAGACCGTCGAAGAAGATTTCCAGACCGGACACGGGGGGCTCCCAGGGCGGCGACAGTGTGGTGGATTTTGCTGGCGCTCACTCTATCCGCCGGGTGACGACGGGTCTCGGTGAGCCCCACCACGTCGGCATTTCGCCGGGATCTAGGGTGGCGGCATGTCGTCCAACGCATCGTCCAACGCATCGCCGAACGCGTCTCCGAACGCGTCTCCGAACGCGTCTCCGAACGCGTCTCCGAACGCGAAGAAGCTCGTCATCAAGGTCACCGCCGGGGCGGACGCGCCGGAGCGCTGCTCGCAGGCCTTCACGGTGGCGGCGGTGGCCGTCGCCAGTGGGGTCGAGGTCTCACTCTGGCTGACCGGCGAGTCGTCCTGGTTCGCCCTGCCGGGGCGGGCGGCGGAGTTCGAGCTGCCGCACGCGGCGCCGCTGCCGGACCTGCTGGAGTCAATCCTGGCGGCCGGCACCGTCACCCTCTGCACCCAGTGCGCCGTCCGGCGCGGGATCGAGCAGAAGGACACCGTCGAGGGTGTCCGGATCGCGGGCGCGCAGGTCTTCGTCAGCGAGATCATGGCCGACGGCGTGCAGGCCCTCGTCTACTAGCCGCTGCCCGGCCCCGGGGGCCGCTTCGGACCGTCGTCCCGGTCGGGGCGGTCCCGGTCGTGTCCGGGGTCGTCCCAGTGCGGGTCGTCCCACCGCGGGTCGTTCCACCAGTCGTCCTCCGGGTCCCGCTTGTTGGCGAAGACCGCGGCGGCCGGGGGGATGACCATCGCGAACAGGCACATGCCGATCGCGGCCGGGACGGACCAGAACCGGACGACGCCCCAGGCCAGGACGAACAGCCCCAGGCAGACGCCCATCATGGCGAAGTAGTAGCGATGCCGCCGGCTTCCCTGCACGCCTCCACGGTACGACCGAGGGCCCCCGCGGAAGCGGGGGCCCTCGGTGTCGGATCCGGCCGATCGCGTCGGATCCGGCGCGTCAGAGCGCTCAGACCGCGATGGCGACCTCGGTCAGGTTGCCCTGGGAGGCGACCACCTGGCGGTCCACGGTCTGGCCCGGGACCAGCGCGCGCAGGGTCCACTTGCCCGGACGGGCGAAGAACCGGAACTGGCCGGTCGCCGAGGTGGGCACCTCGGCCGTGAACTCGCCGCCCTCGTCGAGCAGTCGGACGTAGCCGTTGACCGGCTCGCCGTCTCGGGTCACGGAACCCTGGATGATCGTCTCGTTCGCCACGTCAACTCCTGCCAGGTCCGGGCCGCCGGCCTTCGCACCGCACATGTCTTGTCTCCTTCTGACTTACGGGTTGAGCCGGTGGCTCAGTTGCCGAGCTCGATCGGCACGCCGACCAGGCTGCCGTACTCGGTCCACGAGCCGTCGTAGTTCTTGACGTTCTCCTGGCCGAGCAGCTCGTGCAGCACGAACCAGGTGAGCGCGGAGCGCTCACCGATGCGGCAGTAGGCGATGGTGTCCTTCGCCAGGTCGATGCCCTCGGCCTCGTACAGGGCCTTGAGCTCGTCGTCGCTCTTGAAGGTGCCGTCGTCGTTGGCGTTCTTCGCCCACGGGATGTTGCGGGCGCTCGGCACGTGGCCGGGACGCTGCGACTGCTCCTGCGGGAGGTGGGCCGGGGCGAGCAGCTTGCCGGAGAACTCGTCGGGCGAGCGGACGTCGACCAGGTTGAGGTTGCCGATCGCGGCGAGCACGTCGTCGCGGAAGGCGCGGATCGAGGAGTCGACGGCCTGCGCCCGGTACTCGGTCGCGGCGCGGGCCGGCACCTCGGAGACCAGGTCGCGGGAGTCCAGCTCCCACTTCTTGCGGCCGCCGTCCAGCAGGCGGACATCGCCGTGGCCGTACAGCTTGAAGTACCAGTAGGCGTACGAGGCGAACCAGTTGTTGTTGCCGCCGTAGAGGACGACGATGTCGTCGTTGGCGATGCCCTTGGCGCTGAGCAGCGCCTCGAAGCCGGCCTGGTCGATGAAGTCGCGGCGGACCGGGTCCTGGAGGTCGGACTTCCAGTCGATCCGGACGGCGTTGCGGATGTGGTTCTTGTCGTAGGCGGAGGTGTCCTCGTCGACCTCGACGATGACAACCTTCGGGTCGTCCAGGCGGGCCTGGACCCAGTCGGCGTCGACCAGGACGTCGCTGCGGCTCATGGTGATGTTCTCCATCCGAGGGCGGTTTGCGGAAGGTGCTGCTGCGGGGTGCTCTTCGACGGCCGTTCCGAATCGATGTCCGAATAATGGGACGAACGAGGATGGCGCGCTGTTCCGAGCGGAGGTCTGCGGTGTGCAGCGGGGACGGCCGGCATCAGATACCGGGCCAGGTCACCGGGAGAATCGGCTGCGGGCAGGAACTGCCCTGCAAAGACGCCGAGTTAGCGCATTCGACACAGACAGGCGGCCACGCGGCACAGGTCTACCGCCCGCCGCTTCGTGAGGTCCGTCTGTCGCTTCATGCCGACGATGCTAGGGACACGGGGTGCCCGCTGTCACCAGCGTATCGAATGGTGAGACCAGATTGCTCATATAGCGAGATTTGACGATCTCATGGTGGGTGGGAACCGGCCAACGGCCGTCGAGAGCTCCCCACCGGGACCCCGAGGAGGGGAAAGCACACCGCTCCGCGGTCGGCGCTGGACAGCGCGTCTCGCGGAGCGGAACAGGCGGGGGCAGCCGCGATGCGGGGCGCCGGGCACGGCGCCGGTGGACCGCCCCCGGACCCCCGGCACCGGGGATCAGCCGATCAGGGTCACCCCGTCGCCCTGGAAGGACAGCTGGAGGCCCTCCTCCTGCGGCGTCACCCCGGACAGCTTCAGCCCGGCCGGCACCTGGTCGAGGGTGAAACTGACCGGATCGACCTTCTGGTCGGTCAGGCCTGCCAGCATCGCGGCCACCCCGCTGAGCTGGAACCCGTCCGCCGTGACGGTGTTGCCCTGGCTGTGCACCGAACCCTCACCGACCGCGAGCGGGCCCAGCGCCGCCTTGATCTTCCCCGGACCGCCGTACGACAGGCTCAGCCGGGTGTTGGCACCCACCGGCAGCCGGCCGGCGCTGGGCACCATCTGGGACGCGGGCGGCAGCAGCTGGGCGAGGTCCGGGTAGGAGATCAGGCCGCTGCCGCTGCCCTTGGCCACCCTGGCGCTCGTCAGGCTGTTGCTCACCGCGACGCCGGACAGCCGGGCCTTGAAGGAGTGCAGCGCCACCTGGTGGGTGCCGTCACCGACGGTCAGCCCGTCGGCCGAGATCCGGAGGTCGCCCACCTCCTTCGACAGCAGGTCGGTGAGGAACGGGACGTCGCCGATCGACACGTCCGGCCGCTGGCTCATCCGGCCGCTCTTCACCAGCTGCTCGGCGACCTGGTCCTCGGCCAGGCCCACGGCGATCCGGTCGGCGCCCACCAGGAGGCCGGAAAGCACCACCAGGCCGATCGTCGTCTTCAGCCAACCGCGCATCGCTCTCCCCCGTCGTCGCCTGCCGCTGTGGTCGTACGCGTCGTGCTCTTGCCCGGTCCTCATCGGTCCTCATCGGTCCTCATCGGTCCCGTCCGTTCCGGGCCCCGCGCGTGCCCCGACCGGGCGTCCAGCACCGGGACCGCGCTCGCACGACCGTACGACGCCCCGCCCCCGGGCATGGTTCCGGGGCGGGGCGTCGCGGGGGTGCCGCCGGAACTCAGCCGGCCAGCAGCCGGGTGGCGATCCAGATCAGCGGCGAAGCCACCGCCAGCGGCAGGGCCACGCCCGCCGTCATGTGCACGAAACGGGACGGGAAGTCGTACGCCGCGACCCGGCGGCCGACCAGCGCGCCCAGGCCCGCCAGGGCGCCCAGCGCCAACGGGGCGCCGACGACCAGGCCGAACACCACGGCCGCCAGCAGGCCGAGCGCCGGGCCCACCTGCTTCGGGCCGGGCAGCGGCGCGGCGGCCAGGACGGTGGCCAGCGCGACCGCGCCGACCGCCGCCGGCACCCAGTCCGCCAGCAGCAGCGCGGTGCAGAGCACCGTCACCACGGTGGCCGAGCCGAGCACCGTGAGCGCGTAGAACCGCTCCTTCGGATCGGAGGGCCGGAACGTCTGGAGCACCAGGACGAGCAGGAAGAACCCGCCCAGGGTGCCGACGACGGCCGCCGCCCCGCCGTCGGAGTCGGCCAGCAGCACCGCCGCGTCGGCGGTGAGACCGGCCAGGGCGGCCAGCGCGATGCCCTGGCGGGCCGGCCACATGCCGTTCAGCCGGAACCAGCCGGCCGCCGTCAGCACCTGGAGCAGCGCGACGACCAGTGCCAGCGCCGGCTGTCCGATCGCCGCCGCGCCGGCCAGCAGCGCGGCCGCACCCGCGGTGATCAGGGCGGGCCGCAGGCCCGGGTCGATGATCGGCGAGCCGGTCCGGACAGGCGCGGCGGGAACGGGCGCGGGCTGCGCCGGGACGGCGCCGCGCGGCCGGCCGGCGCGGCGGCGGCCGGTGGGGGCGCCGGGCGGGCCGGGCGGTGTCGGACGCTTGAGCGTCATGGTCGGCGAATCGAGGCCCGGCGCCGGGGCAGGTGCCGGGGCGGGCCTTCCGGCGGGCGGCGCGGTCGGCATCGCCCCCGACACCACCACCGGCGGGAGCAGGGTGGTCGCCGCGTCGTCCATCGGCGGGACCGGCGGGAGCAGGGTGGTCGCCGCGTCGTCCACGGGTGGCTGCCCGTAGGACTGCTGCCCGTACGGCTGCGGCTGCTGCGGGTACTGCCCGTACGGCTGCGGCTGGGGCTGCGGCCGCTGTTGCCCGTACGGCTGCTGTCCGTACGGCTGGGGCTGCTGCGGGTGCTGTCCGTACGGCTGCTGCGGCGGCTGGTTCGCCGGGCGGTCGCCGTACGGCGACCGCCCCCCAGGCGCGCCGAGCGGCGGTTGGCCCTCCGGCTGACCCGGAGCGCGGCCCGCGGGAGGGGCGTACGGCCGGGCCAGCTGCTCCTGCTGCGGATACTGCTCCGGCGCGTACCCCTGCTGAGGGGCGTACGGGTGCTGGGGCTGCGCCGACTGCTGCTGCGGCTGCTGCGGCTGCTGCGGCTGCTGCGGCTGCTGCGGCTGCTGCCAGCCGCCCGGGCCGGCGCCCTGCGGGCCACCGTTCACGTTGTTCGGGTCCGTCACGCCGCTCACCCTCCCGCGAACGGCGGGAGCACCTCGACCGTGCCGCCCTGGCTCAGGGACACCCTCGCGTGGTCGCGGCCGCCGACGGGAGAACCGTCGACCAGGTAGGAGCAGTGGCCGAGCAACCGGACGAGCTTCGGCCGGTCGGCGTGCCGTGCCTTGGCCGCCACCAGCGCCTCCGCCAGGGTCGCCGCCTCGTACGGCTCCTCGGCCAGCCCGGCCTCCGACTTCGCCGCCGCCCAGTAGCGGATCGTCCCGCTCACCCGAGCGGCGCTCGCTGGCTCGGTGGTCGCGCCCATGGCAACCCCTTCTCGTCGTCCTCGCCCGGGCCCGGTGCCCCGGGCGGGTCCCCACCGGGGCGGCCGAACACCACTCGAAAGAGGTACGCGTACGGTGCCGCCGATGTGCGTCCCATGATGGCGTGTTCGCCGACGCGACCGGCAATCGCCCTGGCCGCACCCGTCCCGGCACCCGGCGCGAAGCTGTGGCCGGGCTCACTCCGGGAGCGTCCGGTTTGGCCGAACCGCCGCTTTCGAGCCCTCCCGGCGCGGGAGCGGGTCGGCTATCCTCGACCCCTGAGGGATCCGGGCAGAGTCGCCCCCGGATCCTTTTGTGCTTTCAGGACGCCAGTACGGACGTTCTTGCGAATCGTCGGCCCACCCCCGGCGCGGAGCAGGAACCGCCCCGCCCTTCACGGCACAACGACGTGCCGGGACCCGGGTCGGGGTGTCGGAACCCGGCTCCGGGCCGCCGCCCGGTACGGGACAGACCGGAAGGTTCACGGGATGAGCAGGGCAGAAACGGTGCATCAGGGGTTGCGGGACCTCCGACGCGCGCTCCGTTCCGCCGTGCGCGCCGGCGAGTCCTCCGGCGAACGCCTGGTCTCCTCCCTCACGTCGCCCGCCGCACCCCCGCCCGGGGCCCGCCGCGCGCGACACCTTCTTGCACGTGCGCCATCCGGCTGTGGCGGCAGCCGTAACGCGACCGCGACGACCCGGAAAGGGGACTACCGGGTATGAGTTCTCTGCTCCTCCTCACCAACGCGCTGCAACCCTCCGCGGAGGTACTGCCGGCCCTCGGCCTGCTCCTCCACAACGTCCGGGTGGCGCCCGCCGAGGGCTCCGCCCTGGTGGACACCCCCAGCGCCGACGTCATCCTGGTCGACGGCCGACGGGACCTGCCGCAGATCCGCAGCCTCTGCCAGCTGCTGCGCTCCACCGGCATCGGCTCGCCACTGATCCTGGTGGTCACCGAGGGCGGCCTGGCCGCCGTCACCGCCGAGTGGGGCATCGACGACGTCCTGCTGGACACCGCCGGCCCCGCCGAGGTCGAGGCCCGGCTGCGGCTCGCCCTCGGCCGCCTCCAGGTCTCCACCGACGAGAGCCCGATGGAGATCCGCAACGGCGACCTCTCGGTCGACGAGGCCACCTACTCCGCCAAGCTCAAGGGGCGGGTGCTCGACCTCACCTTCAAGGAGTTCGAGCTGCTCAAGTACCTCGCGCAGCACCCCGGCCGGGTCTTCACCCGCGCGCAGCTGCTGCAGGAGGTCTGGGGCTACGACTACTTCGGCGGCACCCGGACGGTCGACGTCCACGTGCGACGGCTGCGCGCCAAGCTCGGCGTCGAGAACGAGCAGCTGATCGGCACCGTGCGCAACGTCGGCTACCGCTTCGTCGTCCCGGAGAAGCCGGACAAGGGCGAGCGGCCGGACCTCGCCCAGCGCTCCTCGGCCCCGCTGGAGGCCTGACCGCGGGCCGGGCGGCCAGTACCCGCCCGGCCTGTCCGCATTCGCCCCGCGCTGTCCTGCGGTTACCCCGATCGCGCCGAGGTCCCACTGCCCCGGCGGACGCCACACGCGTAGACTCCCCCCGTGGCCAAAGTGACGCGCGACGATGTAGCCCGACTGGCTGGTACCTCGACCGCGGTCGTCAGCTACGTCATCAACAACGGGCCGCGCCCGGTCGCGCCCGCGACCAAGGAGAAGGTGCTCGCGGCGATCGAGCAGCTCGGCTACCGGCCGAACAGCGTCGCCCAGGCGATGGCCTCCCGCCGCACCAACCTGATCGGCATGGTCGTCCCCGACGCCCGCCAGCCGTTCTTCGCCGAGATGGCGCACGCCGTGGAACGCGCCGCCTCCGAGCGCGGCAAGCTCGTCCTCATCGGCAACTCCGACTACGTGGACGACCGCGAGGTGCACTACGTCCGCGCCTTCCTCGGCATGCGGGTGTCCGGCCTGATCCTGGTCAGCCAGGGCCCCTCGCAGCGGGCCGCCGAGGAGTTCGCCGCGATGGAGGGCGCCAAGGTGGTGCTGCTGCACCGCCGGCCCGAGGCGATCGACGACGTCGCGGTGGTCACCGACGACGTGGCCGGCGCCGAAGCCGTCGTCCGCCACCTGCTGGAGGAGCACGGCCACCCGTACGTGGCCTGCTTCGGCGGCCCGGTCGAGTCCCCCGCCCCCGGCGACCCGGTCATCGACCACGTCGAGGGCTGGCAGCGCGCCATGGACGCCCACGGCCTGCCCGCCGAACCGCACCTGATCGACGCGCCCTTCCACCGCTACGGCGCCTACGAGGTCGCGCTCGGCCTGCTGAGCTCGCCGAACCGCCCGCCCGCCGTCTTCTGCTCCACCGACGACCAGGCGATCGGCGTGCTGCGCGCCGCCCGCGAGCTCGGCCTGCGGGTGCCGGAGGACCTCGCGGTGGCCGGCTTCGACGACGTGCCCGAGGCCGCCTTCGCCGACCCGCCGCTGACCACCGTCGCCTCCGACCGCGACGCGATGGCGCGGGCCGCCGTGGACCTGGTGCTCGACGACTCCCTGATGGTGCCCGGCTCGGACACCGAGCGGGTCCGGAAGTTCCCGTCGCGCCTGGTCATCCGCCGTTCCTGCGGCTGCCGGCCGAGCGAACCGCGGGACGCCCGGCCGTCCTAGCGCCGGTCCCGGCCTGACCAGGCTTTATGAGAAGTCAACGGGCTTCTCGGCGGCTTCTGACCTCGTTCTCATCAGATCCTCATCCGGCGGGCGGACGTTGGTCGACATGAGCGATCAGCAGCACGGCAGCAGCGAGCAGTACGACGACCCGCACCCCACCCCGTACGGGTACCCGCACCCCGCCGGGGGGCCGGTCGTCCAGGGCACCGTCCTCGGCAGCACGACCGCCGGATACCCGGCCGCCGGCCACCCCTCGGTCGGGACCCCGCCCCCTCCCCCGCCGGCCGCGCCGCCGCTGCCGCCGGCGCCCCCCGCCACCGGCGGGCCCGCGTCCCACGGCGGCCACGGCGGCCGGGCCAGGCGCGGCTTCCTGCGCGGCCGGGTCGCGCTGGTCACCGCCGTCGCGGCGGTCGCCGCCGTCCTCGGCGGCGTGACCGGCGGCGTGGTCGCCGCCGACCAGCACGGCTCCGCCACCCGCACCGCCACCATCGCCAGCCCGGTCGCCGCCCGCTCCGACGGCAGCGCCGACGTCGCCGCCATCGCCTCGGCCGTCTCCCCGAGCGTCGTCCAGATCACCGTGAAGACCGCGAACGGGACGGCCACCGGCACCGGCGTGGTGCTCGACAAGGACGGCCGGATCCTCACCAACTACCACGTCGTCTCCGGCGCCGCCGACGGCGGACAGGTCACCGTCACCTTCAAGGACGGCTCCACCGCCAAGGCCGCCGTCACCGGCACCGACAAGTCCCTGGACGCCGCCGTGATCACCGCGAGCGGCGCCAAGAATCTCACCCCCGCCACCCTCGGCGACTCCTCCACCGTCGGGGTCGGCGACCCGGTCGTCGCCATCGGCAACCCGGAGGGCCTCACCGGCACCGTCACCTCGGGCATCATCAGCGCCGAGAACCGCGAGGTCACCGTCCAGGTCGACGAGGGCACCACCAGCGGCAACGGCGGCTTCGGCTTCCCCAACCTGCCCGGCCTGCGCGGCAGCACCCCGCAGAACAACGGCGAGACCGCCTCCTACAAGGCCTTCCAGACCGACGCCGCGCTCAACCCCGGCAACTCCGGCGGCCCGCTGATCAACGCGAACGGCCAGGTCATCGGCATCAACTCGGCGATGTACTCGGCGAGCGGCTCCAGCTCCACGGCCGGCGGCGGCACCGCCGGCAGCGTCGGCCTCGGGTTCGCCATCCCGATCAACGACATCAAGCAGGCGCTGCCCGAGCTGCAGGCCGGGCAGAACATCTAGACGGACAATTACTCCGAGCAGGTCCCCCGTCCAGCAGGTCACCGCAGTCCCCCCAGCAGGCTCTCCGACGATGAGAAAGGGCAACCGCCCATGACCCCGGCCGCCGACGACCGCACCCCCGCCGAGCCCGGACCGGCCTCCGCCCGGCTCCTCGTGGTCGACGACGAACCCGCCCTCCGGGACGCCCTGGAGAGCAGCCTCGCCTTCGAGGGCTACGAGGTCGCCACCGCCACCGACGGCTACGAGGCGCTGGAGTCCGTCGAACGGGAGAAGCCCGACCTCGTCCTGCTGGACATCATGATGCCCCGGATGGACGGCCTCACCGCCGTCCGCCGGATGCGCTCGCGCGGCGACACCGTCCCGGTGCTGATGCTCACCGCCCGCGACGCCGTCGGCGACCGGGTCACCGGGCTGGACGTCGGCGCCGACGACTACCTCGCCAAGCCCTTCGAACTGGACGAACTGCTCGCCCGGGTCCGCGCCCTGCTCCGCCGCAACGCCCTCGCCACCGAGGCCGCCGCCCGCGCCGCGGCCGTCGAGGACGACAGCGAGGTGATGGCCTTCGCCGACCTCCGGATGAACACCGCCACCCGCGAGGTCACCCGGGCCGGCAAGCCGGTCGAGCTGACCCGCACCGAGTTCATGCTGCTGGAGATGTTCCTCTCGCACCCCCGCCAGGTGCTCACCCGCGAACAGATCCTCAAGGCGGTCTGGGGCTTCGACTTCGAACCGTCCTCCAACTCCCTGGACGTGTACGTGATGTACCTGCGCCGCAAGACCGAGCAGGGCGGCATGCCCCGGATCATCCAGACCGTACGCGGCGTCGGCTACGCCCTGCGCCCGGCGCCCGGCACCACCGCGTGAGCGGGACCACCACGCCACCACCGCCCCTGCTACCGCCCCGGGTCCACCGACGGCAGCGGCTCGCCCGCTGGTACCGCGCCCAGTCCCTGCGCAGCCGGCTGACGTTCCTGACGGCGGCGGCGGTGGCGGTGGCCATCGCGCTGTCGGCACTGGCCTGCTGGTTCATCGTGGAGAAGCAGCTGTACGGGCAGGTCCGGCACGACCTGGAGAACGTTCCCCCTCCCCGCGCGGCGCCTCTCAACCTCCCGTGCGCCACCACCCCCGATGCCGCCCTGAAGAAGGTCCAGGACGCCAAGGAGGCCGGCACGCTGCCGGAACCCCCGGTCGGTGGTCCAGCGGCCCGGGACACCCAGTTCGTCTGGGACGACCCGGCCTGTGTCACTCTCCCGGCCAGTGCCACCAAGGCCATCGCGATCCAGCCGGACGACGCCAGGGCCTTCCTGCTCAAGCCGAATCAGTCGATCATCCGCGAGGGCCATTTCACCAACGGCGAGCCCGCGATGGTCAAGATCTCCGTGGCCGCGGTCCCCTCCACCCACTCCTCGGTGCTCATCATGGTCGCGTCCCCGACCAAGGCCACGAAGGAGTCGCTCAACCAACTCGCCCTGATCCTCGGCGGTGTGGCCCTCGGCGGCGTCATCCTCGCCGGGCTCGCCGGGCGGCTGGTCGCCCGCTCCGCGCTCAAGCCCGTCGACCAGCTCACCGACGTGGTCGAGCACATCGCCCGCACCGAGGAGGTCGGCGGCACCATCCCCGTCCACGGCAGCGACGAGATCGCCCGGCTCGCCGCCTCGTTCAACTCGATGAGCACCGCGCTCGCCAACTCCCGTGACCGCCAGACGCGCCTGATCGCCGACGCCGGGCACGAGCTGCGCACCCCGCTCACCTCGCTGCGCACCAACGTCGACCTGCTGATCCGCAGCGACGACACCGGCCGGCCGCTCCCCGCCGCCACCAGGACCAAGCTGCTCGGCAACATGAAGGCGCAGATGCAGGAACTCACCGTCCTGATCGGTGACCTGCTCCAGCTGTCCCGGCCCGACACCCCCAAACCGGGCCGGATCCTGGCCGTCGTCGCGGTGCACGAACTCGCCGACCGGGCGCTCGCCCGCGCCAAGCTGCGCGGTCCCGGGCTGGTCTTCGAGACCGAGATCGAACCCTGGTTCGTCCACGGCGACGCCGCCGCGCTGGAACGCGCCGTGATCAACCTGCTGGACAACGCGGTCAAGTACAGCCCGCCCGGCGGCACGATCGACATCCGGCTCCGCCAGGGCGTGCTGACCGTCCGCGACCACGGCCCCGGCATCCCGCCGGACGAGTTGCCGTACGTCTTCGACCGCTTCTGGCGTTCCCCGTCCTCGCGCCAGCTCCCCGGCTCCGGCCTCGGGCTGTCGATCGTCGCGCAGAGTGTGCGGGAGGCGGGCGGCGAGGTGTCGCTCGGCCCGGCCCACGACGGTGGCCCGGGCGCCCTGGCCACCGTCCGGCTGCCCGGCGGCCCGGCGGCCGGTTAGCCCGGCCACCGGGCGAAAACGGAACGGGCGGGGCGCCCCGACAGCGCCCCGCCCGTTCCCCGCCGGCTACGGTCAGTCGAGGTCGCTGCCCGGGCCGATGACCTTGATGCGGTCCTGCGCCGGCGCCTTCAGCGGCGCGGCGGCCGAGCTGTTGGCACCGAGGTACGCGGCGAAGACGTCCAGGTCGGAGGCGCCGACCAGCTTGTCGGTGCCGGCCGCGAAGGCCGGGAAGCCGTCGCCGCCGCCGGCCAGGAACTCGTTGGCCGCGACACGGTACGTGGCGGCCGGGTCGATCGGCGCGCCGTTCAGCCGGACCGAGTCCGTCAGGACCCGGTTCACGCCGGCCTTGCGCATGTCCAGGGTGTAGGTCAGGCCCTTGGACGACTGCAGGATCTTCGGCGAGGCCTCGTTGGACCCGCTCACCTGCTGCTGGAGCAGCTGGACCAGCTGGGCGCCGGTCAGCGTCTTGACCTGCATCATGTTGGTGAACGGCTGGACGGTGAACGCCTCGCCGTAGGTCACCACGCCGTCGCCCTCGGCGCCGCTCGCCTTGTAGACGAGGTCGGAGCGGATGCCGCCGGGGTTCATGAAGGCGATCTGCGCGCCGCCCTTGTCCGCGGGCGCCAGGCCCGCCAGCTGGGCATCGGCGATCACGTCACCGAGCGGCTTCTCCGGGTCGCTGTTCCCGCGCCCGTTGATGTCCGAGGCGATGAAGCCGAGCGGACGGTTGGCGATCGGGGCGGCCAGCTTGGAGTAGCGGTCGATCAGCGCCGTCATGTCCGGGGCCTTCTCGACCGTGCGGCGCACGACGTGGTTCTCGGCCTTGACCGAGGGGCGCACGATGCTGCCCGTGGTCTTGTCGAGCTTCAGGTCGATCTCGGTGTAGAGCCGGCCGAAGGAGGCGGCGCTGGTCACCGAGCGCGGCACGCCCTGCGGGTCGGGGATGGTGCAGGCGTAGGCGTTGTGGGTGTGGCCGGTGACGATGGCGCCGATCGCCGGGTCCAGGTTCTTGGCGATGTCCACGATCGGGCCGGAGATGCCCTGGCCGGCGGCGCCGCAGTCGTAGTTGTAGGTGCTGCTGGCCGGCAGGCCGCCCTCGTGGATCAGGGCGACGATCGAGTTCACGCCCTGCTTCTTCAGCTCGGCCGCGTACTTGTTGATCGTGGCGACCTCGTTGCCGAACTTCAGGCCCTTGACGCCCTCGGCGGTCACGATGTTCGGCGTGCCCTCCAGGGTGGCGCCGATGAACCCGACCTTCACGCCCTGCGACTTGGTCACCCAGTACGGGGCCAGGATCGGCTTGCCGGTCTTCTCGTTGGTGACGTTGGCGGCCAGGTAGTTGAAGTTGGCGCCCTTGAACTTGCGCCCCTCCTCGTAGCAGCCGTCCACCGGGTGGCAGCCGCCCTCCTGGAGGCGGATCAGCTCCTTGGAGCCCTCGTCGAACTCGTGGTTGCCGACGGCCGTGACGTCCAGGCCGAGCTTGTCCATCGCCTCGATGGTCGGCTCGTCGTGGAAGAGCGCCGAGGTCAGCGGCGAGGCGCCGACGATGTCACCGGCGGCGACGGTGATCGAGTCGTCGGCCGGGATCCGGGCCTGGCGCAGCGCGGTGGCCAGGTACTCGATGCCGCCGGCCGGGGTGCTGACCACCTGGCCGGTCGCCGGGTCGATCTCCCGAATGGTGCCGGAGGAGCCGGCCGGGGGTTCCAGGTTGCCGTGGAAGTCGTTGATCGCCAGCAGCTGGAGGTTGACGGTCTTCTGACGCTTGGCGTCCGCGGCCTGGGCCGCGGTCGGCGCGGCCACGGTGCCGACGAGGCCGGCCGCGGCGACGGCGGCCAGGACGGCACGCCGGGATCTGACGGTGAGCATGGAGGTCCCCTGCACCTTGAGAGAGCGCCCGGCCGGCGACATGTGTGGGCGGGCGACGGTGTCGTTGCGCCAGTGCAGCCTAGAGTCAACGCGCGTAGCTGTCAGGACCCTGGACGTAACGACAGGGTTACCTACTGACGAATCGTCGCCGCACAGCCGGCTCGCCGACCGGTCGCACCGGCACCGCGGAAGGGGCGCCGGCCGGCCCGGGAGGAGCCGCCGACCAGCGCCGGAGCTCGGCTCAGAGACCTGGTTCGGATGCCAACTGCCGCTCTGCCCGGGTCCGCTCGGCGACCGTCTCCTCCGTCATCGCGCGATCGGTGTAGACCAGTGGCCGCTCGGCCTCGGTGATGATGTGCTTCACCACCTGGACGTTCCCGTTGACGTCCCAGACCGCGATGCCCGGCGAGAGTGTGGGGATGATCTCAACCGCCCAGCGCGGCAGACCCAGCACCCGGCCGGTGGCTCTCGCCTCCTCGGCCTTCTGCATGTAGATCGTCCGGGTGGAGGCCATCTTGAGGATCGCCGAGGCCTCCTTGGCCGCCGCGCCGTCCACCACGTCGGACAGGTGGTGGACCACCGCCACGAAGGAGAGCCCGAGCCGGCGGCCGAACTTCAGCAGCCGCTGGAACAGCTGGGCGACGAAGGGGCTGTTGATGATGTGCCAGGCCTCTTCGACCAGGAAGATCCGCTTGCGCCGGTCCGGCCTGATCCAGGTGTGCTCCAGCCAGACGCCGACGATCGCCATCAGGATCGGCATCGCGATCGAGTTCCGGTCGATGTGCGACAGGTCGAACACGATCAGCGGCGCGTCCAGGTCGATGCCGTCGGTGGTCGGCCCGTCGAACATGCCGCGCAGGTCACCGTCGACCAGCCGGTCCAGCACCAGGGCCACGTCCAGCCCCCAGGACTGCACCTCGTCCACCCCGACACCCAACGACTCCACCGACGCCAGCTCCGGGCTGCGCAGGGTGTCGATGATGTCGTCCAGCACCGGCTGCCGGTCGGTCACCGAGGCGACCACATGGGCGTGTGCCGCCTTCAGGGCGAAGCCGGCCCGCTCCTCCAGCCCGCGCCCCATCGCCACCTCGACGATCGTGCGCAGCAGCGACAGCTGGCCGGTCTGGGTGATCGCCGGGTCCAGCGGATTGAGCTTCACCCCGCCGTCCCGGGCCGCCATCGGGTCGAGCCGGATCGACTTTATGCCCAGCGCGTTGGCGATCAGGTTCCACTCACCGACGCCGTCCTCGCCCTGCGCGTCCAGCACCACCACCTGCCGGTCACGGAACCGCAGCTGACGCAGCACGTACGTCTTCTCCAGCGCGGACTTGCCGTTGCCGGACTCGCCGAGCACCAGCCAGTGCGGGGCCGGCAGCTGCTGCCCGTACAGCTGGAAGGGGTCGTAGACGTAGCCCTTGCCGCTGTACACCTCGCGGCCGATGATCACGCCGGAGTCGCCCAGCCCCGGTGCGGCGGTGGGCAGGTAGACCGCCTGCGCCTGGCCGGTGGAGGTGCGCACCGGCAGCCGGGTGGTCTCCACCTTGCCGAACATCAGGCTGGTGAACGCGTCGGTGAGGTTGCCGATCGCCATGCGGGGCCTCCAGGTGGATCAGCGGCGGATGCCGGTGGCGAACGGCAGGGTGTTGACGAACGCCCGGTGGTGCTCGCGGTCGCACCACTCCAGCTTGAGGTAACTCTTGCCGGCCGAGGCACGGATGGTCCGCTTGTCGCGGGCCAGCGCCTCCGGGTTGCGCGAGGAGACCGTGATGTAGCCGACCAGGTTCACCCCGGCCGCGCCGGAGGCCAGGTCGTCACCGCGCTGGTCGACCCGGCCGGTGTGGGCCAGGTCGCGCGGGTCGACCGTACGGTTCATCTTGGCGGCGCGGCTGGCCTCCGCCTCGTCGTTGGTCTTCTCGGTGAGCATCCGCTCGATCGCGACGTCGGTGGGCTCCAGGTCCATCGTCACCGCGACCGTCCGGATCACGTCCGGGGTGTGCACCAGCAGCGGCGCCAGGAAGTTGACGCCCACCGGGGTCAGCGGCCACTCCTTGATCCAGGCGGTGGCGTGGCACCACGGCTCGCGGGTCGTCGACTCGCGGGTCTTCGCCTCCAGGTACTGCGGGTGCGTCGCGTCCAGCTCGGCCGGCCAGGCATTGCGCCGGGACATCGCCTGGATGTGGTCGATCGGGTGGTCCGGGTCGTACATCGAGTGCAGCAGCGAGGAGAGCCGGGCCTGCCCGAGCGGCTGGCGCACCCGGATGTCCGCCTCCGCCAGCCGCGCGCAGATGTCCGTCAGCTCACGGGCCATCACCGCGGCCAGACCCTCGTCGTCCCGGGCCCGCCGCCCGGTCGCCGTCCGGCCCATCGCGTGCGCCTCGGCCGCCAGGTCACGGGTGTAGTGCATACAGGCCACCAGGTACGCCCGGTGCTGCTCGGAAGACGTCGACACCATCGACTGCAGCTGGTCGTACGAGTCCTTCAGCCAGCCCGGCGCGCCGTGGTCGCCGCGCCGCTCCACGTCCTTCGCGTGCGCGTCCGGATCGGCCGGCAGCGTACGGGCCAGGATCTGCAGCCGCGTGACGAACCCGTCCCCGTTGGCGACGTGCTTCAGCAGCGTGCCGAACCGGTCGACCAGGGCCTCCTGGTCCTCCGAGTCGCGCAGCCCGACGCCCGGGCCCTCGATCTCGATCGCGGCCGTCACCGTCCGCCGCTCCAGGTGCATCAGCACCCCGACCTCGTCCGGCCCGAACGGCGCCGCCAGCCAGCGCAACCGCCCCACCCCGGGCGGCGGGCCGACCTCGACCTCACGCCCGTCCATCCGGGTACCCGCGTCCATCGCGTCCGACTTCCACACCGCCCGACCGCTGCGGACCGTCCGGCGGTAGGTGCGGTTGATCTCCACCCACTTGTAGAACGTCCGGCGCCGGTACGGCACGTAGACCGCCGCGATGGCCAGCAGGGGCAGGCCGACCAGGCCCGCGATGCGCAGCGGCAGGACCGGCATCAGCAGGCCCCAGAGCATGCCGAGGAACGCCCCGAAGATGATCAGGACGATCTCGCCGGACTCCCGGTTGCGGCCGATCGGTGCGTTCGGGCGGGCCTTGCCGATCAGGTACGTGCGGCGCTGGTGCACGTACGGCTGGGCGTACTGGGCGCCGTACTGGCCGAGTGGTTCGCTGCTCACTTACCCGTCACCCTCCCTTCGCTGGATTGCTGTCGCGGGTCGAAGCCTTGGCCGGCGAGGCCTGCGGCGGCGGCGCGGGGGTCCGCGCGGCGTGGGCGGCGATGCCCGGGGCCACCGAGCCACCGCCACCGCCCGCGCCGCCGCCACCGCCCTGCGGGCCGCGGTCGCCGTGCGTACTGATGCCCTGCTTCACCAGGTTCGCCGTGCCGTTGATCATCGCCGACCCGGCCGACACCGCGCTGGCCCTGGCATGGCGCATGCTCATGATCTCGTCGCCGAAGCCCGGCACGAAGCGGTAGACGGAGGCGCTCGCGAAGATCGACAGGAAGAGGATCGCCAGGCCCGACAGCACCCGCGCGAAGTCGTCGTTGGCCCCCGCGCCGGTGGCCACCGCGCCGGCCAGGCCGAGGATGATCACGATGATCGGCTTCGCCAGGTCCACCGCCAGCATCACCCCGGCCCAGCGGCGCACGTGCTTCCACAGCTGCTTGTCCACCAACCCCGCGTACACCGCCGTCCCCAGCAGGGCGCCCACGTACAGCATCGCCGCCCGGATCAGCAGCTCGACCCAGAGCACCGCCGCCGCCAGGACGGCCACCAGCGACACGATGATCAGGATCAGCGGCCCGCCGCCCATGTCACCCTTCTCCAGGGTGTCCGCGAACCCGCCCAGGTACGTCCCGGTGTCCGACTTCGTCCCCACCGCGATCGCCGTGGTCAGCCCGTCCGTCGCGCTCACCACGGTGTACAGGATCAGCGGCGTGAACGCCGAGGCCACCACGGTCAGCCACAGGAAGCCGATCGCCTCCGAGATCGCCGTCGTCAACGGGGCACCGCGCACGGCGCGCTTCGTCACCGCCAGCAGCCAGAGCACCAGCGTGATGATCGTCGAGGCGGCGAAGACCACCGCGTACTGCTGCAGGAACGACGCGTTGGTGAAGTCCACCTGCGTCGTCCCGTCGATGACCCCCGACAGGTTCCGCACCACCCAGGCAGCCGCCTGCGCGCAGCCCTTCGCCAGCGCGCCGAGCGGATCGGTGACACTCCCGACCGTGCCCGAGCCGGGGAGCGTGCCGCTGCCGCCCGGGGCGCAGTAGACATCGTTGCCCGGGAGAGGCACTCCTGGGCAACTGGTGTTGGACGCGCCAGGGGTCGGCGAGGGGCTCGGCTCGGCGAAGGCCCGTTGGGCCGTCAGGAAGACCGGCAGGAGGCTTGCCGCCGCGCCTACGGCCAGCCTGCCCAGCCCACGTCGCAGGGAACCCGAACCACCGTCAGCGGGCATAGCGGAAGCCTCCGAACTGCTCGACGGCACCAGTGATCTCCTCGGCGGTCGCGGCCCGCTGGTCCGGCGGAACAGGTGCGGGGCCCGTCACCCGGCTGAAGTCGATGAGCTTCCAGTCTGTGCCGGTCCATCGCAGGGTGAGAGTCAGGGTGAACCACTCCTCCGAGACCGGACGGACCGAGCGCTCACCGGCAAGGCCGTACAGTCCCGTGCACCAGACCTCGACCTTGGCGCTCTCCGCGCTGTACGTACTGCTCTTTGTGCCGACCGGAATGGTCCGACTGACGAACGTCAACCCCTTGGGCGCACGCCCCTGCGCGTCGACGCCGAACCTGGCGGCGGTCTCGGGAGTGAACCCCTGATCCAGCCGCGTCTGCAGCGCCGCGACGGCGGCCGGGTCGGCGATGGTGGCGACGATGGCGTGACGGCTGTCGGTGCGGAACATCTCGGCCGAGCCGATGGCGACCGCGTAGTTGGTGGCGGCCGACTGCGCGCCCTGGTCGGTGTGCGGGAAGCCGCCGGCGATCCCGTTGGTGGTGGTGCCGACGGGCTGGTCGCCGCTGGGGGCCGGCCCGGCGCCGGCGGCGGCCGTGGGAGCCGCCCCGTCGGCCGAGCGGCCGGGCCCGGTGCCCGGGTCGGCCTTGCCGCGGTTGGCGATGGAGATCGCCACCACCAGCAGCGTGACGACCACCAGGACGGCCAGCAGGGTCCGCATCGGGCGCGGCTGACGGACGGTCGGCTGGGAGGAGGGCTGTTCGCCGACCGGCAGCCGCGTACGGGTGTGCGGCTGGTCGTCGGACAACGGCACGGCGGCCCTCCTGGTGCGGGGAGCCGGGGCGGCTCCGGGGGCCCCTCCGCCCGTGGGCGGGTGCGGAGGGAGGGGTGAGTGGGTGGACTCCCGACGGGGACTCCGACGGATCCGGCGGCCGGGCGGGCGGGCGACCGTGCCGCCCACTCACGCCCGAACTGTCCGATCGTCAGATGGCCATGCCGTACACAATGGTGAACAGAGTGCCAAGTGATCCAATGATGAACACGCCGGTCAGCCCGGCGATGATCAGCCCCTTGCCCTGTTCGGCGCCGAAGCTGTCCCGCATGGCGGTCGCACCGATCCGCTGCTTGGCCGCCCCCCAGACGGCCAGGCCGAGGCAGGCCAGGATCGCCACGGCCATGACGACCTCGACCATCACCCGGGCTTCCGACCCGAGACTTGCGAACGGGCCCCAGTCCGGGGCGATCCCGCCGATGATGGTGTCGATATTCGGCTTCTTAGGAGGGTCCTCGGCCAGGTGGCCGATCGCGAGGCTGTCCACGCTGCTCAGGTTCATTTCCATCTCACCGCCCGATCAGGCAAATTCAAGGGCCCAGACCCCGTCCGCGCGAAGGGTCGGTACCTATTCTTGGCCAGATCTGATGTCGACTTGGCTGCTTCTCGCGGATTGGTCGTGAGGCACGGGACACGTACGCGAGGATGTCCACCGTACGAAGGATAGCGCTCACTCTTTGTATCTCTGATGATTGCGGTGAGCAACGCCTTCCGGGACACTTCGACTGACGATTCGTCGGGATGGTGCTGATGGTACTCCGGAAGGCCGGTACGGCCGCCGCCGCTGCGGGAGTTGTCGCGGTCGGCTTCATCGGGCTGGTCACGGTCGCGACGTATGCCGCGAGCGGTCCGCCACAGCAGTCGGCCAATCGCGCCGCGCTCTCCCCGGGCACCGTTCCGACGGCCTACCAGGGGCCGATCCAGCAGTGGGGCGCGCTCTGCCCGGAGATCTCCCCGCCGATGCTCGCGGCACAGCTGTACCAGGAAAGCGGCTTTGACCCGGGCGCCCGATCACCCGTCGGCGCACAGGGAATGGCGCAGTTCATGCCGGCCACCTGGGGAACATACGCCACGGACGGCAACAATGACGGCAAGAAGGATGTCTGGGACCCCTTCGACGCGATCGCCTCGGCGGCCACGTTCGACTGCGCACTCGCCGACGACGTCGCCAAGGTGCCGGGCGACCAGCAGGCCAACCTGCTGGCCGCGTACAACGCGGGCCCGTACGCGGTCACGAAGTACAACGGGGTGCCGCCGTACAAGGAGACCCAGGGCTATGTGAAGAACATCCAGGCGATGGCCCGGAGCTTCACCGCGCCGACCGCGCCGGTGGCCGTCTCCCAGCAGTCGGCCGGCGCGATCTACTTCGCGCAGACCAAGCTCGGCACCCCGTACCTGTGGGGCGGCTCGGGCCTGGCCTCGCAGAACGGACGGTTCGACTGCTCCGGGCTGACCTGGGCCGCCTTCGCCAGCGTGGGCATCGAGCTCCCCCGGGTCGCCAACGACCAGTGGTACGCCGGCCAGCACCCCTCGCGCGACCAACTGCGCCCGGGGGACCTGGTGTTCTGGGCGACCGACCTGAGCGATCCGCGCAGCATCCACCACGTCGGCATCTACGTCGGCGGCGGCTACATGATCGACGCACCGCACACCGGCGCGGTGATCCGCTACGACAAGATCGACACCAAGGAGTACATCGGCGCCACCCGGGTCACCTCGGACGGCGCCCAGGCGCTGCCGGGCCGCAACACGGACGGCAGCATCGCCGCCCCCAGCCGGCCGGGCACCACCGCCCCGGACACGCCCTCCCCGACCCCGTCCGCCCCCGCCGCCCCCGCCCCGCAGGCGAACCAGGCGGCTCCCGCCCCGGCGTCCGCGCCCGGCTCCGTCCCCGCCCGGCGGGCCGTCGCGGCCGGCCCGGCACCGGCCGGCCCGGGCCCGGCAGGTGCAGGTCAAAGCCCCGCAAAGAGCTGATCCGGCCGGACCTCCGGGTGTGATTGCGCTGTGGACGCTGAGTCAAGTTTCCATAACCGCGCGTTTCCGTGGAACGCTGTGCCCCGGTTATGACGTTGTGTCCGTTGGTCCCGCGTCACCTCCCTGAACAGGGAGGAGCTGGGCGGGCCACGGCCGGATCGAACAGGTGCTGCGGACCAGAAGGAGGTGCGGCGTGTCGACGCCGCTTGCCGACACGACCAACCCCGACCTCGGACTGCTCTACGCCGTCAACGGCCTCGCCAAGCGCTCCCCGCAGTGGTTGGACCACGCGGTCTCCTGGATCGGCGAGTACGGCATCCTGATCGGCCTGGCCCTGCTGGGCCTGATCGGCTGGCTCCAGGCCAGACGCCGCCCGGACGCCCCGGTGGCCGTCGCCGGGCTGCTCTGGGCGCCGCTCGCGGTCGCCCTCGCCGAGCTGGCGAACCTGCCGATCGCCGCCATCGTCGACCGCCCGCGCCCGTTCGTCGACCACACCGGGCTGGACGTGCTGGTGGAGGGCAAGGAGGGCACGCACTCCTTCGTCAGCGACCACTCGACGATGTCGATGGGGATCGCGGTCGCCCTGTTCCTGGTGAACCGGCGGCTGGGCTGGATCGCCGGCGGCCTCGCCCTGCTGCAGGGGTTCTGCCGGATGTACATGGGCGTCCACTACCCCACCGACGTGATCGGCGGCTTCGCGCTCGCCACCGCGGTGGTCCTGCTGCTGGCACCGATCGCGATGGCCGTCCTCGTCCCGCTCTGCCACGCGCTGGGCCGGACCGCCGTCGCCCCGCTGATCCGGGCAGCGCCGGCCGGCGCCCGCCCGCGCGGACGTCGGCGGGGTCGCGAGCGGGGCGGCGTGACCTCCGACGAGCAGCCGCCGGAGTCCGACCTGGCGGCGTAGCCGCTTCCGGCCGGGACCGCAGGGGCCACCCCTTCAACCGGTCCCGCCGGCGTCGTTCTCGGTCAGGTGGTCGGCGGCCTCGCGCCTGGTCAGGTCGCGGGAGCGGCGGGCCGGCGAGAACCAGCCGCAACCGCAGGTCGCGTAGCAGAAGGAACCGCGTTCGCTGATGGCGACGCGGTGCTCGGGCATCCTGGTGGTGCCGGGGGCAGCCGGCAGCTCACTGTGCACGTGCCTCACCGTAACGCGCCCGGCACCGGGCGCGCGACGCTTCGCACGCGCCGGGTCCCGCGTAACCCTTCGATGCCCAACTCGTTTGCCCGGAAAGAGCTCTGCCCACCCGGTGGTGGTGGCCGGCGGGGCAGTCGGGGCCCGAGGGGGTTGTCGCGAGGATGAAGATGAGCGACCAGCAGCGCAGCGGCCGGCGGCACGGCCGTCCACGGCCCCACCTGCGCTCGGCCGCCGGGGCCGCCGTGCTCGCCGCCGCCCTGGCCGGACTGGCCGGACTGGCCGGCTGTTCCGGCGGCGCCGCAGAGCCCGGTGACTCGGCCGACCGGAAGCCGGGCGCCGCCGACCGGCTCTCCGCCGACCCGGTGACGGCCGTCCGCAACGCCGCCGACATCACCGGCCGGACGGGCTCCGCGCGGACCAGCACCGAGCTCGTCACCGAGTCCGCCGAGAAGAAGGCCGTGTTCACCGGCACCGGCGGCTACGACTACGTGAAGCGGATCGGCCGGCTGGAGGTGGCGGTGCCGCCGGGCGCGGCGACCACCGGGAAGATCGTCGAGGTGGTTCTGCCGGGCACCGTCTACCTGCAGAACAGCGGCGCCAAGGTGCCCGAGGGCAAGTGGGTCAAGCTCGACGTGCGCCAGCTGCCGGACGGCAACCTGGTCAGCGGCGGCGCCACCGACCCGGCCTCCGCCGCGGGTGCCCTGCGCGGGGCCCAGAAGGCGGACCTGGTCGGCACCGAGACAGTCGACGGGGTCCCGCTGAAGCACTACCGGGGCACCCTGGACCTCACCAAGGCGGCGGACGCCACCGGTGGGCGGGGCGGGGACGGCCTGCGGATGGGCGCCCAGACCTTCACGGCCAAGGACGTCCCGTACGACGCCTGGCTGGACGAGCAGGGGCGGCTGCACAAGGTGGTCGAGGTCTTCACCTTCGCCGGGGTGGCCGGGTCCAAGGAGGCGAAGGACCAGGTGAAGGTGACGTCGACCACCGCGCTGTCCGACTTCGGCAAGCCGGTGGAGGCGGCCGAGCCGCCCGCCGCCGACATCTACGCGATGAAGCCCACGGAGAGCCCGAAGTAGCCGGGCGCGGGGACGCCGCCGGGACGGGTGGGCCACCCCGGGCAGCGCGGCCCACCCGTTTCGGCGGCGTCGAGATGGCCCGTCCGTGCCATGTGGACGGGCTCCGAAGTGCCTAGGCTGGACATCGGGTGGCTGCCGCCCGGGCTGGCGAGGCGCTGAAGGGGTGGTGCAGGTGGTGTCGTCCACGGGCGGCCGCAGCGGCGGCCACGACGACGCGGCCCTCGACGAGATCGACCTGGCCGGCGAGCTGATGATCGCCGCCACGGCCAGCGACGACGACCGGCTGCCGCCGGAGCGGATCGACGAGGTGCTGCTACTGGACCGGCCCGACGGCGGTGCGGCCGCCGACCGGGCTTCGGAGTCGGGGTACTAGCCGCGACCCCCGCGCGGGCATCCCCCGGGTCGGCCCCCGGGCGTGGGGGCCGGGCCCGGAGCGGGGCGCTAGCTGCGCAGCAGCCGGCCGATCGCGGCGGTGGCCTCCGCCACCTTGGCGTCCAGCTCGGCGCCGCCCTCCTCGGCGGCCGCGGCGACGCAGTGCCGCAGGTGCTCCTCCAGCAGCGAGAGCGCGAAGGCCTGCAGGGCCTTGGTCCCGGCCGAGACCTGGGTCAGCACGTCGATGCAGTAGACGTCCTCGTCGACCATCCGCTGGAGGCCGCGGATCTGGCCCTCGATCCGGCGGAGCCGCTTGAGGTGGGCGTCCTTCTGCGCGCTGTACCCGTGCGGACCGTGCCCGCCGTGGTGCCCGGCCGTCTCCGGGACGGCCGGCGCGGAGGATTCACCGTGCGGCTCGCTCCCGGGCGCGTGGTCCGGGTCGGTGCGCGCTTCCGTCGTGGTCATCGGCCCGCCTTCGTCTGGGTGCCTGGGTGGCTGCGTCGGCCTCCAGTGTCCAACACCGGGGCCGGTCGTGGTGTTCCTGCGGCGAGGTCCGCCGGCCCGGAGCGGCTCCGGACGGGCTCCGGACGGGCTCCCGGGCGAGTTCCCCCGTCCGGGCAACACCCCGCTGTTCCGCGCGCACGACGGGGGCAATCCGGGCGAGGTTCCGTCAGACTGGGGGCTCACGTCCGCACATGGGTGTGCGGGCCGGGTCCACTATTGCGGCAGCCAAACGGAAGGGGAGGTTCCGCCTCCCCTCGCACCACCCCGTTTGCGCAATTGCGCTTGGTTGCACCTAGCATCGTTCAGTCCCTACCCCGCACATCGGAGATTTCCGTGCGTTTTAGCCTGACCCCGAAGGAGACGAGTTTCTACGACATGTTCGCCGCCGCCGCGGAGAACCTCGTCGTCGGATCGAAGCTCCTGCTGGAACTGCTGGGATCAGACGTGTCGGCCCGCGCGGAGATCGTCGAGCGCATGCGCGCCGCCGAACACGCCGGGGACGACACCACCCATGCGGTCTTCCACCAGCTGAACTCGTCCTTCATCACGCCCTTCGACCGCGAGGACATCTACAGCCTCGCCTCGTCGCTGGACGACATCATGGACTTCATGGAGGAGGCCGTCGACCTGGTCGTCCTCTACGACATCCAGACCCTGCCCAAGGGTGTCGAGCAGCAGATCGAGGTGCTGGCGCGCGCGGCCGAGCTCACCGCCGAGGCGATGCCGAACCTGCGCAGCATGTCCAACCTCACCGAGTACTGGATCGAGGTCAACCGGCTGGAGAACCAGGCCGACCAGATCCACCGCAAGCTGCTCGCCCACCTGTTCTCCGGCCAGTACGACGCCATCGAGGTGCTCAAGCTCAAGCAGGTCGTGGACGTCCTTGAGGAGGCGGCTGACGCGTTCGAGCACGTCGCCAACACGGTGGAGACCATCGCCGTCAAGGAGTCCTGACCCTCGTGGACATGGCTGCACTCATCGCCGTCCTCGGCGTTGCGTTCTTCTTCACCTACACCAACGGCTTCCACGACTCCGCGAACGCCATCGCCACCTCGGTCTCCACCCGGGCCCTCACCCCGCGGGCCGCGCTCGCGATGGCCGCGGTGATGAACCTGGCCGGCGCCTTCCTCGGCAGTGGCGTCGCGCACACCGTCTCGCAGGGCATCATCGCGACCCCGACCGGCAACCAGGGCATGGCGATCCTGTTCGCCGCCCTCGTCGGCGCGATCACCTGGAACCTGGTCACCTGGTACTTCGGTCTGCCGTCCTCCTCCTCGCACGCGCTGTTCGGCGGCATGGTCGGAGCGGCGCTGGCCGGCGGCACCAAGGTGTTCTGGAGCGGCGTCGTCGACAAGATCGTCATCCCGATGGTCGTCTCGCCGATCGTCGGCCTGGTCGGCGGCTACCTGGTGATGCTGGCGATCCTGTGGATCTTCCGGCGGGCCAACCCGCACCGCGCCAAGCGCAACTTCCGGGTCGCCCAGACCGCGTCGGCGGCCGCCATGGCGCTCGCGCACGGTCTGCAGGACGCCCAGAAGACCATGGGCATCGTGGTCATGGCGCTGACCATCTCCGGCCACCAGACCACCGACAGCATCCCGGTCTGGGTGAAGATCTCCTGCGCCACAATGCTCTCGCTGGGTACCTACGCGGGCGGCTGGCGGATCATGCGGACCCTCGGCCGCAAGATCATCGAGCTGGACCCGCCGCAGGGCTTCGCCGCCGAGGCCACCGCCTCGACGGTCATGTACATCACCTCGTTCGTCTTCAAGGCCCCGATCTCCACCACCCACGTGATCACCTCCGCGATCATGGGTGTCGGCGCCACCAAGCGGATCCGCGCGGTCCGCTGGGGCGTGGCGAAGAACATCGTGCTCGGCTGGTTCATCACGATGCCGGCGGCCGCCGTCGTCGCGGCGCTGATGTACTGGTTCGTCCACCTCTTCTGGGGCTGAGGGACGGGTCCGCGGAGAAAAGACGGTCCGACACGCATGGCAAGGGCCCGCCCCCACATCTCGGGGGCGGGCCCTTCCTCATACTTCGCGGCGGCACCGCCATGCAGCACCACGAAGCAGCTCTCGCTCCGGGCGGTCTAGCCGAAGCGGCCGGAGATGTAGTCCTCGGTCGCCTGCACGGACGGGTTGGAGAAGATCCGCTGGGTGTCGTCCAGCTCGACCAGCTTGCCCGGCTGGCCGACCGCGGCCAGGTTGAAGAAGGCGGTGCGGTCGCTGACGCGGGCCGCCTGCTGCATGTTGTGCGTCACGATCACGATGGTGAACTGCGACTTCAGCTCGCCGATCAGGTCCTCGATGGCGAGGGTGGAGATCGGGTCGAGCGCCGAGCAGGGCTCGTCCATCAGCAGGACCTGCGGCTCGACCGCGATGGCGCGGGCAATGCAGAGGCGCTGCTGCTGGCCGCCGGAGAGGCCGGCACCCGGCTTGTTCAGCCGGTCCTTGACCTCGTTCCAGAGGTTGGCGCCCTTGAGGGACTTCTCCACCACACCGTCCAGGACGGACTTCTTGCGCACACCCGCGAGCTTCAGACCGGCGATCACGTTGTCGTAGATCGACATGGTCGGGAACGGGTTCGGACGCTGGAAGACCATGCCGACCGAGCGGCGGACGGCGACCGGGTCGACGTGCGAGCCGTAGAGGTTCTCGTCGTCCAGGAGCACCTTGCCCTCGACCCGGGCGCCGGGGATCACCTCGTGCATCCGGTTGAGGGTCCGCAAGAACGTGGACTTGCCGCAGCCGGAGGGGCCGATGAAGGCCGTGACCGAGCGGGGCTCGATGCTCATCGAGATGTCCTCGATGGCCTTGGTGGTGCCGTAGAAGGCGGACAGTCCGCTGACGTCGATGCGCTTGGCCATGATCGTTACTTCTCTCGCCCGCGGCCGGGGGCCGCTAATGAATTCGGGGTCGTACGTCAGTCGGTCGCTCAGCGTCCGCCCTTGGGCGAGCGCCAGCGTGCGATGCCCCGGGCGATGAGGTTGAGCCCCATCACGAAGGCGATCAGCACCAGCGCCGCGCCCCAGGCACGGGCGTAGCCGTAGTCGTTGTTCACCACCGCGTACTGCTGCCAGATGTACATCGGCAGCGACTGCTGCGGCCCGTTGAACGGGTCACTGTTGATGAAGTCCGCGCCGAACACCAGCATCATCACCGGGGCGGTCTCGCCCGTGATGCGGGCGACCGCGAGCATCAGACCGGTGGTGATGCCGCCGATCGCGGTGGGGAGGACGATCCGCAGGATGGTCTTCCACTTCGGCACACCGAGTGCGTAGGACGCCTCGCGCAGCTCGTTCGGTACGAGCTTCAGCATCTCCTCGGTGGAGCGGACCACGACCGGCATCATCAGGATCGCCAGTGCGAGGGAGCCCGAGAAGCCCGAGTAGGAGAAGCCGAGGGCGATGTTCCACAGGGACAGGATGAACAGACCGGCGACGATCGACGGGACACCCGTCATGACGTCGACGAAGAAGGTGACCGCCTTGGCGAGCCGGCCCCGGCCGTACTCGACCAGGTAGACGGCGGTCAGCAGACCGATCGGGGCGGCCATCGCGGTGGCCAGCAGGACCTGCTGGATGGTGCCGATCAGCGCGTGGTAGATGCCGCCGCCGGGGCCCGAGTAGCGGACGCCCTTCATCGAGTGGGTCAGGAAGTCGCCGTTCACCACCTCGGCGCCCTGCTGGACGGTGTAGACGGTGAGCGCGGCCAGCGGCACCACGGCCAGGATGAAGGAGACCCAGACCACCGAGGTGGCGAAGCGGTCCTTGGCCTGACGGCGGCCCTCGACCCGGACCGCGAGCCCGTAGCTGATCGCCAGGAACAGCAGCGCCGAGATCAGGCCCCACTGCAGGTGGCTCTCCAGGCCGCCGACCGCACCGATCCCGCAGCCGAGGGCGATCGAGCCGGCGGCGACGGCGGCCGGGGTCCACCGGGGCAGCCGGTTGGCGGTCAGCGGACGGCCGACCGGGCGGGCGTCCGCCGGGGCGGACGTGGTCGCGGCGCTCATGCGTTGGCCCCCGAGTACTCCTTGCGGCGGGCGACGATCAGCCGCGCGGCACCGTTCACCACCAGGGTGATCACGAACAGGACGAGGCCGGAGGCCATCAGCGCGTCCCGGCCGTAGGGCAGGGCCTCGTTGAACTTCAGCGCGATGTTCTGCGCGAAGGTGCCGCCGCCCGGATCGAGCAGGTGGAGCGAGAGGACGTTGTTGGAGGAGAGCACCACCGCGACCGCGATGGTCTCGCCGAGCGCGCGGCCGAGGCCGAGCATCGAGGCCGAGATGATGCCGGGGCGGCCGAACGGCAGCACTGCGGTGCGGATCATCTCCCAGCGGGTCGCGCCGAGCGCGAGCGCCGCCTCCTCGTGCATCCGCGGCACCTGCCGGAAGACCTCGCGGGTCACCGCGGTGATGATCGGCAGGATCATGATGGCCAGCAGGATGCCGACGGTGAACAGGGTGCGCGGCGCGGAGCCGACCCGGGACTGGTCGAAGATGTACGTCCAGCCGAGGTACTCGTCCAGCCAGCTGGTCAGCCCGTACAGGTGCGGCACCAGGAAGAGCGCGCCCCACAGGCCGTAGATGATGCTGGGGACGGCGGCCAGCAGGTCCACCAGGTAAGCGAACGGCTGGGCGATCTTGCGCGGCGCGTAGTGCGAGATGAACAGCGCGATCCCGATCGCCACCGGGACGGCGATCGCCATCGCGATCGCCGCGCTGACGATGGTGCCGAACGCGAGGACGGCGATGCCGAAGACCGGCTTCGCGGCGTCCGGCGTCCACTCGAAGGTGGTGAGGAAGTTGCCCTCGTTCTTGCTCAGGGCGATGCCCGAGCGCCAGGTCAGGAACCCCGCGATGGCGGCCATGATGACCAGCAGCAGGATGCCCGACCCACGGGCGGCGTTCATGAAGATCTTGTCGCCGAGCCGGCTGTCACGCTTGCGGCGTTCCCTGCCTCGCGGGGCGGCAGGGGTGGATGAAGTCATGTGGTCTACTCCGGTCTGGTGGTGCTGCCCCGAGGGGGCGGCACCCTGGCGGCGGTGCCCCGGACGTGCGTGTGAAGGACGTGCTGTCCGGCGGAGCGGCCCCGGCCCCCCTCGTCCACGGGGCCGCTCCACCGGAGGTCTGGCTGGATCAGGCCAGGGTCGGGATGACGGCGTTGACCTTGTCGGTCAGCTCCTTCGGGAGCGCGACGTAGCCGGTGTCGCCGACGGCCTTCTGACCGGCGTCGCTGGCGGCGTAGCCGAGGAACGCCTTCAGGGTGTCGAGGGTCTCGGCCTTGTTGCCCTTGTCGCAGACGATCTCGTAGGTGACCAGGACGATCGGGTAGGAGCCCTCGTCCTTGGTGCCGTAGTCGAGGGTCAGCGCCAGGTCGCTGCCGGTGCCCGCGATCTTCGCCTTGGCGAAGGTGGTGGCGGCGTTGGCGGCGGTGGCCTCGACCGGCTTGGAGGCGCCGGTGGCGATGGCGGCGCTCTTCAGGTTGTTGCTCTGGGCGTAGGACAGCTCGGCGTAGCTGATCGAGTTCTTGACCTGCTTGACCTGGGCCGCGACACCGGCGGAGCCGTTCGCGCCCTGGCCGCCCTTGCCGGCCCAGGCCTTGGCGGCCGGGTAGCTCCAGGCGCCGTTGGAGACCTTGGCGAAGTACTTGGTCAGGTTCTCGTTGGTGCCCGAGTCGTCCGTGCGGTGGACGGCCTGGATGTCGGCGTCCGGCAGCTTGGCGCCCGGGTTCAGCGTGGCGATCGCCGGGTCGTTCCACTTGGTGATCTGCGAGTCGAAGATCTTGGCGATGGTCGGGCCGTCGAGGACCAGGTTGTCGACGCCGTCCACGTTGTAGACGATCGAGATCAGACCCGCGACGAGCGGCAGGTTGATGCCCTGGCCGCCGGTGCAGACCTTCTTGCTGTCCTCGACCTCGGCCGGCTTCAGCGGCGAGTCGGAGCCGGCGAACTGGATCTTGCCCTGGTTGAACTGCTGGACACCCGCGCCCGAGCCGCCGCCGCCGTAGTTGATGCTGGAACCGGAGCACGCGCCGCCGAAGTTGTTCTTCCAGACGTCGATCGCGTTGCCCTGCGCGGTGGAGCCCGCGGAGATCAGGGCGGCGGGCTTGGTGCCGCAGTTGATCGCGGGGGCGGAGGCGGAGCCACCGCTGCCGCCGGACGCGTTGGTGTTGTTCTCGTCCGAACCGCAGGCGGCGAGCGACAGCGAGCTGACGAGCGCCATGGCACCGATGGCGAGGGCCTTGGAGCGGCCGTTCCGCTGGAGCTTCACAGGGTGTCCCTTTCTGTGGCATTGCCCGGCACGCGGGCCGTTACGACACGGCGGAGCGCGGGTTTTGCTGTGGTCCGGGGCCCGTTCGGCCCTCCGGTATCCCCGAAGTTAGGCCGGGCAAGTGACGCGTCAGCCGGTCGGAAGTGAACGGAGAGTGAACCTCGAACGGATGACAGGAAACTACGTCAGGTAGTAACGGTTGCGTCACGGCAAGGGCGCGGGAAGATCACCACCGGCACCACCGGCACCGGCCCCGGCTACGAGGACCGGACCGGCCGCGCGCCGAGCAGCGCCAGCAGCGCGTCCACCAGCAGGCGGTCGCGGTCGTGCGTCAGCCGGGCCCGGGCCTTGCCCGCCGGCAGCCACTCCAGCCGGTCCACCTCGCGGTTGGGCCGGAACGCCCCGGCCGACGGCACCGCAGCCCAGTACCGGACCTCCTTCGGCCGCCCCTGCGCCAGGTAGTGCTGCGTCGGCAGCTCCTCCCCCAGCACGCAGCTGAACCCGGTCTCCTCGCGCACCTCGCGCAGCGCCGCCTCGACCACGCCCTCACCGGGATCGAGCTTGCCCTTCGGCAGGCTCCAGTCGTCGTACTTGGGGCGGTGGATCAGCGCGATCCGCGGCCGCCCGAGCCGGCCGCTCTTCTTCGGCCGCCCCGGCAGCCAGAGCACCGCGCCGGCGGCCAGTACGACCGGTCCCCGGCCGGCCCGCGGGCCGCTGACGGTCGGGCCGTGGGCCCGCTCGGTGCTCAGGCGGTTGCGCAAGTCATGCCGTCCGGGGTGCGGGGGTGTACCCCCAGCCCTCGGCAGGGGGGATCTCCAGCCAGCCGTCCAGGCCGGGCGGGAGCTCGGGCCACCGGCGGCCGAAGGCGTACCGTGCCGCCTCCACCTCCAGTCGTTGATCAGCATGCACCACACCGAGCACATAGGCGGTCGCGGGCGTGATCCTCGGCGTCCGCGCCGCCGTCGAGGCGGTGACCGCCGCGTCCGCCGCCTCCTGGTGCCGGCCCAGCACCCCGTCCAGCTCGTCCAGCTCGACGGCCGGGCGGCCGCACACCTCCAGCGCGTAGCGGGCCCGCTTCACCAGGATCCGGACCCGGTGCCACGGCGCGTCGTCCGCCGCCAGGGCCGCGTCCGCGTCCACCTCTCCCCGGGCCGCCGGCACCGCGCCCAGCCGCCGCAGCCCGTCCCCGCCGTACGGGGTGGCGGCCCGCCGCAACGGCAGCTGCTGGGCGCTCGCCGTCAGCGCGCCGAAGGCCGCCGCCGCCTGCGGCAGCAGCACCGCGCCGGCCCGGCCGCCGGCGGCCTCCAGCAGCGGCGCGTCGGCGACCAGCAGGGTCATCCGGTCCGCCAGCGCGTGCAGTCGCGCCGAGCGGAGCTCCTGCAGCACGGTCGAGTGCGCCCTGGTCCGGGCCAGCGTCAACTGGCGGTCCAGCAGTGCCCTCGCCTTCGGCACCCCGGCGTGGCCGGCCAGCATGCCGGCGCCGTCCGTCTCGCTGCCGCTCAGCGCGTCCAGGGCGCCCAGCAAGCGGGCCGCCCGGCGGACGTACCCCGGCTCCAGCGCCAGCAGGTTGAGCAGCCAGCGCAGCTCGGTGCGCGACTCCTGGGCCCAGGTCTGCTCGAAGGTCGCCCCGAAGGTGTGCAGCAGCCCGCCGATCCGCCGTACCGCCCGCAGCAGGTCGGCCGTACCGGCGGGCGGGACGACGCCCGCCCCCGGTCTGGCACCGACCTCGCCCACCGCGGTCGGCAGCGCGCGCAGGAACGCCCCGGCCTGGGCCGTGAGGTGGCTGGAGAGGATGTCCCCGGCGGTCGCGGTGGAGGCCGCCTGGGCCGTCATCGGCGCATCGGTCATGACTAGGTAGATCCCCGTTCCCCCGGGGCCGTCCCCCGGGGCTGGTGGCCGACCGCTGCAGCGGGTCCCGACCGGCTCGGCGGCTCGCGTGGGCGGCTCGCCTCAGTGGGTCGCTCCAGCGGGTCGTGGCGGCGACTCGCGATCAGCGGGCGGTGGCGGCCCGGCGGCGCTGGCGCGAGTCGATGAGCAGGTCCTGGACGTGCCGCAGCGGCTTGCCCTCGGCGTCCTGGGCGTGGCGCGTCCAGGCGCCGTCCGGCCCGAGGTGCCAGGCCTCGGTCTCGTCCGACACCCCGAGGTCGATCAGCCCGGACAGCTCGGCCCGGTGCGCCGGGTCGGTGATCCGCATCAGCGCCTCGATCCGGCGGTCCAGATTGCGGTGCATCATGTCGGCGCTGCCGATCCACACCTCCGGGTCCCCGTTGTTGCCGAAGACGAAGATCCGCGAGTGCTCCAGGAAGCGCCCGAGGATGCTGCGGACCCGGATGTTCTCGCTCAGACCCGCCACGCCCGGCCGGATCGCGCAGATCCCGCGCACCCAGACGTCCACCGGCACCCCGGCCTGGGAGGCCCGGTAGAGCGCGTCGATCACGGCCTCGTCGACGATCGAGTTGACCTTGAGCTTCACGTACGCCGGACGGCCGGCCCGGTGGTGGGCGATCTCGTTGTGGATCCGGGAGGTCAGACCGTCCCGCAGACCGCGCGGCGCGGTCAGCAGCCGCCGGTAGGACTCGCGGCGCGAGTAGCCGGAGAGCCGGTTGAAGAGGTCCGAGAGGTCCGCGCCGACCTGCGGGTCCGAGGTCAGCAGCCCGATGTCCTCGTAGAGCCGGGCCGTCTTCGGGTGGTAGTTGCCGGTGCCGACGTGCGAGTAGCGCCGCAGGGTGTCACCCTCCTGGCGGACCACCAGGGACAGCTTGCAGTGCGTCTTCAGCCCGACCAGGCCGTAGACGACGTGGCAGCCGGACTCCTCCAGCTTGCGGGCCCACTTGATGTTGGCCTGCTCGTCGAAGCGCGCCTTGATCTCGACCAGGACCAGCACCTGCTTGCCGGACTCGGCCGCGTCGATCAGCGCGTCCACGATCGGCGAGTCGCCGGAGGTCCGGTACAGCGTCTGCTTGATCGCCAGGACGTCCGGGTCGGCCGCGGCCTGCTCCAGGAAGGCCTGCACCGAGGTGGAGAAGCTGTCGTACGGGTGGTGCAGCAGGACGTCCCGCTCGCGCATCGCGGCGAAGATGTCCGGCTGCGAGGCCGACTCCACGTCGGTCAGCCCGCGCGCCGTGCCCGCGACGAACTTCGGGTACTTCAGCTCGGGGCGGTCCAGGTCGGCGATGCCGAACAGCCCGGTGAGGTCGAGCGGACCGGGCAGCGGGAAGACCTCCGCCTCGGTGATGTTCAGCTCCCGCACCAGCAGGTCCAGGATGTAGGGGTCGATCGACTCCTCGACCTCCAGCCGCACCGGCGGGCCGAAGCGCCGCCGCATGAGCTCCTTCTCCAGGGCCTTGAGGATGTTCTCGGTGTCGTCCTCCTCGACCTCCAGGTCCTCGTTCCTGGTCACCCGGAAGGCGTGGTGGGCGAGCACCTCCATCCCCGGGAAGAGCTCCTCCAGGTGGGCCCCCATGACGTCCTCCAGCGGCACGTACCGCTGCGGGGACGCCTCGAGGAAGCGGGCGAGGGACTGCGGCACCTTCACCCGGGCGAAGTGCTTGTGCCCGGAGACCGGGTTGCGCACGACCACGGCGAGGTTGAGGGAGAGCCCCGATATGTAGGGGAAGGGGTGCGCCGGGTCCACCGCCAGCGGGGTGAGCACCGGGAAGATCTTCTGCCGGAAGAGGGTGTGCAGGCGGGCCTGCTCCTTCTCGGCCAGCTCCGGCCAGCGGACCAGCTCGATGCCCTCGCCCGCGAGGTCCGGCAGGACCTCCTGCTGGAAGGCGGCGGCGTGCCGCGCCATCAGCTCGCGCGAGCGGGTCCAGATCAGGTCCAGCACCTCGCGCGGCTGGAGACCGGAGGCGCTGCGCTGGGCCACTCCGGTGGCGATCCGGCGCTTCAGGCCGGCCACCCGGACCATGAAGAACTCGTCCAGGTTGCTCGCGAAGATCGCGAGGAACTTGGCGCGCTCCAGCAGCGGGATCTGCGGATCCTCGGCGAGCTCCAGGACCCGCTCGTTGAACGCGAGCCAGCTGCGCTCGCGGTCCAGGAACCGGCCCTGGGGCAGTTCGTCGAACGCTTGCTCGTCCGCGGCCGGCAGCTCCGGCGGTATCCCCAGCGCACTGGACATCCTGGCCGGAGGGGACAGCGGGGCAGAGACAGGGCGGGGGATGCTCATGGGCTCCAGCTCCTCCAGCAGGACGGCGTCCGGACGGGAAAGGCTCTGCGGGCCGTCGTCATCGCCCAGCGCCAACGCCCACCCACCCGGCGCGGTCTGCACAGGACCGGCCAGCGGGTGTCGGCCGACGCTGCACGAGCGAGACACTACGGACTTCATCCTGTGATCTTCGCGGCAGCAATTGAATCCACGGTAAACACCGCATGGCCAGGAGGAAAGCTGAGTCGGTCGGAGCCGGGGCGTGCGGGCACACCCGTTGCTTCGGCCCCGGCTCTCCGCTATGCCGTCCCGACGCCGCCCGGACCGTCGCTTCACGCCTGCCGTGCGGCACCGCGGCGCGGCCGGATCCCGGCCCGGCCGCGGTCGGGCGCCGTCCCTGCCGCGCCGGGTGCCGCTAGGCCGTTCCGGGCCCGCGGTACTGAACGCGGTACATCAGGTCCACCTCGTGAATGGTGAACCCCAGTCGTTCATATACCCGCACAGCGGCGGGATTGTCAGCATCCACATAGAGCAGAACCGTCTCCAGCCCTCGCTCGCCCGGGCCGCCGCCGGTCAGGTGACGCAGTCCGGCCGCGGTGAGTGCCCGGCCCAGGCCGCTGCCCTGCTCCGCCGGGTCCACGCCGACCACGTACACCTCACCGAGCGCCGGCTCGGTGGCCGACGCCGGGTGCACCTTCGTCCAGTGGAAGCCGACCGCCCTGCCCCCGCGGGTGGCGAGGAAGAAGCCGGCCGGGTCGAACCAGGGTTCGGCCAGCCGGTCCGCGAGGTCCTGCTCGGTCCAGGCGCCCTGCTCCGGGTGGTGGGCGAAGGCCAGCGCGTTCAGCCGCAGCCACTCGGCGTCGTCCTCACCGGGACGGAAGGTCCGCAGCTCGATACCGTCCGGAAGCGCGACGGACTCGGTCTGCGCGCCGGTCCGGCGCATCTGCCGCAGCTCGCGGACCAGCTCGGCCCCGTACGTGTCGGCGAGGTGCCGGGCGGCCGGGTGGCCACCGTGCACCCAGACGTCCACATGATCACGGCCGGCCCGGTGCGCCTCGGCGAGCACCGCGTCCACCAGCGGCCGGCCGAACCCGCGCCCCCGGGCGGCCGGCCCCACCACCAGCTCGGCCGACGGGTTGGCGTCGGTACCCGGGCCCTGGGGCAGCTCCAGCTGCCCGTACCCGACGACGTCCGCCGCGGCCCCGGGCGCCGGCGCCGCTCCGGAGCCGGCCTGCTGGATGAAGTGGATCGCCCCCGGACGGGCCGCGTCCGAGGAGCGAAGCCGCAACCGCCCCTGCTCGGACACCGCGGCCCGGCCGTCCACCGCCTGGGCCTCCGTCAGAACGCGCAGCGCGCCGTCCCGCGCCGGCGCCCGCAGCACCTCCCGGGCGACGACGGCCCCCTCGCCGGTCGCCGGTGCTCCGTTGTAGACCCGTTCCTGCTGAGCGTCCTGATCGTCCATGCCCTGACGATACGTCAAGGAAAACGCAAAGAACCCCCCGATCCGAAGGGATCAGGGGGTTCTTCACAATGATTGTTCGGCGGCGTCCTACTCTCCCACAGGGTCCCCCCTGCAGT
>NZ_JBIVVS010000038.1:0-65927 GCF_044768625.1 Kitasatospora sp. NPDC091207
AAGAAATCTCCTTCAAAGGGGACTTTCCGAAACCCGCACAGCGCGCGCTCCGAGTCACCGCGATGAGCACCCACCCGGGGAAGAGCCGGGAAACAGAAAGGCGCCTGCGATACATCAGCAGGCGCACACAAAGTTCATGGGAACCACTACTGCAACTGAGACGACTCTAGCAGGCCCCGGCCCGCCACGGGCGGATATTTCACCCCCGGTTCCACGAGGCCCCTTCCCCGGGCCGCCGGCCGCGAGGCGCCAGGACCATCAACACACCTGGAGAGCAGCCTCGTTGAGCATGCCTCCTGCCCTGTCGGCGCCGCCGACTCCAGGGAGGGGAGGGCGGCCAACGCGTGTGCGCAGCGCCTGCCCCGGCCGCGAACAGCGAGGCGCCGACGCCCGCCGGCGCCATCCGGGGGCCCGGGCCCGCCATCCGGCCGGCGACGCCCGGCCCCGCACTGTGGGCGCCCGGCAGCGCGATTTCACCCGCCGCTCCGGCGGCGGCGGCGAGCTCGACGCCGACCACCATCCGTTCCTCTCCCGACCGGCAGCTGCCACTGAAGCCGTGACGGCAGTGAGCAGATCCTGCACAGAATCGCGGGCAGAGCCTTCGGTGGCTCTGGCGCGAGATCCGTGAACAGTCTTGAACCTGACGCAATCCCGGGGTGAGCGAGCTCGACCGACCGAAGGGGGCCGTACGGAGTGAGGTCCCGTCAGCATTCACTCCGCAAAGACCGTCCGCTGTCGCCCATGGGCGCTCATCGCACGACATGCACCGGCAGGTGGCACCGATCCGCCTCATCGGCGGCCCAGGCCAGCACCATGTCGTATCGAATCAGCCGGCCCCCGACGCCCGCGAGGTCGCCGGGCGGGAAGGCCGAGCCGCTTCTACGGTATTCCCGAGCCGCTCAGAGATCTGCCGGACTGCGCGGCCAAGAAACGACCCGAGGGCCTATGGCAGTGTGACGGTATCGCACGGCGGCTGCCACTTGGCGGAAAAGCAAAAAGGCCGCCTCCGCATCTCTGCGGAAACGGCCCACGCCCTGCATAAACACTGATCCGAACAACAGGATTTGTACCTGCGCCCCCGACGCCTAAGTGGTCCCGCTATCTCCCGCCCGAAAAGCCGGGTAGGGATTTCGCGATCACGAGCCGCAGAATCAGGGCTCCTGCTTCTCTGATCTGCATATGTACCTCCTCGTGATCGTCCTGCCGGTAACTTCTCCGGCACTGTCCAGGCTACTCCGGCAGAGCGTGAATTCAGGCACGTCAGGCGCACGAATACCGTCGCGCCAGTTCCAACGCGGTTGTCGGGCCGCCCGGGACAGGCACCGGCCGTGGGGCCGACCGCCCCACGGGGTCCGGGCCCACCGGATCCTGGAGCGAGCCCGCCGTCGCTCCGCCACTTCTGGCTCACCTGAACAGCGGCGCAGGGATGGCCCCGGCGCGGGAAGGGTTGGCAGCCTGCAGTCATGGACCAGGTGGCACAGCAAACCGGTGATCTGCCGGCGCCCGATCGCGGAGGCTCCGCGGACACCGGCACGGCGTCGCGGGCACCGGCCGTACGGGTGGAGAAGGACCTTCTTGCGGTGACAGCGGTGATCCTCGACCGCTTCGCTGCTCTCGCCGATCAGCCGGCCGGCGTCGGAGCCGCGGAGGTGGCATGGCACCTCCGCGAGGCGGCCGGCCGACCGCCTCGACCGTCGCAGCCCTTGGACCGGGAGCTCCTGGTGAACGCGGCCGAGAAGGTGCTGGGCAATCGCTCCGCCGGGAGGCGGTGCGTGGTGGACGCAACGACGGTGTACGAAGCCGTCGCCGCGCTGCGGCACCTGGACACGGTCCTGGTGGGCGAGCCGCTCGGCCAGGCCTGCCGCCGTCTGTGGGAGCGCCTGTACCTGTGCGTTCCCTTGACGACGATCCTGTCCAGGGGCACCCGGCCGGCTGCGTCGGGCTTCGACCTGCGCCGGCAGTGCACTGGGGAAGGAGGCAGGGAGCCGGGCCGCCGGCGGACGCGGGCGCCGCGCGTGGGGGATGGCAGGTCAGCGAGTCCGGTGTCGGCCTGAGCCCCGCCCCGAGCCCACAGCGAGGAACACCACATCGGCGATGAGGAGCAGGACGCCGATGGCGAGCAGGTACAGCATCCCGTGGACGACGACGCCGACGATGCCCAGCACGATCGCGACGATGGTCACGAGAAGGAACAGGACCACGGCGCGGACGGCTCCTTGGTCGGGAAGGGGCCCTCAACGGCGGGCGAGTTGCCTCTCGCCTGCAGCGCCGGGCCGGCAGGTCAGGCCGTGGTGCCGGAAGACGGTTTCCTCGTCCTCCGGGGGCACGACGTCATCCGTGCCGATCGGCGGGCAGTCCCTCACCGGCGGCTTGTCGGAGACGACCTTGACGTAGCCCGGCCCGACCGCCGCGCCGTCCAGAGGTACGAACACCAGGCGGTGCCGGGTGGACAGGCCGACCTGGACGGTGGCGCGGAGTGTCCGGGTCAGCCGCGGTCCGGGAGCCGGGGCGTGGGGCGGCCGTTGACGTTCGGGTCGGCGGCCGATGCGCCGGCCGTCGAGGTCGCCGCGGAGTGCTGGAGGGACCGCAGTATGGCCAGCCCCTGGCTGGCGATGCCCGCCGCGATCTGGTTCACCCCGTCGCTGCCGTTCAGGACGGTCAGATCGGCGCCCGCCATGCCCCGGGCCGCCGCGTCGGTGAGTGCGGGCAGGTTCTCCACGATCCGGTTGGCCGCGATCAGCTCCTGGTTGCCGTCCCGCAGTGACGCCGCGCGGGCGGCGTTGGCGTCCGCCTGGGCCTGGGCCAAGGCCCGTTCGGCGTAGGCGCCGGCGTCGGCCTCGAACTTCACCCGGTCGCGGTCCGCCTCGGCCAGCGTCCGCTTCCGGTAGGCCTCGGCGTCGGCCGGGCGCCGCACCTCCGCCTCCAGCCGCTGCGCCGTGAGTGCCGCATTGCGCTGGGCGAGGGCGGTCTGTTCCTCGATGACCTCCTGGGTGGCCCGTGCCTGGGCGAGCGGCCCGGCCTGTGCGGCGTGCGCCTTGGACCGCTCGGTCTCCGCGAGGAAGCCGGCCCGCTTGATCGCGGTGTCCCGCTCGTACTCGGCCTTGAGCGCGGCGGCCTGCTGCTCCCGTTCGCTCGCCTCCTGGTCGGCCTTGGCCTGGGCGATCCGGGCCTGACTGGCGACCGCTGCCGCGTGCGGCGCGGCGAGGTTGTTGATGTAGCCGGTGGCGTCCTCGATCTCCTGGATCTGCAGGGCGTCCACCACGATGCCGAGTTTCTCCATCTCGCCGTGGCTGCCCGCCATGACTTCCTGGGCGACGCGGCTGCGTTCCCTGATGATCTGCTCCACGGTCAGCCCGCCGATGATGGAGCGCAGGTGGCCTGCGAATATCCGTCCGACCAGTTCCTGCATCTGGTTCTGCTCGGACAGGAAGCGCCGGGCGGCGTTGGCGATCGACACGGCGTCGTCGCCGACCTTGAAGACGCAGACGGCGCGGACGGTGAGCCGGATGCCCTGCTGGGTGACGCAGTCCTCGGCGATCTCCGCCTCCTGCAGGGCCAGGGACAGCATGCGGGCCTTCTGCTTGACGGGAACGACGAAGCTCCCGTGGCCCGTGACGATCCGGAACTGGGTGTCCTGCGACTGCCGCTTGGAACCGGAGATGAGCATGGCCTCGTTGGGCGCGGGCACGTGCCAGAACAACATGACGAACCACCTGACCTGCAACAGCTCGACGAGGGCCGCGGGGCCGCCGGACTCAGGGCGGCAGCGGCTCGACGAGCACCGACCGGGCGGAGATCGTGTCGATCACGACCACCCGGGTGTTGACCGCGATCGGCCCGGCGGACCAGGCCGCGAACACCTCCGACCCGCCGCGCAGGCCGACCAGCACCTCGCCCGGCCCGCCCGTCGGGATCGGCACCGTCACCCTCCCGACGGCTCCGACCGGGGTCTGGCGGGAGTCATCAGCCGCGTACATGACACCTCATACGGTGCGGCACGACGGCGCGGTGGGGGGCCGGAACACGAACGGCCACGGGCGGCACCCCTCCTGGAGGCACCGGGCCCCCGGTCGAGTCCTTCGGCAGAATGCCTGCGAGCAGCGCGTGCGGCGCGTCCGCCCCGGCCCCTCCCACGGTACTCCGGCCGCAGCGGGGAGGCGTTTGTCGGGTACCCGGCTCGGACCCCGGCCCGGGAGTCCCGGCCCGACGCCCACCGGGCCCGGCTCGGAGGCTGGGCCGGCAACCACCCGGACCGGCGGACTTCCGGGCCGCCCGGATGATGTCGCCACCGTCGTCAAGGCGGCGGGCGAGCGCTACACAGCGGCGCTCCCGTCGTTCGGTGCGTGACCTGCGGCCGCGCCAGGCCCTGCTGCTGACGCCGGCGGCCCGGCGCGTCGATGGTGTGCAGCTGTGCTCCGGTCGAGGGGGCCTGTCGTACGGTCGAGGCCGGAGACCGGTGTCCACGCTCACGCCGGCGAACAAGATCCCCGACAGAGTCGAGCTTATGAGTCACGCCGCGTGGCGGGCAGACGCTCCGTGTCGGCGCCGAAGGGTAGGAACGTGGCTCGGGCGGAGAGGAGCCACGCGCCTCCGACCTTCCGAAACGTGTCCTCGTAGTGGCCGACGTTGGCGGGGAGCCGCGGCGGGAGCATCCCGTCAACGTAACCGTCGACCCGGTAGGTCGTGAGATACGAGGTCGCGGTCGCCGTCGTCGCGGAGCCCACAGTGACCAGGATGTTCGTCATCATGCGACGTGACAACCGGTCCGCCGGCCGAGAGCCGAAGTACGCACGCAGCGCTTCCCGGCCCTCGATACGGCGGCCCCCGTGGGGCCACTCCCAGATTCCGTCGACGGTGAACAGATCGGCCACCGAAGCGGGGTCCCCAAGGTCGAGGCGGCGAACGAAGTCGACGATCAGACGTTCGCAGGCTCGCTCAGCGAGCAAGCGGTCCATGGGGTCGATCGCTTCATCAATCATCTTCACTTCCTACCAGCCCCACCCCGATGCTGGACAACGCTTTTCGAGGCCCCCGTGTTGTAGACCGCGGGCAGACCCCTCGTCCAGTGACTGTCCGTCAAGAGCGCCACAGGATCGCCGAGGAATCCGCGATAGTCGAATACGCGAGCTCACCGGTATCAACCCCTGGTCCAGCGCATCCGGGCGCCGGCCACGGGCGCGGGGGCGGAGCACGCCTCGCCCGGCCGGGCACCAGTCCGACGGGCCGCCACGGTGGCCCGGCTGCCGCCCGGACCCGGTCGTGCGGCAGGCAGATGCTGCGCCTGACCGGGGTCGGGAAGAGCGAACGGGCGGTCGGTAGGCAGTCGGGCACCCACCGGTCGCCGGGCTGGTTCGCGGGCTACCGGTCGGGCAGCAGTTCGGCGAGCATCGCCACGAGCGGGTCGAGCTGGTCGGCCTGGACGACGACCGTCGGGCCGGCCCCGTACTCGGCGTCGTCCAGGTGGAACACGGTCGTGCCGGGGCCCCGGCGGCGGAACTCGGTGGGGAGCAGGTCGAGCAGCTTCTCCAGGACGCCGGCGAGTTCGGCACGGGCGTGGTCGATCACGTCGATGGACAGGGAAGCCTCAGGTGCGGGAGTGGTCATGACAGCCATGCTGGCGCGTCGGGCACTGGCCGGGACAGTGGTCCGGCCGAGGATCACCGGAAGGGAGTAGAGCGCCCGCGGGTACGAGCGCGGCTCGATGAGCGGCTGAGCGCCGTGATACCCGGGGCGGTCTTCTGACCGTCAATCGAACGGCCGTCGCACTCCCTCGCGATGTGACGATGTGATTCCGGACAGTGACCGCGCGGATCGGGACACCCCCGCTCAATACGCCCCCTGCCTGGTGGAGCGCCCACCACGCTTGGCCCGGGCACGGGCCCACCGCCGCGCGCTGCCACCGGGAGGGCACATGACGAGGACCGCTGACCAGATCGCGCTTCTCCGGACCGAAACCGCCCCTGCCTTACTGAAGGAACTACGGGGACTCCAGGCCGGCGGCGAGGAGTTGCGCACCGAGCTGGTCACGACGATCAGCCAGGGCCTGGACGAGACCCGCACGCAGGTACTCCGCGTCCTTGACCGCGATCAGCGTGAACTCGCCCAGGCACGTCAGGAGATCGGCGACCTGCGCCGGGAGCTGGCCGAGGCCCGGGCCGCCTGGGAGACCAGCATCGCGGAGCTGACGACGACACCCCCGCCCGCCCAGCCGGACGCCACCGACCCGGTGACGACAGCCGAGGGCTCCGCCCTGGCAGAGCCGGCCGACGCCGCGAACCCGGGCGCTGACGTAGGCACCCCGACCACCGAGCCCGCGAAGGAGACCGCCGTGTCCGACCAGCAGCCCGACCAGTCCCCCGACACCACCGAACAGGCCGCCACCGACATGCTGACCGAACTGACCGCGGTCGCCGGGCACCAGGTACCGGTTCCCCAGCCGGCCGCCGTGGCCCCGACGCCCCCGCCGACAGCGGAACAGGCACGGGCCTCCCTGGAGGCGGCGCTGTTCGACACGTTGAAGACCGCCGCCCGGATCAGTACGGCAGAGCTGGTCTGCCACCCGCACACCTGGCAGTTCATCGCCTCCCGTACCGCGGCCGCCGAGTACTTCCGGCTGCCCTCGGCCGAGGGCGACGGCAAGGACGACATGGTGACCGTCCGACTGCCCGGACTCAGCCTCATGGCCGCCGTCAACTCACTCTTCACCACCTATTGGGAAGCCAGTACCGGCCCGGTCCGAAACCTCCAGGACAGCGCCATGGCCCTGGCCTACTACATCGACCTGTCCAGCGCGATCCGCCGCACCCAGCCCGCCGACTCCGGCACGCAGGTCGACGGCCGCCCCCTGACCCGCATCGTCATCGACAACCGACCCAGCCCGGCGGCCTGACCCCACCCGACCGCTCCCGGCCCTCCACCAGGCGCACGTACGCTGATGGCCGGGTCCCTCACGTCGACGAGCGTGAGGGACCCGGCCACTTCGTCGTCGCGACGCGGCCGGTCGGCCTCGCGGGGAGCGGCCGGGTGCGCCTGCGCCAGGTCCCCGGCACGACCGACCCGATGGCCGAAGGCCGCGTCGGCCCGGACCGCATCCCGCCCAACGCCTCTTCCTCCCCGGCCGAGGCCTCTTCGTTCCCCGCTGAACACTGCCGCGCGCCCCGGCCCGCCGTACCGTACGCCGCGGCCGGGCCCTCACGATCTCCGTGTGAGGGCCCGGCCGTCTCGGCACTCACACTGCTACCGGCGCAGCGCTGCGGGGTTGAGGTCGAGGGGGAACGGGGGTCGGTGAGCTGGGTGGTCTCAGCTGAGGGGCGCCGCGGCGGGCTGCGTGGGCGCGCAGGGTCACACCCTGGTGACATCCCGCGTCCCGGTTCCGGGCCGGATGATGTAGATCCCGGATCCAGGGAGGGTCTCCCGCGAATCATCCCGGAGCCGGTCGACGCTGATCTCCGCCGGCCAGCGCGTGTGCAGCTCGGACCAGCGGACTCCTGCGAGGTCGACGCGGGTGAGGTCGGCGGTACTCAGATCTGCGGTGGTGAAATCGTCCAGGACTTCGGAGAGGAATTCCAGGTCCAACGTTTCCGGCTCACCGAGCCCGAGCAGTTCACCGATCTGTGCGGCCAGCGCCCGGGTAAGGTATTCAACCTCCTCTACCGCGCGGGTCAGATCACCGCCGCGCACCGCGTACATGAACACCTGACAGGCCCGCAAGAACTCCGCAATCGCCGGATGATTCGCGCTTCTCACCCGATGGTCGATCGTCGCCGCCATCTCTCGTACGAGGACCTGCCCGACCGTTCCCGCCTGGTCGATCGCCGGATAGTGGGGCTCCAGCAACGCCACGATCTCGTGCGCCATATCTCGCAGTTCCCACGCGAGAGCCGCCCGCCCGTCCAACTCGTGGGCGATGCCCCGGGCAATCCCCTGAGCGGCGAATACGGCTCTCTTCAACGACATCCCGTGATACCGGCCGAACCCAAGACCGTAGGTGAGATCCTGTGCCAGCACCACCGTACGGATCAGAAGATCGGCAAGGATCGCCGATGTGACCAGCGGATGCTCGCGCAGCACAAGCCGCTGCTCGGGGCCGATCAGTTCAAACCGCTGGTGCATCAGGCCGACGTCGTAAAGAGGCGCAGCCGCTTCCTCGAACTCCGTCCGGGCCGTGGTTCGGGACATGATGGACACAAGTCCGGCCTCGACGTCCAGCACCGTGTCCAGGCTCTCGGCGAGATCTTTGTGTCGAGCACACAGCATCACCTCACGCAGCCCGGCTTCCAGGTCCAGATGACCGTCAAGCCCGTCCAGAAACGCCTTCTGCAAAGCCGCAAGCCGGTCCGAGGAGTCACTGGCACGGCGCTCCGGAACGAAGTTCTCTCCCATCAATCCCCCTCTCGCTCGGTCATCCTGCTGGAAACAGTCATGCGCGCTTTGAACAGACTGGCCCGAACAGCTGCTGGATTCATTCCCAGCTCGGCCGCAATCTCTGTCGGCGTGTAGTCGTCCAGCGTCCAAGCCATCACCTGTCGCTGGCGGGCGGGGAGACCGCTCAACAGATTCAATATCTCCTGCCGCCGCTCCCATTCAGCCGCCTCGCCGGGCGACGGCAACAATGAGGTCGGTTCGAGAGTGAGTTCCTCGATGCTTTCCTCGACCCGGCTAAAGGCGCGCACCAGCTCACGGGACGCAACTCTTCGACTCCACGCTTCCGGCGACTGAATGCGGTCCCACCGCTCGTACGCCTTGAGCATCGTGTCCTGGGCCAGATCCGCGGCCAGGGCCGCCGAGGCTCCCTGCCACATGAGGAACGCCACCAGCTTGCGGAGGCAGGTGCGATAGAAGTACGCGAACTCTCCGTTCCGGGAGCTGGTTTCGATTCCGCTGTCGGAGGCCGGCAGACGTCCGAGGGACGCTGCCGAGGCGGCCTCCCCGTCCGGACCGGTTTCATTCATGCGCGCCGCAACCCCGCTTCTCCTGCTCCACCGACTGCCCCGGGCCGACTTCGGCGGCATCACGCTCGAGGAGCGCGAGGACGACCACGACCGGGGGCGGCGGAGGTAGTTGGGGCCGGCCCCGCAGGCGTGGCCGTACCTGTCCTACGAGGGTGACCAAGGCCCCCACTACCCCCAGCACAGCTGCCACAACCGAGCCCGTGACGGGATCCACCAGCACTCCCTGCTCTCGTTCAACACTTCTACAACTAGGAGTGCTGAGAGGGCAGAAGCGTTAACTTGCCCAAGCCCAAAAGTCCTGTTGCGGTCCAACCGACTCTCAAGGCGGGTCTCCTTCATCTAGCCACGACCGGCGCGCCTGAGGTCCGCCAGGTAGGCGTACACCTCGGGGAGCTTGGGGTGCTGCGGGCCGCCGGCCCGCACCAGGTCCGCGATCAGCCGTTCGGTCGCCGCGATCGCCTCGGCGAGCCGCCCGGCCTGGTCGTAGCCGGAGATGAGGGAGATCAGGGCCTCCAGGGTCCCCGGGTCGTCGAGGCCCCGGCTGTGTTCGCGCGCGGCGAGGGACGCCTTCAGGTACGGCAGGGCCACCTCCGGGCGGCCGGCTTCCAGGTGGGCGATCGCGAGGTTGTGGTAGCGGTAGGAGATCGCGTCGCTGTCGGCTCCATGGATCTGCTCGAAGCCGCGGACGACCCGTTCGTAGCAGGCGATGGCGCCGTCGAGGTCACGGGCGTCGTGGAGGAGGTGGGCCAGGTTGTCCACCCAGATGTAGGTGCTGAGGTGGTCCGGGCCGTAGAAGCGCTCCTTGTCGGAGATGATCTCCCGGCACAGCGCCGTGGCCTCGGGCCGGCCCGCCTTGTGGTAGGCGGAGAACAGTTTCTGCTTGCGGGCGTCCAGCCGTTCGCCGCCCGGCGGCAGGATGCGCCTGCTGCCGGCCAGAGCCTCCTCCAGCAGGGCGGTCGCCCGGTCGCTGTCGCCCGCCGCCGCGTAGGCGTCCGACAGCTTCTCGCGGCGGTCAAGGATCCGCTCCTCGTCGCGGTCGGGGCCGAGTTCACTGCCCTCCAGAGCCCGTCGCAGGTACGGGAGGGCCTCGGTCGGGCGTCCCGCCGAGAGGTGGGCGCTTCCGATCCCGTCCAGGGTCAGCAGGGTGTCGCGGGCGTACGGGCCCAGGCTCGCCGTCTGGTGATCCAGGTTGACCAGGAACAGGGGGATCGCCCGGTCCTGCATGTACGTGTCTCCGGGCGGGGCGGCGGCCGACCAGACGCACAGGAAGAAGGCGTAGTTGTGGCGCAGCCCCAGGACGTCGGGGTGGCCCGGGCCCAGCCTCCGTTCCGCGTCGAACAGGTTGTCGCGCATGCGCAGGATGGTGTCGATGCCGAGGTGCGTCGGCCCCTCCTCGTGCTCGCCCAGCCGGAGGTCGAGGGGGTCTTCCGGACTGCCGGACTCCTGCGGCGGGTTCGGTGGCCGCTCGGGGAGGTCAGGGTGCTCGGGGAGGTCAGGGTGCTCGGGGTGGTCAGGGTGCTCGGGGTGCGTCGGCCTTCCGGGGTCCGGCGGGGTGCCCTTGGCGCGTTTCCTGCGGAACATTCGCGGTCACTCTCCCTGCCTCGGTGGCGGTCACATGGGGGACCCGAGGTCCCGTACGAGCTCCAGCAGTTCGCGGATCGCGGCCGACGGCGCCCTCCCCCGGTCGAGGTAGGCGCCGAGGAGCTCCCGGTCTGCCGGGGTGAGCGAGGCGAGCGGTCTGCCCACGAAGGAGAGCGGGTCGCCGAGGTCGTGCACGGCCGAGCCGTGGACCACGTGGCGGCCTCCGGGCGAAGCTGCCAACAGGCGCGGCGGGTCCTCGCGCGACGCCCCCGCGAGCAGGCGCGGCGCCGGTACCGGGGCGAGGGTGACCGAGTCGTGGAAGTGCGTCCTCGCCCCGCCGCGGGACCGGCCGCCGACGACGCGCCATCCGGGGACGGCGATCAGGTCCTCCAGCGGCGGCCCGACGTGCCAGGCGGTCACCATGGTCCGGTCGGACTCCTGCTGGAACAGGTAGACGCCGCCGGTCGACGCGGCGGTGACGAACTCCTCGGGGGACAGGAACACCGCGGACTCGACCGTGCCGTGCTGCTCGGGCACTCCCCACCAGCCGTCGGCCGACAGCGGCTCCAGGGCGGCGTCGGTGAGGAGCACGCGGCGCCGGTCCGCCAACAGGAGCCGCTCGCCGGAGGGGTCGACGGCGTGGACGGTGACGTGCTCCAGACCGAGGTCGTCGTACAGGTCGACCTGCTCCAGCCGACCGTCGTGCGTGCCGATCAGGGCAGCCGTCGTGCCCCGCAGCAGGACGACGAAGACGCGCGAAGTGGCGAAGATCCGGGCCCCGTCGAGGGCCCGGCCGTGCGCGAGGACCTCCGCCCCGTACGGCCCGTAGCGGACGAGTTCCGATTCCGCCCGGTACGGTCGCGTGCGCAGGGCCACGACCGCGTCGGCGCCGAGACAGGTCACGGCGGCGGAGCCGGTCCTGCGGTGGTCGGCGGACCAGAGCACGGAGCGGGAGCGGAGGTCGTACACGTCGATGCGCGTGGCGAGCACGCCGTCGGGCCGCGCCCCGCCGGGCAGGTACGCCTCCCGGGCCATGACCGGCGCCCGCCCCGGCCCTCCGGGGGCGAAGGAGAGCAGGCCGACCCCCGACAGACCGGCCGTCCCCAGACCCCCGCGGTCGGGCAGCCGCCACACGGCCGGCTCGGCGGCGGCGCGGGCCGTGCGCTCGGCGGCCCGCGGCCTGTGGCGTCGCGAGGTGAGCCGGGCGACCAGACCACGGGGGTCCTCCGGCGGGGCCCAGCGCTCGGGCGGGTGGCGGTGGGCGATCCGCAGCGCGTCAGTGACGGGGACCGCTTGGATGAGGCTCCACAGCCCCGCCGGGTCGGCGGCCCGTACGAGCCGCTCGGCCGCCGCGTCGATCTCGGCCGGCGCTCCCCAGGCCAGGCGGTCGGCGCCGCGCCGCTCCCGTAGGTAGCGCAGCGCGGTGCCGATGGCACGGCGTTCGGCTTCGGCGGCGGCCCGGCCGTCGGCGGTGTCCGGAAGGCGGGCGAGGCGGTCCCGGCGCAGGGCGAGGCTCTCCTCGACGATCGCGGTGGCCTCGGCGTGCCGCTCCAGGGAGATGAGCTTGGCCGCGGCGTCGTGGAGACGGGCGGCGAGGAGGTCCTGGAAGCGGGGGCCCACCTCGGCGAGTTGGCGGTAGAGGCGGATGGATTTCAGGAGCGCGTCGACGGACTCGGCGTGCCGCCCGGCGTCCCACAGGTGCAGGCTCTCGGTGTACAGGCCGCCCGCGAGTTCCTCCCCGTGGCCGGCCGGGTGGAGGCCCGCCATCCGGGTCAGGAACTCCACCATCTGGCCGGCGCCCTCGGCGGCCTCCGCCGAGCGCCCGGACTTGGCCAGCAGGTAGCCGCTCACCATCTCCAGGCCGTTCACGTCCGCCGTCAGGGCCAGGTACAGCATGGGATCGCGGTCCAGGATCTTCCCGAAGAGCCGCCGTGCCTCGGCCACGGACTCGTGGGCGGCCGCCGCGGCCCCGGTCTGCCAGAGCGCGAAGGCGAGCCGGGTGTGCGCCTGGGCCAGGGAGACCAGGGGTTCGTCGTCCGCCGCCTCCTGCTCCAGCAGCCCGATCGCCTCACGAAGGAGTTCGACCTGGCGCTCGGAGTCGATTTCCTCGATGAAGAGGCCGCCCAGGTTGAGGAGGGCGTCGGCGTAGTCGGGCCGGTGTGCCGGATCCTGTCGGGCGGCCTCCCGGGTGAGCCGTACGACCTCCTCCATGAGGGCCAGCGCGTCGCTCCTGCGGTTCGCCTTGAGGTGGGCGGCGACCAAGCCCGGTAGGAGCCGGGCCCGTTCCGTGGGGTCGGCGGCCCCTTCGAGGCGGTGGGTGGCGAGGCGCGAGGCCAGGACTGCGGTGCCGGTCTCCACCCGTACGTCGCGCGAGGACACCAGCGGCTCGACGGCCTCCAGGATGTCGAGGTCCACGGAGTCCAGGGCGGCGAGCGCGGCCAGGACGGCGCCGCCGCCCCGGACCGCGAGGGCGGGGTCGCGGCGCAGCAGCGGGAAGAGGACGGCGGGGCCGACGTGCGGCCAGCGTTCGGCGGCGGCGATGAGGAAGGTGAGGGCGCGGGGGGTCCAGGGGGGTGCGGCTCGTCCGTCGCGCTGGAGGACGAGGGTGGTGCCGGTGACCGACCACAGGTCGGTCGGGTATCCGGTGACGGGGCTCCCGGGGAGGGTGAGGGCGAGGTAGTCCTCGGCGAGCCGGTCGGGGAGCAGGGGTTCGAGTACGTGGGCGGCCGCCGGGTCGGTGGGCGGGTAGTGCACGGCGTGGGCGGTCAGCGCGTGGTCGGCCGGGGTCCGTAGCAGGAGGCGGTCCAGCAGGGGGCGGGCGGCGTCGCGGCGCATCGGGCCGGTGAGGACGGCGGTGAAGACGGTACGGGCGAGGTCGAGGCCGCGGCGGTCGTCGGCGGCGGCGTCCGCGACCGGGGCGCCCGGGTCGCGCGCGTCGGGGCGGCGCCAGTTCTCGTGCTCGCGGTCGAGGAGGTAGGCGGTCATCCCGGCGAGGTCCTCGGGTGGTTCCCGGCCGGCGGCGCGGGCGTCGACGGCGGTGAGCGCGGCCATGTGGACGGCGAGGGTCAGCCCGAAGTCGGGGCGGGCGAGGTCCTCGTGGGGCGGGCGGAGGGCTTCGAGGGCGCCGGGGTCCGGGTAGTGGGCTGCGAAGCCCCGGCGGGCAGCCTCGAACATCCGGGCGCGCTCCGCCTCGCGGCCGGAGTCGGCCAGCGGCTCCAGCGGCTGGTCGGAGAGTTCGGTGGGGAGCCGCCGGCGGCCGAGCTGGGCGCGCAGGGCCGGCCAGGGCCGCACGGAGCGGGCGACGAGCAGGACCCGTGCGGGGAGTTCGCCGCGCAGGAGGCCGTTGTGGAAGAGCCAGGCGAGGTGGACGTCCGGCCAGCGGTCGGCGTAGTCGACGAGGATCAGCACCCCAGCGCGGTGGTCGGTGCGCAGGTCCTGGCTGCCCTCGGCGGGCGGGTGGGTGTCGGTTCCGTGCACGGCGTCGACGACGAGCCAGCCGGCGTCGGCGCATTCGGCGGCGAAGCGGGCCGCGAGGCGGGACTTGCCCGCGCCGCCGGGTCCGTGCAGCCAGCGCACAGCCGTCCGCGCGGGCTGGTCGCGCCACGCGCGGAGCCGGCCCAGCTCCGCCTCGCGGCCGGTGAACTCCACGATCTCGCTGCGGGCGTCGAGCATCCTGCTGGGCTGGGCGCGCAGCCAGGCGGAGTCCCGCCGCAGGCCGTCGGCGGCGCCGTGGGTGTCGCGGGCGTACAGCAGGTAGACGGGGGTGCCGTCGCCGAAGACGTGGATGTCGGCGCCGACCGCGCCGTAGGCGAAGCCGGCGACGGCGCGGACCTGCTGGTGGACCTCGTCGGGGAGGCCCACGGTCAGCCGGTCCCGTCCGCGCCGTCTTCGTCGGCGGGCGGTGGCACCTGCCCTTCGGCCGCCTGGTGGTAGTGCAGGCTGCCGCCCTGCACGGCGAAGAGGGTGCCGTGGTCGCGGGCGGTGTTCGACTGCGTCCACACCTGGCGTCCGGCGGGCAGGCCGTCCTGTACGCGGGCGACGATTTCCCGCAACTCGCCCTCGGAGTCGGGGTGTTCCTCCAACAGCAGGAGCAGCCGCCGACGCCATACGGGCAGCAGCTCGGCCCTGATCTCGTCCGCGCCGGCCGGCTCGGCGCGGCCGACGAGGACGGCGTCCTCGTCGAGCTGCGCGCCGATCGCCTCCCCGCGGGCCTCGCCGCCCCGTCCGAAGAGCCGGACGACCCCGCCGCGGGCGCCCTGCCACAGGTCGGTGGCCATGGCTCCGATCAGCGCGCTGGCCCCCGCGCCGGCGAGCGCCGTCAGTGACTCGGCCAACATCCGTCCTCCCGACTCCGATGTGGCGGGCGGCCCCGAGAGACCCAACTCCGCACGTCCCGGACCAGGTTAGCCCCGGGTCGGGCCGGTCGTGGCTGGATGACTGAGCCGGCCTCGGCAAAACCCGCCGGACTCAGCCACCTGCCTGGTCAGGTCCGCGTGGATCGCCGGGTCGTCGCCCGGCCCCGGATCCCCGGGAGGGTACGCGCCGCCACCGGCCGGGCGGGGAGAGCGAGGGGGCGGAAGCCGGGATGAACGCACGGTTCATCGTGGTGAATGTGGTGTCCCCCGAAAGGGAAGGAGATGCTCCTGGCGGCGCTTGCCGCCCGGTGGGCCGCGATCGAGGGCAACTACGAGGCCGTCGACGACTTCACCCGCGACGTCCTCGGCCACGCCAACGCGGTGCAGTGGCGGGACGCGGTGATCGACGCGCTGCCGGGCGACTGGGTCGACCGGCTCGGCAGCTACCTCACCGACCCGGAGCCGCTGGCGATCCTGCACCGCTGCACCGCCGCCGAGCGACGACGATGGACGGAGCCGTGGGAACGCAAGGCAGCAGGGTTCAGGCGCAAGGGCCGTGACGGCGTCGTCCGCACGTCCACCGGGACGCGGGTGGGACTCCTGGAGGCGCCGAACGAGTAGTCTCGCTGCCGCCCCGGCCCTTGCCGCCGGCGCCGCCGGGGTCCGCGCGATCCGGGCCCGGCTGAAGCGGTGGCCGACCACGAACGGCCCCGGTCAGTTCGGCCGGGGCCGGTTTCGCCGGCCCCGGCCAGGATCGCCCGCTCCGGCCCGCCCGACTTCGAGCAGGCCACCCTGTGCTGAGTCCCTGGTTCCCCCGCCACTCCTGGCCCGGCACGGAGGCGGGTCCTGTCGGCCGGATTCACCCACGACGTGTCAGAGAGCGACTACCTTCTGCAACATGAGTGAGACTCGACCGGTCGACGACCGTTCCGCGCCGCAGGCCCGCCGGGCGGAGCCGCTATCGGGCGCGCTGCCCCTCGGTGACAAGGTGTGGTACGCGGCGTACGGGTCGAACATGCACGCCGACCGCCTCGCCCACTACATCGCCGGCGGCCGCCCGCCCGGCGGCGCCCTCACCTATCCGGGCTGCCGTGACCGCCGACTGCCAGAGCGGACGCTGCCGGTGCTGCTGCCCGGCGCGCTGTACTTCGCCCTGGAATCCGCGGTGTGGACCGGTGGCATGGGCTTCTACGACCCGGCCGCCGACGGTGAGATGCCCGCCCGCGCCTACCTCGTCACCACCGAGCAGTTCGCCGACATCGCCGCCCAGGAGATGCGCCGGCACCCCGGCACCGACCTGGACCTCACCCGCGCCCTGGCGGCCGGCAGCGACCACCTCGGCCCAGGACGCTACGAGACCCTGGTGTGCCCGGGCGCGATCGAGGACGTCCCGGTGTTCACCTTCACCGCCCCCTGGGCGCTCGCCGACGCCGAACTCAACGTGCCCTGCGCCGCCTACCTCGCCAACTTCGCCGCCGGCCTGGCCGAGGCCCATGGCTGGAGTCCGGAGCAGGCCGCGGCCTATCTTGCTGATCGGCCCGGCGCCGCCGGCCACTGGAGCGCCGACGCGGTGCTGGCCGCCCTGCGCCCCGCATCGGCCCTGCCGTGAGCGCCCGGGCCGGGCCGGACGAGCCGCTGGTGGAGTGCCCGCGGTGCCGGGCGCGGCCCGGGGTGATGTGCGGCGGCCGCGACCGGGCCCGGCGGCCTGACCCACCCGACCGCTCCCGGCTCACCACCAGGCGCACGTACGCTGATGGCCGGGTCCCTCACGTCGACGAGCGCGAGGGACCCGGCCACTTCGTCGTCGCAACGCGGCCGGTCAGCCTCGCCGGGATACGCCGTTCGAACCTGGGCGCGCGGCCGGCCGTTTCCACCTCGGCCAGGACGCGTGCCCGCGTACTCCTCGGCCCGCTCGGGCTCGTCGGGCCGAACGGGCCTTCCGGTCGGCCTCCTCCTGCTCGGCGCGGGGGAGGACGCGTCGCCGGATCGGCGGAGTGCGCGCTGTCGTACGGGCCCGGAAGATCACCCCGACGTTCCCGCGCCCCGGTGTCTCGGACCTTCGAAGACCTTCAGTCGAGGGTCCCGGGGAAGCGGTCGATGTTGAGTTCGACCCAGTCGCGCAGGTGGGAGAGGGGGGCGCAGGCGTCGGCGCCGAGGGGGGTGAGGCTGTACTCGACGCGGGGCGGGACCTCGGCGTGGATCTCGCGGTCGACCAGACCGTGCTCCTCCAGACGGCGCAGGGTCTGGGTGAGGACCTTGGGGCTGACGCCCTGCAGACGGGTGCGCAGCATGCCGAAGCGCTGGGGGCCGTCCTCCAGGGCTCCGAGCGCGAGGGCACTCCACTTGTTGGCGAGCAGGTCGAGCATGTCCCGGCAGGGGCAGGCGGCGAGGTAGACGCTCCTGGGGTCGTCGCAAGTGCCGGCGGTGGTGGCGGGAGTCGTCGTCATGCTGCAACAGTACCCAATGGGTACCAATGGTCCTTGCGGGTAACCACTACCTGTTGCATACCGTCTCTGACGTGCCCCGAAGTCACGGGCCGCCCTGATAACCACGTCAGCGAAGCAGGACCCTTTCCCATGAGATCCCCGACTCCCCTCACCCTGGGCACCATCGCCCTGTCCTTCCACCGCGCCGCGGCGGCCGTCACCCAGCGCGTCCTGGAGGCCCACGGCCACCGGGTGCGCGTCATCGAGGCCCCGCACGAGGAACTGTTCCACCGGCAAGCGCGGGGCGAGATCGACGTGCTGGTCTGCGCCTGGCTGCCCTCCAGCCACTCCACGTACCTGTCGTCCTACCGCGACCAGGTCCGTGTCCTGGCCCCCTACTACACGCCGTACTGCCTCTGGGCCGTGCCCCCGTACGTCCCCGCGACGGTCGCCGGCGTGGCCGACCTCGCCCGGCCCGAGGTGGCCGCACGGATGACCCGGACAGTCGGCGGCATCAACGCGGGGGCGGGCATCAGCCGCTTCTCCACCGACATGATCGGCGCGTACGGGCTGGACCGGGCCGGCTACCGCTTCACCCCCGGCACCGAGGCCGGCTTCCTCACCCGCGTCGAACGCGGCATCGCCCGGCAGGAGTGGTTCGTCATCCCGCTGTGGCGCCCCCAGTACCTCAACCGCCGCCACGGACTGCGCCCCCTGGTCGAACCCAAGGGCCTGCTGGGCACCGTGGACGCGGCCCGCCCCGTCGTCCGCCTGGACGCACTCGAACGCATCCACCCCGGGGCCCTCACCCGGATGAACGCGCTGCGCCTTGGCAACGAGGGCATCGAGGAGCTCGACACTCTCATCAACGCCGACGGCCTCACCCCCCTCCAGGCCGCCGACCACTACCTCGCCACCCGCCCCGAGCCGCTGCCGTGACCGCGCGGAACCACAGCCCGCACCACCGACCCGAGGACGTTCCCATGAACCGGATCCCGAGCACGATGCCCGCCGTCGCCTACCGCAGGAGCCTGCCGATCGACCACCCCGAGAGCCTGACCGACATCGAGCTGCCCGTCCCGGCCCCCGGCCCGCGCGACCTGCTGGTCCGCATCGAGGCCGTCGCCCTCAACCCGGTGGACCACAAGATCCGCCAGAACGCCGACCCGGCCGGGGAGCCCAGGGTGCTCGGCTGGGACGCGGCCGGCACCGTCGTCGCCGTCGGCACGGAGGTGGAGCTGTTCGCGGTCGGCGACGAGGTCTACTACGCCGGAGCCCTGGACCGGCCGGGAGTCGACTCCCGCTTCCACGCGGTGGACGAGCGCCTGGCAGCCCGCAAGCCCGCGACCCTCTCCTTCACCGAGGCGGCCGCGCTGCCGCTGACCGCGCTCACCGCCTGGGAGGGCCTCTTCGAGCGGCTCGGCCTGCGCACCGGTGCGCTGGAGCGGACCGGCACCCTGCTGGTCACCGCCGCCGCGGGCGGCGTCGGCTCCATGGTCGCCCAGATGGCGCGCGCCCTGACCAGCCTGACCGTGATCGGCACCGCCTCCCGTCCGGAGTCGGCGGAGTTCGCCCGCCGGATGGGTGCCCGGCACATCGTCGACCACACCAAGCCGCTCGGCCCCCAGCTCGCCGAGGTCGCGCCGGGCGGCCTGGACTACGTCTTCAGCACCGCCCGCACCGACCGCAACCTCGAAGCCTACGCCGAGGCCCTCAACCCGTTCGGCCGGATCGTCGCCATCGACGACTTCGACTCACTGCCGATCGGCGTACTCAAGGCGAAGAGCATCTCCTTCCACTGGGAGTTCATGTTCACCCGCTCGATGTTCCGGACCACCGACCAGGCCGTGCAGCACCACATCCTCACCCAGGTCGCCCGCCTGGTGGACGCCGGCATCCTCACCACCACCGCCACCCGGGACCTCGGCCCCGTCAACGCCGCCAACCTCCGCGAAGCCCACCGCATCCAGGAGAGCGGCAGCGCCATCGGCAAGACCACCCTTACCGGCTTCTGACCCCCGACACGCACCTTTGAGCGATTGCCAGGCCGGCGGGGGCGCGGGGGCCCCGGCCGGCCCGGTGACGCGGGCACGGATCATTGCGCCGAGCTGGGACGGTGATCGAAGTCCGCCAGCAGGGATCGATCCGCGCCGGCTCCAGACGGCTCTCGTAGGCCACCGTCGCCCGGGTCGTCGCCGCCCAGTGCCATCCCGAGTAGTGCCGCCGCCCCCGGTACGAACGGAACTCGCGCACCGGCATCCCGGCCGGCACCTCGGAGATCAACAGCCGGTCGAGCGTGCTCTCCTCGAACTCCCCGTCAGCCTGCCGGTACCAGAGCCGGGCCTTCCCACCCCTCACCCCAGTCACGGGCGTTGACCCTGGACCGAGATGTCACGGTAGCCAAGATCGTTGTCCCGTCACGTTGGGATTCGTCTGTATCGGGGAGCGACGTGCCGCAGCGACCGTAGGGTCGGTGTTCATGGTGCTGCAGAAGCGTTGGACATCTCGTGTTCTTCTGGTTGATGAGCGTGACCGTCTACTGCTGTTGTGCGGGCGGGATCCGCGCAGGCCGGGTGCGCGATGGTGGTTCACGGTCGGTGGCGGCGTGGAGGAGGGCGAGGATGCGCTCGATGCCGCAATACGCGAGGTGTGGGAGGAGACGACGCTGTCGCTGCCTGTCGAGCGACTGGGTCCTGTCGTCTGGACTCGGCAAGCGATCTTCAGCGTCGACGGCCGCGGCTTCGACCAGTTCGAGGAGTACCGTCTCGCTCGCATCACTTCCGGTGAGGCGAGCCTGATCAGGATCGAGACGGAGGAGGCCCGCTACGGGCATCGTTGGTGGTCGATCGCGGAACTGGCCACCACCAGGGAGACGGTCCGCCCCAAGAAGATGGCCGCCCTCCTCACGGATGTCGTGAAAGGCGCGCTTCACCAGGCCCCGCTTGATCTGGGGCACTTCAACGAGGACACCGATCCGGAGTAGAACGCCGTCTCCGCCCTGGGCGGGCGGTTGGATGCGACGCTGGTTGCTCGCCGCTGGCAGGAACGGCGGCGAGGCCGGCGACCTGGTCGCCGGATTCCCGCGTGCTTGCCGTCAGACCAGCCGGAAGGTCACCGGGTGAGAACCCGTCAGCTGCACTGGGACAGGATCGTTGTCCGGTCGAGGTGTCACCAACGACAAGTTGATGACACCTCGACCGGAAAACTGACAGGTCCCACCGGAACCTACAGCCACCGCCCTGGCTCAGGCCGGGCGGACGGCACCCATGTACGGCATCACGCTGATCGGCAGGACCTCGACGTTCTTGCCCTTGCGCGGAGCGTGGATCATCTTGCCGTCGCCGATGTAGAGGCCCACGTGGTGGATGTCGTCGTAGAAGAAGACGAGATCACCGGGCTGGAGGTCTCCCCGGGCGATGTGCGGGCCGGACTTCCACTGGTCCTGGGAGATCCGCGGGAGCCTGACGCCGGCCGCGCGGTAGGCGGCGCCGGTGAGTCCGGAGCAGTCGAAGCTGTTCGGCCCGGTCGCGCTCCACTCGTAGGGCTTGCCGAGCTGGGCGGTGGCGAACTTGATGACGTCGGCGGCGTGGCCGCTCGCGCCGGCGCTCGCCGTAGCGGGTCCGGCGGCGGATCCGGCAGGGGCTCCGGCGGGGGTCCCCGAAGGGGCTCCCTTAGGGGTTCCCGAAGGGGTTCCGGCGGGGGCGCCGGCAGAAGGCTTCGCCGCGGCTGTTGCGGGAGCACTCGGCGCAGGGCGCTCGGTGGAGCGTGACGAGCGGTCGGCCGCGGCGGCCTGCTGGGCGGCGGCCTTGGCCTTCTCGGCGCTCTCCTGGGCGTTGATCCTGGCCCGCTCGTCCGCGCTGAGCTTGTTCAGCAGAGCCTCGGCCTGGGCGAGCTTGGCCTGGATCTGCTTCTTCTCCTCGCCCAGCGACGCGCCCGCGGCGTCGAGCTGGGCGAGCATCGCGGTGGCCTCGGCGCGGTCCTGGTCGAGCCGGCGCTGCGCGTCGCGGGCCTTCCTGAGCAGCGCGGCCTGGCTGTCGGCGACCTGGTTCTGCACGGCCGCGCGCTCGAGGTAGCCGTCCGGGTCGGAGTCGAGCATCAGCTGGACGCCCGGGTCGATGCCGTTGCTGCGGTACTGCTCGCCGGCGACCGCGCCGAGCGAGGTCCGCAGTTCGTTGAGCGCGTCCTGGCCACGGGCGATCTTGTCCTGGATGCGGTTGGCGTCGCCCTGGAGCAACTGCCGCTTCTCCTGGAAGCCGTTGTAGCGCTCGATGGCCTGCTCGGCCTCGTCGTTGAGCTTGTCCACCTGCTCCTTGACAGAGGCGAGGGTGGGCGTCGGCTCGGCGTGCGCCGCCCCGGCGGCGAGCACCACGCCACCGACCACCGCCGTGGCGACGACCGCGAGGCGGGCCCGGCTCGGGAGGCTGGGTTTGCGGTGATTTCCCATGGCGGTGGGCTCCTTCGGGGGGACGGGACGTCGAGAGCGACGGCGAGCGGGGTGAGGCCCTGCCGGGCAACGGACCGGACGGGGTGGCGCCGGGCAGAGGTGAGTGACACGGGCGGGGCGCAGCCGTGCCGACACGGCTGGTCGGCGAGCGTGTGCGGAGGTTGTCAGCCGCACCGCCTTCCCCGAGGTGGCTCGAACGGGTCGGTCCCGCCTCCACCACCGCTCCCTCTACACCCACGTGGAACGAGGGGTGGCGCCACTTCGGTTCGATCATGGCCGCCGGGCGGCCTCCGGTGCGATGCCGACGGCGGTGGGCGAGGGGGCGGACGGACGCATGCCACCGCCCGTGGCGCCCACTGCGCGCGGGCCGCGCAGAATGAGGGCGCGACCTGGGCGAATCGCGCCCCGACGCGCTCCGGGAGCCGTTCTCCACGCTCTCGTACGTACGGGAACCACTGCGCACTCTGAGGACGGATGCCCACTGCGGCTGTCGTCGTCCGTGCTCCTGGACACGGAGGCGTGCCGTGAGGCCGTGGCCTCCTTCCGCCATCCCCTCACCACCGCACCGAGGGACGGACCCGCTCCCGGTCGACCGGACCGGAACCGCCGCTCCCCCGCACCGGGCACCCGATCGTCCGGGCCGTTGAACCCCGGGGCCCGTGAACCTGGGGCCCGTGGACCTCGGGACCCGTGAGCCCGGGGCCCGCGAGCCTCCGGGCCGACGAACCTCGGGACCCGTGAGCCTCCGGGCCGGCCGGCGCCGGCATCCAGCCCTCCGCATCGACCGAAAGGGAAGACCGTGACCACTCCCGTCCCGTCCCGCATCACCCTGGCGAACGGCAGCTTCGAGCAGCCCCCCATCGGCGGCGGCAACGCGCTCCTGCCCGACGCCTCCCAGACCCAGAGCCCGAACCACGTCCCGGGCTGGCTGACCAGCGCCACCGACCACGTCATCGAGATCTGGCACGACGGCTTCAACGGCGTCCCCTCCGCCGACGGCGTCCAGTTCGCCGAACTCAACGCCAACCAGGTCTCCACCCTCTACCAGGACCTGCCCACCACCCCCGGCGCCACCCTGTACTGGCGGCTCTACCACCGCGGGCGACTCGGCCAGGACACCATGGCCCTGGACATCGGCCGGCCCGGCGCGGCCGTCCAGCAGCGCCAGTTCACCGACGGCACCACCGCCTGGGGCTTCTACACCGGCACCTACGCCGTCCCGGCCGGGCAGACCACCACCCGCTTCGCCTTCCGCTCCGTCGCCTCCGCCGGCGGCAACCAGTCGGTCGGCAACTTCCTCGACGGCATCTTCTTCGGCACCGCCCCCAGCGTCACCCTCACCAAGTACGCCGTCCCCGACGGGCCCCTCCCGGTGGGAGACGTCATCACCTACCGCGTCGTCGCCAGGAACGAGGGCGGCGGCAACGCCGAAGCCCTCGTCCTGACCGACACCGTCCCGGACGGCACCACCTACCTGCCCGGATCCCTGCGGATCGTCACCGGCCCCAACGCCGGCGCCAAGACCGACCAGGAGGGCGACGACCAGGCCCACTTCGACCCGGCGGGCAACCGGGTGGTGTTCAACCTCGGCAACGGCGCCGCCGCCGGCCGGGGCGGCAGCCTGCCCAACACCGAGACCCTGCCGAACGGCACGACCGTGGAGTACCGGGTCACCATCGACGAGGCCAGCGCCGGCGGACACGCCACCAACACCGCCACCGCCGCCTACGAGAACCGCCTCGGCCCCGCCCCCGAACCCCTCACCGCCACCTCCGACCGGACCGACACCCCGATACTCCCGGCCGCCGACCTGAGCGTGACCAAAGCCGCCGACGCCACCACCGTCACCGTCGGGCAAACCGTCACCTACCGTGTCACCGTCCGCAACGCCGGGCCCAACACGGCCACCCGGGTCACCGTCGCCGACACCCTCCCGGCCGGCCTGGCGTTCCTCTCCGCCACCCCCGGCCCCGGCACCTACGATCCCGACACCGGCCAGTGGAGCGTCGGGACCCTGGCCGTCCACGCCTCCGCCACCCTCGTCCTCCGGGCCAAGGCCATCACCACCGGCCCGGTCACCAACACCGCCACGGCGCAGGCGGCCGAGACCGACCTCCACCCCGCCGACAACACCGACTCCGTCACCGTCTGCGTCGAGGCCGCCCCCACCTGCTGCCCGCCCCCCGGCTGCTGCTGACCCTGCTGACCCCGGCCGCCACCCGGCCACGGGAAGGTGAGCGGCCGACAGCCGGCCACCGATCCCCGGTGGTCGCCGATGGCCACCGGCCCGGCGGCACGGTATCGACACCCGTGCCGCCGCGCGGCACACCCCGGCCGCCGACACGGCCCCGGTCGTGCGGGCGGTCGACCACCGTGCCCGCCCGCACGACCGGGAGCGGCTGGGCGGACCGCGCCCGCGCCCAGCACGACGAGGTACGGCTGATCCGCGCCCCCGACCCGGCCGACCTCGACCCGCGTCCGGCACCCGGCACCCCGGGGCCGATCGCACCGGGGTCCGAGCCGTTCGACCTGCCGCCGGACCGCCGCTGCCCGCAGCGCGGAGGGACCGCTGGATCTCGGGACGGGAACGGCCGGCGGTGCCGCGACATCTCCGTTGCCATGGGCGAGCGACGGGTTCATCATCAACAGATGTTCGAGCTGCTGCCCGGGAGGGGCGTCGTCCTGCCGCGCCAGGTGGGGGTCCTGAGGTTCGGCATGACCGAGCGGGCCGCCCAGTGGGCCGTCGCGAGCCTGGCCGATGTGCGGAAGTCGTGGGTCTGCCAGGCGGGCTGGGCCTTCACGGCCGTGTACGACGGTGTGGAACTACTCGTCTACGGTGACTGTGCCGACCGTGAGGGCCGCTCCGAACGGGACAGGCACGGCCTCGCCTCGGTCGTTCTCGATCGCTGCCGGTACACCCTCACCGGTCCCTCGGCCGTGCCCGTGGTTCTGGGCGGCATCGACGTCTTCGGGTATCCGGCCGCCGAGGTGCTGGACGTGCTCACGCCCGCCGACCACCCCGGGCTGGGGCTCCCCGCCGGGTCCCTGAGCACCTATCTGTCGCAGGTCTCGGTCTCCTGCCCGCCGTTCGACGCCCGAGAACGGACCGGGACGTGACGCGACCGGATCGCCAGGCCGGTGCCGCTGTCGAGCGGGCGACCCGTTGTCCCGCCGGTGACGACGTCACCCGGGTGGCCGATGACGCCGGGCGGACCCGCCCCCGGTCCCGGGGCCCCGCGGTACCCCCGGCCCCGCCGCGCGTCGGACCGGCGGCCCTCAGTCGGGGGTGTCGGGGGTGGTGCCGTGAACGAGCTCCAGGCCGAGGTGGGTCGGCTGGTGATGGACCGTCCGGCCGTTGCGGACGGTGACGACGAGACCGGCCTCGCGAAGGACGGAGGCGTGCCGTGACGCGGCGGCGGCGGACGCGCCGAGGATCGCGGCGAGCCTCCCGGTGGTGAGGGCGGGGGTGCGGACCACGGCGACCAGGGCGGCCGCCCTGGTCGGGCCCAGCAGGGACCGCAGGGCCGGGGGCGGCGTGTGGAGTACGCGGTCCCGGGTGAGCGGGGTCGCGGCCGCGGGGTAGCTGATGATCACCACTTCGGCGAGCGGGTTGAAGGTGATCCCGGTGGCGAGCGCGGAGGGCTGGAAGATCAAGGGTCGTCCTTCGAGGTCGTCCACGGAGTCGACGCGGGTGTTCAGACGCAGGTGACGGCCGTCCCAGTCGACGGACGGGTGGATCGAGCGCAGCAGGCCGTCGGGGCCGCCCAGGGCGGAGTGGGCCAGGGTCCGGGCGGACGCGGTGGCGACGAGGGAGGAGATGCGCCGGCGGTAGGGGTCGAGCGCGGTGGCCCGGAGGCCGGCGAGGATCCGGTCCAACGCGGTGGCGGCTCGCGGGTCGCCCTCGGCCAGTCCGCGGGTGAAGGGCGTCAGGACGTTGGAGCGGGCCAGGTCCCACAGGTGGGCGACGGCGGGCGGGGAAGCGGGGTCGACCGGGGTCGGTGCGGCCAGAGCGGCCTCGTCGAAGAAGGCCGGCAGGTAGAGGTCCGTGTAGAGGTCGAACAGCCGGCTGTGCCGCGGGTTCCAGGAGCGGGCGACGTCGAGGCGCCATGCCGCGAGCTGACGGCCCGGCGATCCCGTGACCAAGTGCCGTCCACTCAGAGCGAGTTCGTACCCGAAGTCGGGCGTGCCGGCGACCTGTAGGCGGTCGAGGTCGTCGGCCCTCAGCCGGATCTGTATCAACGTGGCATCCCTGGGCGCGATCCCTGGCGGTGCTGGTCGTGGATCCTTTGCATCCTGGTGCAAAAGCGTAGCCGCCGGGTGCGGTGAGCGGAATGCTGGTCGCAGGTCGACCGACCCTCCGGCTCCCCGCCACTCGTCGCGGCCGGCGCGTACCGGACCGCCGCGACAACGGGGGGTGGCGGTGCGCCGGAGCGGGCCGCGCCCCGGGAGGACCGGCCGGGCGAGCCCAGGGCGACCGCTGCCCCGAGAACTCCCGGGGCATACCCGCGAACAGAGGAGATCCCATGCTCAGGCGCATTCTCGCCACGACGGCCGCGCTCGGTGCCGCCCTGACCGGCACCGTGTTCGCGGCCCCCGCCGCCTCCGCGCAGGAGGCCGGCTACGCGTGCCGGTCCGACACCACGCCGAACCACGCGTGGGCGAACTGGGCCGGCGCCAACATCGACTCCTGCATCGCCCACCAAGCGGGGGACTTCGCCTCGATCGTCGCCGGGATCGGCATCAACAACGCCTTCCCGTCCGATCCCTGCGCACAGCTCGTCGACGTCTCGACCGGCAAGTGGCTGTACGACTACGGGTGCGTCGGCTGGGTCGCCGGCGGTTCCGGCAACCACTACTTCAACCGGGCCTCGACGGACCTCGCCAGGACCGGGCACCAGGTGGTCGTCCAGGTCGGTTTCTGGGCGGACTTCGGCTCCGGGTTGCAGTACTACATGAACGTGCAGAGCCCGCGGTTCGACTTCTAGACGATCGATGCCGAGGGCTCGGCCGGCGCACATGAGATGAGGCGAGGGAGCCCAACCCCTGCGCCAGACCATCGAGTCCGTCAACCAGACCTTCGAAGCCCCGGCTCGACCTCGAACGCCACCAGGGCAGCGGAACACCGCGGGGGCGCGAGGCTCCACACCGCCGCGCGGGCGCGAACACCCGGTCCACGAACCGCTGGTCCCCACCACGGTGAGAGCAGCGGACGAGGACGGCCGGGAGGCGGTCGGGCCGGACTCCGGACGCGGGCACCGGACAACTCTGCCCCGAAACACTGCGGTTATGCGCCCGTCATGGCCAGTACGTCCGCACCGGGCGATACTTCCCCGATCCCTGTACGGCGTGCCCGGCGGGTCGTACATTCGCTACAACAGCGGGTGATCGACGACGTAGTGGGAGTGGTTGTGGGAAACGGGAGCACCTTCGGCACCGACAGCGGTGTGGCCTTGACGATCGCGCTGTTGGAGACGCAGCTTCCCGCCGTGCGGGAGCGGCGGCGCCGGGCAGCGGAGGAACTCGCCGCCGTCACCGCGGAGCAGGACGCCATCACCAAGGCCCTTGAGGGGCTGCGACTGCTGTCCGGCACGCCCCTCAGCGACGAAGGCGAGGGCCAGGGCGAGCCGCTCGCCGTCGAGTTGGCGCCGGTCCCGACCGAGGTCGAGGCCCCGGTCGAGGCCGAGGCCGTGAAGGATGCCGCCTCGGCGCCCGAGGCGGTCGAGAAGCCGGCGGCTCCCGCACCGGACGAGCCCACCACGGCCGCGGTCACGGTCGCAGCCGTGGCCGGGACCGGCGCTGGAACCGGGAAGAGGGTGACGGCCAAGAGGGCTTCCGCGAAGAAGGCTCCTGCCAAGAAGACGGGCCCGGCGAAGAAGGCCGCGCCCGCCGCCGCGTCCACCCGGGGAGCACAGGCCTCGGCCCCCGCCGCGAAGAAGGCGGCCCCGAAGCCCGTGGCCCCGGCGGAGGCCGCTCCCAAGCCCGCGGCGAAGCGGGTGTCCCCGGCCAAGAAGTCGGCTGCGCAGCCGAGTCCCGCCGCCGGTGAGGCCCCCGCCGAGGCGCCGGCACCGCAGACGGGCCGGCGGCGGAAGGTCGCGGACGCGGAGAGCGTCCTGGAGGTGCTGGCCCAGGCAGCGGGCCCGCTGCGGGCCCGTGAGGTGACCGAACGGATCGGCCTGGACGCCCTGGCGGGGAACGTCAACGCGATCCGCACCCGGCTGGAGCGCCTCGCCAAGGACGACCGGGCGCAGCGGACCGGACGCGGTCTCTACACGGTGGCGGCGCGACCCGCAGCCGGGAACTGACCACCGGGCGGCCGGCGACGCCCGTGGGCGGTCGCCGCGGTGTCGGCCGTGCGGGGGTCCGGTCACCCGCGACTTCGAGGTGACACCCGACGGGAGGCGACGGTCCGGGCCGTCGCCTCCCGTCCTCGGTTCTCGGCCAACGGTCCACGGCCCACGGCCCACGGACCCGCGCCTGCCGGCCGGAACGGGAGCGCGCCGGTACCCGGTCAGGCGGGCCGGTGCAGGAGGTCCAGCAGGGGTGGGTCGAGCGGCCAGGGGAGGACGCCGGATGCGGCGGCCGCGGCGAGGCGCAGGGCGCCGAGCAGGGGCGGGCCGTCGGGCTCGCGGAGCCGGGCGGCGGGGAGGCCGGCGGTCAGCGCGTCCAGGGCCGCCCGGCGGAGCGGCTCCAAGCGGAAGAGGCCACCGGTCAGGGCGAGTCGGGGCGCCGTGAGACCGGCGGCGCGGGCGGCGGCCGCCGCACTGGCGGCGATCTCCTCCCCCGCCCGCCGGACGAGCGCACCGGCGACCGGGCAGCCCTCCTCGGCCGTGGCCGCCACGTCGGGGGAGAACGCGGCGAGCAGGGCGGCACGGTCCGGGTGCGGCTGGAGCGCCGCCGGGAGGCCGGTCGCCGGGCCGTAGCGGCGTTCGGCCGCCGTCAGCAGCGCGGGCGATCCGCCGGTCCGTCCGTCGTACGCGCGCAGCGCCGCCTCAAGTCCGGCCCGGCCGAGCCAGCTGCCGCTGCCGCAGTCGCCGAGCAGGTGGCCCCAGCCGTCGGCGCGCCGCCAGCCGGTCTCCGCGCGGTAGCCGATCGCGACCAGCCCGGTGCCGCCGGCCACGGTCACGCCGGCGCCCGTCCCCAGGGCGCCGACGTGCGCGGCGATCGCGTCGCCGGCGAGTACGAGGCGTTCGGTCCCGGTGGCGCGGGCCAGCGGGCCGGGCAGGCGCTCCGCGAGGTCCCGTCCCAGCAGGGCCATCCCGGTGGCACCGACGGCGACCGCGCCGATCCGGGCGCCGGACGGCACCCCGGTGCTCAGTTCGGTGAGCGCGGGAAGCAGCCGCCCGAGCAGCGCGTCCGCGTCCTGGCCGGCGGCCGAGGAGGAGACCCGGGCGGCCGCGGCCACCTCGACCGTCCGGGCCCGGGCGAGGTCGGTGGGCCACCCGCCGGGGGCGAGCGCCACCCGGATGCCGGACCCGCCGACGTCGACGCCCACCACCCAGGTGCCCTCGTCCACAGGTTCCCGCCCTCGGACGGAGTCGAGTCGCGGGGCCGGGCCGGCGCCGGGCCGCTCGCGGTCAGCCACGGTGGCGCCGGGGGGCGCGGCCACGGGTGACGGCCTGGTGGGTGCGGTCGAGGGCGTCGGCGGCCTGGGTGTCGAGGCGCTGTGCGAGGCGGACATAGAGGCAGTCCACCACGGTGAGTTGGGCGGTGCGGCTGACCGTGGCGCCGGTGCGCAGTTCGCTCTCCCGGCCGGCGAAGGTGAGGACGCGGGCGACGGCGGCGGCGAGGGGTGAGCCGGGGTCGCTGGTGAGGGCGACGGTGGTGGCGCCGCGCCGGGCGGCCTCGGTGACCGGGTCGAGGACCTCGGGGGTGCGGCCCGAGTAGGAGATGCCCAGGGCGACGTCGGCGGCCGTGAGATGGGCGGCGCCCATCAGGGCGCGGTGGACGTCGGAGTGGGCCGCGCAGACGAGGCCGAGGTGCTGGAGCTTGTACTCCAGGTCGGCGGCGACCACGGCTCCGGCGCCTGCCGCGTACACCTCGATCCGGCGGGCCGAGGCCAGCGCGTCGACCACCGTGTCCAGGGCGTCGAGGTCGAGTTGGGCGGCGGTGTCCTCGGCGGCCCGGGCGGTGAGCCGGGCCACCTTGGTGACCACGGTGCGGGTGTCGTCCCCGGCGGTGATGTCCCCGTCGGCGCCGACCCGGACGGCGAACTCAACGGCGGCCGCCACCTGGGCGGCGGCGAGCGCGAGACGCAGATCGGGGTAGCCGCGCAGGCCGATGGTGCGGCAGAACCTCGTCACCGAGGTGTCGGAAACGCCTGCCTCCGCCGCCAGTTGACTGATACTCAGGGCCGCCGCACCGGGCGGGTCGGCCAGGACGCGTTCGGCCACCGCGCGTTCCACCGGCGACAGGGAGGGCAGCCTGCCCCGCAGTCGCACCATCAGAGCCTGGGCCGACGTGCGGTCCACGACATCCCTCCCACATCCTGTTGCCCGCCGATGTTGCTCTTCCACATTCGAAGAGTCCTGTGCAAGAATCCTCGACATCCCGACGGGTGTCAACCGCGGGTGTGTCCGAAGTGTGCCACCACGACCCCGGAGAGGAGAGCGCGCCGTGTCCCGTGCCGTCGTCCTCACCACCCGGGCCCACGTGGACTTCTGCCGCGTCACCGCCACCGCCTGTCCGGCCGTCGCGCCCCTTCGCTGACACCCTGCGCCACCCGGCCCACCGCCGCCGCGCCCCACGCACCCGGCCCACCGAGGATCATCCGTGCCTGCCCCGGCCGTCCCGACCGCATCCGCGCCCACACCGCCCGCACTCACGCCGCCCACGCCGCCGCGGGAGGTGATCACCGGTCTCGCCCGCGACCTGCTCACCACCGCCCGCCGGGCCGGGCCCGGGCTCCCGACCGGCCTCTTCCTCGTCCCGGAGAAGGACGGCGCGCGCCGGGCGCGGCTGGTCGGCCAGTACGCGGCGGAGCCGGCGCTCCCGGTGGTCGACGCGCCGCCGCCGATGCCGTACCACGCGATCCCGCGCCGCCCGCCGGCCTGGGTCGCCGCGGTCGCCCGGGCGGTCCGGGCGGTCCGGGCGGAGACCGCCGGTTCGCCGGGCACGGCCGTGGTGCCGGTGGTGCGGACCACCTCGTCGCCCGTGCTCGCCCGGGGCGCCGACTGGGGTCCGCCCGTCACCACCCCCGGGTTCCGGGCCGCCCCGGGGGACGCGCTCGACGCCTCCGGGGGCCGGGGCCCCTGTCTCTTCCCCGGCGAGGGCCTGGACGGACCGAAGGCCCGCGCGCTCGCCGACGCCCTCGACTGAAGCGCGTCCCCCGCTCCCCCCTCCCCGCTCACCGTCCCCCGCTTCCCCTCGCCGCTCACGTTCCTCGACCTCGGGGCCGGGTCCGTCGCCGAACCCTGCCCCGCCCTCACCCCCGTCCCCGCACCACACCGGGAGCCCCCGTGCACCACCTGCCGCCCACCGAGGCGCGCAATCCCCGCAGCACCGGCATCGACCGGCTCGACGCGCTCGGCGTCCTGCGGCTGATCAACGCCGAGGACGCCACCGTGCCCGCCGCGGTGGCGGCCGCGCTGCCGGCGCTGTCGCACGCCGTGGACGCCGCCGTCACCGCCCTGCGGACCGGCCGCACCGTGCACTACGTCGGCGCCGGCTCCTCCGGCCGCTACGCCACCCTGGACGCGGCCGAACTGCCCCCCACCTACGGGCTGGAACCCGGCCGGATCCGGGTCCACCTGGCCGGCGGGCCGGCCGCGCTCACCCGGGCGGCGGAGGACGCCGAGGACAGCGAGGACGCCGGCCGGGCCGCGCTCGCCGAAGCGGTGGCCGGTGACGTGGTGCTCGGCCTCGCCGCCAGCGGCCGGACCCCGTACGTGGCGGGCGCGCTGAGGGCGGCCCGCGCCGCCGGTGCGCTGACCGTCCTGGTGAGCGCCGACCCCGAGGCGCCGCTGGCGGACCTCGTCGACCTGCACGTCTGCGTCGAGTCGGGCCCCGAGGTGATCACCGGCTCGACGCGGATGAAGGCCGGCACCGCGCAGAAGCTGGTGCTGCACGGCTTCTCGACGGCCGTGATGGTCCGGCTCGGCCGCACCTGGTCCAACCTCATGACGGACGTCGCGGCCGGGAACCGGAAGCTCGCCGCCCGCAAACTCACCCTGCTCGCCCAGGCCTCCGGCGCCGGCCCGGAGGCCTGCCGGTCCGCGCTGGCCGCCGCCGACGGCGAGTTGAAGGCCGCCCTCGTGGTGCTGCTCGCCGACGCCGCCCCGGCCACCGCGCGCGCCGCGCTCGCGACCGGGGGCGGCACGGTGCGGGGCGCGCTGGACGTGCTCCGGCCGGCGGCCACCCGATGTCCCGGCGACGTACCCGCCCGGGCCGCCGAACCGCTCGCCGCGACCGCTCCTCCCGTCCCGGCCGCACCGCACACGCCACCCGCCACGCCGCCGTCCCCACGGCCGTGACCACGAGCGCCCGCCCGGGGCCCACCAGCCCGCGCCACCGCACCGCCACACCGCCACAGACCGCACTGACAGAGGAGTCCCCCTCATGCACCGCCCCCGCCGCCTCGCCGTCGCACTCGCCGTCGGCGCACTGACCCTGACCGCCTGCGCCTCCACCGGGCGCACCACCGGGTCCGCCGCCGGCGCCGCACCCGCCCCGCAGGAGGCGCTGCCGACCGCCGTCCCCGCGGGCACCGAGCTCCGGATCGGCGACCAGAACGCCCAGTTGGAGACGCTGCTCAAGGCCTCCGCCCAGGACCAGGGCACCGCGTACAAGCTGGGGTACAACGCCTTCCAGGGCGGCCCCGCGATCCTGGAGGCCTTCCGCGCCGGCTCGCTCGACGTCGGCATCGTCGCGGAGACGCCCGCCATCTTCGCCCAGGCCGCCCAGCAGGACGTCAAGGTGGTCGGCGTCGCCCAGACCAGCCGCTCCGCCGTCCACCTGGTGACCTCGCCCGGCAACCCGGCGCGGACCGTCGCCGAGCTCAAGGGCAAGAAGATCGCCTACACCGAGGGCACCACCTTCCAGCCCGCCGTCCTCAACGCGCTCAAGCGCGCCGGGCTGAGGACCGCCGACGTCACCCTGGTCAACCTCCAGGTCCTGGACATCCCCGCCGCGCTGCAGAGCGGTCAGATCGACGCCGCCGCCCTCACCGAGCCGCTCGCCTCCAAGTACCTGCTGCCCAACGCCGAGAAGGGCGCGCACGAGATCACCGACGACAAGGACCTCACCAGCGGCCTGCTGCTGCTCATCACCCCCGGCAAGACCCTCCGGGACCCGGCGCGGACCGCCGCGCTGGCCGATCTGACCGCCCGCTGGGTCAAGGCGCTGGCCTGGCAGAACGCCAACGAGGCCGCGTGGGTGGAGCAGTACTACGTGAAGAAGCAGAACATCCCCGCCGCCACCGGGACGCAGATCTACCGCAACACCGGCACCGCGGTGTTTCCCTCCTACGACCAGGCCCTCGCCGACCACCAGGCCATCGCCGACCTCCTCGCGGACGCCGGGGCGCTCCCCGGGAAGCTGGACGTGTCGGGCGAGTTCGACCGCCGCTTCGAGGCCGTCCAGCGCCAGGCCCTGGCCGGCTGAGCGGCACCCGGCGCTCCCCCGAGAGGACCACCGTGACCGTCACCACCCCGCCCGCGCCCACCCGCCCGCACACCCCCGTCCCGACCGGCCCGGCCGGCCCGCCCCGGCGGGCGCGCCGACCCCGCAGGCCGGTGGGCCGGCCTCGCCGCCGGATCCCGTTCTCCCGTGCCCTCGGGCCGGTGCTGCTGCTCGTCCTCTGGTGGCTGGCCTCGGCCACCGGGCTGCTCGACCCGCAGACCCTCGCCGCGCCCGCCGACGTCGCCGCCACCTTCGGCGACCTGGTCCGGTCCGGCGAACTCCAGGAGCACCTGCTGATCTCCCTGCGGCGGGCCTCCCTCGGGCTCGGCCTCGGCGTGGCCGCCGGACTGCTGCTCGCGCTCGCCGCCGGGCTCAGCCGGATCGGCGAGGCACTGATCGACGGCACGGTGCAGCTCGTCCGCTCGCTGCCGATCCTCGCCCTGGTGCCGCTGGCCATCCTCTGGTTCGGCATCGGCGAGGAGGTGAAGGTGATCCTGGTGGCGCTCGGCACGCTCGTCCCGGTCTATCTGAACACCCATGCCGGGCTCACCGGCCTGGACCCCCGGTACGCGGAGCTGGCGCAGACCGTCGACCTGACGGCCGCCGGGTTCCTGCGACGGGTCGCCCTGCCCGGGGCCGCGCCGGGATTCTTCACCGGGCTGCGGATGTCGGTGACCATCTCCTGGCTGGTGCTGGTGGTCAGCGAACAGATCAACGCCTCCAGCGGCATCGGCTACCTGATGACACAGGCCCGCACCTTCGGCCGCACCGACGTCATCGTCGTCGGCCTGGTCGTCTACGGCCTGCTCGGCCTGCTCTCGGACACCCTGGTCCGCCTGCTCGAAAGGAGGGCGCTGGCATGGCGCCGCACCCTGGCCTGACCGCCGGTCCCGTCCCCGGTTCGGAGCGCACCGACCCGCGCGCCGGCACCGGCACCGTCGACACGACCGGGCCCGCCGTCCGGCTGCGCGGGCTCACCCGCGCGTTCAACGGCCGCACCGTCCTGGACGGTGTCGACCTCGACCTGGCGCCCGGCGAGTTCACCGCCCTGCTCGGCCACAGTGGCTCCGGGAAGTCCACCCTGCTGCGGGCCCTCGGCCGGCTGGACGGGTACGACGGCCGTACCCGCCTCGGCGCCGGCCGCGGCAACACACCCGGAGCGACCGGCGCCGGCACGGCGGACACCCCCGACCGCGTCTCGGTGGTCTTCCAGGACGCGCGGCTGCTGCCCTGGGCCCGGGTCCTGGAGAACGTGGTGCTCGGTCTCCCCGGTCCCGACGCCGAGGAGACCGGGCGGACCGTGCTCGCCGAGGTCGGCCTGACCGGCCGTGAACGGGACTGGCCGGCCGTCCTGTCCGGCGGTGAGGCGCAACGCGCGGCGCTCGCCCGGGCCCTCGTCCGGCAGCCCGAACTGCTGCTGCTGGACGAGCCGTTCGGCGCCCTCGACGCGCTCACCCGGCTGCGGATGCACGCCCTGCTGCGGCAGCTCTGCGCCCGGTACCGGCCGTGCGTGCTGCTGGTGACCCACGACATCGACGAGGCGCTGGCGCTCGCCGACCGGGTGCTGGTGCTGACCGACGGCCGAATCTCGCACGACCTGCGGACATCCCCCGCCGGCTCGGCGAACGGCTCGGCGAACGGCGTGGCGGACGGGCGGCCGAAGTCCCGTGCGGAGCTGCGCGGCGAGCTGCTGGCCGCGCTCGGTGTGGAGGAGTGAGGAGCGGGCGGGCGCTGCGCGAGGCGGTCGACTCACTGAGTGCCGTGGCCGAGAGCGCCGGCTACACCTCGGGATTCGCGTTCTCGAAGGCCTTCGAGCGGCACTTCGGCGCCCCGCCCGGGGCCTACCGGCGGGAGCGGCGGACGGTGTAGGCCGGCACCGGTAGCCGGAGGTGGCGAAACCCGCGACCCGGCGCGGCAGGACGATCGGCCTCCGGACGGCCACCCGGAACCGGACCGGACCCGCGGCCGCCCGGACGAGCCCTGCCGGTGCCCACCACCGCCCAAGCGTTCGCCCCGGCGCCGGTGGGTACCGGCGCCGGGGCGAACGCCGCACGCCGCGACTCCGACGGCACGGTGGCCGTCAGCAAGGTCCTCGCGGCTCGCGGGAGCTCCGCACGAGGGGCTCAGCCCTTCTCCTCACTCAGGAGGCGGCCGACCCCGCGTTCGCCGGGGATCAAGCCGCCCAGATCTGGTCGGCGAAGTCCAAGCAGCGGTACACGATTGCGGCCGTGCCCACGGAGCTGCCCTGTGCGGTCAGGCAGAGGCCGTTGCTGTTGACATTCCTGTACCGCACCGCGCCATTGCGACCCGGCACAAGCTCGGCACTCCACAGCTGGTCCCTGAGCTCGGTGCAGTTGTAGATGAATGCGGGGTTGCCCTCGATGCCGCCCTGCGCGGTCAGGCAACCCGTTCCGTACGTATTCTTGAAATACTTGTTCTGGATTACGCCCGTGGTGCCCGCCTGGGGCACGGTCCAACTCTGGTCGTCGAAAGCGGCGCACTGGACGAGGGTCGCCGTCGAGCCGTAGGCACCGTTCGACGGAACGGCCAAACACTTCCCCTGACCGACCATCGTCGAGAGAAAGTGAATGCCCGGAGGGTCGATGACGCTATCGGGAGCGCCACCCACCGCCGACGCCGAACCCGTGGGAACGAGCATGCTTCCGACAATTGCCGGAAATGCGAGCAGGCCGAGAATCCTCTTGTTCACAAAATCCCCCTTTTGTGGCAGGGGAGCCACTCCGCTCCCCCAGGAATCAGGCTAGCAAGCCGATCTCCCGAATGGAAGATTGCACGAATCTCGTATCAACCGATTCAGGTTGTATGTTGCGCAATGTAACGCGAGCCCGTCCCGGCACCTGCCACGACAATTGACCCAAACCTCCTTGTACGGTCATCACGAGCATTCCCGCCCGACTCGACCAGATCCTCCAGCTGGTACGCCTGGCCACCGGAGCCCAGGCCGCCCTCGCCCGCGCCGCCGAGCGCGCCGTCCTGGGCGACGCCCGGAGGTGACTGTCCGAACGGCTCCGCGGACATCAAGGCGTTCACTCGTTCGTGGAAGTCCAGCGCGTCGGCCTCCGCGATGCCTGACACTGGCCGATACCGAGGAGGAGCCGCCACCGGAAGCCACGACCCGAGGAGGCCCAGAAGTGACCGACGATTTCACATCCGGAAACGCCCTCATCACGACGCCGGACGGGAAGGTCCTCCTTCACCACCGCGAAGACATCGAGGGCATCGAGTGGCCGAACCATTGGAGCTACCCCGGCGGCATGCGCGAGGGCGAGGAATCTCCGTACGAGACCGCCCGACGGGAGCTGCGGGAGGAAACCGGCCTGGACGTGGAGGGGCTGCTCCCGCTGGACGTGGTGCCGTTCGGCGATCACGACCCCGTCGCGAAACGGCTCTACCACGCGGTCGTTGACGTCGATCCGGCGCGGCTGGTGTGTCGGGAGGGCCAGGAGCTACGCCTCGTGCCGCTCGCCGATGTGCAGGCAATGCACGTCCCCCCGCACGTCAAGGACTACGTCCGGCAGCTGGAAGGCCACCTGCGGGTGGGAAAGCCGCGCGTCTGGGCGGTGATCGACCGCCTTCACGGGCAGCTCTCCACACACTGCGAGGCCACCGGACAGCCCTTCCTGCCGATGCAGGTACTCAAGCTCCAGGAGGAGGCCGGCGAGGTGGCGCAGGCGCTCCTGGGCGTTCTCGGCAGCAACCCGCGCAAGGGGTACAGCCATACCATGGCCGACCTCCAGGCAGAGTTGTGCGACGTCATCGCGGCGGGGATGGTCGCGCTGCGGGCGACGACTCCGGACGCCGCCTCGGTGCTGTCGGACCACCTGGCGGGGTGGAGCGCGGACGGAGGCGAGGAGTGATCCAGGACCCGAGGCACAAGTGGCTCTTCGACGGCTACCCGTGCGCCTTCGGCTGGGCGTGCACCTACACCACCGACCTCGCCGGGCGGCCGATCATGCTCAAGTCGCACCACAAGGGCTGGCAGCTGCTCGCGGGCGGGATGATCGACGCCGATGAACTGCCGTGGGAGGCCGCGATCCGCGAGACGAAGGAGGAGACCGGCCGGATCATCGGCGGCGAACCGCGGCTCCTGGCCGCCCTCTTCCGGCTGCCCACCGGGGAGTTCCCGACCCGCTTCGGCTACATCTTCGACGGCGGAGTGATGACGGACGAGGAGATCGAGGCCATCGTTCTCGATCCGAATGAGCACACCGACTACGCGGTGAAGAGCATCGCGGAGTGGCAGCGGATTGTGCCGGCCTCGCAGCACGACCTGGTGTGCGCGCTGGAGACCGCGCGCCGGACCGGTGTGGCCGCGTACGTCACGGCTCCCGTCGACTGACAGCCTCGACTGAACAGGGCCTCGGGCTCAGCTCGGGGCCCTGCGTGCAGGGGGACGCTCGTCGCCACCAGCGTTGCCGCCTCGGGGGCCGTGAAGGCCTCGCGGTACGCCGCGGAGCGTCCCGGCAGGGCGACGGCCACCGAAGCTCCGGCAAGCAGGTGCGCAGGATGTCGGGGTGGCCCTGGCCGGCCCGCCGCCGTTGCCCGGTCGGGGCCCGTCCTCGCCGCCAACCGGCCTTCGGCGGCGAGGAGTACGGCATGCCGGCCCCAGGGCGGCGGCCTCGGCGCCGTCGGCGCTGTCGGCGGACGTCCGGGCGCGCGGCCGGACCCGTGTCCGCCGTCATCCGGCCGCGTCCGGCAGCTGCGCCGGGCAGGTCCCGCCCGGGGTGGTGAGCAGCTCGTAGTGCCACACCTCGTTGGAGTACACCTGGCACAGCCCGTACCGGGGGCCGTACTGCGCCATCCAGTACGCCGCGTCCGTCGGGCCGACGTCCACCGCCCTGCCCGCCACGTGCGTGGAGGCGTCCGGCGTGTTGACGAACCGTCGGGCCCGCTCCGGGGTCCCGTGCTCGACCACCGCGCGGTCGAGCAGCCCCTGCTGGTAGTCCCGGCTGCGCCAGCCGGAGGTGACGGTGATCTCGATGTGCCTGGCGCGGGCGTCGATGGTGGCCTGCCGCAGGGCCGCCAGCAGCGGGCCGTCGAGCTTGCGAACGGCCGGGGCCTCAGTGTCGAAAGGGCTCAACCTGGTCCCCTCGGGGATCACCCCGTCCTCCACCCCCGGCGACGCGCCGCTGATCATCGCCGTGATCCCGCGCAGGCCGGCCGTCCCCGAGCCGGCCGCCCAGACCCCCGCCGAGGCCAGCGCCGCGACCGCGACGCCGCCCGCGACCAGCCGACCGCGGCGCCGCCGCGGGCCGACCGCCGGCCCTCGCGGGCACTCCGTCCGTTCCGTGAGCTCCGCGTCCATCCAAGCCTCCCGGTGTCGTCGTACGTAGCCGGGAGCCATTCGACGGGAGGCGACGTTGCGGGGGTGTTCGCGCGGGCGGATACGTTTTCGATACGCCCGATGGGGTCGAATAGGGTCCGACGGGCTCCCATGGGGTCCAACGGGGTCCAACGGGGTCCAACGGTGGACGAACGACCGCCGACGGCGGTCGTCGGCGGACACAGACGGGAGAACGATACGTGCGGGTCCTGGTGGTGGAGGACGAGATCTACCTCGCCGAGGCGGTCCAGGCCGGACTGCGACTGGAGGCGATCGCCGCCGACGTGGCGGGCGACGGCGACGCCGCGCTCGAACGGCTCGCCGTCCACGCGTACGACGTCGTCGTCCTCGACCGGGACATCCCCGGCACGCACGGGGACGAGGTCTGCCGCATCATCGTCGAGCGCGGCCTCGGCTGCCGGGTCCTGATGCTCACCGCCGCCGCCCGGCTGGGCGACAAGGTCGACGGCTTCGAGCTCGGTGCCGACGACTACCTGACCAAGCCGTTCGACCTCGCCGAACTCGTCGTCCGGCTGCGCGCCCTGGCACGCCGCCCGGCTCGCTCCGCCCCGCCGGTCCTGCAGCAGGCCGGCCTGCGGCTGGACCCGTTCCGCCGCGAGGTCTACCGCGACGGGCGCTATGTGGCGCTCCCCCGCAAGCAGTTCGCCGTCCTGGAGGTCCTGATGGCCGCCCGGGGCGGTGTCATCAGCTCCGAGGAGCTTCTGGAGCGGGCTTGGGACGAGAACGCCGACCCCTTCACCAACGCCGTCCGGATCACCATCTCCAGCCTGCGCAAACGCCTCGGCCACCCCTGGGTCGTCCACACCGTTCCCGGCGTCGGCTACCGCTTCGGCGAGCCGGCCGCCGAAGCGGAGGGCACCCGGTGAACCCGCCCGCCGGTGTCAGGCCCCGGCCACGGCGCCTGACGGCCCGGATGCGCCTGACCCTCAGCTACACGCTCTTCACGCTGGCGGCCGGAGTGCTGTCGCTGGCCGTGATCTACGTCGCCATGAAGTACGTCCCCAACTACCCGCTGACCTCCTCCAACCCGCGCTACCGCTCGGACGCGCCGTCGCGCCAGGAGATCCTCGACTCACTCCTCCGGGCAGGTGGATTCGCCCTGGCCCTGATGACGGCCGTCGGCCTCACCGGCGGCTGGTTCATCGCCGGGCGCGTCCTGCGGCCGCTCCAGGACCTCACCGGCGCCGCGCGGCGGGCCGCCGACGGGGCGCTGGAGCACCGGGTCGCCCTGAGCGGGCCCCGGGACGAGTTCACCGAGCTCTCCGACGCCTTCGACGACATGCTGGAACGCCTCCAGCGCTCCTTCGAGGCGCAGCAGCGGTTCGCCGCCAACGCCTCCCACGAGCTGCGCACCCCGCTGGCCATCACCCGCACCATGCTCCAGGTCGCCGCCGCCGATCCGGCCGGCCAGGACTGGGGCCGCCTGGTCACCCGCCTCCAGGACACCAACCAACGCGGCATCGAGATCAGCGAGGCCCTGCTCCAACTCGCCGCCCTCGACCGGACCCCGCCCGAACTCGCCCCGACCGACCTGGCCACCGCCACCCGGGAGGCCCTGGCCACCGTCCAGGACGAGGCCCGCACCCACGGCACCACCGTCACGGCCTCGCTCGACCCCGCACCCACCACCGGCAACCCGGTCCTCCTCCGTCAGGCCGCGCTCAACCTCCTCCACAACGCCCTCCGCCACAACCACCCCACCGGCGGCACCGTCACCGTCACCACCGGCCCCCACCGCCACCACCCTGACCGCGTCCGGCTCACCGTCACCAACACCGGCCCCCCGCTCGGCCCCGAGACCGTCGCCACCCTCACCGAGCCCTTCCTCCGCGCCCGTGGCCGCACCGCCACCACCGACCCCACCCGGCGCGGCCACGGTCTCGGCCTCACCATCGTCACCGCCGTCATCTCCGCCCACCACGGCGAACTCCAGCTCTCCCCCGGCCCGGACGGCGGCCTCACCGTGACCCTCGACCTCCCCGGAGGCCGGAGTGTGACACCGCGGGCCCGCGCCCGGTGAGGTGATCCGGCACCGTGTCGCCGGGCCTGCGGGGGCATCGCCTCCGGAAGCCGAGCTCCCGCACCTGCCCGACATCGGCGGCCGGGCATCATGGCACGGGCGGATGCGCCCGCACCCCGCCGACCACCCCCGACTCGGCACTCGGCCCCTGGTCACCGTCCGCCCGGCGGGGGTGCGCCCCTGATCGGCCGGCAGCCCGACGGCCGCCTGCTCCCGCTGCGCCGTCCGTTGCGCCTCGCGCGCGCTCCGCCTGATGCTTCACACCTCGGCCAGGCAAGGTGTGGCCTGCCGCGGCCGAGCCCGCCGCTCCTGCGCCGGGTCCCCGGCCACCGGCGACCGTGAAGCGGCGCCGGCACCCAGCTCACCCCGCAGCTCGGCCACGACCGCCACCAACAGCCGAGTCAGCCCCTGCGCCTCCGCCGCACCGGCCTCGGTCTCGCGCTGCGCCGGCCGCGCGGCCGACCGCCCCGCCGCCGGCTGTAGTCCCCGGGCCGCCGAGGTGGCCTGTTCGTGCGGCCGGGCGGCGGTGGCCGGGGGAGACAGGTGCGGTCAGAAGCCGATGTACCGCCCGGGCGGCCGGGGCCGCCATTGGTGAAGACGTCCACACAGCCCACTCACCACGACTCGGCCGAAAACAGCAGCACCCCTGGTCCACCACGCCACGTGCTCACCGAATGCACCACCAGCGACGCGCCGCCCCTCCCCTCCTGCCGGCTCCACCGGCGGCACCAGCCGGCCCGAGCGGCCCTCCGGAGGCCGCGCGGGTGTCGGCCGCCGCGTCGGCTTCTACGTGCCGCCGACCGAACTCCATCTCCACCAAGGCGATCTGGCGACCCGTCAGGAGCAGATGTAATGTCACAGTTCATGACAATCACCCGCTACGCCCTGGTCGCGAGTCTCGTCGGTGCGCTCGCCGTGCCCTTGCTCCCGGGGGTCGCGACGGCCCAGAGCCGGCCCGCCTGCCGCACCACCCCCGCCCCACAGCCCGACGCCGAGCAGGCCCGCCTGGCGGACCCGAGGACGGCCGCCTTCACCGAACGGGCCGGCCTCGGCGAGTTCGTCACCCGCTTCCCCGCCGCCCTGTGCTCCGCCCGGAACGCCGCCGAGGCCCAGGCCCTGGTGGACACCTGGGGCCGGGCGCTCTGGCGGGCCGCGGTGGACCGCGCGCAGGAGCGGCGCCCCGGCGGCGACCTTCCCGCCCGGGACGACCGCCCGCTCTACTGGACCCGGCTCGCCATGACCGTCCGCCTCGCCCAGTGGCGGCCCGCCTTCCCCGCCGACACCGGCGCCCTCCAGGACCGGTTCGAGGACGCCTCCCGCGGGCTGCTGGACAACGAGTTCAGCGGGACGCCCGGCCTGCGGCGGGTGTTCGTCAGCGGCTTCGATCCCTTCGGCCTCGACGGCGAGCTCCGCCGCGCCAATCCCTCCGGCGCCGCGGCCCTGCGACTGAACGGTCTGCGGATCACCCTGGCCGACGGCACCCGGGCCGAGATCAGGGCCGTCCTGCTCCCCGTCCGCTACGCCGACTTCGACCACGGCATCGTCGAGCGCGCCTTCGGCCCGCGCCTGCCCCCCGGCCCCCGTTCCGCCGACCAGATCACCACCATCAGCCAGGGCTACCCCGGGCTGTTCACCCTGGAGGCCTGGGCCGGCCGTGCCCGCTCCGCCGACCCGTACCCCGACAACACCGGCGCGCTCTCCGGCGGTACCCGGGAGCACCCGGTGACCGCTCCGGGCCTCGGCCCCGGTGCCGAGTTCATCCCGACCACCCTGCCCGCCGCGGCCATGACCGCCGTCCAACAGCCGTACCCCGTGGCGCTCAACACCACCGTCACCGAGATCCCCGCCGGCACGGACGCGCCCGTCGACCGCGAGGACGGGCCCACCCCCGGCTCCCGGGCCGTCGAGGGCGGTGGCGGCGGGTACCTGTCCAACGAGGTTGCCTACCGCTCCAACCGACTGCGCCTCGAACTCGCCCCGCAGCTGCCCGGCGGACACCTCCACACCCCCGTCCTCACCGGCCTCCCCGCGAGCTCCGACCAGCTCACCGGCCCGGACCTGGAGCGGAACGAGGCCGCGATCACCGACGAAGTCCTCGACATCCTCCGCCACGCCACCCCCTGAGGCCCCGCCCCCGTGGCGCGCGGTGGCTCCGTCCCGGCGCGGGTCGCCTCGTCCGAACCTCCCGGAGAGCTCTCAGCCGGGCGTTTCGACGAAGCCGGCCCCGGCGTGGGCGCGGTGGTGGTCGACGGGCAGGACGCGACCGTCTGCCATGGGCGCGGTGGCGCCGGTGCCGAGGTCGGGGGCGTCGGGGGTCGGGCCCGTCAACGGTGCCCCAGGACGTTGACCACACGTCCGCTGGGGTCACGTACGAAGAACCGCCGCACTCCCCATTCCTCGTCCTGCAAGGGGTGGACGATCTCCGCCCCGCTCGCGCGCATGACCGCGTACGCCGCGTCCACGTCGTCCACCTCGACGCTCATGTCGGGGGCGACGGGCGCCGTCCTGTCCTCGGTCATGACACTGATCTGCGCCGCCGGACTGGACGGGGAGGCGAGCGTCATGATCCACCCGTGGTTCATGACCTCCTCGAAGCCCAGCAGCCCGTAGAACTCCCGGCTCTCCCGCGCAGCTCCGGAGAGGATGTTGGGCACGACACGGCGAACGGCCATCGACGACTCCTCACGAGAACGAACCTGTCTGCACCACTCCAGGAGTACTACACCGCGTCCGCCACCGCGCGCGCTTTCGGCACACGGCCGCGCCCGGGACGTCCGGCGCCCGGCCGGAGGGCGGCCGTTCGGGCCGCCGGGATCCCCGCCCGACGGGCTCGTCGCCCCGTCAGGCCGTGGGGCCCTGAAGACCGTCGATGAGGAAGCCGTCGTGCGGGTGTGCGGTCAGCCCTTGGTGATGCGGGTCCAGGTGAACGGGCCGAAGGAGGTGGCGGTGGTCGGGTTGTGGGCGCCCGGGGTCACGGTCAGCTTCAGCCACTCCAGCGGGACGGTGCTGCCGTGGACGACGATGCGGTGGAAGTTCGGCACCTGGTAGCTCGGGTGGCTGTTCCAGGCGTCGTAGGAGCAGACGCCCTCGTCGCCGGTGCAGGCCGAGCCCTGGGTGAGCGGGTTGTCCGAGCGGTAGACGTGCGAGTCGCCCATCAGCAGCAGGACCGGCTTGCCGAAGGCGGCGGTGTGCGAAGCCAGGCCGGCGACGAACGGCTCGTAGTTCGCCACGTGCGAGGCCGGCTTGCCGTCCAGGTCCCACATGTCGGCCTGGGCGGTGACCACCACGCTGGAGACGCCGCCGGTCCGGGCGAGGGCGAAGGCGGTGTCCAGCCAGCGCAGGTCGGCGGCGGTGCGGTGGGCGGCCTCGTCGAGCTGCTCCTGGGAGGCGGTCGGCGCCCCGTACCAGGGGTCCGCGTCGTTGTTGGAGCCGCCGGGCAGGTCGAGCGTCACGAACAGGGTGCCGTTCTTGACCCACAGCACGTTCTCCACGTACGTGGAGTCCTCGGGGTGCTTCCAGTTCGGCAGTTGGGCCTGCGACAGGACGCGCAGGGTGTCGCTGCCGAGGGTGTGGCCGGGCCGGGCGAAGAACGTCCGGCGGACCAGGTCCAGGTTCTGCACGGGGTTGCCGGCGGCGTAGTCGACGGGCCGGCCGGTGGCCGGGTCGAGGACCGGGTCGATCCGGCCCGTGGCGGCGTTGTACGTGCCGCCGCCCTCGGCGGCCTTGTGGCAGTCGGACCACTCGTTGTCGCCGGGCGTGTAGACCAGCGGGTCGGCGAAGGTCTTCCAGAGCGCGGCGATCGACCGGTCGTACGCCTCGGTGCAGTACTGCTTGCCGGAGTGGATGTCGCCCACGTGGATCACGGTGCTGACGTCCGGGTCGGCGTTGACAGAGGCGATGAACGCCGGGGTCGCCTGGAACTCGGAGGTGTCGGTGGGAGAGGTGCCGTACGGGGCGTCGCCGTACACGGCCAGCGTGAACGGCGCGCGGGCACCGTGCGCGGCGCGGCCGTCGTCCGCCGTCGCGGCGGTGGCCGGAACCACGGTCATCGCGAGGGCGAGGCCCGCGGCCGCGTAGAACTTGCTGAACATGCTGTCTCCCGATGGGTCGCCCGATTTCGGGAAGCAGTATCGACCCGGCCGCCACGGTGGCGGGCAACGCCCGGATGAACGGGAGTTCAAGAGCTGACGGGGGCCCGATCGAGTGAGGCGGACGAGGCGGCGGCCCGCAGGTGCACCACGGCGTACTTCCGCGACGCCCCGCCGGCTGCCGTACTGCCGCACGCGGCACTGCCCGAGCGAGCCGTCGGCCAACTGGTCACCACCCCGGTGCAAGCCCGGGCCCGCGGCCAGGTCGACACCGTACTCGGCCTTGGGACCGGCGAGTTCGCGTGTGCAGGTGTCGCGCGTTCACTGCCGGGGCGTGGTGGATGTCGCGCTCTCCGACGTCACCCGGCACGAGGTCGACACCTGGCTCGCCCGCAACCCCGGCACCGGCTACGAGGTCCGCGAGTTCGCGGTCTGGCCCGCCCGCCGCAGCCACGGCCGGCCCCTCCTCGTCCCCCACCGGCCCAAGGCCGCCCCCGAGGGCCTCGACGAGGACTCGCACAGGGGCGTGCTCCAGCAGTGCCTCACCGACACGACTCTGCCCCGGGAAATGACACCGTCGCCGACCGGACGCCCGCTCACCCACTCCCGGGGGGCAGATCCGGCGGTTCCGCCCCGGCTGCCCCGGCCGCCCCTGACCGCGTCGGCCGGATGGTGGATGATCGGGGCGTGCTGGTGCGTACCGAGTTGCTGCCGCTGGGTCCATCGGGGTTGCCGAGGGTCCGGGTCCACACGCCCTTCGGCAGCGCCGTGGTGGCGTGGCGCGGTGACCTGGACAACGCGGTTGGCCGGCACCACATCGAATGGACCGTCGACACGGAGATCCGCTGGGGCCGCAACACGCGGTCGGCCACGCTCGCCGGGCCAGGGGTCCGCGAGGAGGCCGGCCTGGTCATCCTGCGAGGACTGCTCCGGCTCGCCGAAGTCGGCGCCGCCTGCCTTGAGATGGGTGACTCACGGGTGCTGTTCGAGGTCGGCTCACCGCCACCGCCCGACAACGCCTGGGTGGAGATCAGCGTCGACGCGGACAAGGTGGACCTGTACCCCTACCAGCTCTGACCGGTCGAAGTCCGCCGGCACATGGTCGAGATCGCCTGTCACAGGATGCCCGGAGCACCTCGTCGGCCATCGGTCGAGATCGCCTGGCGGGCGGGGCCTCCTCCGGTGTGGGGCCCTACAAGGGAGAGTAGGTCTGGTACGTCCCCCGCAGGGATGAGGCGGCCGCGTTGGCGACGTCGGCCCGGGGCCCCTCGGCGCACTCCCGCAGGAACGTGCTGACCCGCGGGCCTGTCCATCCCGCCGCCGCGGCCGCGGCCCAGAATCGGAGGCCGTCGTTGGGGTCCAGAGGGCCGAGGAGGTCGAGAACGTGGTCGATCGTGCCCGTGTCCAGGGACAGCCGTTGCATGGCGACGGCGCGCAAAGCGCCGTCGGCGAGCATCGGAGTGCCGGAGTCGAGGCACCAGCGCAGGGAATCGGCCGTGTCTTCGGGAGTGTTCAGCCGGACGATGGCGTCACCGAGCGCGACGTACACCATGGTGGCCTCGAAGGGGCGCCGGGCGAGGTCACGGAGGAAGCCGAGAGCGGGTCGGTGATCACATGTCCCGAGAGCCATGACCATCTGGTACTGGGTCTCCCAGGTGCGGGCGTCGCGAACTTCCCGCTGGAGGGCTTCCAGCAGCGCGGGGCCTGCGGCGGGGTCGGCGAGCCGGCGCAGGCGCGATGCGGCGGAACGCCGCTTGGGCGAAAGCCGGTGGCCGAGCTGCGCTACGGCCTCATCCAACGTCAGTGCCATCTCGGTCCCCATCCGGTGCTTTCGTCTCGGACACAACGTAGGTCATCGCACTGACAGGGCGGTTCGCGCGGTCGAGCCTCGCCTGCCCTGGTCGGCCCGCATGCGTCGCCACGTGCCGCCGGACGCCCCGCCACCGATCCGGATCGAGTGACGGCGACTGCCGTCATCACGATCATTTAGCGCGGAGTGGGGAGGCCCGGCTGACCCGTCTCATCGAAGTCCGACTGATGTCACCGACCTTCGACCGGTTCGGTGGGGTCGCGCATCCGGCCCGCTCACACCCTGAAGATCCCTGCTCGCCGCATCTGCAGTTCGGAGCGCACGAGTTCGAGAAGACGCCCCGACCAGTTGCGCCCCTGGCCGGCGTCGTCGCCCCAGAAGGCCGAGTTCATGTCGTCGTAGATCACGGTGGCGTCGCCCGTCGCCAGCAGGGCATCGGCCAGCTCGGGGTGCTGGTCGTACTTGGCGCGCAGCAGGCGCGTCATGACGGCGGTCCGGACGTGCCCCCAGTCCTCGCGGCGGGGTACCCCAGCCGCGAGCGTGCGTGCTGCGGAGGCGGTCTCCGCCGTCGCGATCGTGTGCCGGGTCTCGGGCTCGGCGACCGACAAGGCCCAGTAGGCGTGGGCGACGGAGGGATAGTCGGTGTCTGCGACCGTGATCGGGGCGGGGTAGTCGTGGCGCAGGCCGAGCTTTCCGGGATCGGCCACCGGCTTGTCCGGATACGAGTGGTAGAGCTGGACGGCCGGGGCGTGCGGTGTCGCCGGTCCGTCCGCGGGAACGCGGGTGGCCCGCTCCGCCCTCCATCGGGCCCGCTCCTCAAAGTACGTCAGGGCGCTGTCGTAGTCCTCCTGCGTGACCGTTCCGTCGAACGAGTGGTAGGTCCGGCCACCGGGCCCTGCCACCAGTACCCGCAGTGGCCGGTCCTTGCTGTCCATGTCGCCCAGGGCGTAGCGGCGCTGTGACTCCGGGACGGCCAGGAAGGCGGCGCGGGCCGCGGCCCGGTTCTCCTCGGTCCGGTCGGCGAGGAAGGCGTCGACGACGGCCAGGCAGCGGCCGGTCGAGTCGGGCCGCCCGTTCAGCTGGTCGATGGTGTCGCGGACTTCGGCGACCAGCAGCTCGGGCGTGAGCCAGCTCTCCGGCTCGCTGAACTTCCAGTCCGCCAGCTCGTGGGCGGATGCCTCGCCGCCTTCGGGAAGGCTGGTGGCCACCCAGCCGGTGCGCAGCTTCTCCTCGAACTCCTCGACGGTGACCAGGCCCCAGCAGTCGACGAGCCCGTCGGCGTAGATGAAGAGGTCGGTGAGGAAGTAGTGGCCGCCGTTGCGGATGAAGGCGTGCCGCCAGGTTCCGGGTATGCGGACGCCGTCCGCTGTGCGATGGGTGATCCGGTTGCCGATCATCCTGGGATTGTGCCGCAGCGATCATCGCGCCGACCAGGACTTTCCTCCGGGGCAGCCCGGACCCGGCGGACGACGCCCCCACCGCGCGAACCAGGACAGCGGCGAAGGGCGCGGCCGGACGGCACCGCCACCGGGGCTTCCCGGCCCTGGGTACGCCCTGGGTACCGTCGTGCCGAAGATCCCGCCCAACCCGCCCACCCCGCCGAGCCAGCGGTACCGGCCTCCGGGAACGGAACCCGCAGCCGAAGGCCGGACAGGCCGCCGAGCCGAGGGGCCGCAGAACCGAGGGGCCGACGGGCCCACGGCGGGGAGCGGCCTCGCCAAGAGCGGCGGGCGGGCGGACCGGGGGTCAGCGGGCGGGCGCCCGATCGGCCGGGGACCTGTCAGCGGATTCGGCCGCGCCGGAGCCGGTTCGTGGCCGATGATGTGATCTGTTCGGCGGCCGGGTCACCCGGCCGGACCAGAGGGAGGGGGCCGCGTATGGAGATGACCAGCGGCACCGGTCTGCACGGCCGTCCCTGGCCCGAGCTGACACCCGACCGGCGCCCGGTCCTGGTCGTCCCCGCCTTCCCCGGCCGCCTCATGATCCTCGACGACGGCTGGAGCAACCACGCGACCGACCCGCAGCCCGCCTGGTCCGCCGTCCTCGACGGCCACCGGCTGACCGTCCTGCGGCCCGGCGGCCAGACCTGGTACGACGACGAGATCGCCACCACCCACGAATGGCGGCGCGCCGTCCGCGCCCACGCCACCCTCCTCCTGATCACCGGCCCCTTCACCAGCCCCCACGACCTCCGAACCGCCGCCGCCTCCGGCCGACTGCTCCTCCTCACCGCACCGATCCACCTCGCCCACCACCCCTGACACAGCGGCCCGGCCCGGGTGCGGGGGAACGGTCGCGGGTCCTGGTTCAGGAGTCGCTCCACGTCCTCGATGCCGTCTTCGAGGACGTGGAGCGATCGTCAAGAGTTGTGGATCGGTTCCTTGTCGGCGATCGCTGTCCAGACCAGTTGAGCAAGCGCCTCAGCGGGGAGGCTCCCGTCCACGACCAGGTCGGAGGCGTCGCGCAGGGGTTCGATGTGCTGGTCGTGGGCGGCGCGTCGGTGGTTGAGGTAGTTCCGGAGGAGGACATCGAGGGGGAAGCCGTCCCGTAGGCACTTGCGCTCGATCTTCCGGGCCAGGCGGAGATCGGCGGGCAGGTCGACGAACACATCGAAGCGCGCCCTTGCTGTCTGCGGTGCGACGTGGCGGGCGAACAGTCCGTCGACGATCACGACGGGCGAGTCGGCCAGGGCGGCATCGGTGTCCTGGGCGAGGCCTACGAGGTTCAGTGAGCGGGGGTCGCCGACATCCAGTCGCGGGACCCCGGACTCATCGGGTGCCCACACCCCGTGCTCGGGAGTCTGGAAGTAGTAGTCGTCGCCGTGGAGAACCCGTGCGGGCGTCCGGGGCGTGGTGGCCGCCAGCGCCGCGGCGAGTGTCGTCTTCCCTGCTCCGGCTCCTCCGGTGAGCGTGACCAGCATGCTTCCTCCCAGCCATCGTGTGACGGCCCGAGGATCGCATACCGCGTGGTCGGTCATGCCACGAGGTCCGAGGAGCGTTCGACGAGGACACCGTGGTCGAACCTGGCGCCGGACCGGACCAGTGCGACGAGATGGGCTCCGGTGATCGCGCGCCGGCGGGCCCGGGCGGGCTCCACCAGTTTGCACACCATGGCCAGGGCCGCGGCCGGGCTGCCGGCGCCGCGGGTGACCTTGGTACGGAGCTTGACGGTGGAGAACGTGGACTCCATGGGGTCCGTGGTCCGGAGGCGGACCCAGTGCTCGGCCGGGAAGTCGTGGAACGCCAACAACTCCTCCCGGCCCTCGGTGATCTTCGCGACGGTCTCGGGCCACTTGGCGCCGAAGGTACCCGCGAACGCGTCGACGGCCTTCTCGGCGTAGGCACGGTCCTCGGCGTCATAGATCTCCTGCATCGCCTTCGACGCGCCCGGCTGTGCGGAGTTCGGCAGGCAGTTCGTGACATTCGGGGCCTTGTGGACCCAGCAGCGCTGGTGCCGGGCGGCGGGGAAGACCTCGGCCAGGGCGATCAGCTCCTTGGTGCCGTCCAGGCGGACGCCGAGCAGGACCAGGACGCACGAGTGAGCCTGACCGAGCCGCACCTTCGGGTGCACGCCGTCGGCCCACACGTGGACGAAGTCGCGGTCGGACAGGTCCCGGTCCTGGAAGACAGCGTGGTCGTCGCGCTCCACCTGCTGCGCGACAACGAGGACGCCGACAGCGACGCGGCCCGGGACACGACCGGCCACCTCGTCCTGTCGCTGGTGGACTTCGCCGCCGACACACCCGCCTTCGCCCGGCAACTCGGCCCGACCTGCGCGAGGCGGTGCGACGGCTCCTCGACCGACGTGGCACCACCGCTACCGCGCCGGACCGGGACACCAAGCTCTACCCCAACTACCTCGGCCGCATCGCACCGCAGGACCGGGACCTCGTCCTGCCCTCGCTGATGAACAGCCTGGCCCTCGTCGGCACCCGCGACGACCTCCGCACCCGCATCACGGCCCTGGAACAGGCAGGCGTCGACGAGCTCCTCATCCAACCGGTGATCGACCCGCCCACCGAGATGGCCCAGCTCGCCGAACTCCTCGCCTGAGCACCCGCTCGTGGAGGAACGGCTGCAGCCGGTCCCATGGCCTGACCGCCCCGATGTCCGGGCCGGCCCGCAGAAGCGGGTCCGCGACGCCGTGACGCTGCCCAGCCCGGCCCGGCCCGCTCGGGCGTGTGCTCGAAGAGCCCGCGCGACCGTTCCGCCACCCACACCAGCGGCGACCACGAGAACGGGTTCTCAGCCCAGCTGCTCGGCCAGTCCGACGATGACGCCCTCCGGACCGCGCACGTAGCAGAGCAGATAGCTGTCCTCGAACCGGGCGATCTCGCCGACGAGTTCGGCGCCGTGAGGACGCAGGCGGGCAACGGTGTCCTTGATGTCGTCGACGGCGAACATGACGCGGTGCGTGCCCAGAACGTTGTGCGGCGGGTTGCGCGGCCCGGCGTCGATCACCGCGGGGCTGCGGTACTTGGCCAGCTCCAGCCGGCTGTGACCGTCCGGGGTCCGGAGCATCGCGATGGCGCAGCGGACGCCGTCGAGTCCGGTGCACTGGTCGGCGAAGAGGCCCTCGACCTCCCCCGTGCCCTCCAGCTCCATCCCGAGCTCCACGAAGAACGCGATGGCGGCGTCCAGGTCCTCGACGACGATGCCGACGTTGTCCATCCGCTGAATCGCCATGCTGGTCTCTCCTTCCTCGTGCGGCCGGTGGTGGCCGCGGATGTCCCTGGGACGGAGCCGGTGGCCCGTTCTCGACATCCGCATGCCCCCGGACTCCGAAGGAATCCGGATCCTCGGAGGAAGTCCGGATCGCGCCTCGACACCGCTGCCGCAACCCGCGGGCCGGGCGCCGTCACCGCGGCCCGGGCGGCGGCAGGGCTCAGGGGCGCCGGTCGTTGCCGGCGGCCGCGATGGTCCGGAACTCCACGGCGACCGTGTGGGCGGCGGCGATGAACCTGTCCGGGTCCGTCGAGCAGTTCGGACGGCCGCCCTGGAGAACGTCCGGATCGGGCTGGACGCTGTGCACGGTGTACCGGGCCGGGGTGAGCGCCAGGGCCCGGCCTTCCTCCGGCGTGCTGGTGATCAGGGTGTTGCCGGGGACCAGGACCGGGCCGTCGTCGGGAACGCGATTCATGGCACCACTCTCCGCCCTCCGCGCTGCGCGCGCGGCCCGGGATTCGCGCCCCCTCGGCCGCGCGGGTGACGAGCCGGGCCGAGCGGCCGGGCCCCGGCGGCACCCGGCCGTACGCCCACCGGGGTGTCGCCCGCATCCGCGGGTCACCCGGCCCGGGTGACCCGCCCGGGACGGGGCGCGGTCGGGTTCCCGGGCCCGGGTGCCGCGTCAGGTGCCGGCCGGCTCAGCCCTCCCCGGGGCCGTCGGCGCCCTCCCCGTGCTGCGGGTCGCAGTCGATCAGGATCTCCAGGCAGTGCTCCTGCTCCACGTTCTGGGCGTGGTCGTCCGAGCGGTACCCGACCTCGTGGCGGCCGTCGCCGCTCACCGTGAACGGCCCGGTGTAGCGGGTCCATTCGCCGCCGTCGACCCGGTAGTCGGTCATCGCGACACCGCTGATGTCGTCGGTGGCGTCGAGGGTGACCAGGACGTCCGAGTGGTAGACGCCGTGCCGGTCGGGGTGCGGCCGGGTGCTCGCGGTGGTGACCGGCGGCAGGACGTCGAGCGGCAGCTCCATCTCGGCCTCCTCGGCGGTGATCTCGTTCTCCTCGGTCGGTGCCGGCACCCCGGCCGCGCCCGAGTGGGCGATCGAGCCGCCGCGCAGCTGGATGCTGCCCCAGTCGTCGTGGCCGTTCAGCGCGGTCTGCAGCCCGTCGTTGTTGGTGTCGAACGCGACGTTGTTCGGGGCGATCATGCCGTCACAGTTCCAGTCGACCTGGCCGGCGCCCGCCTGGACGGTGACGAAGCGGGAACCCTGCTTGGTGTTCGGGCACCAGTGCATGACGTCGTAGCCGGTGCTGCTGGCCGGGAACTGGCGCTCGTTCAGCGTCGGCTCGTTCAGCGAGCCCGCCGCCCGCGAGTAGTCCAGGACTCCGGTGGTGGTGCCGATCGACAGGCCGCCGAGCTGGTACGAGTAGTTCATCACGCTGAAGTACTGCGGCTGGTGGTTGGGCGTGTCCGCGTTGCCGGCGTGCTTCAGGCCCAGGTCGTGCCCCAGCTCGTGCATCAGCGTGCCGGCCTGCTGGTTGGTGTTGCCGACCCGGTTGTCGAAGCTCCCCAGGCTGACGATGAAGTCGCTGCCCGGCACCCCGGCGGCGATGCCGCTGTACGTGACGCCGGGCTGGAGGTTGTGCGCCGCGATCGCGTAGTGGAAGATCGAGCTCCGCCCGGTGCTGACGAAGCCGCCCTTGGCCGTCTTGATCTTGTTGAAGTCGTTCCACAGGTAGCGCCCGTTGGCGTCCACCGTGCCGAGGTTGGCGGCCTCGGTCTGCTTCTTCGCCTTGCTGAGCGCCCCCCAGGTGGTGTTCTTGGTGAAGTCGAGGAGGCTGTCCGGCCCGGCGTCGACGTGCAGGTTGATGCCGGTGCTGGGGCTGTGCCGGTTGAACGGGGAGTTCTTGAAGGCGTCGACGACCTTCCTGATCGCGTCGTTGGTGATCGCGTGACTGTGGGTGTCGTCGGCCATCCAGTCGACCTGGACGAAGATGTCCGGCTTGTTCACGTCGGCGCCCATCGCCTTGAGGTCGATGAACTGGTCGGGGCTGCCGTCGCCGGGCTTGATCGTGACGCCGTTGCGCTTCCAGTCGTCCGGAATCCCGTCGCAGGTGCTGGAGTTGCAGTCGACCGTGAAGGTGACGGGGTCGAAGCTGTTGGCGCCGCCGGTGTGACTCGCCAGATAGCCGGTGGGCGCGGTCTCGGTGAAGGTGTTCGGCTGGTCGAGCGGGGCCGGGACGTTCCAGCCGAAAGTGATCACGGTGCCCTGGCTCTCACCGCCCACCTGGTAGCTGACGGTCCCCGACGCGCCGTTGGATCCCTCGCACACGCCGACGTTGAACTGTCCGGTCCCGCCGAGGGCGCCGAGCCTGGCCGGCGGATTGGTGTAGGCACACCCGTCGGTGACTTGGAGCCCGCTCAAGGTCAGGTCGCGGTCGCTGCTGTTGACGAGGTTCACTCCGAGCAGGCCACCCGCCCGGCGCGCGGCCGCGGCGGGGGTGATGGCGGCGACGAGGGTGAGCAGGGTGAGGGCCAGCACGAACAGTGGCGCCAGGCCGCGATGCCGGTGGAGCCGCGGGGGCGCGGCGGCATCGAGAGAACGATTTGTGGTCATACGATAACGCTACGTGTCGACTCGCCGCGAACCTGTCATGACCCGTCGAACAGTCACCCCGTCGGCGGCGCGCCGTCGGATCAGCACAGCCGGAGCAGCACGGCCGGAGGCGAGCCGCCGCCGTAGGCACACCGCCGGAGCGGCGCCGACACCAGGAGGGCGGACCTGAGCGCCAGCGCCACCGTCGGGTCAGCCGGCGAACCGGGCGGCCGCCGGCAGCGGTTCGACCCCGACGACGCGGCGGATCCGGGTGGGCTCGATGAAGACCGTGACCCGCCGCTCGCCCGGGACCCGCCAGCCGTACCGCTCGACGCCGAGGTACTTGTGCGTGAGGCGGTCCATCTGCCGGTCGGCCTCGTCACCGGTCACGAACTCGACAGCCCGGCCGTGGATCTGGATCCGGTCGAAGGGATCGGCCGGATCGGCGTGCGAGAGGCACACGCGGGGGTCGTGGCGCAGGTTCCGCTCCTTGGTCCGACCGAGGGACGTGTTGAAGAGGACCCGGTCACCCTCGATGTCGATCCACATCGGCGTGACGTGCGGGGCGCCGTCCGCCCCGGTGGTCGCCACGAACCAGATCCGCGGTTCGCCCACGCGCGCCCGAATCTCCGCCGTCCATCCGCTCATCGGCCCTCTCCCGCTTCGGTCCTGTGGCGGGCCCGGCGTCTCCGCGTCCGGCCGCGCCCGTCCGACGTACCGTCAGGGTACTGAACCGGCGGGCACACTGTGGCCCGCGGCGCCCGCCGGAGGCCGGTGAGAAGGCCCGACCTCGAGGCCGGTGTTCACTTGCCCTGCCGCTGGTGGGCGGCCAGGACCCGTCGGGCGTGGGGCTCGTTCATGATCCGTGGCAGCCGTGGCAGCCGTGGTCATCGCCGACGGCCTGTTCGCCCGTCACGTCCGCCCACAGGTCCCGTGCGCGTGCTCCGATGTCTTCGTGGACTTGCCTGCTGATCTTCGGCCGGCACGAGAGATCCAGCGCAAGTCCGTCCGTGACGGTTCTCCGCTCGACGTTCTCCCGCGGAACTACCTCAACCACCGCGGAGACGCCCACGAGCGCCACGTCGAGCCGCTACGCCACGGCTCCGGCACTGTCGTTGACGGCGCACTGGACCCCGACATCCTGGCTCGTCAGGTCTGGTCGGCAACCGCCGAAGGGAAGCCCAACCACAACGCTTGACAATTCCTCAGGGGACTCCGGGGGTTGCGCGGCCCGTACGCCGATGACGAAGCCTGACGCCTTCACGATGGCAGGCATCGCCCGGGTCTCGCGCGCTGCTGCTGGGGCTGACCACGTCGAAGCAGGAGTTACGGTCTGCCCGAGGCATAGCGAACCGGTGACGTACCGACCGTTGCCGTGAAGTCGCGGGTGAAGTGGGCCTGATCGGCGTAGCCGAGGTCGACAGCGAGCGTTGCCCAGTCGATGTCCGTGCCCTGGTCGGCGCGCTCGGCGGCCTCATGCAGCCGGGCTCTGCGCAGAACCCACTTCGGAGCGGCACCGACATACTCGGCGAACAGACGCTGCAGCCGGCGCACAGTGATGCCGAACTCCTCGGCCACTTGGTCGACCCTTCGCAGATCGGGCGAGCCGGTGATGCGCTCAACCATTGCGGCGATCTGCTCCGCCACCGGATCGGGCGCGGGCATGCGAGTGAGCAGGAAGGAGTTCACACGGGAGGCGACGGCAGAGGGATCCCCGGTATCGCGCAGCACCTCGTCATTGAGTCGGTCCGTCCCGAGGCCGAAGACCTCGGTGGCCGGGACGGCCTGGTCGGCCAGGTCGGCCACCGGGCGGTCGATGAACGGGCGGAAACCTCCGGGGCGGAACTTGGCTCCGAGCACGTGCCCGGCCCCTTCCAGCCTGCGGATGAAGAGCGACCGACTGACTCCGTAGACGCGAGCCGACGGTGCCTCGAAGACGAGGTGGACGTTGGGGTGGACGAGCACTTTCTGCTCGTAGGCCGGCCGGCCGTGACGGTTCCAGCGCACCAGCCAGTAGAACTCGACGAAGCGCGCCAGTTCCGGGGCGGGATCGTGCCGGGTCAGGCTGATCACGGCTGCGGCCTGACCGGGATGGAGCACCCCGCGTCCGAGATCTGGGAAGGTCATGCCTGTCAGGCTAGCTGTCGCGTTTGTTCAAGACACGGTCGGGCAGTGGGCCGAGAATCGGCCCATGAACGGTTACACACTTCACCCTCTGATGGCTCACGCTGCGGCGGAGGCCGCGCGCATTGCCCGCGGTGTCCGAGCGGAGCAGCTGGGCGGGCCGACGCCCTGTGCCGATTTCGACACCAGGACTCTGGTCAACCACTGGGTGCTCTACACCTCCCATGGTCTTGAACGCCGGGCACGCCGGGAGCCACTGCCAGAGGACCTGGTAGCGCGCGACTTCACCGCTGACCTCGGCTGGGCCGGTGCCTACGCGGACCAGCTCGACCGCGCGGTGGCGGCCTGGTCGGATCCGGCCGTTTGGGAGGGCGAGGTGGATCTGGGCGGGATGACCATACCGGCAGCGTCGGTCGCCCAGATGGTGATCAAGGAGCTGGTGCTCCACGGCTGGGATGTCGCCCGGGCCACCGGCCAGCAGCTCGTCGTCGACGACGAGCTGGCTCGTCTGGTTCTCGGAGTGGTCGAGGAGCACGCCGAGACATACCGCCAGTACGGTGGCTTCGCCACTCCGGTGCCGGTGCCTGCCACCGCCTCGTCCCTTGATCGCGCCCTTGCGGCCTCCGGCCGCGACCCGAGATGGGGCCGGTCCGCGGCCTGATCTCTTCCGCCTGCGTACGGGCCAGGCCGGGTGCAGCCGCAGCGGCACGACCGCGAGGCGCTCACTGGAGTGAGTCACCAGGGGCCGAAAGCCTGGTGACCCAAGTGATCGTCTCTGGGGAGGGCCTGACGTAGCGGCGGACGTCCTCCGGCCTCTTGTGCCCGGACTTCGCCATCAGTGTCAACGGGCTCGCCCCGGCCGCGACCGTGCGCGGCCTGCTCTTCGACCGGGTGGCCGCGTCCGGTCCGGAGCGTGTCGACGCGGCCTTCGAACTGTTCGTCGAGACGCTCGACGCGCCGGTCGGGCCGAGCAGGCGGTTCGGTTGGGGCCGGCCGGATCCGTCTCGCGGGGCACCGGCTACGGGCACGGACCGTCCCCGGCCGCCCCCACCGGCCTCCTCACGCTCCCGACCGGTGCCCCCGGACCTCGCCGGCCCGTTGTCAGGCGGGTGTGCCGGCCGGGACGAGGCGGCCGGTCGCGCGGGCGGCGGCGAGGGACTTCAGCGGGGTGACCGCGCTGTCGGGGCGGGTGCGGTCGGCGGTCCGGTACCGGTCGAACCGGGCCCGCTCGGGGGTGATGTCCAGGACGCCGCAGCCGTTCCGCCGAAGGTGTCCTCGTCGAGGGCGAGTTCGGCCTCGCGTGGGCGGACGCCGCAGCCGTGCGATCACGTCCGCCGCCCGCGCCGCCGGCCCCGGGTGGGAGCCGGTGACCGTCGGCGCGGGCGATGGGGAAGAGGTGGTGAATGGAGGTGTCGATCAGGTCACTCCACGACTGCGCCGGCCGTCAGGGGCCTGCGGGTCGTGGATGCCGGAGGCGGTGCGGTCGGGGGTGTGGGCGATGTCAGCCCGTACCAGGGCGGGTCGATGTGCGCCGACCGTTCAGCTCGGCGCGGGTGTGCGCCGGTGATCCCCGATCAGCGCCGGCCGGTGGCCAGGATGACGAGGAACTGGCCGCCGCCCGCCTCGATGTCGGCGGTCACCGGCAGTTCCGGCGCCAGCCGGGAGAACCGGTCGACCAGCCAGTCGGCCGCCTCCTGGGCGTCCTGCCTGGTCGGACAACGGCCCACCATCTCACGGCCGCCCTTGCGCTCCAGCCTCGCGGCCACGGTGATCAGCGGAGCGGGTTCGACCACGTACAGGCGTTCCGGCCAGGCGATGACCACCTTGACCGCGCCCTTGCGGGTGTTGCACCCGCGGTGCGCGAGCCGCTCGGCGACCTTGGCCTTCCGGTCGGCGGTCCGACTGTCCACGCTCGGCCCCCGCGGATCGTTCACCGACTTGTCAGGGTCGACCGGCTCGTCGCAGACCCAGCACCGCCAGCCGTCACGCTCAGCCACATCATCAAGAAGACTCACCCGAGCAACCTAGCCTGCCCGGCCGCGACCTCGCACACCAGGTCAACAGACCGACCACGACGGCGGGACCATGCGGCGGTGCGGCAGGCCGGCGCGCCCGTCCGAGGGCTCGCTCCTCGGACGGGCCTTTCGGCCGTCAGGCGGAAGGCCTGGCCTCCGTGGCGGCCTCACGCGGCGCCTCAGCGGCAGCGGACACGGCAACGGCAGCCGAGGCCTGGTGCCAGGCCTCCTGGGCGGCCCTGGCCGCAGCCGGGTTGACGTCGGCGCGGCGAGCCTGCTGCATGGCGGTCAGCCGGTTGACCACAACGATCGCCGCGACCGCCGCGACCAGGCGCAGCGCCGACCCGGCGACCTCCACCCGGATGGAGCCGCGCAGGCTTTCGAGGTCGCCGACGCTCACCGGGTCCACCAGACGCGCCATGCTGCCGGCGACCCGGCCGACGATCAGCGACCCGATCCAGGTGGACCACCACAGGCCGAGCGCCATCTCGGACGTCCTGCGCCGCCGTCCCTCCGCGTCCAGCGGCGCGCTCGCCCGCCAGCAGTCCGCCATCAGCTGCCAGGGGAACCAGAGCAGCACGACCGGGGTGAACCAGGCACCGATGGTCCAGCCCCGCCCGAGACGGTGCCCGTGCGGAAGCAGCAGGTCGGCGTTCTGGCGGATGCGGTAGAGCCAGACGATGAACACCACGGCGGTGGCCAGCGCCAGGGGGAGGAACAGCCCGTTCACCAGGTTCGCCACGGATTCCACGGCGTCGAAGTCGTCGAGACCGACATCGCCCGACCCGTCCACCACCCGGCCCAGGAGCACGTCGGACCAGATATCGACCGCGACGACCACCGCGGCCGCCACGGCGTTCAACGCGAGCAGGGCGTAGACCGCCACGGCAAGGCCGTTCGCCGGACGCAGCGCCACCGCCCATCCCGGGGCCGCCTCCGCGCAGCCGAAGCAACGGCCGCTCTCGGTCCCTGGAGGACGCACCCCGCACGCCACACATGTCATCAGATCGTCAACTCCTGAGAAGGCCCGCGTGCTCGACCACGCACGCCGGCGCACCACCGCCCCGATCGGGACGGGCGCGCCGACTCCAGGGGCTCCACGGCGTCGACCGCCAACGAGATTTCCCAGCTCAGCGGCGGTATCGCCAGATAACCGAGAGACCGTCCGACAGACCGGTCCGACAGGCGCGGCCCAAGGGGCGGAGTCCGCCAGGTCCACACACAGCGGCCCTGGACGCTCTGTCCGTGCACCCGGACACACGGCCGGCATGCGGAAGACCTCGACGGGAGCTACGCCCCGAGCCGAGGTCAGCGACCGTCCGAGCACCCATGGCAGGGTGAGCGGATGACGACGAACCGCGCCCACTCCTCCGATCTGCGACCCACCGGCCTCGAACCGTGGTCGGACAGCGCCCTGGCCCACAGCGAACTCCTCGCGGCGAAAGCGCTCGTCTACGACCCCTGCGGGTTCACCTGCTCGCAGCCGGTTCCCGAAGCCGAGAGTGCCGCCTACGCCGCCCACGCATTCACCCTCGACGGCCTCGCCATCCGGTTCCGCGCGGCCAAGACGACCCCCACCAAGGTCGGGCAATTCGTGACCGTGTGGAAGAGGTCCCCGGGCGGCCCCATCCAGCCCTTCGACACCACGGACCCCATCGACCTGTTCGTCATCAGCACCCGCGACCACCACCACTTCGGCCAGTTCGTCCTTCCCATGGACACGCTCCGCCGGCACGGTGTCGTATCGACGAACGGTGCCGGTGGGAAACGAGCCTTCCGCGTCTACCCGCCCTGGGTGACCACCACCAACCGCCAGGCCGGCAGCGCGCAGGCCTGGCAGCTGGACTACTTCCTGCACTTGGACCAGGACGGGCCCGTCGACTCCGCCCGCGCCCATGAGCTCTACCACCCGTAGGACGGCGCCGGCACCACCTTGAGGACCCTCACGTGCCGCGCCGGGGGGCGACCGGCCCGGCGGTGGGGAGGCGGCGACCGCAGCGGTCGCGGCCGACGGGTCACCCCGGACCGGCCCGGCCCCGGCCACGCGAGACAGCTCGCCGACGCCTGCGCCCTACACCTGGGCCGAGCAACTCACCGCCGAACCCGGCAACGCCGTCCTGCTCACCCGCGGGGGGACGGGCACACGGCCTACGCCCGGAGCAGCTGCGTCCGAACCGCGGTTGCCGCCTTCCTGACGACGGGCACGGCACCGGCCGCAGGGCTCGCCGTCAGAGCGACTGACGACCGGCGCGCGGCCCCGGGGACGCCGCAGTTCTGCGGGACCTCGCCGCCGAGGCGCCAGGCCGCCAGGCCGCAGTCGAAATGACCGTGGTCAGGGGATGGTGGCGAGTTCTGCCGGAGGACGAGCGGCGACGGTGGACGGTGGATCCGTTCGCGACTGTGGGATCGTCACGCTTCACGTTGAGCACCGACACCCCTCGTCGGCGGCCGGGTCACGTGGGGCCAGGCCGCGTCTACCGGAAATCCTTCGGCGCCATCTCCTGAGGGGAGGTCATTTCTGGCATCTTTGACCGCAAGATTTCCTGCCACTCGTCGGGCAGTGCGCGGGCAGGCAGGCCCACGGGCTCGACAGCGTCCCGACGCCGGCGGCGGCGGGCTCTGCGGCACGGTCGAACGGCGAAGGGGGCCGGTGTCCAGCTGCCCGGAACGATCGCCGTACCGCGAAGCCGACCAGCGAACCGGTCTGACGGGTTCGGCCGCGGTGGACCAGTTCTTCGCCCCCCCGCGCCCTTCTCATGTGCGAGGTGGCAGCACCTCGATGATCTCGGCGATGCCGGCGACAGGTCGGGCCTCGTGCATGAGGATCACGTCGCCGGGCTTCAGATGCCGCCACTGTCCGGGCTGCAGGGGAGCCAGCCGCACGTCGGCCGTCTCCCCGGGACCGAGCCGCGGTTCGAACTCCACCCACAGCCTCGCGATACTCAGCTCTCGTTCTCCGGCGGCGGTGCGATGGCCGATGTCCCACATCGGCCTGAGCCGGCCGTCCCCGGAGAAGGCCGTTCGACGTCCGCCCTCCTCCTCGTCCATCAGGCTCAACGTCGCCCGGACAGTGCCGTGCTGGACTTCCCAGCCCCGCCACTCGCACCAACGGCGGCTGCGGTCGAGCATCATCTGCCGAGCGGCTTCGGCCAGCAGCTCCCAGAAGTCCACGGACACGGGGTGGACGTCCCCGATCTCTTCGAGAACGCCGAGCACCATCTCCCACTCCTGGCGCCTGACGTCCTCGCGAACATCGCTGACCGTCTGCCCGTTCTCCGCGACGGCGTCCTCGGGCAGGAGGTCGACGGCCTGCCGAAGGAGTGTGAACGCGTCATCCATGTGCCGCATTGTCCTCCGCCCCGGACGCCCGCCGGTCAGGGCCCCGGCAGTTCCCGGTGACGTGACACGCCCGGATACGGCGTCACCAGCCTGACCTCACCGGTGGGTGTCGCTCGGCGGCCGGGGGTCGAGCGCCATGCGGGTGATCGTCCCACCGGCCGACAACCGTGCCGCCCGAGCGGCCGGCCGTGGTCCGGAGAAGTCGTGACGATCACCACGACTCCACCGTCCGGCACCTCCCGTGCCCCGCGACGGGCGCCCGCCGGCCGTTCGAGCAGGTCGAGCGGCTTCTCCCCAAGGGGCGTTCCGCCCCTGCCCCGGAGGCTCCCCCGGACCCATGGACCCGGGGGCGGCCGTGCCCGGAGGCGTCGCCGGTCGTTGTCGAAGCTGTCGACCCGTTCCCCACGAAGGCAGGCGGACACCCGTGACCGACATCGACTGGGACCACCCCAAGGACCCCGCGCCGGGCACCTGGCAGCTGGACCACGTCAAGCAGTACGTGAGCTCGCACGGCACCGAGGGGCAGCACTGGAACGGCACCCAGACCCTCCTGCTGACCACCGTCGGCCGGGTCTCCGGGCAGGCTGTGCGCACCCCGCTCATCTACGGCGAGGACGGCGGCCGCTACCTCGTCGTCGCCTCCAAGGGCGGGGCCGACGAGCCGCCCCTGTGGTACCGGAACCTGTCGGCCGACCCGCGGGTCCGTGTCCAGGTCGGCCCGACGATCGTCCAGGGCACCGCGCGCACCGCCACCGCCGCGGAGCGGGCCGCCTTCTGGCCGATCATGGTGGGCCACTGGCCCGCGTACGACGAGTACCAGGCCAAGACCGACCGCGAGATCCCGATCGTGGTCATCGACCCCGCCTGACCGGCCCGCGCAGCACACGCGGGCGGTGCGGGGCAGGGCCGACCGGCAGCGGCCGGCCCTGCCCCGTGAGCTCTGCCACAGGAGCCGTGCCCCGTGAGCCGTGCCGAGTGAGCTGTGGCGACGCACCCTTCGAACCGCCGGTCGAGGACTGTGCCCGTCCGACCGATCCGGTACCCCGGCCGCAGCGAATACCGGGTGGAAGCGCATGACGGTGACCGGCCCGCCGAGGCCGCCACCTCCGGTTCCCGGCCACCAGGTCGATGGCGGACCGTATTCGCTGCCGCGCGGACACCCCGTTGGGCGACCGGCAGGAGCAGGGCGTAGGTGACGGTGTTGCGCTGTCCGGGCTTCGAGTCGGGGCTGCGGCCGGAGTCGGCCGAGGCCGCTGCCGCGCCGAGCGGCAAAGATCAGGGCGGCGACGGCCGCGGGGATCAGGAGCTTCCTCATCGGAGGGCGCCCTTCCGTGGACAACCGCGTCCAGGGCATCGGCACCGCGATCGTCACCCTGCACGGCCACGAAGCGAAGATCACCATCCACGTACGGGCCTGCTCAACCACGCGCCGCAACCCATGCACATCCATGTCAAGGGCTCCGGCGAATGCCCCACCGCCGACGACTCGCGGCTCCACAACGGCCGCCTGGCCACCTCCACCACCGACGGCCTGCGCGCCCACGGCGCCATCGGCACCTCGCTGACCACAGACGGCGGCACCAGCCCCGCCGGCGCACTGGCCGTCGACCGCTTTCCGGCCGGCGGCACCTCCACCTCCTCCCGCACCATCGCCGTCACCGACGACGTCGCCCGGCAGGTACGCGACGACAACGCCGTCGTGGTGATCCACGGCATCGACTACAACGAGAACGGCGAGTACGACAGCGTCCTGGACGCCGGCGAACTCAACCCCGTGCTCCCCCAGGAAGCCACCGCCCCCGCCCTCTGCGGCCCCCTGCGCTGCCCCCTCCCCGCCCTCGCCCGGCCCGCGGTGCGCTGCACGCCCACCGCGGGCCGAACCGGGCGCGACGTCCGCACCGGCCCCGGGCCGGCACCACCCTCGCCCGGGTGACGGCCGACGGATCGGTACTGTGGCCGGACACCCCGTCGAGAGGCACCCTCCCCATGGCCAAGAACGCCGCCGAACCACGTGCCGCGGCCCGCAAGCCCCTGCTGAAGCTGACCGGCGTCAGCCGCTCGTACGACGAGCGGGAGGTCCTGCACCCCGTGAGCCTGTCGCTGGCCGCCGGGGAGTGCGTGGCGCTGCTCGGACACAACGGATCGGGCAAGTCGACCCTGCTCAGGGTCGCGGCCGGGCGCGACGCCCCCAGCAAGGGCACCGTGGTCTTCGACGGCATCCCGATGGACGAGAACGACCCCCGGGTCCGGGCCCGGGTGGCGGTGGTCGGGGACACCGTCGCCTGCTACCCCGACCTGACCGTCCGCGAGCACCTGCTCCTGGTCGCGGTCGCGCACGGGGTCGCCGACGCGCCCGGCTGGGTCGCCCAGGTCCTGGCCGACCGGATGCTCACGGAACGCGCCGACGCGCTGCCCTCGGCCCTCTCCTCCGGACAGATGCAGGCCCTGCTGCTGGCCTGCGCGCTGGTGCGCCCGCGCGATCTGCTGCTGCTGGACGAGCCCGAGCAGCGGCTCGACCCGGACGCCCGCCGGCACCTCGCCGACCTGCTCAAGGCGGAGCTGGCCGACGGTGTCGCGGTGTTGCTGGTCACCCACCACACCGACCTCGCCCTGGACGTGGCCGACCGGGTGGTGGTGCTGGAGGACGGCAAGGTCCTGAAGCAGGGCGCGACCCACAAGATCCTTGCGGCGGATCTCGCCGCCCGCGCCGCCGCGGGTTCGGCAGGTGCCCGGTGACCACCGCCCACCCGAAGGCCGACCCCGCGCCCGCCCCCGACCCCGCCGTCGAGGCCTGGACGGACGACGACGACTGGACCGACGAGACACTCGCCCTGCTCCGCGCCCTGCGCGCCCCCCACCGGCGCGACCGCGCCAAGTCGGTCGGCTTCGCCGTCTACTGCGTGCTGCTCATCCTGGTCATCTGGGGCGGCGTGCCCAGCCTCGGCCTGTTCCTGCAGGCCTCCATGGGGGCCGACTACACCGGCCACGGCGGCGATCTGCTCGCCGCCATGCCCGCCGGCATCACCGCGATCGGGCTGCTCACCTTCGTCCTGCTGGTCCGGGACGGCCTGTGGCGCGGCCCGGTGGTACCGCCCCGGGCGGCGACCGACTGGCTGCTGGCCCACCCCGTCCGGCCCGGCCCGGTGCTCCGCCCGTGGTTCTGGCTCTCCTGCGCCGTGGCCGCCTTCCCCGGCCTGGTGGCGGCGGTCGGCGGCATGGTCGCGCTCGGGCTGACCGTCCGGGTCGGTCTGCCGGCCGCGCTCGGCTGGTGCCTGCTCGGCGGGCTCTGTGTGCCACTGCTGGCCACCTGCGCCGCGCTGATGGTGGAACGCGGCGACCGCGCGGCCCGCTGGGTGCGCCGGCTCACTCCGTACCTGACCCTGCTGATCATCGCGCTGGCCGGGCAGAGCGCGCTGGCCGTCGCCGGCCACCCGGTGCACGGGCTGGAGCTGGTCGAACTGTGGTCGGGGCCGTGGGGCTGGGCCGCGATCGCGGCCCTGGCACCGACCCCGGCCGCCGTGACGGGCGGCTGGGTGGCCGCCGCGCTGCTGCTGGTGTCGGCCGGTGCCGCGCTGGTCCTCGCCGACCGGGCCGCCGTGACGGTGCCACTGGCCCGGCTGCGGGAGCGGGCGAGGACGGCCGCCGGGGTGCTGGCCGCGCTCCGGACGGTCGAGCTGCGCAGCGCACGGCTGGCGGTGAACAGCGCCAACGGCAGCGCCCGGCAACGCCGGCTCCGGCTCCCGGCACCCCGGTGGGCCTGGCTGGTCGTGCCGTGGCGGGACACGCTCGCCCTGCTCCGCGCACCCTCCCGGCTGGGTCGGGCGGTGGTGCTGGCGGTACCCGCGCCGCTCTGCGCCGTCCTCGCGCACGGCGCCACCGGCGGGCTGTCCTGGCTGGCCACCGCCGTCGCACTGGTCTTCGGCTACCTGGCCGTCGCGCAGCTGCTGGAGCCGGCCCGGATCGAGACGGACGACGTCCGACGGGCCTCCTGGTCGCCGTATCCGTTCTCCGCGCTGATGCTGCGCCACGCGATCGTCCCGATGCTGGCCGGGCTCCTGCTGGGGCTGGCCTGCGCCGGAGCACTGCTGGCGGCGGGCACCGGACCGGCGGCCTGGCTCGCACCGGCCGCCGCGCCGGCCCTGGTCGCGGCCGGACTGGTGAACGCCTGCCGCGGGGTCCTGCGCAAGGACCTGATGCTGTCCCCGGCCCAGGGCGCGGGCGGCGGGACGGGCCCGCTGCTGTTCGCCGCCTGGTACGCGGCCGGGCCGGCCGTGGCCGTGGCGGCGCTGACGCCGATGTTCTCCTCGGCGCTGCGCGGCGGGACAGCCGTCCCGGTCGGCAAGGCCGCGCTGATGGCGGTGGTGGTCGCGGTCCTGCTCCTGCGCTGGGCGAAGGCCAGGGCGGCGAAGATGAGCAAGGCCCGCCCGGGGACGAGCGCTCCCTAGGGCGTGTATCTGGTTGTGATCAATTTGCAGGTTCCGCCCTCGCGGTGGGCCCTGGTCCGGTAGACCGTGTTGTGTGACGCGAGTGCAACT
>NZ_JBIVVS010000039.1:0-58783 GCF_044768625.1 Kitasatospora sp. NPDC091207
CCGCCCCCCGAACCGCCACCTGCGGCTCATCACCGAACACCACCCCCGGCCACACCGCCGACGCCCCGACCGCCGACAAACCGGCCGACAAGCCGGCCGCAGGATCCAGATCCACCAACACGATCCGATCCGGATGCTCCGTCTGCGCCGAACGCAACAGACCCCACACCGCCGCCTGAACAGGATCCGCCGCCCCACCCCCGACAGCCATCGCCCCACACGTCAGCACCACCAACCGCGACGCGGCCAACCACTCCCGCGCCAACCACTCCTGCACCACACCCAACACCCACACGGTCACCCCGTGCACATCACCCGACACCGGCACCGGCAACACCACCACCGGCGGCACCACCCCACCCGCCAACTCCCCCACCAACGCACCCACATCACCGAACCCACGCACACCAGCGACCCCGACAGCACCCAACGCCGCCCAACCCGCCACATCCACCGACACCGGAACCGACACCGGTGCCGGCACCCAGTCCACCGCGAACAACGCGTCCTGCCATGCGTCCGAGGCCGCCTGAAGTGCCCCGGCCGAGACCTCGCGCATCACCAGCGATTCCACCGTGGCGACCGGCTCGCCCACGCCGTCCGCGAGGAGCAGCGAGAAGCCCTCCGCCGTGCCCTCGACCCGAACGCGGAGCACCGACGCGCCGACCGCGTCCAGCCGCGCCCCGGTCCAGGCGAACGGCAGCCGGGTACCGGTGGCCCGCACCGCCGGAGAGAGCCCCACCGCATGGAGAGCCGCGTCCAGCAGCGCGGGGTGCAGACCGAAGCCGCCCGCCTCGACCGCCACCTCCTCGGGCAACTCCACCTCGGCATACACCACATCGGCGTCCCGCCAGGCCGCCCGCAGACCCCGGAACACCGGCCCGTAGCCATAGCCGCTGTCCGCCAACGCGTCGTAGAAACCGTCCAACGGCACCACCGACGCACCAGCCGGCGGCCAGACCGTGAGGTCCGGCCCGGCGTCGGAAGGCACCGCGTCGGAAGGCCCGGCATCGGCCAGGAGTCCGGCCGCGTGGCTCAGCCAGGGCGCGTCCGGGGCCCCGTCGGGCCGCGAGTACAGCTCGACCGTGCGCTCGCCGCTCTCGCCGTCGGCGCCCACGCTCAGCTGGATCTGCACGCCGCCGTGCTCGGGCAGGACCAGCGGTGTCCGCAGGACCAGTTCCCGGATCGCCGGGCGACCGACCCGGCGGCCGGCGGCCCAGACCATCTCGACCAACGCGGCGCCGGGCACCACCACCCGTCCGAGGATGGCGTGATCGGCCAGCCACGGGTGCGTCGCCACCGACAACCGCCCGGTCAGCAGCAGGGCACCGCCGTCGGCCACCGTGAGGGCGGCGCTGAGCAGCGGGTGTCCGACCGGCTCCAGGCCGGCCGTGCCCGGGTCACCGGCCGTCGGGACGGCCTGCGGCCAGTACCGCTCCCGCTGGAACGCGTAGGTCGGCAGGTCCACCCGGCGGCCGGCCGGCAGCACCGACCGCCAGTCGACCTCGGCGCCGACCGTCCACAGCCGGGCCAGCGCGCGCAGCGCCGTGTCCACGTCGTCCCGGTCACGGCGCGCGACGGGTGCGAACACGCCTTCCGGGACGGACTGTTGGGCCAGCGCGCAGAGCACTCCGTCGGGGCCCAGTTCGACGAACCGGCTCACCCCCTGGCCCTCCAGGTGGGTGACGCCGTCGGCGAAGCGGACCGCCTCGCGGACCTGCCGCACCCAGTACTCCGGCGTCGACAGCAGGCCGGGCCCGGCCACCGCTCCGGTCAGGTTCGACACCACCGGAATGCGCGGCTCGGCGAAGCTCAACCCCTCCAGCACCGTGCCGAATTCGGCCAGCATCGGCTCCATCAGCACCGAGTGAAAGGCATGCGACACCGTCAGCCGACGCGTCCGACGCCCTTCGGCCGCCCACCGCCCGGCCAGCTCCTCAATGACCTCCGCCTCCCCCGACACCACCACCGACGCCGGACCGTTGACCGCCGCGACATCCAGCCGGTCACCGATCGCCGCGATGACCTCGGCCTCGGACGCCTCCAGCGCCAGCATCGCCCCACCGTCGGGCAGCGCCTGCATCAGCCGGCCGCGCGCCGCCACCAACACACACGCGTCCGCCAGCGAGAACACCCCCGCGCAGTGCGCCGCCGCCACCTCACCGATCGAATGACCCAACAGGAAGTCCGGCCTCACACCCCAGGATTCGAGCAACCGGAACGACGCCACCTCCAGCGCGAACAACCCCGCCTGCGCCCACACGGTTTGGTCCAGGTCGGCGCCCTCGAACACCACGTCCCTGACCGGCCGGTCCAGCAGCAGGTCCAACTCCGCGCAGACCGCGTCGAAGGCGTCCGCGAACACCGGGAACGCCTCGTAGAGCCCGCGTCCCATCCCGGCCCGCTGCGCGCCCTGGCCGGTGAACAGGAACGCCGTCTGGCCCTCGCCCGCCACGGCGGCGACCACGGCGCCGGACGGCGTGCCCGTGGCCAGGGTGGCCACCCCCTCGGCGAGGCCGGCCGCGTCCGCGGCGAGCACGACGGCGCGGTGCGGGAGCGCGGCCCTGCTGAGCAGCGCGTGCCCGAGGTCGGCGGCGTCCCGCCGCGGCCGCTCCGCCGCGGAGGCCGTGAAGCCCGCAAGGGCCGCGGAGCCCACGAAGCCCGCGAGCCGGTCGGCCTGGGCGCGCAGGCCGGGCTCGGTCCTGGCCGACAGCAGCCAGGGGATCACCGGCGGCACCGGTGCGACGGGCTCGGCCGGGGCGGGGCTCGGGAGCGCCTCGATGATGACGTGCGCGTTGGTGCCGCTGATCCCGAACGAGGACACGCCCGCCCGGCGCGGCCGGTCGGCCGCCGACCAGGGGCGGGCCTCGGTCAGCAGCTCCACCGCGCCGGCCGACCAGTCCACGTGGGGGGTCGGCTCGTCCACGTGCAGGGTGGCCGGGAGGACGTCGTGGCGCATGGCCATGACCATCTTGATGATGCCGGCGACGCCCGCGGCGGCCTGGGTGTGGCCGATGTTGGACTTGATCGACCCGAGCCACAGCGGCCGGTCCGCGGGCCGGTCCTGACCGTACGTCGCCAGCAGGGCCTGCGCCTCGATCGGGTCACCCAGCCGGGTCCCCGTGCCGTGCGCCTCCACCACGTCGATGTCGGCGGTGGTCAGCCCGGCGGTCGCCAGCGCCTGGCGGATCACCCGCTCCTGCGCCGGGCCGTTCGGCGCGGTCAGCCCGTTGGAGGCGCCGTCCTGGTTGACCGCGCTGCCGCGCACCCCGGCCAGGACCCGGTGCCCGAGCCGGCGCGCGTCCGACAGCCGCTCGACCAGCAGGACGCCGACGCCCTCGCCCCAGCCGGTGCCGTCCGCCGCCGACGCGAAGGCCTTGCACCGGCCGTCCGAGGCCAGCCCGCCCTGCCGGTCGAACTCGCCGAAGGTCGCCGGCGAGACCATCACCGTGACACCGCCCGCGAGCGCCATCGCGCACTCGCCGCGCCGCACCGCCTGGGTCGCCAGGTGCAGGGCCACCAGCGAGGACGAGCACGCCGTGTCCACCGTCACCGCCGGCCCCTCCAGGCCGAACGAGTAGGCGACCCGGCCGGAGATCACGCTGTTGGCGGTGCCGGACAGCAGGTGGCCCTCGGCGCCCTCGAAGCCCTGGGCGCCGCCCCCGCCGTAGCCGGAGGACGAGGCGCCGACGAACACGCCGATCTGCGCGCCGCGCACCGAGCGCGGGTCCACCTCGGCGTGCTCGAAGGCCTCCCAGGCCGCCTCCAACAGCAGCCGCTGCTGCGGGTCCATCGCCAGCGCCTCACGCGGCGAGATCCCGAACAGCCCCGCGTCGAACCGCGTCGCCTCGTGCACGAAACCGCCCTGCCGGGCGTACCCGCCCTCGGCGGCCGCGAACTCCCAACCGCGGTCGGCCGGGAAGGCCGTCACCCCGTCCTCGCCGGCGGCGACCAGCTCCCACAACTCGTCCGGCGACGCGATGCCGCCGGGGTAGCGGCAGCTCATCCCGACGATCACGATCGGGTCGTCGGTGTCGGTGCCGACCGGCGCGGCGGCCGGCGCCGCCATGGCCGTGACCGGCGCCAGGTCGTCGAGCAGCTCACCGGCCAGGTGCTCGGCCAGGTCGCCGGGGGTCGGATGGTCGAAGATCAGGGTGGCCGGCAGGGCCAGGCCGGTCTCGGTGCCGAGCGCGTTGCGCAGCTCCACCGCGGTCAGCGAGGTGAAGCCCAGGTCCCGGAAGGCCCGGTCCGGTTCGACGACCTCGGCGGTGCTGTGCCCGAGCACCGCGGCGACCCGGTCGCGGACCAGGTCCAGCAGCATCCGGGCCCGTTGCGGGGCCGGGGCCGCCGCGAGCCGCCGGACCAGGGCGGAGCCCGTCTCGACGGCCGGCTCCTCCCCCGCCAGGGCCCGCGCCGCCTCGGGCAGGTCGGCCAGCAGCGCGCTGGGGCGGCCGGAGGTGAACGCCGGGGCGAACCGCGCCCAGTCGACGTCGGCGACCACCACGCAGGAGTCCTCGCGGTCCACCGCCCGGGCCAGCGCGGTGACGGCCAACCCCGGGTCCAGCGCGGGCAGTCCGCGCCGGCGCAGGAAGTCCTCGGCCTCGCCGCGCACCGCCATGCCGGCCTCGGCCCACGGCCCCCAGGCCACCGAGAGGCCCGCCCGGCCGCGCGAGCGCCGTTGCTGCACCAGGGCGTCCAGGTACGCGTTCGCCGCGGCGTAGAGCCCCTGTCCGCCGCTGCCCCAGATCCCGGCGATGGACGAGAAGGTGACGAACAGGTCGAGGTCCCCGGTGAGTTCGTCCAGGTGCGCCGCGCCGGTCACCTTGCCACCGGTGGCGGACCGCACGTCCGCCGGGCCGGTCCAGTCGAGCGGAGCCGTCTCGGCGACCCCGGCCGCGTGCACCACCCCGGTCAGCGGGAGTTCGGCCGGGATCGCCGCCAGCACCCGGACGAGCGCGTCCCGGTCCGCGGCGTCGCAGGCCTCGACCGTCACCCGGGCGCCCAGGGCGGTCAGTTCGGCCACCAGCTCGGCCACCCCGGGCGTGGCCGTGCCGCGCCGGCCGGTCAGCACCAGGTGCGGCGCGCCGCGCCCGGCCAGCCAGCGCGCGACGGCCGCGCCCAGCGCGCCCGTGCCACCGGTGACCAGCACCGTGCCCGAGGGCGTCCACGGCTCGACGGCGGTCTCCTCGGCGGCCGCCCGGACCAGCCGGCGGGAGTAGACCGCGCTGTCGCGGACGGCGACCTGGTCCAGGCCCGGCCCGCCGGACAGCACGGCGGCCAGCCGGGCAGCGACCCGGGCGTCCACGGTGGCGGGGACGTCGATCAACCCGCCCCAGCGATCGGGGTGCTCCAGCGCGGCGACCCGGCCCGCTCCCCAGACCTGGGCCTGGAGCGGGTCGCGCAGCGGGTCGGAGCCGGCGACGGACACCGCTCCGCTGGTGACCGTCCAGAGCGGGGCGTCGATCGCGGCGTCACCCAGCGCCTGCAACAGGACCACCGACGCGGTCAGCCCGTCCGGGCCGAGCGCGGTCAGCGACAGCACCCCCGCGAGGTCGGCGGGCAGGTCCGCGAGCCGCCCGGCCAGCCCGGCCCGGCCTTCGGCCACCGGGTCGCAGACCAGCTCGACCAGGTCGGCCCCGCCGGCCCGCACCGCCGCGACCAGGCCTGCCGCCGGCCCTGCGGCGTCGGCCGGTGTGACGAGCAGCCAGGTCCCGGCGAGCGTGGCCGCGCCGAGCCCGTCCGTGGTCGGCTTCCAGGTGACCCGGTAGCGCCACCCGTCGATGACCGCGTCCGCGCGGCGGCGCTTGCGCCAGGACGACAGGACCGGCAGCAGCGGCTCCAGCTCCCGCGGTGCCTCCACCGCGAGGGTGCTCGCCAGCTCGCCCAGGTCCTCGCGTTCGACCGCGTCCCAGAACCGGGCCTCCACGGCGTCGCCGGCGCCCGCCGGGGCGGGCCCGGGGCTCGCCTCGGGCCAGTACCGCTCGCGCTGGAAGGCGTACGTCGGCAGCTCGACCCGCCGGCCGCCGCCCAGGACGGCCCGCCAGTCCAGGGGGACGCCGGCCGTCCACAGTCCGGCGACGGCGGCCGTCCCGCCGTCCGCCCGGTCCCGGCGCTGCATCGGCACGAAGACCCCGTCGGTGACGGTCAGTTGGGCCATCCCGCAGAGCACGGCGTCCGGCCCCAGCTCGACGAACCTGCGCACCCCCCGGTCGCGCAGGCACGCCACGCCGTCGGCGAACCGGACGGTCTCCCGAACGTGCCGGACCCAGTAGTCCGGCGTGCCCAGGGTCCCGGCGCCGGCGAGGGCGCCGGTGAGGTTGGAGACGATCGCGATCCGCGGCTCCTCGAACGCGATCGTCTCCAGCACCGCGCGGAACTCGGCCAGCATCGGCTCCATCAGCGCGGAGTGGAAGGCGTGCGACACCGTCAGCCGGGAGGTCCGGTGCCCCTCGGCGCGCCAGCGCGCCGCCAGCTCGTCGATCACGGCTTCGTCGCCAGAGACGACCAGGTCGGCGGGCCCGTTGATCGCGGCGATGTCGGCCCGGCCGTCCAGCGCCTCCCGGACGACCTCCTCGGTGGCCTGCACCGCGAGCATCGCGCCGCCGGCGGGGAGCGCCTGCATCAGCCGGGCGCGGGCCGCCACCAGCCGGCACGCGTCCGGCAGCGAGAAGACGCCGGCGCAGTGGGCCGCCGCGACCTCGCCGATCGAGTGGCCGAGCAGCAGGTTCGGCGTGACGCCCCAGGATTCGAGCAGCCGGAACAGCGCGACCTCGACCGCGAAGAGGCCGGTCTGGGCGTAGACGGTCCGGTCCAGGTCGACGCCGTCGGCCAGCACCTCCCGGATCGGCCGGTCCAGGGCCGGGTCCAGCTCGGCGCAGACCGCGTCGAAGGCGTCCGCGTACACCGGGAAGCGCGCGTACAGCTCCCGGCCCATGCCGGCGCGCTGCGCGCCCTGGCCGGTGAACAGGAACGCCGTCCCCCCGGGGACCACCGCGGCGGCCGTCGAGCCGTCGAACGCGGCCAGCCGGTCCAGGAGTTCGGCGCGGTCCCCGGCGACGAACACCGTGCGACGGTCCAGGGCGGCGCGGGTGGTGGCGAGCGAGTAGCCGATGTCGGCCAGGTCGGCGTCCGACTCCGCGACGAACGCCCGCAGCCGCTCCGCCTGGGCCCGCAGGCCGTCCGGGGTCTGCGCGGAGAGCGGCCACAGCGCGAGCGCGGGCGCGGGGGCGTCCTCCTCGACGGCCGCCGGCGGCTCCTCGATGATGACGTGGGCGTTGGTGCCGCTGATGCCGAAGGAGGACACGCCCGCCCGGCGCGGCCGGTCGAGCGCGGGCCACGGCCGGGCCTCGGTGAGCAGTTCCACCGCGCCGCGCGACCAGTCCACCTGGGTGCTGGGCTCGTCCACGTGCAGGGTGGCCGGCATCGTGCCGTGGCGCAGCGCCTGCACCATCTTGATCACACCGGCCGCGCCGGCGGCGGCCTGGGTGTGCCCGATGTTGGACTTGACCGACCCCAGCCGGAGCGGCGGCCCCCCGGCGCGGTCCTGGCCGTAGGTGGCCAGCAGGGCCTGCGCCTCGATCGGGTCGCCGAGCACCGTGCCGGTGCCGTGGCCCTCGACGAGGTCGACGTCGGACGTGGCCAGCCCGGCGTCGGCCAGCGCCCGCCGGATCACCCGCTGCTGCGCGGGGCCGTTCGGAGCGGTGAGGCCGTTGGAGGCGCCGTCCTGGTTGACCGCGCTGCCCCGGATCACCGCGAGGACGCGGTGGCCGGCGCGCCGGGCCGCCGAGAGCCGCTCGACCAGGAGCAGGCCGACGCCCTCGCCCCAGCCGGTGCCGTCCGCCGCGCCCGCGTACGATCGGCAGCGCCCGGTGGAGGAGAGCCCGCCCTGCCGGTCGAACTCGCCGAAGGCGGCCGGTGACACCATCACGGTGACGCCGCCGGCGAGTGCCAGCTCGCACTCGCCGCGCCGCACCGCCTGCGCCGCCAGGTGCAGGGCCACCAGCGAGGACGAGCACGCCGTGTCCACCGTGACGGCCGGCCCTTCGAGGCCGAAGGTGTACGCGACCCGGCCGGAGATCACGCTGTTGGCCGTGCCGGACAGCAGATGCCCCTCGGCACCCGCCAGTCCGAAGCCGCCGGCGCCGTAGCCGGAGGAGGACGCTCCCGCGAACACCCCGATCTGCGCGCCCTGGACCGACCGCGGGTTCACCCCGGCGGACTCGAAGGCCTCCCAGGCCGCCTCCAGCAGCAGCCGCTGCTGCGGGTCCATCGCCAGCGCCTCACGCGGCGAGATCCCGAACAGCCCCGCGTCGAACCGCGTCGCCTCGTGCACGAAACCGCCCTGCCGGGCGTACCCGCCCTCGGCGGCCGCGAACTCCCAACCGCGGTCGGCCGGGAAGGCCGTCACCCCGTCCTCGCCGGCGGCGACCAGCTCCCACAACTCGTCCGGCGACGCGATGCCCCCGGGGTAGCGGCAGCTCATCCCGACGATCACGACCGGGTCGTCGTCGGCCGCGACCTCGGCGCGGGTGTGCGCCGGGAGCGCGGCCGGCTCCTCGAAGATCTCGCCGAGCAGATGGGTGGCCAGCGCCGTCGGCGTCGGGTGGTCGAAGACCAGCGTGGCCGGCAGCCGGAGGCCGGTCTCCGCGTTGAGGAGGTTGCGCAGCTCCACCGCGGTCAGCGAGTCGAAGCCCAGGTCCCGGAAGACCTGGTCGGGGTCGACCGCCTCGGCCGTCCGGTGGCCCAGCACGGCGGCCGCGCGTTCCCGGACCAGCTCCAGCAGCACCGGGTGGCGGTGCCCGGCGGGCCCGGCGGCGAGCCGCTGCCGCAGCGCGGCGCCCAGTTCGAAGTCGGTCGTGTCCCCGGCGAGCGACCGCGCCACCTCGGGGAGGTCGGCCAGCAACGGGCTGGGGCGGCCCAGGGTGAAGGCCGGGGCGAACAGGGCCCAGTCGACGTCGGCGACGGTCACGCAGCCTTCGCCGTGGTCCACCGCCCTGGCCAGGGCGAGCACGGCCGGCGCCGGGTCCAGCGCGTTCAGCCCGCGACGGCGCAGGAAGTCCGCGGCCTCGCCCCGGACGGCCATGCCGGCCTCGGCCCAGGGGCCCCAGGCGATCGAGGTGCCGGCCAGCCCCCGGCCGCGGCGGTTCTCGACCAGCGCGTCCAGGTGGGCGTTGCCCGCCGCGTAGGCGGCCTGACCGCCGCTGCCCCAGGTCGCCGCGATCGAGGAGAAGGTGACGAACAGGTCCAGGCCGTCGGTGAGTTCGTCCAGGTGCGCCGCGCCGGCCGCCTTGCCGCCGACGACGTCGGCCAGCTCCGCGAGGCCCAGGTCCTCGATCGGGCCGTGCGCCGCCACACCGGCGGCGTGCACCACGCCGGTCAGCGGGAGTTCGGCCGGGATCCGCGCGAGCACCGCGGCCAGCGCGTCCCGGTCCGCGACGTCACAGGCCTCGACGGTGACCCGGGCGCCCGTGCCGGTCAGCTCGGCGACCAGTTCCTCGGCTCCCGGCGCGGCGGCGCCCCGCCGGCCGAGCAGCACCAGGTGCGGCACCCCGCGCCCGGCCAGCCAACGGGCGACGGCCGCGCCCAGCGCGCCGGTGCCTCCCGTCACCAGGACGGTGCCGGACGGCGCCCACGGCTCCCCGGCCGGCTTCGTCGGCTCCGCCCGGGACAGCCGGCGTCCGTAGACGGCGGAGCCGCGGACGGCGACCTGGTCCTCGCCCGTACCGCCGGACAGCACCGCGGCCAGCCGGGCGCCGACCCGGCCGTCCAGGGTGGCGGGCAGGTCGATCAGACCGCCCCAGCGGTCCGGGAGTTCCAGCGCGGCGACCCGCCCCAGCCCCCACACCTGCGCCGACCGCGGGTCGGAGGGCGGGTCGAACCGGCCGACCGAGACGGCGCCGGAGGTGAGCAGCCACAGCGGCGCGTCGATGCCCGACCGGCCCAGGCCCTGGAGGACCGTCAGGGCGTCACCGGCCGGGTCGGGGCCGGCGGCGAGCGCGAGGACGCCGGCCACCCCGGCCGCGTCGGTGGTCGGCCACTGCCCGGGCTCGCACCGGAGCACGGTGGCACCGGCGGCCCGGACGGCCTCCGCCACGGCGGCCGTCCGCTCGTCGTCGCGGGCGCCGGTCAGCAGCCAGGTGCCGCTGAGCGCGGTGGCCTCACCCGCCACGCCCAGCGGCTTCCAGGTCACCCGGTAGCGCCACGCGTCGACGACCGACTCCTGCCGCTGGGAGCGGCGCCAGGCGGACAGCGCGGGGACCACGTCGTCGAGGACGCCGGGGGCCTCCTCCAGCCTCAGGGTCACGGCCAGCTCCGCGAGGTCCTCGCGCTCCACCGCCGCCCAGAACCGGACGTCCTGCTCCGAGCCGGGGTGCGCGGCGGCGGGGTGCGACGGGCCGGCCGGGGCGGCCATCCGCTGCGGCCAGTAGCGCTCCCGCTGGAACGCGTACGTCGGCAGCTCCACCCGCCGGCCCCCGGGCAGGACGGCCCGCCAGTCGACATCGACGCCCGCCGTCCAGACCCGGGCCAACGCGGCCAGGGCGGTCTCGGCGTCGTCCCGGCCGCGGCGCAGCACCGGCGCGAACACGCCGTCGGCGCCGGCCTGTTGGGCCAGGCCGCAGAGCACGCCGTCCGGGCCGAGCTCGACGAACCTGGTCACGCCCTGGGCGGCCAGGCAGCTCACACCGTCGGCGAACCGGACGGCCTCGCGCACGTGCCGCACCCAGTAGTCCGGGGAGGTGATCCGGTCGGGTTCGGCGACGGCACCGGTGAGGTTCGACACGATCGCGATGCGCGGCCGCGCGAACGCGACCGTCTCCAGCACCGCGCGGAACTCCGCCAGCATCGGCTCCATCAGGGCCGAGTGGAAGGCGTGCGACACCGTCAGGCGGCTGGTCTTCCGGCCTTCGGCGGACCACCGCGCGGCCAGGTCGCCGATCACGTCGTCGGCGCCCGACACCACGACCGCGTCCGGGCCGTTGACCGCCGCGAGGTCCGCGCGCCCGGCGACCGCCGCGACCGCCTCGGCCTCGGTCGCCCGCACGGCGAGCATCGCGCCGCCCGCCGGCAGCGCCTGCATCAGCCGGCCGCGCGCGGCCACCACCGCGCACGCGTCCGCGAGGGAGAAGACGTCCGCGCAGTGCGCTGCCGCGAGTTCGCCGACCGAGTGGCCCAGCAGGAAGTCGGGGGCCACCCCCCACGACTCCAGCAGCCTGAAGGTGGCGACCTCGACGGCGAACAGTCCGGCCTGTGCCCACACCGTCCGGTCGAGGTCACGGCCCTCGAACACCACGTCCTTGACCGACGCGCCGAGGCGCGGGTCCAGTTCGGCGCACACCGCGTCGAAGGCCTCCGCGAACACGGGGAACGCCTCGTACAGGCCGCGGCCCATCGCCGCGCGCTGCGCGCCCTGGCCGGTGAACAGGAACGCGCACCGGCCCTCGCCGGCCACGCCCGACACCGCGCCGGCGGACTCGCCCGCGGCGAGCGCGTCCAGGCCCGGGAGCAGCGCGCCGAGCACCACCGCGCGGTGGTCCAGGGCCGCCCGGGTGGTGGCGAGCGACCAGGCGACGTCGGCCGGGTCCGGGCCGTCCTCCCGCGCGAGGTGCGCCCGCAGGGCGCGGGCCTGGGCCCGCAGCCCGGCCGCGCCCTTCCCGGAGACCGGCCACAGCGCCGGCCGGGGGACGGCGGCGGGCGACGGCCCGGCCACTGCGGTGGGCGCCGCCGGCGCGGCGTCGGCGGCCGGCGGTACGGGTCCGGGTTCGGCGGCCGGCGGTACGGGTCCGGCGTCGGCGGCCGGCGGTACCGGTGCGTCCGTGGGCGCCGCTTCCAGGATCACGTGCGCGTTGGTGCCGCTGATCCCGAACGACGAGACGCCCGCCCGGCGGGGGCGGTCGCCCTCCGGCCACGGCCGGGCCTCGGTGAGCAGCTCGACGCCGCCCCCGGTCCAGTCCACGTGCGGGGTGGGCGCGTCCACGTGCAGCGTCGCCGGGAGGGTCCCGTGCCGCATCGCCTGCACCATCTTGATCACCCCGGCCACCCCGGCGGCGGCCTGGGTGTGGCCGATGTTCGACTTGATCGAGCCGAGCCACAGCGGCTCGCCGGCCCGCTCCCGGCCGTAGGTGGCCAGCAGGGCCTGTGCCTCGATCGGGTCGCCCAGCCGGGTGCCGGTGCCGTGCGCCTCCACCGCGTCCACGTCGGCCGGCGACAGCCCGGCGCCGGCCAGCGCCTGCCGGATCACCCGCTGCTGCGCCGGACCGTTCGGTGCGGTCAGGCCGTTGGACGCGCCGTCCTGGTTGACCGCGCTGCCGCGCACCACCGCGAGCACCGGGTGCCCGAGCCGCTGCGCGTCCGAGAGCCGTTCCACCATCAGCAGGCCGACGCCCTCGCCCCAGCCGGTGCCGTCGGCCGCCGCGGCGAACGCCTTGCACCGCCCGTCCGAGGCCAGGCCGTCGAGGCGGCTGAACTCCGCGAAGACGCTCGGCGAGGACATCACCGTGACGCCGCCGGCCAGGGCCAGTTCGCAGTCGCCCGCGCGCAGGGCGTGGACGGCGAGGTGCAGGGCGACGAGCGAGGAGGAGCAGGCCGTGTCCACGGTGACCGCCGGGCCCTCCAGGCCCAGCGCGTAGGAGATCCGCCCGGACACCACGCTGGCCGCGTTGCCGATGGCCAGGTGCGTGGCGGCGCCCTCGGGGAGCGAGTGCGCGCCTTCGGCGTACCCCGAGGCCGAGGCGCCGACGAACACCCCGACCCGGCTGCCGCTGAGCGAGCGCGGGTCGATCCCGGCCCGCTCGACGACCTCCCACGCGGATTCCAGGAGCAGGCGCTGCTGCGGGTCCATCGCCAGGGCCTCGCGCGGGGAGATGCCGAACAGCCCGGCGTCGAAGTCGGCGACCGCGTCGACGAATCCGCCCTCGTTCGCGTAGCCGGACTCCTCCGGCCAGCCGCGGTCCTCGGGGAACCCGGTGATGCCGTCGCCGCCGCGGGTCACGAGCTGCCACAGGTCGGCGGGCGAGTTCACCCGGCCCGGGTAGCGGCAGGCCATCGCGACGATCGCGATGGGCTCCCGCTCGCGCATCTCGGCCACCTGGAGTTGACGACGTGTGCGCCGGAGATCGGCCGTCACCCGCTTCAGGTATTCGAGATACTTCTGCTCTTCCCCCACGCTGATCAACCCCTACTCCCGGCCTGCGGTGGACCGCAGCCGGTACCGATTACCCGTGAGACCGCAGCATTTCGCATCCTAGGGAGACAATCCGCGTGCGATACCCCTAGCCGACCCCAGAAATACGGACACCGGACGGCGCCGGCCGTTCCGGAACAAAGGCGGACCGGACCGGGCGCGCGCATTCGCGGCGCCCGGCTCCGGAATTCCCCGCGGAATCCGCCGTTGCCGGAACGGCGCGACCGCGCGCCGGTGTTCAGCCCCGCCGGAGCGAGGTCTGTCCCGGCTCCTCGGCGTTCACCAGGGCGGCCAGGTTGCCCACGCCCTGCTGGTTCGCGTACAGCATCTGGTGGCCCTCGCCGATCTGGTCGAAGGAGCCGCACCAGGTGATGCAGGGGTCGAGGCGGCCGTCCGCCATCAGCCCGATGACCGCGCGGTTCTCCCGGGTGTTCGAGCCGTGCGAACCCTGCAGCCGCTTGCTGCGCATCCACAGGTAGCGCAGGTCCAGGTCGCCGTTGTACCCGCTGGTGCCGCCGCACAGGACGACCATGCCGCCGTTGTCGCACACGAACAGCGAGGTGGGCAGGGTGTCCTCGCCGGGGTGCTCGACGACGATCCGCGGGTTGCGGCGCTCGCCGAGGATCTCCCAGATCTTGGCGCCGAACCGGCGCGCCTCGGCCGTCCACGCCTTGCCGGCCGCCTCGTCGTCGAGGTCCGGCAGCCGCCCCCAGTGCCGGAACTCCCGGCGGTCGATCACGCCCGCGGCGCCGAGGTCCAGGCAGAACTGGAAGCGGTCGGGGTTGGAGACCACGGCGATGGGGATGCCGCCGAGCAGCTTCACGATCTGGATCGCCGCCGAGCCGACCCCGCCGGAGCCGCCCCAGACCAGGACCGGATCGCCCGGCTTCACGTCGTGCGGTGCCCAGGTGGTCAACTGCCGGTACGCCGTGGCGCCGGTGATCAGGAAGCCGCCGGCCGCCTCCCACGACAGGTTGGCCGGCTTGGGGTGGCACTGGTGCTCCCGGACGACGGTGTACTGGGCGAACGAGCCGTAGTTCGTCTCGTAGCCCCACGCCCGGAGGGACTTGGCGGCCAGCGGGTCGACGCCCATCCGGACGTCCTCCGCCGTCTCGTCCCAGGTCGCCCCGGACATGATGACCTCGTCGCCGACCTTGAACTGCTTGACGCCCTCACCGACGGCCCAGACCACGCCGGAGCCGTCGCTGCCGCCGATGTGGAAGTCCTCCGGCGCGCCGAGCAGCCGCTGTCTCATCCCGATGACGTCGATCGGTTCGCCGAGCGACGCCCAGACGTTGTTGTAATTGATTCCCGCGGCCATGACGTACACCAGCACTTCGCCGTAACCGGGCTTCGGCACGGCGACGACCTCGGTCTGCATCGCCTTGGCGGGTTCTCCGAAACGGTCCTGCCGGATGACGGTCGCGTACATCTTCTCGGGGACGAGGCCGAGCGGCGGAACCTGGCCGAGTTCGTACAGTGGCTTGGACACGAACGACTCCTAGGGGCAGTGTCGGAGATTGTCGAGGACCGGCTCGCGGAGCAGCTCCGGGACCGGATCGGAAACCGGCTGCCCTTCACCACGGTCGACGCGCGCGGAAATCGTGGACGGGCCGCGCGGAAATCACGGACGGGCCGGTCAGCCGAGCCGGCCGCGGATTCCGTCGACGACGGTGCCCGCGTGCGCGTTGAGGTAGAAGTGACCGCCGCGGAACACCTCCAGCTCGAACGGGCCGGAGGTGTGGTCGCGCCACATCCGGGCCTCGTCGAGGGTGACCTTCGGGTCGTCGTCGCCGACCAGGGCGACGATCGGCGCGGTGAGCTTCGGGCCGGGGTCGGGGCGGTAGGTCTCGGCGGCCCGGTAGTCGCTCCGGATCACCGGGAGGATCATCCGGACCATCTCGTCGTCGTCGAACAGGTTGGAGTCGGTGCCGCCGAGCCGCTTGACCTCGGCGAGCAGCCCCTGGTCGTCGCGCTGGTGGATCCGCTCGTCGCGGTGGGCACCGGGAGCGCGCCGGCCGGAGGCGAACAGGCTGTGCGGCACGATGCCGAGGGCTTCCAGGCGCAGCGCCAGCTCGAACGCCACCGAGGCCCCCATGCTGTGGCCGAACAGCGACAGCGGGCGGTCGGCCCAGGGCTTGACGACGTCGACCAGGAGGTCGGCCAGCTCCTCCACCGACTCGACGCACGGCTCGTGACGGCGGTCCTGGCGCCCCGGGTACTGCACCGCGAGGACGTCGACCTGGGGCGACAGCGCGCGCGACACCGGGAAGAAGTAGCTCGCGGACCCGCCGGCGTACGGCAGGCAGAGCAGTTGGTGCCGGGCCTCGGGTGCGGGGTGGTAGCGGCGTACCCACAGGTCGTCGATTGCTGCCATGGTGACTGGTCATCCCTCCGGCGGTCGGCATGGTGGGACCACGACGCCGGTGAGCTGCCGCCCGCGGGCCGCGCGGGGCCGCGCGGCGGACCGTCTCACCGTGATCTGCGGGCGGCCGCGCACGAGGATCCGTGGCCGGCCTCCGGTCGCCCACTGTCCTGTCGGGACCTCATCGGCACCTACCGTGACGGGCTCCGCCCGGCCGGACAACCCCTAGCCCGGCGGTGCCGGCCCTCCCCCGGAGCCCGGTCGGCGGCCCCGCTAGGGGAGGCCCCGGCGCCGTCGCGGGCGGCTGGTCTGCGGCGAACATCCGGGCCGTCGGTCGGCGCCGGGCCGGGCCTGGCGTCCGGACCGCCGGACCTGCCCCGCCGCGGGGCAGGTTAGGGGGCGGGGCACGGCGAACTTTAGGGGTGTCGCCCGACGGCCTCCGCAGGCAGAACGTGCGCGGAACGACGGCCTCCGGTCCGGTCCGGCGCGGTCGGCACGGCATTGACCGGTCCCCCTCGGACGGGCGCACCCGATACAAAAGGAATGCGCTGTTCCGCTTCCGCTCCGCCCGCCCTCCGGAAAGAACCGGAACGAACGATTCAGCTCCTCCGTACCAGTGACTTAAGGCACCGGCCCGGCCGCCATCAGGCCGCGGATGGCGTGGTGGACCAGCAGATGGCCCCAGACCTCCTGCTCGACCCCGTCGGGCGACCGGGAGCGCAGCACCCGGACGGCGCCGAACTGATTCTCCGTCAGTTCGTCCAGCGCGGCCCCGGCCGCCCGCCGTTCGCGGCACAGGGTGACCAGATCGGCGGCGGGGGCGGCCCCGGGGTCCAGGATCGTGGTGACCAGCCGGCCGGCGGCCGCCGGCTCCCCGGGCAGGGGGCAGTCGACGACCCGCACCACCTCGCACTCCGCACCGTCACCGACACCGTCACCAGCACCGACACCGTCACCAGCACCGCCGCCGGCACCGTCACCCGCCGCGGCGCCGAGCTCCGCCAGGTACGAGCCGTCGGAGAGCCGCTGACGCACCGGCAGCGGCACGTCCGGGCCGGCCCGCCACAGCAGGTCCGCGCCGCCGGCCGAAGCCGTCCGCCACAGCCCCGGACCGTCGAACCCGCGGTCCGCCAGCACCAGGTCCCCCCGGCCGAGCCGGCCGAACAGGCCGCCGGCCAGGACCGACTCGCGGGACGAGGAGGGCCCCAGCACCGCCGCGGTGACGGCATTGGTGCCGCACTCGGCCAGCACCACCACCCGCACCTGCGGATACCCGCCCGGACCGGGCACCGGCGGCCCGAAGCACGCGGCGTTCTCCGGGCTGTTCGGCACGTCGAAGACCGCGCTCTCGACCGCCACCAGGCGCCGCCCGCGGTACCAGGCACCGCCGGCCCCCTCGGCCGGCAGCGACCGGGTGGCCTCGGCGAACAGCGCCTCCAGCGGCTCCGCCCCCAGCTTCGCCCGCGCCCGCGAGATCGCGGCCGCGGTGGGCACCTGCCCCGGCCCGCAGCACCGCCTCCCCCGGACCAGCCCCTGCGCCAGCCTCCGGGCCACCTCCTCGTAGCCCTGCCCCGGGAACAGACACATCGCCAGCACGAGGTAGACCACCACGCGCGGGGGCAGCAACCGGTTCCGCAGCCCGTCCCGGCCGCACCGGGTCACCACCCGGTCCACCAGCTCCGGCGGGAAGGCGCGGACCAGCAGCCCGATCGCGATCCGGTCCGGCAGCCACCCACCCGCCTCCGGCTTGACCTGCCCAGGTCGCGGCATCCGGCACCTCCCGAAACCACGCTACACGGGCGCCTAAGTCACTGATCTTGATCCGGTCGAAAGCTCTGGCCTTCCTTGCCGAAGTTCACCTAGGGTCAAGTGGATGCAAATCCGGACGTGCGGACCCGGGACTCCCCTCATGCTGTATGCGTGATGCACCCAGATGATCACTCAACGTCATGGAGGCTTGAGCGACGCGGGCGATCTCGCCTTTCCGTTGCGGTGGATGCAGGCTCTTATACAACATATCGGGGGAGGCATTCTTGCTGATTCGGGCCGAACAGCATGAAGCTTTGGAGTATTTGCTGGATCTATTCGACGGGCTGTCCAGCGGGAGCGGCCGGACAGTGCTCGTCAGTGGCACCCTGGGAAGCGGTAAAACCCAACTACTGCATGAATTCTCGGTGTTGGCCGCGAAGGAGGGGGCTCTGGTCCTCCACGCGACCGGCTCCCGGGCCGAGCGTGATCTCCCCATGGGAGTCGTCGAGCAACTCATCCACTGTGCCGAATTACCGCACGATCTCGCCAGGCAGCTGTCCACCCTGGTCGCCGAGGCATTCGCCGACCACCAGAGCCCCGACGACCGGTTCGAACGACCCCTGGCCGTGCAGAACGAGACCATCCGGACGGTCTGCAATGTCCTCCTGGGCGCCTTCGAAGGGCGTCCCGTGCTCATCGGTATTGACGATGTTCACTTCGCTGACACATCTTCACTGCAGGCGCTCCTCTATCTCCAGCGCCGCATGCGCCCCCAGCGCATGCTGATGGTCCTCAACGAGTGGGACCGCCCGCAGCCCACCCTGCCGCTGTTCCGGGCCGAGGTGACCCGCGCGCCGCACAGCCGCATCCAGCTGAAGCTGATGTCGGAGCGCACCATCCGCGCGATCCTGGAACGGACGGCGGACCACGCCATCTCCCCCCGCCTCGCCCCGGCCGTGCACCGGCTGAGCGGGGGCAACCCGATCCTGGTCAACGCCCTGATCGAGGACAACCACCTCGAATGCGCCGACGGCGGGGGCCGGCCGGCCGACCTGCCGGTGGTCGGCCGGTCCTTCGAAATGGCCGTCCTGGCCTGCCTGTACCGCTGGGAGCCGCAGATCCTCTCCGTCGCCAGCGGCATGGCCGTCCTGCGCGAGCACGCCTCCCCCGCCCTGCTCGGCCGGCTGCTCGACCTCGACCAGCGACGGGTCGCGCAGGCAGTGGAGATCCTCACCAACGCGGGCCTGGCGACCGGGAACGAGTTCCGGCACCCGAACGTCGCGACCGCCGTCCTCGCCTCGCTCTCCCACGAGGAGCAGGCGACGCTCTACACCAGGGCGACCAGGCTCCGGCGCGACCTGGGCCTCGCCACCACCGACCTCGCCGCCCAGCTCGTCGCCGCCGGTGAGGCCGACGGCGACTGGACCGTGCCGATCCTCACCGACGCCGCCGAGCAGGAGATGGCCGAGGGGAAGACCTCCACCGCGCACCTCTACCTCAACCTGGCGCTGGCCGCGGCGACCGACGACGACCAGCACCTGGCCACCCTGCGCACCTACGTCCACTCCACCTGGCCGACCAATCCCGCCGCCATCGCGCCCCACACGACGGCGCTGCGCAAGGCCCTGGCCGAGGGCAAGCTCACCGGCAAGGACGTGGTCGCCCTCTTCCGGACCTTGCTGTGGCGGGGAGACCTGGCCGGGGTCTCGGCCGTACTGGCGGAGGCGAAGAGGTCCGACGTCGTCCTCGGGCACCAGGACGGCGTCGAACTCCTCCATCTCTTCCTCTGGTTCTTCGGGCCCTCGTTCACCCGCTCCTGGAACCTCGACGAGCTCTGTCGCGGCGCCGCCGAGGGCGCTCAGCCGCCCTCGGCCACCGAGGCGATCGAGGTGTTCTCCCGGGCCTGGGCCCGCGGGGGCGACGAGGAGAGCGCCTCGATCGCCGAGCGCCTGCTCTCCTCGTGCCGGGTGGACGCACTCCCGTTGGAGGCGGTCACCACGGCGATCCTCACCCTCGCCGACGGCGACCGGTCCGGCCGGGCGCTGCTCTGGTGCGACGAGCTGATCGGACACGCCACCCGCCGCGGCGCGACCACCTGGCTGGCCCAGCTCAAGGCGGTGCGGGCCGACGTCTGCCTGCGCGACGGAGATCCCGGGGCCGCCGCCGAACTGGCGTCGGACGCCCTGGCGCTGGCGGGCGAGGAGAACTGGGGGGTGTCGATCGGCTATCCGCTGTCCGTCCTCATCCAGGCCCACCTCGCGTCGGGGCGGACGGACGACGCCGTCAAGGAAGCCGGGCGCGAGGTGCCGAGCGCCATGTTCGAGACCGTGATCGGCATCCACTACCTGCACGCCCGCAGCCGGCTCGCACTGGCGACCGGCCGGACCGCGGAGGCGCTCGAAGACCTGCGGACCTGCGCGCGAAGACTTCGCGTCTGGCGACTGGACATCCCCGCCCTGATCCCCCTGACCACCAGCCTGGTCGAAGTGACCTTCCGGGCCGGTGACACCGAGGCCGGCCGGGACCTGGCGGCCGGCCGGCTGGAGGATCCCTCGCTCGACGGACGCACCAGAGCCGCCCTGCTCCGGATCCTGGCCGACCACGACGCCGGCCACGACGGGGCCCCGGAGAGACCGGCCCCGCTCCAGGGGGCCGCCGACTGCCTGCTCATCTCCGGCGACCGACCGGAACCCGGCCGGACGAAGGCCGAACTGTTGCCCCCGGCCCGCACCGGGGCCGCTCCGGCCGCTCCGGCCGCGCCAGTCGCTCCGGGCGCTCCGGGCGCTCCGGGCGCTCCGGGCGACGTGTTCGCGTTCGGCGACGGCCTGCGGGGCGACGGCGGTCCGGCGCTCGCGCTGGAACCGTCCCCGACGACCGAGACCGGCAGCGCGGCACCCACGGTGGTCACCGGCCTCAGCCGCGCCGAGCTCCGGGTGGCGAAGCTGGCCGTGCAGGGGGACAGCAACCGGGAGATCAGTGACAAGCTCTGGATCACCGTCAGCACGGTGGAGCAACACCTGACGCGCATCTACCGCAAGCTGAACCTGAGCGGCCGGGCCGGTCTGGTGAACCTGCTCCGCTCCGACCAGCTCCCGGCGGAAGCCCTCGTGTTCCGGGACGCGGCCACCGGGTCCGCCCAGGCCCGGCACGAAGCCGGCTTCCACGCGGTGGAGATGACGTATCGCACCGCCTCCTCGGTCGAGGTGCTGAACGCCGTCGGCGACGGATACGACCACGGGGCGGACGGCATCGCCGTGGGCTGAACCGCCCGGGCCGCCCGGGGCGGCGCCCGACCGCGCGGCACCGGGCGTCCTCACGGCTCTCACCGCGAGGACGCCCGGTGCCGCGCGGTCGGGCGCCGCCCCGGCAACACGCCCCCACGCCGGGCCGGCCGGGGTCCGCGGGCTCCGGAGGCGGCGCCCCGAACGACCCCAACCGGGGCCCGGGAGTTGGCCTGTTGGCCTGCCGGTCGGGCTCCTGGGTGACCTAGAGTAGCCGTATGGTCAACGAGGAACTGCCAGCCGTACGCACGACGCCCGAGGCCGCGGTGGAACCCCGGGCCGGGGACGCCGACCGGGAGGCGGTGGCCGAGCAACTGCGGGTCGCCGCCGGTGAGGGCCGCATCGACCTCGGGGAGTTGGAGGAGCGGCTCGACCGGGCCTTCGCCGCCCGGACCTACCCCGAACTCGACGTCCTGGTGGCGGATCTGGGTGGCCGGACGGCCGGGGACGATCCCGAGGACGAGGACGTCCTGGTACTCAGGACCAGGCGGAACAACATCGTGCAGCGCGGCCGGTGGACCGTGCCCCGGCGGATCATCGCCGAGTGCCGGCTGCCGCTCATCACCATCGACTTCACCAACGCCGTGTGCGTCCACCGGGAGGTCACCGTCGAGGCGGTGACCGGCCTGGGCCACATCCGGCTGATCGTCCCGCGCGGCTGGGGCGTGCGGATCGACAAGTCGAGCACCAACACCGGCCACATCATCAACAAGGCCAGCGAGGTGGCGGAGTCCGGCGCCCCGACGCTGACCGTGATCGGCCATCCCCGGTCGGGGCCGATCAAGATCAAGCAGCGCCGCCGGGGCTGACGGGCCGGGACCCGCCCGGCCGGTGCCCCGCACCGCACCTCCCCGCGTGCGGTGCGCAGCGGTGGCGGGCGTGCTCCGCGCAGGCCGGGCGGAGCACGCCGAGCGGCAGCGGGTCGCCGAACTCCAGGCCGGCCTCGGCCGGCTCCCCGCCGACGGCGAGCCGTTCCCGGCCGCACCGGACGCACCGACGGCTCCGGCTCCGGCTCCGGCGGACGGTCGCCGACCGTACCCCCTCCGGGACGCGCACCTGACGGACGTCGGCGGCGAGCAGGACCGCACCGACGATCCGGCACTCGGCCGGACCCTCGGGCGGCGACGGCCGCCACGGTCCCGGGCCGCCCAAGCAGCCGACACCCGCCGGCCGACACCTGACGTTACTGCTTGACAGCGTGCGTAATACTGTAACGCGCACGCCCCGGGCGTCGTCGGAGCGGGCCGCGCCGCCCCGGCCTCGCGGGCCCGGCCGGTCCTTCTCCCAGCAGCTCGGAGCACGCCCATGCACCCCTTCCTCGACCAGCCGGGGCCGCTCGCCTTCGCGCACCGGGGCGGTGACCTCGGCCACCCCGAGAACTCGCTCGCCGCCTTCGAGGCCGCCGTCGCCCTCGGGTACCGCTACCTCGAAACGGATGTGCACGCCACCCGCGACGGCGTGCTGGTGGCCTTCCACGACTCCCGCCTCGACCGCGTCACCGACCGCGCCGGGGTGGTGGCCGACCTGCCCTGGGGCACCGTCAGGCAGGCCCGGATCGGCGGCACCGAGCCGGTGCCGCTGCTGGAGGACCTGCTCGGCGCGTTCCCCGGGGCCCGCTTCAACATCGACGTCAAGGCGGCGCCGGCCGTCGGTCCGCTGGTCACCGCGATCCGCCGGACGAACGCCTGGGACCGGGTCTGCGTCGGTGGCTTCTCCGACAGCCGCCTCGCCGCCGTCCGCGCCGCCGCCGGCCCCCGGCTGGCCACCTCGCTCGGCCCGCGCGAGGTGGCCCGGCTGCGGCTGCGCTCGCTGGCCGGGCCGCTGTCGCGCGGACGCGGGGCGCCGTTCGCCGGGGTGTGCGCGCAGGTGCCGGAGCAGTACCGCGGCGTCCGGGTCGTCGACCGGGCCTTCGTCCGCGCCGCCCACCGCCTCGGCCTGCAGGTGCACGTCTGGACCGTGGACGATCCCAGCCGGATCCGGGCCCTCCTCGACCTCGGTGTGGATGGCATCATGGCCGATCGCATCGACGTCCTGCGGGACGTCCTCGGCGAGCGCGGCTGCTGGACCGACGGCAGCACCGGCTCCAGCACCGTGACAGGAGCCCGATGAACACCACCACCACGGCCCACCGCCCGGACCACCCGGAGACCGCCGCCGACGACCGGGCCCTGCGCCGGATGCAGTTCGGCTGGTACCTCAACGACTGGGCCAACGCCGCCTTCTCGGCCACCGTCCTGACGGTGTTCCTCGGCCCGTACCTGACCTCGGTGGCCAAGAACGCCGCCGACCCGGCCGGCGACGTGCACCCGCTCGGCCTGTCGGTCCGCGCCGGATCGTTCTTCCCGTACACCGTCTCCTTCTCCGTGCTGCTCTCGGTCGCGGTGATGCTGCTGACCGGCACGGTCGCGGACCGCACCGGTCGGCACAAGGAACTGATGTGCGGCTTCGCCTACGTCGGCGCCGCCGCCACGATGGGGATGTTCTTCCTCGACGGCGACCGCTACCTGCTGGGCGGTGCGCTGCTGGTGGTCGCCAACATCGCGTACGCGGTGTCGGTGGCGCTCTCCTACGCCTACCTGCCGGGCCTGGCCGCGCCCGACGAGCGCGACGCCGTCTCCTCCAAGGGCTGGGCGTACGGGTACGCGGGCGGCGGCCTGCTGCTGATAGCCAACCTGGCGCTCTTCGAGGGCCATGACGCGCTCGGTCTCTCCTCCGGCACCGCCGTGCGGATCTGCCTGGCCTCGGCCGGCCTGTGGTGGGCGCTGTTCACCGTGGTCCCGATGCTGCGGCTGCCCTCCCGGGCCGGGGCGGCCCCCCGGCGCGCCGCGGCCGGGCCGGACCGGCCCACCGCCGGCAGCCTGCGCGAACTCGCCCGCACCCTGCGCGGCATGCGCGACTACCCGCTCACGCTGCTCTACCTGGGCGCCTTCCTCTGCTACAACGACGGCATCCAGACCGTCGTCTCCCAGGCCTCGCTCTACGGCAGCGAGGAACTCGGCATGGACCAGACCTCGCTGGTCGTCGCCGTGCTCCTGGTCCAGATCGTCGCGATCGGCGGCGCGCTGCTCCTCGGCCGGATCGCCCGCCGGTACGGCGCCAAGCGGACCGTCCTCGGCTCACTGGTCGGCTGGGTGGTCACCCTCGCCCTCGGGTACCTCATGCCCGCCCACCGGCCCGCCTGGTTCTTCGCCCTGGCCTGCATGATCGGCCTGGTGCTCGGCGGCAGCCAGGCGCTCTCCCGCTCGCTGTTCTCGCACCTGATCCCGGCCGGGCGGGAGGCCGAGTACTTCAGCCTCTACAAGGTCAGCGACCGGGGCACCAGTTGGATGGGCCCACTGGTCTTCGGCCTCGCCTACCAGCTCACCGGCAGCTACCGCTCGGCGATCATCTCGCTGCTGGTGTTCTTCGTGATCGGCTTCGCCCTGCTGGCGACGGTCCCCGTCCGCCGCGCCATCGAGGCCGTCGGCAACCCCGTCCCCGAACGCCTGTAGCGCCCACCCATGGGCCCTGGAACTGTCATGAACCAGGAAGCCCCGGGCCCCCGGGAATCACGCGACCCCTTCGCCCGACAGCAAGCACCACGAGCGGCTGCACCGTCCCCTCCGGCGGTGCAGCCGCTCACTATTGACGCCACGTCAGACCGCGCGCAGTCTCACCCCCGCAACCACGGACTTGCCACAGGTCCGCCGGGGCACGACGGCCCAGATGTCGCAGAGCGCGTCGACCAGCAGCAGGCCCCGCCCGCCGCACTCCTGCGGATGCGGTTCGACGAGGACGGGCCGGCCGGCCCCCGGGTCGGAGACGGCCAGCCAGCAGTGGCCGTCGGCGATCCAGAGGACGAGCTCGATCAGCTCGTCCTCGTCGGCGCGGGCGCCGTGGCGGATCGCATTGGTGACCAGCTCCGAGGTCACCAGGCGCAGCACGTCGGCGAGCTGGGGCTCATGGGGCTCCGGGATCGCGCCGACCACGGCCCGGCGGGCCCGCCGGACGGAGGCGAGCTCGGCGGGAAAGCGCCAGTGCGACGGCACCTCGGGGACGCCGGGCAGCGTCGGCGCGAGCACGACGGGGGTGGACGGAAGCGGGATTCCAGGCATGGCTGACTCCTCGCGGATGTGCAGTGGTTGAGCGAGCGCTGGTGCGGCTCCGACGCCGGTGGCACGCCTCCCTGGGCGCGGGCACACCTGTCCCAGGGAAGGCGGGCATGCTCGCGCGGTGCACTTCCGGACATTGCCGACTGTGATCCTTGCAACACTGAGAGTATCGCACGGCGGGGTAAATTTGCCGAGCTTCCTGGCAATCTGCCCCCGGGTAGTGGGTTGCTCCCTGCGGGCGGCAGACTGCATCCCACGTCGCACGGAAGGAACGGCATGACTCCCAGGATGTCTCTCACTGAACGTCAGAAGCGGTTGGGGATCGAGCTGCGGAAGATCCGAACCTCGGCAGGCATGAGTGCCGAGTACGCGGCGGGGCTGCTCGGCGTCGATCGTGGCAAGATCTCCAACATGGAGTCGGGTCTGCGGCCGATCACCACCGAGCGCTTGCGCACCCTGGCCCACAACTGCCACTGCACAGACCAGAAGTACATCGATGCCCTGGTCGACATGGCGCAGCCCGGGGACAAGGGCTGGTGGGAGCGGTATCGCGGCAGTCTTCCCCAGGGGCTGCTGGACATCGCCGAGCTCGAAGCACGCGCGAAGCGACTCCGCACCACCGACACCGTCCACGTTCCAGGACTGTTGCAGACCTCGGACCACGCTCTCGCCGTATTCCGGGCAGTGTTCCCACCGCTGCCCGAGCATGAGGTCGCCCTGCGACTCGCTCATCGGACGGAACGCCGGCAGGTGCTCACCGGTGACGATCCGCCCGACTATGTCGCCGTTGTGCACGAAGCAGCTCTGCGAATGCAGTTCGGCGGCCGCAAGGGCATGCACGCCCAACTGGACTACCTGCTCGACGCATCCGAACGGGACAACGTCACGCTCCGCGTCGTTCCTTTCGAGCACGGGGCCTTTCCGGGCGCCGGGCACACCGTCCTCTACGCGGAGGGGACAGTGCCACAGCTCGACACGGTTCAGGTGGACAGGGCACATGGCCCCGAATTCCTGGATGCCGAAGGCCAGCTGACGAAATACCGTGCCCAGCTTGATCGGTTGGAAGATCTGGCGCTGACCCCGCAACGATCCCGTGACTTCATCCGCGAGATCGCCAACCAACTGTAAGGAGAAGTTCGATGCCCACCATCACCTGGGAAGACCCCTTCTGCGGCGAGGGCAACTCATGCTTCCGCCTCGGCACCGACGCCGACGGCAACGCCTACATCGCCGTCAAGGGCCAGGAGGACCGGGCCATCACCGACTCCAGGGCTGCCCTGCGCACCCTCATCCTGGACATCAAGGCGGGCAAGGCCGACCACCTGCTCTAGCCCCTCCGGCCCGCAGCCGCCGGGCGGATGCCGGGCCGCCGCCGCCACGTCCCGCGCCCCGGCTGGAGCCGCAGCCGCGCGACGCCGGCGGCGTCCTGAGCCCGCCTCAGCCGGGTGCGCCCGTGCGCAGCAACTCCCCGGCCCGGGCCGCCAGCCCGTCGGCACCGCAGTGGGTGGCCAGCTCCAGTCCCCGGGCCAGGGCGGTGCGGGCGGCCGGCGCGGTGCCCAGCGCCTCGCCCAGGTCGACCAGGGCGATCGCGTGCTCGTAGCGGGCGGGTGACCGCTCCAGGTGCCGAACGGCCTCCGCGAGCAGTTCGGCGGCGCGCGGCCGGTCGTGCACCGCCGCGCAGAGCCGCAGCGCACTGCCGACGGCCGAGTCCGTCCCGGACTCCCGGGCCCGGCGGACGGCCTCCCCGGCGAGGTCCCGGGCCCGGTCCGGCTGGTCGGGGGCAATCGCGCGCGCCAGGTGCCCGAGCCACGGCGCCCACACCGTGTTGCGCCACCCGCGCGCGTCCAGGGCCGCGCCGGCGGCGGTCAGCGTCGCGGCCGCGCCGGGCGCGTCGCCCCGGGCCAGCAGCAGCCGGCCGTACAGCGTGGGCGCGTCGGGCAGCACCATCACCGTCGGGTACGGCGGGCCGAAGGCATGCGTCCGGGTCAGCTCCAGGGCCTCGGCGAGTTGCCCGCGCGCGGCCAGGGTCTCGGCCAGTGCCCCGACCGCGTCCCAGTGCAGCGGGGTCCCCGGCCCTATCCGCTCGGCGATCCGCAGGGCGCGGCGCAAGTAGTCCTCCGCCTCCGCCAGGGCGCCGCAGCGGAACCGGAGCATGCCGGTCAGCAGGTGGGCGAAGCCGAGGTGGCCGCCGCTCCACCCGGCCACCTCGTACGCCCGGACCGCCTCGGTGAAGAGCTCCTCCGCGCGGTCGACCCGGTCCGCGTAGAGGTAGCTGATGCCGAGGATCCCGGGCAGCTCGAAACCCCAGGTGGTGTTGGTCCAGCCGAGGCTGCGGGGCAGCCGGCCGCCCGGCAGCGCGGACTCGGCCAGCGCGATCGCCTCCGCCCGGTCGGCACCGCGCAGCGTGAGGTCCCAGCAGCGCAGCACGGCCACCGCGTGGGCCAGGCCGTCGCGTTCGAACAGGACCTCGTCGGGGGTCGGCCCGCCGCCCGTCCCCGGGCCCGCGGCGACATCGGCGGCGACACCGGCAGCGGCTCCGGCGTCGGTGAAGGCCAGTCCGATCATGTCGAGCATCTGGGCGAAGTCGGCGAGCCGCCGCGAGCGGCCCCGGCCGTCCGCGTCCTCGGACTGGAACGCGGCGAACATGAAGTGGGCCACCTCCAGGCGCAACCGGCCCGGGCCCGGCTCGGTGCGCGCGGCCTCCTCGGCGCACACCGCGGCGGCCTCGCCGACCCGGTTGCTGTGGGCGAGGGCCTGGGCGAGCCGGAAGGTCGCGTCCACCCTGAGCTCGGGGCCCGGCCCGTACGGGTCCGCGAGCGCCAGGCGCAGCTGGTTGACGGTGGTCGCCGGGTCGGTGAGCAGCGCGGAGCAGCCGAGTTCGTAGAGCACCACGGCCCGGTCCTCGTCGGCGGGCGGTTCGCTGATGGCGCGCCGCAGGCAGCGCTGGGCCGCCTCGGGCGCCCCGATGGCCAGATGTTCGCGGGCGGCCCGGCGCAGCTTGCCGACGATCGCGCCGTCCCCCTCGGGCAGGGTCTCCAGCAGGTGCCGGGATGCCGTCAGCAGGCCGAGGCCGGCGTTCTCGGTCTCGACGGCGGCGACCCCGTGCATCCCGGTCCGGACGGCAGGCGGCATCGACTGGTAGACGGAGGTGGCGATCAGCGGGTGGACGAACTCCAGTCGGCCGCCCGGTGTGCCGGTCAGCACCCCGTGCCGGCGCAGCTCCCGGATCGACTGGTCGGCGGTCTCCGGGCCCTGGGCGCAGACGACGGCGGCGAGGTCGGGGCGGATGTCGGTGCCCAGCATGGACGCCGCCCAGGCGAACTGCAGCGTGGTCGGGCCGATCTTGTCCAGCCAGTGCCGCAGCGTCATCCCCCGTGCGCCGGCGGCGAGTTCGCGCAGCTGCCCGGTGCTCTCCTCGACGGGGTCGAGCCGCTGGTCGGCCACCTCGCGCAGCAGGGCGGTGGTCTCGTAGGGGTTGCCGGCGGTGACGGCCCAGACGTGGCGGCAGAAGGCGTCCTCCGCCTCCGCGCCCAGGGCGGCCCGGACCAGGTGCGCGACCGAGGCCGGCTGGAGCGGCCGAAGTTCGTGCCGCCGGTCGGCCCGGCCGACGAGGCCTCGCTGCAGCGTCAGGGCGTCGTCGGGGAACTCGTCGCGGCAGGCGAGCACCAGCAGCGCCGGCAGCTCGCGTGCGCGCACGGCGAAGCCCGCCAGCCAGCCGAGCGACTCCGGGTCGGCCCAGTGCAGGTCGTCGACGATCACGGCCACCGGCGAACGCAGCTGCACGAGGCGGGTGAGCACGAAGTCCAGCCCGTCTCGCACGCCCTGCGGGTCGAGCTGCCCTCCGGGCGGCAGCAGTCCCACCGCAGGACCGACGATGTCCTCCCAGGGCCCGAACACCTGCGCCCGTTCCTCGTCCGACAGGGCCGCCAGCACCGGCTGCACCAACTGGCGCACCACGCGGAACGGCTCGTGGCGCTGCCGCTCCCCGCCCCGGGCGAACAGCACCGTGCAGCCGGCGCGTCGCGCCTCCCGTCGCGCCTCGGTCAGCACGGCGGTCTTGCCCAGCCCGGCCGCGCCGGTGTACACGAGCAGTTCCCCGGTTCCGGCACCGGCGGGCCGGGTGAGCGCCCCGACCGCCTGCCCGGCCGACCGGATCTCGACCTCGCGTTCGTGCAGCGGACAGCCGTCCTCGCCGGCTCCGCCGTCACCCCCGGCCCCGGACTCCCCTTCGGCCACCGTCGCCCCCAATGCGCCGTCGTACGAACGTCGTTACCGATGCCGAGGCTACTGCTGAACGGACGGCTCCGGTGCGGGCTTGACAATCCGCCCGGCCGGAACCGGATCCGCGCGAACGAGGCGTCCGGGCGGCGACGACGGGGGCTTTCCGCCGTCGCCCCGGCCTGCTACGGCCCGCGCGCGGGAAGCCGCGCGCCCACCCGCCGAGGAGACGGGGTGCGGCGCCGGCCGGGTCGGGACTCGCCCCGGCCGGTCACCCGGCCCTCACGAGCCGGCGGTGGCCGCCTCCAGGGTGGTCGCCATGATCGGACTGGTGAAGGTGTTCGTCGCGTTCCCCGAGGAGGGGTGGTAGGAGCCCCACTTGAGGTAGTTGCGGTCGCCGTCCCAGGTGGTGCCCTTGAAGGTGCCCGAGCCGGTGGTGAAGGTCTGCTTCACGCCGTCGAACCAGAAGTCGATGGTGCCGCTGGTGCGGCCCAGGCGGATCTTCAGCGCGTAGGAGTGCCACGTGTTGTTGGTGGTCGGCGCGGTCCACAGCGTGTGCGCGACGTGGTGGGTGTCCCACTCCTGGAGGCGGATGCGCCCGGTCGTCGCGTCGATCTCGATCGGGTGGTTCGCCGTGTCGGTGCTCGGCGAGCACTTCAGCTGGAAGACGTAGCGGCTGTTCGCGTCCTTGATGTCCACCTTGGACGACCAGCCGAGGTAGAAGGTGGAGCCCTCCTTCAGGTTCGGGCCGAGCGTCTCGCAACGCTCCTCCCCCGCCTTCTGGAACGCCCGCCACACACGGCCCTTGGCCGCGTCCTTGACGACGCCGAAGCCGCCCGACGCGCACTGGACGCCGGCGAAGGAGGACGGGCCCTTACTGGTGCTCGGGGCCCACAGGACCTTGCCCGTCACGGCGGCGGAGCTGGTGGCGACCGCCGAGCCGCAGGAGATCGCGAGCGTGGTGAGGGCCACGACGCCGAGGACGGTCTTGCGGTGGTGGAGCAGAAGGGACATGCCTCTCCCAGGTGGATGAGTGGCCGCAACGGACGAGGTCCGGGCCGTTCGGCCCGGACGCAGGCACCGATTCGACCACCTGACGGCCCGTCGGGCCAAGCGGGCCGACCGATCGAGGCCCTTTCGGGCACGTCGACCGGTCGGCCGGGCACCGGGCGAGGGCTGCCCGGCGGGGCGCCCTCACCGCCGGCGCGGACCGCTACCGGGTGCGCGGCTGCGCCCCGCCCGGTCCCCCGGAGTCCTCGCTGCCCGCGTCGTAGGAGGAGGTGCCCTCGTCCAGCAGCGGCTCCTGCGTCTTGAGGTGCGCGGGGGCCAGCGCCCGCAGCACGTGGTACCCGGTGATGACGACCAGGGTGCCCAGCGCGATGCCGCTGAGGCTGAAGGTGTCGGTGAACTTCATCGTCACGTTGCCGATGCCGATGATGATGCCCGCCGCGGCCGGCACCAGGTTCAGCGGATTGCGCAGGTCCACGCGGGCCGTGGTCCAGATCTGCGCGCCGAGCAGGCCGATCATGCCGTACAGGATGACGGTGATGCCGCCCAGCACCCCGCCGGGGATCGCGGCCACCACCGCGCCGAACTTCGGGCAGATGCCGAACAGCAGCGCGAAGCAGGCCGCGGCCCAGTAGGCGGCGGTGGAGTACACCCGGGTGGCGGCCATGACGCCGATGTTCTCCGAGTACGTGGTGTTCGGCGGGCCGCCGAGCGCGGTGGAGAGCATCGAGCCGACGCCGTCCGCGGAGATCGCGGTGCCGAGCTTGTCGTCCAGCGTCTGACCGGTCATCTCCCCCACGGCCTTGACGTGCCCGGCGTTCTCCGCGACCAGCGCGATCACCACGGGCAGGGCCACCAGGATCGCGGACCACTGGAAGGACGGGCCGTGGAAATCGGGCAGGCCCACCCAGGCCGCCTTGCCGACGCCCGACAGGTCCAGCCGCCAGTGGTCGGTGAGGTGTCCGCCGGCGTCCATCGAGTGGATCTTCCCGAAGACCCGGTCGAACAGCCAGGAGATCCCGTAGCCGAAGAGCAGCCCGAGGAAGATCGCCACGCGTGACCAGAAGCCGCGCAGGCACACCACGGCCAGCCCGGTGAACAGCATCACCAGCAGCGCCGTCCACTGGTCCTGCGGCCAGTAGGTCGCGGCGGTGACGGGCGCGAGGTTGAAGCCGATCAGCATGACGACGGCGCCGGTGACGATCGGCGGCATCGCGGCGTGGATGATCCGCGCCCCGAACCGCTGGACCGCCAGGCCCACCAGGAACAGGGCCACGCCCACCACGAACACGGCGCCGGTGACCGTCGCGCTGGTGCCGCCCTGTGCCCGGATCACCGCGGCCACGCCGACGAAGGACAGCGAGCAGCCGAGGTAGCTCGGGACCCGGCCGCGGGTCGCCAGCAGGAAGATGACGGTGGCGACGCCGGACATCATGATCGCCAGGTTGGGGTCGAGCCCCATCAGCACGGGCGCCACGAAGCTCGCACCGAACATGGCCACCACGTGCTGGGCGCCGAGCCCCGCCGTCCGGGGCCAGGAGAGTCGTTCGTCGGGGCGGACGACCGCCCCAGGTGCGGGCGTACGCCCGTCACCGTGCAGCTTCCAGCGCACGCCGAGATCCATGTGGGGGGTTCGCTTTCTCTGTACTTCCGGGGGAATGTCCGCACCATTCTCGTGGTCACCGGCGCCCCCGCCCGCCACCGCCCCGCCCCTGACCTGCGCCTGCGCCCCCCGGCCCGGTCGGCGGCCCCGCCCCGGCGCGGTGAAGGAGGCGCCGGGGTTCTCCTCATCGAGACTGTAGAAGCCGTACGGCCGGTCGGGACCGTTGACCATCCGGGGCATCTGGTCAACGGTGGCGATCCCGGCACCGGGGGCCACCCCCGGGCCGGCCGCCGGCAGACGAACGGAGACGTGTGATGGACGTGAACCCCCAGGGGCAGTTCGGGGACTTCCAGAACGAGATCTACTTCAACGGCCTGTCGGGCGTGGTGCCGACGATGCCGATGACCTTCACCGAGCTGGAGGCCCGCGCCCAGGCCGCGCTGCCGCCGTCGGTGCTCTCCTACGTGGCCGGCGGGGCCGGGGACGAGTCCACCCAGCGGGCGAACGTCACCGCCTTCGGACGGTACGGCCTGGTGCCGCGGATGATGGTCGGCGCCGCCCGACGGGACCTGTCGGTCGACCTGTTCGGGCTGAAGCTGGCGTCGCCCCTGTTCATGGCCCCGGTCGGGGTGATCGGGCTGTGCGCGCAGGACGGCCACGGCGATCTGGCCACCGCCCGCGCCGCCGCACGCAGCGGAGTGCCGATGATCGCCTCCACCCTGACCGTCGACCCGATGGAGCAGGTCGCCGCCGAATTCGGCGCCACCCCCGGCTTCTTCCAGCTCTACACCCCGACCGACCGGGCGCTCGCGGAGAGCCTGGTGCACCGCGCGGAGGCCGCCGGCTTCCGAGGCATCGTGATCACCCTGGACACCTGGCTCACCGGCTGGCGCCCGCGCGACCTCAGCACCGGAAACCTCCCGCAGCTGCGCGGCCACGCGCTGGCCAACTACACCTCCGACCCGGTCTTCCGCGCCCGCCTCGCGAAGGCCCCCGAGGAGGACCTCGGGGCCGTCGTCCGTGAATGGATCGGCATCTTCGGCAACCCGCTGACCTGGGACGACCTGCCCTGGCTGAGGTCGATCACCGACCTGCCGATCATCCTCAAGGGCATCTGCGCCCCGGAGGACGTCCGCCGGGCCAAGGACGGCGGCGTGGACGGCGTCTACTGCTCCAACCACGGCGGCCGCCAGGCCAACGGCGGGCTGCCCGCCCTCGACGCCCTGCCCGGCGTGGTCGAGGCCGCCGACGGCCTGCCCGTCCTGTTCGACTCCGGGATCCGCACCGGCGCCGACGTGGTCAAGGCGCTCGCCCTCGGCGCCACGGCCGTCGGGGTCGGCCGCCCGTACGCCTACGGCCTGGCGGTCGGCGGCACCGACGGCATCGTGCACGTGCTGCGCTCGCTGCTCGCCGAGGCCGACCTGATCATGGCCGTCGACGGCTACCCCACCCTCGCCGACCTACGGGCCGAAGGTGCGCTGCGCCGGCTCTGAACGACATGACCGCGGCCCGGCTCCCCGCCGAGGGGGAGCCGGGCCACGGCTGTTCGTCAGACCGTCACCCGGTGCAGCCGGTAGGGCGGTTCGGCCCCGGAGCCGGTCCGGTCGCCCCTTCGCTAGCCGAGACCGCGAGCGTCCTGCTTCAGTGCGGTGTCCACGGTCAGCGCGGTCGCCACGACGAGGCTGAGCAGCGGGTCGGCGAGCGGGCGGTGGATCTGGAGCACGTAGTTGTCGGCCGTGGTGAACATGGTCTTCGCCAGGCCTTCCCAGGTCTTGGTGATCCGGGCGACCTCGGTGTCCGTCTCGTCGACGATGGAGAAGTTCCAGGCCCGCCAGTTCTCGGCCTTGACGGCGCCGATCTTCTGCCCACCGACCTCCATCGCGAAATTGATCTTCCCGATGGCGTTCTGCTGAACGATCTGGCCGACCTCCTGGCCGTTCGGACGCTGCACGACCACCCGCGACTTGATGAACTTCGCCGGGCGGGTCAGCAGCAGCACCGGGACGCCCTGCGCGTCACGGATCTCCAGCTTGTGGGTCAGGTACTGGTCGAGGGAGGTGAGCAGCCGGATGGCCTTGCGCAGCGCGCTCTGACCGACCTGGACCACCGAGCCCAGCGCGGCCCCCTGCTGGTCGAAGACCGCGTACTCGTTGGTCAGCTCGATCAGCTTGGCCTTCTGGTTCACCACCAGGACCGGCTCGGAGAAGAGGGTGCCGCCGCCACCGGCGACCGGTCCGACGCCCGCCTGCCGCTGCACCTGGCGCTGCACCTTGGCGGAGTCGCCGACCGGAGCGGCCGGCTGCCCGGGGAAGCCGGGGATGTTCGTGTTCTGGGACATGGCGGGCAGGCTAGGCTCAATCCTCCCCGGGTAGCCAGATCGTTTGCGCGGCCCCAGATCGTCCAGGGCAGCGGATTGTGCCTGTGACCTGCGGATTCGGCCGCTGCGACGGCCAGTTGGCCGCGACCCGACGGGCAGCGGTGTGGCCGATATCACACCCCGGACGCTCGCCGCGCGGTCGCGTCGACCGCGTTCGTCCCGGCCCGGACCTGTCGCAACGACAGCTCCCGGACCTCGCCCACCGAACCAGCGCCGTCGCCATTCCCGAAGCCTTCCAGGGCCCGACCTCCGGCACACGGACCCATGACACACCGAAGGCGATGCGGACGAGCCCCAGGTCACGGCCGGCGCAGCGAACCGGGAGCACCGCGCCCGTCACGCCCGATGAGCGACGATCAGGTCGCGGCACCAGGCATACGACGCCTTGGGCGTGCACCGCCACGTCCCGAACCCGACGCGGACGACGCCGAACCTGTGAGGGAGCCCCTCGGCCCGTCGGACAGGCTGTCATCTCGGCTTACCCTCCGGTCGCCCCCCGTCGGGGGCGCGGTCAGTGCTCCGGGACGCGGCCGCACATCACATTGCCGGCCTCGGACGGGTCACCGCTGATCCAGAACTGCTCCCACAGAAGGGCGAATTCGGACCGGCTGAGATAGCCGTCACCGTCCAGGTCGAGGAGGCCGAAGACATCGCCGGTCTCCACGCTCCGGCCGTGCCAGACGTCGACGAGGCGACCGTGCTCGGCGCGCGAGATGCGGCCGTCGCCGTTCTCGTCCACAGCGTCGAAGACCGTGTCGGCGGTCGCCGTGACAACCTCACGCAGGACGGGGAGCCGGTCGACGAGGGCCAGGAACTCGCCCATGTCGACCTTGCCGTCGTGGTTGGTGTCGGCGACCGTGAGCAGGTGGTCCCACCAGCCCATCATGAGCGCCTCGACCCTGCCCCTCAGCCCCGCGTCCCGCCGGACGGCCGGCAGGCGACTCCAACGTTCCGTCAGGGCCTCGAAGTCGTTCTGCCGCAGGCAGCCGTCCCCGTCCGTGTCGAACGCGGCGAACACACCACGGAGCTTGCGCCGCTGGAACTCGTTGGCCATGAACAGGCCTCCCCTGTGCCGAACCACTGCCCCACCACGCGTGGCGACATGACGGTGACCATAAGTGCACGGAGCCGGCCTCGCCGGGGCTTCGAGAGAAGTCCCGGCACAGTCACCCCGTGGTGTGGTAGGCCACCACCCTCCTGTCGCGACACCCGCGCACTCGACACCTTCGGCGTGCGGCGCCGCGTCGTGAAGTCGAGGCGGACGGGGCTGAAGCGCTGTGGGTAGCCCTCAGCCCGTCGAACGGGCTGTCATGTCGGGAGAGCCTTGACCCTACGTCAGCAAACTGTCCAAGTGTGCGCTCTGACCGTGGAGTTGAGGCGACAGCTGGGGCACCTACTGCGCGTATCGCCCCCGGTGGGCAGTGACCAGTTCCCGGTACCAGGCATACGACGCCCTCGGGGTGCGCCGCTGCGTCCCGAAGTCGACGTGCACCAGGCCGAACCTTTGATGGAACCCCTCGGCCCGTCAGACACCCTGTCATTGTACAAATCGGTCGATCATTGTTGTTGGCGTCACACGAACTCGCCGCGCGCCCCGTTCCAACTCGGTGCTTCGCCGGAGCCTTGATGAAGCCCTCGTGCGCGTGGATGGCCCTGGTACGCAAGGACCTCCACCACCTTGTAGACGGCGTCCTCGACGGCCTCGTGCTCCCACACTCTCAGAGGGTGCCAGCCAAGCCGGAGGAGGGTGGCATCGGTGTCCCTGTCACGACGCGTGTTGTCGTCGAGCTTCCGCCACCACCACTCGGCATTGTGCTTCGGCGCGTGCCGGTGTTCGGGACAGGCGTGCCAGAAGCACCCCTGTACGAATACCGCCGTGCGCCAGCGCACGAACGTGTTGTCCGCCCTCCGGCGCCGCATCGTGGGAAGGGGCAGGTTCACCCGGTACCGGAAGCCCATCGAGTGCAGCGCCCGCCGGAGGGCGAGTTCGGGAGCCGTGTCCACGCTGCGCTGCGCCCGCATCACCCGACGGACGTTGGCATCCCTCGGCGGCGGAACGTCCGTCCGATTGCCCCTGTCTCCCATGCACCGATCAACCTCGGTCGAGGTGTAATGGTCACCCTCTCGGAGACGGCGATGACATCGATCGGCGCGCCGTACCTCAACAACGGCCTCCGCGCCGACCCCGGAGCTCAGTCAAGTGGCAGGGCAGCCAGGCGGAGCTGTTCCTCCTCCACGATCCGAACCGCCAATGACTGCTCCGAGACGTCCACGGCCTCCGGCGTCGACTCCGCCACCTCGCTTCGCCGCGCATACTCGTCGAAGAGCCGGTCCTTCGCCCGCAGGATCTCCAGCATCCGCTGGTCGACGCTGTCGGCGACGAGCAACCGGTGCACCTGGACCCGCCGGACCTGTCCCATGCGTTGTGACCGACCCACGGCCTGACTCTCCATGGTGGGCTTCACCTGCGGCTCGCACAGGATGACGACCGAAGCCGCCTGGATATTCAGCCCCACACCTCCGGCCTGGATCTGGCTCAGCAGCACTGCGTGGCCCACCACCGCGGCGAACTGGTCCACCACGTCCTGGCGCCGAACCGCCGGGACGCTACCGTCGATCGGACCGAACGCCCTTTGGCTCAGTGCTTCTTGGACAACCGCCAAAACGTCGCGGAAATAGGAGAAGACAACGACCTTCCGCCCGTTTCCGGCAGCCTCCTCGATGAGCTCCCGGAGGCGCTGCAGCTTCGCCGACTGCCCAGGATTCGCGTACGCCGCACGGCGCATGGCCATGAAGTTGCCTTCGGCGACGGCCGCCCGGTACGCCGCGAAGTCGGCAGGCGTGAACTCCTCCCACTCGTCGACGTGAACGGCATCGGGAAGTTCGGTGAGGACATCCTGCTGGTTCCGGCGGAGGTAGGCCGGAGCAACCGCCTTCCGGAACGCCTTCGGTCCGGCGGCAGCCGAACCGCTGTGGATCCGAGGCAGCAGGTCAGGCTGGAGGTAGCTGACCAGGTTGCCGAACTCCTCGACCCGGTTCTCCATCGGAGTGCCGGTGAGGAAGAGCACCCTCTCGACACGGTCGGTCCACGCGGCTACCGCCCGGGAGCGCTGCGCCTTGGGGTTCTTGACGTAATGGGCCTCGTCGACCACGACCATTCCGACGGCTTGCTCCGGAGGGGCCTCCAGCTGGCGGAGGCCGTCGAACGTCACCACCACGACGCCACCTTCACGGAGCCACTCGGCACGCGCCAGTTCCCGGTCCTGGCCGTGGAAACGGTGGGCGCGCAGCATGCTTCGAGCCTCGATCTCCCGGGTCCAGTTGATGAGGACGCTCGCCGGACAGACGACGAGGAAGTGCGTGCTCCCGCGCGCTCGGAGGTGCGCCATCGCAGCGATCGCCTGAACGGTCTTCCCCAGACCCATTTCGTCGCCGATGATCACCCGCTTCTGCTTGAGTGCGAAGCGGACTCCGAAGGCCTGGTAGCCGCGGAGCGAGACCTTGCACTGTGTGTCGTCCAACGGCTCGGCCCGGACCCCGTCGGACAGTTCATCGGGGAGGAAGCCTTCGGAGGCGCTGACCTCAGCCGGAGCGAACCCGGCAACCTCGCCAAGGATGCTGTAGAACTCGGCCGCGTGGTGCTCGAAGTCCGTCCACGCCTCGACCTCGGATGCCGGCGGACGCAGGAGGTCCGCAGAAGTCTGGGCGAAGAGCATCGATGTCGTCTGCACCTCCAACTCCGCGAGAAGAGCCGTGAGCTGATCGATCGCCGCGAGGGCTTCCTGCTTCCTCTGCCGTCCGGCGAACAGGGAACGGATGGCTCCTCTGGCCGGCTGAGCAGTAGAGATGAGGCCAGCAACCTCACCGACGACACGCTGCGCGATCTCATTGGCACGAGCAGCCTCGGGCCCGGCGACGACCAGCCGCTGGAGCGCGATGACCAGCGTCGTGCTCGCCTGGTCCCGGTGCTCGATGTCGAGCCGGATCGCCACGGTCTGCTCGGCCGCCTCGGCGATCCGGCGTGCAGCGGCGATGGTCTGGGCAGCCGTCTGCGCACCGATTCCCGGGAGCTGCTGGAGCGCGTAGGCGGAGGCATCCAGGACCTGCCGCACGGTCCCGAGCCCAGCGGCCTCCAACGCGCCGACCCTGAGGCGCCCCTCCGTCACATCCCTGAGCCGGCCTACTGGGATGGCTTCCAGTTCGTCGCGAACCAGGCGGTCCCTCAGCGCGGCCGCGGCCTGGATCACCTGTGTAACTACACTCCGATGATCTTCAGTGACCGCGCGAGCGGCCGCGTGGAGTCGCTCGGCATCCGCGAGGACTACCCGCGGCTTGCGAGCGGTCCGTTGCCCGTCCCCCACTCACAGCCCCCATCAAGGCTCAACCATCCGTCGTTCTCGCTGGCGCTCCACATGATTCCACCCCAGCCCTGCCCACGCCGCCACGATCGTCTTCCTCATCCGCGACCCGCGTTGGGCTCAGCGCGACCCAGCGCGAGCCGAGAGAGGGCGCACAACCCGCGGACTCGCTGAACGCCTCCGTGCGCCCGTACGCCCCAGTCGTTCACGTCAAGAACCGTCCCCTTTCCGCCAAAGGACGGATCCACAGGCATAGTCCTGGCTAGGCTCGTCACTCCGCGTGCGAATCGACACGTAGGCTGTTACGAGGGGGAGTCGTGGAAGAGCTTCAGGTAGCAGAACACCGGATCGAGTTCTTGGACAGCGACCCGCTACGCGCCCGGCGCGAGGCCCGCGAGCTGACCGCAGCGCTCTCGGCTCACGAGATCGAGGCTCCCCTCCTGCTTCCCGGCGCCCAGCCGTCAGCCGGTACCGACAAGGGCGCCGAGGTGGCGGAGTTGGTTGGTGTACTGATCTCCGGGGGCTCCCTCGTCGTCTCGATCGTGCAGACCTGGCTCGCCCGAGTACCCAACCGCACGATCAGCGTCACACGGCGTTCGGACGGTGCGACGCTCACGGTCTCGGGCAGGCAGGCGCGGGAAGACGCGGCCCTCCTGGAGCGCTTCCTCTCCGAGGGCTCCGCAGGCCCGGAGGAACGGGACGGCTCCGCCGAGTCCGAAGGCTGAGCCCGCCCGTGGACAACGACCGCCATGCGCTCCTCCTCGGAGTCTCGGTCTACGAGAGCGACGCCTACCACGACCTCCCCTCCGTCCGAGCCGACCTGCACTACATGCGCGCCGTGTTGGAGAGCACGGAGATCGGGATGTACAACGAGTGCGCCGTGGTGGCCGAGCCCACCCGGGCCGAAATGCTGCGCGCCCTCGAGGACTTCCTAGCAGAACGCCAGCAGAGTGAGACTGCACTGGTGTACTTCAGCGGCCACGGGGAGTTCTGTGAGGAGGACAACCAGCTCTACTTCCTCACCCGCGACTCCGATCGTTCGAACCTCCCTGGAACCGCAGTCTCCGCCGAATTCCTGGAACGGACCCTGCAGGAGTGCCGGGCCGCCTCGAAGATCGTCCTGCTGGACTGCTGCTCCAGCGGTTCCGTGGTCCAGGGGTGGACCGCCAAGGGGGCCCAGCCGGACCCCGATGGAGAGGAGCAGCCGCTGGAGGGTGTTGCCCGCAGCACCCTCCTACACCCGACCGGGGTGTACTTCATCACTGCATCAGACGCACTTCAGGCCGCCTCGGCCATGGCACCTCCCGGTTCGACGCTCGGGACGTCCCGCTTCACAGGTGAGATCGTCGAAGGACTGCGCAACGGGCGTATCAAGGACAGTGGGTGGATCAGCCCGGACGACCTCTTCACCTACCTCACCCAACAGATGGCGCGCAACGGAGTGCCCGAGGAACAACGACCCACCAAGTCCACGATCCGGGCCACGCGGAGTCTCCCGTTCGCCCGCTCAGTGGCTCAGCCGGTCTTCCTCCCGCCCGCGCCCGGGCAGCGACCGCACGGAGACGTCCCGTCGTCTTCCCTGCTCAAGGCGCGGCTCCGGGCGACAACCGAAGAGGGTGCCGGTATCGACTGGCAGCGGCTCATCGGTTACTACGTCGGCTGCATCGCCGCCGAAACGGCCTCGGAAATGCTCCCCCAGCGTGAGGGCGGCGAGGGGAGCAGTTACTTCCTGCTCGGATCCGGTCCGGAGCTGATCCAGAGCGGCCTGAAGCGCTCGTTCCGCGCGCCCCGGATCCCGGATCGCCACGACGGCCGGGAGAACGAGTTCTGGTACGGGTACCCGGCGGTCTCCCTACCGACCGAGGACAGCGCCAACCGCGGCCGGCTGTCCGTGCGTGTTGCACCCCTCCTGCTCCAGCAAATGGAGCTGACTCCGGACGAGGAGGGACGATCGACGCTCCGGCCGAGCGGTGTGCCGTCCTTGCACAGCGGTCTCCTCACACAGCTCATGACCGTCGAGGAAGCCGCGGAACTCGTTGCCCGCTGGCAGCCCGCCTGGCAGGAGGGCAACGGGGCCCAGATGCTCCGGGCCATCCGCGAGCTGCTGACAGAACTCAGGCTGCCGGAGCTCGAACCCTTGGACGTCTCCGCCCTGAGTCGGGAGGGCGTGGTCACTGCACTTCGACCCGGTGCCCACAACACCGCCATGCTGCTGGTCGCATCGGGCTCCAACCAGATGACCCAGGGGCTCGTGGACAACCTGGAGTACATGGCCACCCACCCGCACTTGATCCCCGGTACGGCTCTGGAATCCCTGCTGTCGGGTCACGAACTCGGCTCCACGGACGGCGAGCCCGTCACCGTGGTGGTCTCCGGCCCGTGCAACGAGAGCCAGGAAGCGGTTATCCGCTCGGCCATGGGGAACACCGTCACCATTGCCACTGGTCCACCGGGCACCGGGAAGAGCGAGGTGGTGACCGCACTCGTCGAGACGTGCGTCCAGGCGGGGCAATCGGTCCTCGTGGCCTCCACCAACAACGAAGCCGTCAACGTTGTCGCGACCCGTTGCGAGGCGATCGCACCCGGGTTGTTGTTCCGCACCGGAAACTCCAAGGCGCTGCAGGAGGAGGCCTCGAAGCTGGAGCGGCTCCTGCGCGAAACCCCCCAGCCGCCCGGACGGAGTTCGGCCACGGTCACGGGCGAACTCCGCATGACCGCTGCCCGAGTCGGCGACCAGCGTCGCGCAATGGGTCGACACGTGCGGAGGGAGCTCCGGCTGACGGACCTCCTCCGCCTGCGTGAGTCACACGCAAAGACGCTCGATGTGCCCGACAGTGTCCTCTCAGCCGCGTGGATGAGCGAGGACGAGGCCCTCCAACGATGGGAGGAGAGGGCGCGCAGAGCTCTTCGGGCGCGATGGTTTGCTCCTGGCTTGCGCCGATCGCGCGCAACAGCCGCCTTCGTCAAAGCGGCCACCGCTGGCACGGGCTCGCCGTGGCCGAGATCTGGCCCCGGAGGGCCTGAAGACCTCGGCCAGCTGGCCGACTTCGCCATGACTGAAGTCGAGCTCAGGAGACTTCTGTCCGAACTGGAGGCTACGGACGACCAGACCACTGGAGCGGGTTTGCTGACGCTCGCCGGCAGGATGTCCGCGCTGTCGGCCGAGGCTTCACAGTCCAGGTCCGCAGAAGCTCTCCGTACAGCGAGGGAGGCAATGAACGAGCGACTCCAGGCACTTCGCCAGCGGAAGTCCTTCCAGAAGAGTCAGCGGCAACTACTGAGGCACCTCAAGGGTTGGGCCATCAGTACCCACTCGGTGCGCCAGTTGGAGCGGTCACCCAAGTTGTTCGACCTCGTGATCATCGACGAGGCCAGCCAGTGTTCCGTCCCGTCGATCTTCCCGTTGCTGCTCCGCGCCAAGCGGGCGCTGATCATCGGCGACCCGATGCAGCTGGGGCACATCGCCTCGATCTCCCCCGAGCAGGAGAGAACCGCCAGGGAGCGCGCTGGGTTGAGCGCCGCCTGGTTGGAGGAGCACCGGCTCTCCTACCGGACGCATTCCTCTTACGACGCCGCCCGCTCAGGTGCGTCGTCGGCGCTGCTACTCGATGAGCACTACCGCTGCCACCCCGAGATCGCGGATGTCGTGAACGGCTACTGCTACGCGGGGCGGCTGAAGGTGCTGACCGACATCCGGGAACAGGTACCGGCTGTGAACCTGACCGGGGGCCCCGGTCCCGGGGCCGTGCTGTCGTGGGTCGATGTGCCCACCGGGGATTCCGCCCGCGGCCAGCGCGGGGGATCCTGGTGCAACACCATGGAGGTGTCGGCTGTCGAGCGGGTGGTGTCCGAGTTGCTGAGCCACCTGCCTGTCGATGCGACCGTCGGCGTTGTGACTCCCTTCCGGGCACAGAAGGAACTCCTGGAGCGGAGACTGCGCGACGACCGCGTCCTGGTCGGAACGGTGCACGCCTTCCAGGGCGGCCAGCGCGACGTCATGGTGCTCACCCTCGTCGCCACCGACAACGCGCCGCAGAACACGATCCACTGGGTGGCGGGCCAGATGAACCTCTGGAACGTTGCCATCACCCGAGCCAGGTCTCAGCTGATCACGGTTGGCCACCGTGCCTTCTGGCAAAAGCACGCCGGGCTTCCGGCCGAGCTGGCGAACCGGTCGGTCCCGGTCAACCGCGACCGGACCACCAGGCCGGCTGCGCTCGATCACGTGCCCATTACCCCGGCTCCAGTGTCCGCACGACACACTGAACTCGCGGACCGGCTCCAGGCCCACCTCAACGACCACGGCATCCACGCTCTGGAGCGCTCCGCCCCTGTCGGGGGGACGACCGTCGACTTCGTGGTCACGACACGCGGCCAGGACTCGGGGAATGACGAGAACGTCGTGCTGATCATCGACGAAGGCCCACAGAACGACGAGGAGCCGGCGCGCCACCTGCGACTCGCACAGGCTCGCTGCGATCTTCTCGTGGGACTGCCTTCGGGTGGAGTCGGGGCAAAATCGGCACCGGTCACCCGAAGCATCCGCACCCCGGCATGGCGCATCTTGGCCGGAACGGGCGTGCCAGGTCTCACCAGTTGAGCATGAAGATACCCCTCGGGCACCGACGAACTGGTCGGCGGCGATCCATAGTGAATCTTCCGTGGTCGCCGCCTGGCGTTCGAGTCGCAGCTCGCCGCTACTCCTCCTGCCAAGCCCACTGAGCCGCGATCAGGTACCAGTTCTTCGACATGGGATCCTGGATTTCACTTCTGCGTGCGGCAGTTGACGTCATATGGAGCGAACCACCAGCCGAACACCTCTGTCCGCCTGGCGTCTCTCCGGTCCGTACACTGAAGTCACGAGTACGTCGTCGAGTGTTTCCGCCGAATTCGAAGGCGAGGCCATGCCCGACTCCTCCGTCCCGCGCTCCCGTTCCCACGGATCCTCCCGACGCCGAGGGTCCCGTTTCATCGACCAAGCTCGTTTCACCCAACCGGAATTGCTCGCCGACCGACTGCTCGTCCATGTGGACGCCACGCGAGTGGGGTGGGTGCGAGGCCAGCTCAACACCGGCCGGAGCGGGCTCGTGATCGGTGGGCCGAAGGCCCTCAGGAAGGCACTGGACCTACGGGAGGAGGGCTATGAGGACGTGCTCCTTGCCGACCCGGCGTTCTACGAGGTCGGCATCGCGACGGCAGGCCTGCCCTACCTGCAGCGGACCGGTGAGTTCCCCGCCGCCGACCCGCTCGGTCAGGCAGTCCAGGAGCAGCTCGCCGTCGGCGCGACGGCGGCACTCACGCCAACCGGGTACCTCCGTGCCGGGGACACTGCCGCTGTGCGGGCTGCTGTGCGCGAGGTGGTCGTGCGCGAGGATCCTCGAATCGTGCTCGCGCTACCGATCGACGTCGGCTGGTTGCAGCCCGACTTGGTCGACAGTCTCATCGATGAACTGAGCACAGCACCGGGATCCAAGGCCATCATGCTCGGCGGCCAGTTGGACCCGCTGGCGAGCTTCCCCGACGCTCTCACCGGCCTGACCCGAGTCCTGGCTCAGGTACCGGGCACCGCCCTGCTGCGGGCCGATCTCGCGGCGTTCGGCGCGCTCGCCGGGGGCGCGGCATTCGCCGGCTACGGGCTTTCGGGGCGCCTCCGGCACGTCGTGCCGCCCGGCGAGCCGACGCAGAGCTCGGGATTCGCCGATTCCCCGTCCGTTCTGTTCCCCGAGTTGATGGCCCTGTTCCTCGGAAAGACCCTCGCACGCCGCTTCGCGGCGACGCTCGCACCCGTTTGTGAGTGCACGGCCTGCGGACGACGGCCGCTGGACAGCTTCCCGAGCAATCGTGACGCCAAAACGGCAGCCCAGCACAACACATCCGTGCTGTTGTCCTGGCAGCAGACGTTGCAGACCCTGGCGCCCGGGCCCGACCGTCAACGGTGGTGGCAGGAACGCTGCCGTGCCGCCGTGAACCGCTATCCGCTCGTCAACGCCGCCATCCAGCAGCCGAACGGATTCAGGGTCCAGCCGCAACTGCTGCGATGGTCCCTCCTGAATGCGACGACACCTTCGACCTCGGCAGGCACAGACTGATAGGCGGGCGGTTCAACCAAGTCGCCCGTACAGCTCCTCGACGAAGTGCCAGGCCGCTGCGGTGTGCCGCAGTGGCCTGTACGCCTCGGGTTGCAGGGCTATCCGGATCCCGTCCCGCTCATGGACGAAGACGCCGATGCCGTAGAAGGCGGCCTCCGTCAAGATCTCGTCCAGCCCCGCGCACGGGGGCCGGCGGAGCAGGACAGCTCGGCGGCAGAACGGTGCGAATCGGCCTGCACGCTCGAGACCCCGCCGCCAGTCGGTGGCCGGCACAACCGCGAGGTCAACGGCGAGCGGCCGGACCGCTCGACGTGTGACCAGCTCCGTGTCCGACTCGACCGCTCCGTGTGGGAAGCCAGGAACCTCTACTCGCTGCGGGAGCGAGCCCACCGGAACGGGAAGGTCGACCGGAAGGCCGAGCAGGCGCTCCAATACGGGGATGCTGTCCAACCGCTCGGCGCCGACCGCTTCCCGCCTGCGATGCTCACCTTCATCAATCCGGTACAGCAGAAGGGCGCGGGTACCCAGGACCGAGAGCGTGATCCCTTCACTCTCCGAGGACACCTGCGAGAGGGCCGCCTCGCGGACAGAGCGCCAAGCCGCAGGATTCGCCACACTTGCCATGGACCCCACCTTGCCGTACAGCGCGGCACCACGGCCAGGCGCCCCTCCGCGCCGGGCCTCCGGGATTGCACGAGCGGATCTCGCATCCTCAGGGCTGCACGGGCCCGAGTAGCCGCGTCGGGCCCGTAGCTGAACCACTGGGGACGGGCTACGGACTCGTCGAACACCCTGTCTTCTGCCTGAGGCCGGGCTCAGCTGCTGCGGTCCGCGCCATCCCAATGGCCCCTCGACTGCCGCCAAGCGGCCATCCATTCCGCAGCGTCGTGAGGCCAACTAAGTTGAAGAATTCGATCGATGAGTGGTAATCAGGTCGCGGTACCAGGTGTAGGACGCCTTGGGTGTGCGCCGCTGGGTCTCGAAGTCGACGTGCACCAGGCCGAACCTCTGACTGAACCCCTCGGCCCATCGAACGAGCTGTCAATCTATCCGTGGCCGGTGGTCGGCCAGGTCCTCGAGGAGGATGTCGGCGACCACCTCCTCGACCACTGCGGTTCGCAGTTCGGCCATGGAGTCGGTGAGCGTCCGGTCCCACGGTGCGGGCGTGAGACGCCCCGGATCGGGGCCTGCGGGGACCCGGGGCGCGGCGGCCCGGTAGTCGTCGGATGTCAACCGCCATGGGAGGGCTCCGGTCCTGGCGAGGACGTGGGCCGCGATGCGGATGCCCTCGCCGTCGAAGTCCCCGTGGTACTGCAGGGACGCGCCGTCTTCGGCGAGTCGACGCAGCAGGTGGATCACGGCGGTGTTGGGCCAGCCGGAGGTGCAGACCAACGGGGGGCAGTGGCGGCCGAAGCGCCGTAGAGCCAGGGCGAGCACACTGGGGTTCTCGGTGATGTGCACCACTCCTGCGGGACCGGTGAATTCGCCGGGTGAGCGCAGTTGGGCGAGGGTGAGACTGACGGGGTGACCGGCTCCGGCGCAGATGCGGGAGATCATGGCGACCGGGCCTTCTCCCCCAGGGCGGAGACCGACGGCGAGCACCGTGGCGGACAGTTCGTCGTCGGCCACCCCGGCCCGGCTCCAGAGCGCACGGCGCCCCTCGGCGCCGTCCGGCACATCGGTGCCGTACAGCACCGCCAGTGCGCGCAGGACGAGGGAGGACAGCCGAGTCCCGTCGTCGAGCGCGTGGGAGTCACCATCGAGGAGGCGGGCGGCGAGGACCGGCAGTGGCTCGCCACCGGCTGGGAGTGCGGCGAGGACGGTCAGCGCGGCGGTCAGCAGGCCGCGGGTCCGGTCGGGTGAGCCGTCGACGAGGCCGTTGGCCCGCAGGTGACCGACCCATTCCAGGAGAACGGGCTGGGCCATGACCACCTCGTGGCCGGCCAGCCACCCCCACAGGGCGTCGCGCCGGCCGGTCTGGTGCCCTCGCTCGGCGGCCCGGTCGTGGATCGGGCCGAGGATCGCGGCCGCCACGTCCCGGAGGGGTCGGCCGCAGGCGTCCAGCACGGCACCGTCGAGGACCGCGAGGGGGATCGTCGGTTCGACCGCAGGGAGCCGGTCGAGTCCGAGGAGGTCGGCCAACGCCTCCCGGCCGGCCTGGTCGAGCGGTCCGGACCGTACCCGGCTGACGGGGCGGCCGGTCGAGAGACGATCGTGGACGGCCGACCAGAGGGGTCGGAGTTCGGGGAGGTCGAGGGGGTGGCGGTCCGTCATGCCGGTTCGTCCGTGCCGGGTTCGTCCGTGTCCGGTTCGTCCGGCAGGAGGTCGGTACCCGTCCAGGTGAAGCGGGCGCTGGTGACGGCGTCGTCGCCGTCGCCTCCGGTGATCAGCTGGTGAACGGCGATGCCGGAGAGCTCCCGGTAGGTGCACCACTCGTGGTCGGAGGTGAGCACCAGGTCGAGGTCGAGCGCAGCGAGGAGGCCGAAGACCTGCCCGCGGTTGACGGTGTCGACGCCGACGAAGACCTCGTCGAGCAGGATCAGCCTCGGGGACTCCGGCACCGCCTCGTAGTGGGCGGCCACGGCGGCGAACAGCGGTAGGTGGAGGGCGATGGCCTTCTCGCCGCCCGAGAGCGCGCCGTGGAGCTTCTTGGTGAGCAGTTGCCACCCGGAGCCGTTGGCGCGGTCCAGCTTGACGACGAACTGGTGCCAGGCCGTGTAGTCGAGGACCTCGGCGAGCTGTTCCTCCCAAGTCGCCGCCGTGTTCCGGGTCTTGGCCTCCTCGATGCGGCCACGGAAGAAGGCGTGCAGGGCCTCGCGGTCGGCTTCGGTGATCCGGCCGGGGTCCCCGGGACCGGGAGCAGCTCGGCCGCCACGACGCACAGTAGCGTGTAGCGGCGACGGTCGAACGGAGCCCTGCCCGACCGCAGTCGGCGGGCGGGGCGCGAGGCGTCGGGGACCGCCCGGATCTTGAGCAGGCGCGCGTATCCCAGGCGTGGCTCCACCACCAGCTGCCAGCCGCAGTGGTAGTCGAACCACTTCGTCAGCGGGTCCTGCCGGCGGCGGATCAGCTCGAAGGCGGTCGGGTCTCCGCGCTCGGTGATCAGCGGCCGCCCGAGGAGCAGTCTGACGGCTCGGGCGACGTCCTGCTTCTCGGCCAGGACCAGCTGGTTGGCCAGGGTGCTCATGCGCCCCTCCCAATGATGATCACGCTCCGGTCGCTCATGCGGTCTCCTCACGCTGGACCGCCCGCAGGGCGCCCGGGCTGCGGATCTCCACCAGGAAGTCGGGCCCCTCCAGCCGACCGCGCGAGGTCCTCAGCACGGACCGCCCGCCGTCGGGAAGCGGCCGGAGCACGACCTCGACGCGACCGTCGGAGGTGACCGCCCGGCGCGCTCCGCCGGCGTCCGGTCGTACCGCCAGCGCCCGGCCGAGCAGGTCGAGCAACCGCTCGAAGACGGCGTGGTCCAGCGTTCCGAAGCCGGAGAGCCGCACCGGACCGTCGGTACCCAGGACGTCCCAGGCGGCTTCGAGTTCGGCGCGCTCCTTCCGGGCCCGCTCGGCCCGGGACGCCTTGAGGCCCCCGATGTCGCGCACCTTGCCGGTGCGCGTGAACCGCTCGGTGCGGCCGCTGGTGCGCAACAGGGCCGACACCTCCACCGGCGGGGCCACGGCCCAGCTGTCCGACGAGGGAACCAACTCCGGATCGGGGTGCGCGAGATGGGCGTGGCGGGCCGGGCCGAGACCGAAGGCGGCCGACCACAGGCGGTGGAGGTCGTCCTCACCGGGCGCCGCGGCGAACCAGCGGGCCAGCTCCCGGAAGTCCTGGACGGCGCTGGACGAGCGGCGCCGTGATTCGGTGATCCGGTCGAGGACCCGCAGGAGCGTCACGATCGCCCGCCGTGCCACGTCGTGCAGCTGTTCCACGCGGGGTCGCGACCCGTCCGCCGGCCGGAACCAGGCCTGAAGCCCCTCCCAACGCGCCCGGCGTCGTTCCAGCCAGGCCGGCGCGGGATCGCCGTCGGCGACCGGCGGCAGCTCGGCGCCCTGCAGTGCCCGCGCGTGCAGCAGGTTCACCCCGCGCTCCTCGACCCGCTCCACGGCAGAGGCAACCGCGTTTCCCCGCTGATCGAGGTTGACGAGGAATTCCTGGAGATAGGCCACCGTCGCCGCCTTCACCTCCCGAAACGTCGCCAGGTCCGCGCCCTCGGCGCGCAGCAGGCGCTGCAACTCACCGTTGAACGCCTTGGTGTTGGCCAGCAGCGCTTCCAGGTGGCCCTCCAGCTCCTGCAGCGTGGTGAACACCCGACGGTCCGAGGAGGCGGAGTCCCCCAGCAGGACGTACAGCTCGTCGAGCCGGTCCGTGATCGCCTCCAGCACCGCCGTCTGGAGCGCACCGGTCGATGCGAGCACGGACAGGGCGTGCTCGACCCCGGCGAACGCGGCCTCACCGCGCCGGGTCAGTGAGTACTGGAGGTTGCGGCGCTCGTACTCCTCGGCGGTGCGGTAGTTCTCCGCGTGGTTCTGGACGACATCCAGCAGCTGCCACTCCCTGAGTTTCCGCAGTGCCTCCTGGAGATCGTCGTCATGGATCGCGTCGAGCCAGCCGACCGTCCGCAGCCGGGCGCGGACGTCGTCCAACCCGAGCGCGGTCTCCAACCGCTCGTTGGCCGCACCGAAGGCCTGGAGGATCGCACCGTAGAGCTCGGCCTTCTCCCCCGTCGTGAACCGGAACATCTCCGGCGGCACCCTGCGCAACGCCTGTCCTCCCCTCGCCCCCCGTGTCCCCGGTGGTCACCACCGTACGCGGACCCACCGACACCCCGGTCCGGCCACCTCGTCCCGGTCACCGGTCCTCCCCCGACTGCGGTGATCCGAGCGTCCGGCCCCGCGGCCGGCTGTCAGCGCAGATGTCAGAAGCCGGAGAGGGCGTCCAGGAGATCCTGGAGCAGGGCGTCGTCGACGGGCGTGCGATGGGCGAGCTTGTTGCGTGCCCGCCGGAGCGTCGACAGCCGACCGAACTGCTCGTCGGTCAGGGTGATGTCCCGGTGCACCGCCGCGTCGTAGAGCTCGCCGAGTTCCATGGAAGCCGGATCCGCCGATGCGCCGTTGGCGTCGCGCAGGGACTGTCGAACGTAGGTGTCGACGAGTCGGGTGACGCCGCGCACCGCTATGCGCGGAAGCAGCTCGACGAAGCCGACGCGGGCGTCGTCGATGAGGGGCAGGAGAACGCGGTTCTGAGCCTGCCAGACCAGCTTGTCGAGTTCCGTGCCACCCGATCTCCCCGCACCGGCGCGGGGGCTGTGACGGATCTGCCCCTCCCAGCTGTCGACCAGCCCGGCCGACCACGCCTCGCGCAGGCCGTTCTCGGGGAGCGGCGCGTACGCCGCTCCGGGCGTACCCCGCCCCTGGGAGCCCCGTGCTACGGCGTCGTCCGCGTGGCAGCACTCACGCAGGGCGGAAGCCAGGTCATCGGTCCTGCCGTTCCAGACCTTGGCCAGCTCCACCGCCAGTCCCAGATCAGGCCCGGCCGTCTGGACCACGGTCTCGCGGCGCAGGGCGTGCCGGATGAGCTTGGTCGGCGTCATGCGGTTGTGGGCCTGCCCGAAGCCCGCATGCGGAATCGCATCGGCCACCACGGTGGCCGTGTCGAGGTGATTCCAAACCCCCCACCACCAGTGCGGCCTGGTCACCGTTCCGTCGAGGAGGCCCATGGTGTCCGCCTCCAGGTCCTGGAGGCGCGAGGCCACCAGCAGCCGCGGACGGTCGCTCGGCTTGAGTCCGGCCTCCTTCACGGCCGCCTGGAAACGACGTAGCAGCCGAGAGACCGCGTGCGGGTTCGCCTCGGTCCAGGCACGGACGACGAGCACGGGTGCACGGCCGTCCCCGTGGCCGACCAGCTCCGATACCAGGTCCCCGTCCAGGCCCAGACTGCGGGCCAGGCGCGCGGCGACGTCCGTGTCCGGGCCATCGGCGAGCCGGGCGTCGACGGTGGGTGCGAGCTGTGGACCCGCGGAGGCGTGGAAGCCCCCACCGCCGAAGACACCGAACGGGTCCCAGCCTCCGAAGCCGTCGTCGATGTCGAAGGTGTCCTCGACGTGGTGAACGACCGACTCGCCCCCGCTGCCGAGCGGCTCCCATGAGCCCCACGGCTCCGGCAAGGCCGCGACCGGAGTCGTGCGCACGGCCGCCGCCTTGCCGGGAACGTCCACGACGTCGTCCAGGCCGTGGATCACCTCCTCCACGGCTCGGTCGGCCCGGTTTGCCTCCACCTCGGCGTCCGGAAACAGCCAGACGCAGGTCAGCCCGGCGCGCAGGTCGGCAAGCACCCCCGCACAGTGGCGTCGTGGGCCCGGCAGGTACCGGACCGCCTCCGGAGACAGCGCGCCGGCCGGATCGATGAGCTCGGTCACACCGGCCCGCCCTGTGCACGGGCCACGGTCTTGAGCGCCCGGAAGGTGACGCTGTCCACGGTGAGGACCTCGCCGTCGTCGTCGAGAACCCCGAGCGCCTCCAGATCCGCCAGCAGTGCCTCGGCCTCGTCCAGGTCGTCGTCGAGCACGACGGCCAGGTCCTGGGGGATGGCGTGGGCCCTGCCCTGTCGGTGCTCCTCCAGGCTGAACATGTCAGCCCAGCCGGCCATCTGCTCGACACGGCGGTCGGAGAGACCGGCCCGCTGCAGGTGGCTGCGGGCGAAATCGGGGTCATCGGTCCGGGCCCGCACCGCGTCGAAGAGCCTCTCCCGGGGAGCGCCCTGCAGGTACTGGGCGATGGCCTGCTCGACGAAGGCCGGCCAGCCCCCGGTCACCTCGATCAGATTGCGACGCTCCTGGACCGAGACGAACGGCTGCTCCGGCCAGGCCCGCAGGCTGGTCGCGTTCCAGCGTTGCGGCTGTGCCCGGAACACCTCCGGGAAGTCCGGGCCGAGCGCGGTCAACGGGTCGACGACGGCCAACGCGCGCCGGCGCGGGATCTCCTTGCCGTCCTCCTCCGACGCCGAGGCGTACAGGGCGAGTCGCTCGACGGCGGCCCACACGTCCGCCGGGGAAACGCCCTGAAGGTCGACGAAGAGCAGGTGCGGCGAGCGCTCCCGGGCCCACCTGGTGACCGCCTGGGTCAGCTCCGCGGGCGCCACGGACACGACCTGACACTCTCGTCCGACGTGCTGCTCCACGGCCTTGGCCAGGGAACCGGCACCGAGCGCCGCCGAGGCCGTGATCACCGCCGTGCGCCGGGACAGCGCGTCGTGCCACTGCTCGTCCGTCAGCGGGCTCATCCGCATGACCCGTCGGTGGTCGAGGCCGATGGACCGGCGGGCGACGCGCGGGTTGTAGTCGTACTTCTGGGTGAACTCGCTGGTGCGCAGCTCCGCTTTGAGCTCGTCGCGGGTGCCGAGCATGTTGACGAGGTTCGGGCTGCGCATGACGAAGCTGTTGCTCCGGCCCGGGAGCGGGAGGACCAGTCCGAGGCCCTCCATCTCCACCAGGTCGGTCCGGACCTCGTCCACGCCGTTCTGCTCGGGGAATCCGTCCGGCCACACCCGGTGCGCCTCCTCCTGCAGCTCGTGAGGCGTGTAGCCGCGGGCGTAGCCGTCCGTGAGGCTGCGCAGGGCAAGGATCAGCGTCAGGACCCGGTACCGGTCCTCCAGATCGATGGTCAGGCGGAGCCGGTCGCGGATCTTGTCCCGGATCCCTCCGGACGCGACGACCTTCTGCACGTCGGCGTTGGTGATCCGGGGGCGCCCGCCCTCCGTGGACAGGGCGCGGCCCTGCATCTCCTCGACCAGTCCCTCGCAGACGATCTGGACGAGGTTGGCCTGGTTGTTGGTCAGCGCCAGGATGCTCCAGACCAGATCGGGATTCTCGAAGAACAGCCCGGCCGCGGCCAGTGGTTCGACGACCAGATTGATCGCGGCCTTCGCGCGCAGCGGCCCGACCAGGACCGGCTCACCGCCGTGCCCGGTGATGGAGTTGGTGAGCCGGTTGTAGCGCTGCACCTGGTGCAGACCCGCGAACACGATCTTGAAGCGGCGCTCGGTGTCGGCCATCAGCTTCATCAGACCGGTGAGGGTCCGGAAGGTCGACTGGGCTCCCGCCGTCTCGACCGGCCGGGCATCCGCGTTGAGGAACGCGTCCGCCTCGTCGGCGAGGAAGAGGATGCGGCGCTCCTCGCTCTCGTTCAGCCACTGCTGGACCTGGGCGCCGATGGCAGTGGCGGTGGCGTGCTCCGAGCCGCTGCGGTCGAGTACCCCGGCGTCCGTCAGCTGCTGAGCCAGTACGCTCCAGATCTCCTGAGGGAGCCGGCTGAGCCCGATCTCGGCGAACCGCAGATCCGTGTAGACCGCGACCTGGTTGCCGCCGTGCCCCGCCCGGAAGCTGTCGGCCACCTGCTGGAGCAGCGAGGACTTGCCCAACTGCCGGCCACCGTAGAGGAAGAGGCCGCCCTCGCGGGCCATGATCGTACGTTTCTCGTCATCACGACCCTTGAACACCTCCGCAGCCACCTGGCCGGCCTGGAACGGCTCGTACGGCCGGTACGCGGCCCACGGCAACGTCACCCGCTGGACCGCGCGGAAGGATCGGGCCTCGCCGGCGGCGATCCAGCCGAACACCGCCGGATCGACGACGATCGCCTGCTGCGGCTTCTGGTGGGAGGCCTGGGCGAGGCGCCGGCGCCCGCCGATGCCGAGCGGTTGAAGGTAGAGGATGATGTTGGCCCCGAGCGCGGACTCGGGCAGGTGACGCAGCAATGCGTCCGGGCCGAGCTCCTCGGTGCCGACGATGAGGACCCGGTAGTTGCCCTTGGCCCGGGAGCCGATCCGGGACACATAGCCCGGGACGTTGTCGCTTATCTCCGCGGTGATCGAGAGCGTCATCACCTGCCAGTCCTTGCGGTCCTGGTCCACCAGCCGGACCGGTCCCTTGACGCTCAGGCCGAGCATCCGCAGCACGCTGGGAACGTGCTTCTGGAAGGAGTTGCGGCGCTCGTTCAGCCGCCCCAGCGACTCCCAGGCCTCCAAGGCGACCGTGACCGCATCGGTCTCCGCCTCACCGGAACGCCCGCGTGCGTAGTGGTCGAACCACCAGCGCGCGTCGACTCCGGTGCTGCTGGCCTTGGGCGACTGCGGGTGACGGACACCCTCAAGGAAGGCCGCCAGCTCGGTGCCGGTCTCGGCGACCTGTTCCGGGATGCGGTCGCCCTTGCGGGCGAAGGAGAGCAACTCCTCCGCGGTGGCGACGTCGCCACGGTCGATCAGAGCGCTGACCCGGGCAAGGTCCGCCTCCTCCAGGTTCAGTTCGACCAGTTGCTCGCGCAGTTGGTCCGTCTTCTCCGACATCCTGTCGTCCAGTTGGGCGACAACGTCCCGCACCCGCTCCAGCAGACGGCGGAACCGAAGGCTCCGGTCTGAGGTCTTGAGGTCGAGGAGTTGGGCCGCCAGATGGCTCTCCTGCTCGGGGGTGAGCAGGTTCTGCAGGCGGACCTGTGCGAAGAGGTCATCGGCCTGGCGCAGGGCCGTCTCGACCTTGAGGCGCCACTGGGCCTCGGCGTCACCGAGCCGACGCCGCCACACGTCCGGCTGGTTCACCTCAAGCGCGGAGACGGCACCCAACCGGCCCGCTACCGCAAGGTCGAGGAGCCGCCCGGCGATGTGCAGGTCACCGCGGTCGATGTGAGCGGCGAACGCCTTCCCCGGATCGGCCGGATTCAGGAACTCCAGCAGGGCGTCCAGGGCGTCCGGCGCGGCGAGGTCCGGCGCGTCCTGGCCGTCCGCCGCCACGGTCCAGGCCAGGCGCGGCAGCCCGAGCAGCGCGTCGGTGCCGGGCAGACCGTGCAGGGCCCGCGTGACTCCCCTGGAGGCTCCGGTGCCGATCCAGTCGAGCAGCAGTCGGACCGCTTCGCCACCAGGGCCCGGAAGCAGTGCCGCCTGTCGCGCCGCCCGGAGCGCGGCGACCAGCTCGCTACCAAGTCGGCGGTTGTCGCTGCGGGGCGGCAGCTCGGCGACCTGAACTGCCTCACGCAGCAGCGCCGTCACCTCCCCGATGCGCCCCCGCAGTTGGTCCAGAGCCGTGGCAATGATCTTGGTCTTCCGCTGGTTGGGAGAACTGACCCGGCGCGTCGTCTCCTTGATGATCCGATCGATCGCGTCATCTTCCCCGTAGGTGTCCTCCAGGTCCTGACGGAGTTGCTCGGCGGTGGCACCGCCGACCGACCACGCCGCGACCAAGTTGAGGGTGTGCCCGAGTTCCGCGTCGTCCTTGAGCAGGGTCTGGAGCACCCGCGACGCGAGCTGGTACGCCGTCTTGCTGGTCCCCAGACGCGTCTTGAGGGCCACCGCCCGATCGCGCAGATCCGCCGGGTCCACGGTGTCGTCCTGCCCGAGCCGGACCTCGTCGCCCGGCTGGACGGGAACCCCCTTACGGATTTCCAGTGCCAACGTCCGGAAGAGCTCGTTCCAGACCTCGGGCAGCCCGGGGAGCTGGGCGAAGTCGTTGACGATCGGCAGCGCCCAGCCCGCCTGCAATCCGCTGCGCACCGCGGCGGCCAGGGCGATGAGGTAGCCGTCCCGATCCTCTGCGCTCGGCAGCGCTTTGCCCTCGACGCTGACCTGCAGGGTGATCGCTGCCTGCTGCCCAGGGGCCAAGCCGAACGCCGATGTGGCGAAGGCCAGAGACTGGCACCGCTCCTGGCGCTCCCGCGCGGCCCGGGTCAGCCAGTACGCCTCGGCCAGCCTGCCCTCGGCGACCATCTGCTCGACCGGGGAGGAGCCGTCGCCGGTCCGCGTCCAGACGTCGGTCGGCTCGACTGTCACCGGCTCCTCGACCGCCTCGGCGGCCTCCGACTCCGCTTCGACCGATGCCTGCTTCGGGATGCCGAGCGAGTGGGCGGCTCGCGGCTCGACCAACTGCCTTGACGGGCTCGATGGTTGCTTGATCTTGGATGTGGCGGGCCTGGTGCGGCCGTTCGACTCGTCCGCGGTCCGCGAGGCCGCAGCCGACCCCACTGGCGCGGGGATCGCGTTGGCCGGCGCCAGCTCGGGCTCGGTCGCTCTCTCGCCCGCCGCAGGCTCTGCCGGTATGGCTTCCTGGGCTCCCTGACCCCGCTCGGAGACCGGCGTGTCGAGGGTGTCCAGGAGCTGCGCGGGCGCCTCGAAGGTCTTCTCCGGCGGCTGCGTTTCTCCCTCGACTGCGGCGGGGATGGCATCTGCACCCGCCTGGGAGGACAGCTCCTCGCCAGAAGCGCCGCCCGTCGCGCCCGGCTCCGCGGACACCTCCGACCGGGGGGCGTGGACCGGGCGGGGCACGAGCCCCCGTCCATCGATCGACTGCAGCTCCTGGAGCCGGGCGTCGATGGCGTCAAGCTCCACCTGCAGCGCACTCAGCACACCCGGATAACTCACCGTGCCCAGCATCGCAACAAGTACCTCGCGCTCGGCCACGGCCGTCGCGATCTCCTCCCCGGCCTTCGCCGAGCGGACGTCCGCCAGGATCCGGTCGAGGTCATCATGGGTCTGCGCAGTTGCCCACCGGACGTCGCTGCCAAGTCCGAGCGCCAACTCCGCCGTATCCTCCCGCCGACCGAACCAGGCGTCCACTGCTGCAGACAGGTCGGTGTCCCGCCGCCCCACTCCTCTGCGGACATCCGCCGCCAGGCTCTCCAGCCGCCCAGCCAGTACCTCGCCTTCCCTACGAAGGCGGTGCGCAGCGGCTTCGAGCTTCTCCGCCAGGTCGCCAGACATCAAGCTCTCCCTGTCTACGTCTACAACTTCGGATCGCACGCTAGGCGGGTCGTCGCATCGGGCCGCATGCGAGGCCGTGCCGGACGCGCGCGTCTCCACTCTGCTCGCGCGGCGGGGGCGTTTCGGCTCGGGCCAATCCGCTGCAGTGGCAGCGGCCTCCCACAGAACGTCCCATTGCACCAGGACATGGTCGCGTTCGGGCGTGCTCTCGTCGGTCAGCACATACCAGTGGAGGGCGAGGCAGGCGAGGGACGGCGGCAGGCTCGTCAACGCCGCTCTCAGGCAGTCGGTGTCCGCGCCATGTAGGCCCTGCTTCACGAAGCCTTGCTGACGTGCCATCTGGTCGGCCACCTCGTGCCCGACCTCGGCGACACGCAAGAGCAGATCCGCAGGAGCCTTTGCGACCCAGGAGCGCACACCTGCGGCACTCGCGCGGGTATGTCGGGTCGATTCGCCCTTGTAGCCGAAGGGCTGGCCGTGCACGACGGCGAGGAAGGCGAGCAGGTGCTGAAGGGCGTCCGGCGGCTGACTGGAGAGCCAACGGCGGAGCTCGGGAGCTGGCGGCACGCCGCCCATCCTCACACGGCCTCGAGCTCATCCGCAGGAGAATCGGCCAGTACAGCAGCGTCTCTCGGCTTTCAAACATCGAGATCGCGCTGGCGCGCGCCCCGAGTCGCAAGCGCCCGGCCCTGCGCGACCGGCCCGCAGCAGAACAGCGGCAGCGGGATCCGAACTTGTCGAGCTCCCCGTTCTTTTGCTTGTTACTCAGGCCGCAGCTCCCGCGGGCCGCTCCATCCGGAGGACCTCTCGGGCATGACCAAGGAGAGCCTGCATCCACGCCGATCGGACATCAACCAAGTCACCATCCCTTCCAAGTATGCGACCTGACAAGGGGGGTGAAGGCGACAGCCCGGGAGCCTACTTCGCGAGTCGCTCCCGATGGGCAGTGACCAGCTCCCGGTACCAGGCGTACGAGGCCCTCGGCGTACGCACCTGCGTCTCGAAGTCGACGTGCAGCAGGCCGAACCTTTGATGGAACCCCTCAGCCCGTCGAACAGGCTGTCATTATAGCGAAGTCTTAACTCTAAGTCACCACATTTTCCAAGTATGCGATTTGACAAGGAAGTTGAGGCAACAGTCGGGGCGCCTACTTCGCGAATCGCCCCCGATGGGCAGCGATCAGCTCCCGGTACCAGCCATACGAGGCCCTCGGCGTGCGGCGCTGCGTCTCGAAGTCGACGCACACCAAGCCGAACTTTTGATTGAACCCCTCCGACCACTCTAGGTTATCGATCAGTGACCAGGTGTAGTAGCCGCGGACGTCGACGCCTTGGGCGACGGCCTCGGCGAGGGCGTCGAGGTGGCCGGCGAGGTAGTCGATGCGGGGCTGGTCGTCGACGGCCGCGGTCGTCGAGCAGCCGTTCTCGGTGATGGTGATCGGCGGGAGGGCGGCGCCGTACCGATCACGCAGACCGACGAGGAGTTCGCGCAGGCCGTCGGGGACGACGGGCCAGTCGAATGCGGTGCGGGGGACGCCGTCGATGGGGGCCTCGGCGAAGGGGAGGCCGGGGTCGGTGGGGGCGGCGATGCGGGTGGGGTTGTAGTAGTTGACGCCGAGGCCGTCGAGCGGGGTGGCGGAGATGAGCTTGAGGTCGCCGTCGTGGACGCAGCCGCCGAGGTCGGGGCCGACGCCGTAGGCGGAGAGGTCGGGGTAGCGGCCGAGGAGCAGCGGGTCGGTGAACAGGCGGTTGTGGAGGGCGTCGTAGGCGTCGGCGGCGGCGAGGTCGGCGTCGGAGGAGGAGGCGGGCCATACCGGGGTGAGGTTGTTGGCGATCATCACCTCCAGGCCGCGCTCACGCAGCACGGCGGCAGCGAGACCGTGCCCGAGGAGTTGGTGGTGGGCGGCCGGCAGGGCGTCGAGCATCAGGGCGCGGCCGGGCGCATGGATGCCGAGGGCGTAGCCGTAGACCATGTGCACGAAGGGCTCGTTGAGCGTGATCCAGGTGGAGATCCGGTCATCCAGGCGGTCGGCGACGATCGCGGCGTACTCGGCGAAGCGGTACGCGGTGTCACGGTTCAGCCAGCCGCCGCCCGCGGCGGAGCCGCTGGTCGATGGAGCTTCCAGGCCCTGCGGCAGGTCCCAGTGGAAGAGCGTGGGCAGGGGGGTGATGCCCGCTGCCAGCAGAGCGTCCACCAGGCGGTCGTAGAAGGCGAGTCCGGCGGGGTTGACCGGGCCGGCGCCGGTGGGCTGCACGCGGGGCCAGGCGATCGAGAACCGGTAACCGTCCAGCCCCAAGCCCTTCATCAGGGCGATGTCCTCGGGATAGCGGTGGTAGTGGTCGCAGGCGACCGCTCCCGTGTGACCATCGCGGATCACGCCGGGGCGGGCGGCGAAGACGTCCCAGACGGACGGGCCGCGCCCGTCCTCCTCGACGGCTCCCTCGATCTGGTAGGCGGCGGTGGATACGCCCCAGCGGAAACCCGCCGGGAGATCGAGTCGGTTCGGCACGGCCTGACTCCTTGCTCACGATGGCAATGCGTGGGACAGAGACATGGGCCCCAAAAACATGAGGACAACTCATGTTAGTGACTTGGCGTCGAAACACCAGACGCCGCCGCAAGGACTCGCGGCCCTAGTACTGCAACGGTGCTTACCGTGATGAGGCTTCAGCTCTTGGGCTGTGGCCTCGTCTCTTGTAGTGGCTGGTCCGGGCCTGGTGTTGGCGTC